>JBBSFV010000006.1:0-100860 GCA_038254775.1 Terriglobales bacterium | reverse complement strand
CATTGTCCGGATAACAGTTCAGCATCCAGTTGGGGAAGATCCAGAAGTACTCGGCACTCAAGTCGCCCTTCGATTGCGCATACCTGCGATCAACCGTCGCTTCATTCTCCGGCCCGCGTATCGGACTCCCCTGGAATGAATGGCGTTCGAATAACTCGGTTGAGTATCGGCTGTAATCGAGTTCGCGGTTCAGGCTGGGATGCACGCTGGGCAGGTGGTAACCCTCCAGAAAATTGTCAATATAGGTCTTCCAATCGCACTCCATCACATATTCGCGTCGCGCAAACAGCCGCATCTTCTCCAGCCCGAATTTCTCTGCCTGCTGGGGCAGTTCGCGCAATGCCTGCGTCAGCGGCTCCGCATCGTCGTCCAGATTTACGAAGATGAGCCCTCCCCACTCTTCGCAGCGGACGGGACGCAACGCAAAATCTGCTGGGCGGAAATCAGCGGTACCTTCCATCTCCGGAGCATTCAGCAGTTTTCCCTCCAGGGAGTAGGTCCAGCCGTGATAGAGGCAGCGAAAGAGCTTTCGCGACCCGCATCCCTGCGCCGGAGGTCCGGCGCGGTGTCTGCATACATTATAAAAACCGCGAAGCTCGCCATTTGTGTCCCGGGTGATCACCAGCGGCTCGTCTGCCGATTGCGTAGTAAAGTAGTCTCCGATTTTTGCAACCTGCGCCGCATGGCCCACGATCTGCCAGGTGCGCGCGAATATCTTTTCTTTCTCCAGCGCCATCAGCGAAGATTCGGTATAAAAGCGTGAGGGCAATGTAGATGCACGGGCCACGTCCGGGTCGATGATTCTCGATTCCGCTTGGGAGTGAGGTCGCGTTGTCACGGAGAGAATCATAGCGCAGCAGCCACCAGCGGAGCACTCCACAGAGAAGGGACGCCCGGGTCTCGTGCGCGGACTTTCACTTCTTGATTCCGTGCTGCTCGTCGTGGGCGGGGTGATCGGTGGCGCCATCTTTCTCACGCCCAAGGATGTTGCCGCTCAACTCTCTTCGCCTTCTTTGATCCTCTTTATATGGATTGCCGGCGGTGCCATCGCGCTGCTCGGATGCTTCGCCTTCGCGGAGCTGGGCGCCATGTATCCCCAGGCCGGAGGCCAGTACGTCTATCTTCGTGAAGCCTATGGTGAGCCCGCTGCCTTCATGTATGGCTGGATGATGTTCATTGCCGGCAACACAGGCGGCATGGCCGCTCTGGCGGTAAGCTTCGCCGTGTATCTGGCAAAGGTGGTTCCCGCATTCAGCGCCACCGCGCCAGTGTTCACCCTCTCCGCGCATGCTCGTTCATTCACGCTCACCCGTGGAGACATTGTCGCTCTCAGCGCGGTTGCCATCCTGACGCTTGTGAATGTGATGGGCTTGAAGCGCGGCGCAATGCTGCAGAACGTTGCTACCTGGATCAAATTCGGCGCGATTGCAGCATTCATCCTCTTCGGCTTTTCCGTGGGGCACGGAAGCTGGTCAAACTTTCATTCCAGCGGAAGCCTGCTGACGGCGGCATCGCCGAACCTGAGGGCAGCCCTGGGGGTCGCTCTCATCGCGGTCTTCTGGACCTACGATGGCTGGGTCTACGCTTCCTGGGTGGCCGGCGAGATCCGCCAGCCGGAGCGGAATATCCCGCGCTCCCTGGTGATCGGAGTGCTGTGCATCATCGCGCTCTATATCGGGATGAACGCCGCATACCTCTACGCCATGCCTCCGGCAGCAATGGCACGCTCCGGCACCGTGGCGGAAAGCGCGGCAGCGCTTCTATTTTCCTCCCGTGCCGCCTATTGGCTCTCGCTGCTGATCGCCATCTCTTGCTTTGGAGCGCTTTCCAGCAACATCCTGGCTGCGGCGCGGGTGAGCTATGCCATGGCCATCGACGGAGTTTTTTTTCGCCGCATGGCGAACGTGCATCCTCGCTGGAGGACCCCGGTCTTCGCTCTGGTCGCGCAGGGGGTCTGGGCTGCCGCGCTCACCCTCAGCGGACGCTACGACCAGCTCTTCACCTACACCACCTTCGCCATGACGTTGTCGTATTCCGTCACGGTGGTCGCGTTGTTCATCCTGCGGCGGAAGCATCCGGAGATGCCCCGGCCCTACCGATGCACCGGATATCCCTGGCTGCCAGCCTTGTACGTGTTGATTACCGGGGCATGGTGCGTGAACACAGTGGTGGAACGGCCGGGTGAAGCGCTTGCCAGCGGGTTGCTGGTTGCCATCGGCTTGCCCGGATACTGGTACTGGAAGCGGGCGAGAGATTGATCTGGTGACCCCGGCAGGAGTCGAACCTGCGACCAACGGTTTAGGAAACCGCTGCTCTGTCCATCTGAGCTACGGGGCCACTCTCCGACGTAACCCCGATTGTCTCACGTCAGTTAGCCCGGTTTAATGGCACTCGTCGCATGGCATTGCAAGAAAAGGTGGCGCAGGCGTCGTTCAGGATCTATCCCCCACTCAACGAAAAGAACGTTGAGTGGGCCACCGGCCACATTTCACATTACTTTCTGGGTGCGGAAAATTTTGTCAGAGACCGCCGCCGGCAACTCGGATCCATTGTCGACCAGTAGATCGCATGGTTCGGCTGCGAACCTCTTTAATGTTTTCCACTATTTCGATCGCACTCGCCAAAGAGGGCGCGAATGTAGCACGTAGCCGTGGTCGGTTTTCACAAGATTGTCAGCTGATAACACGGCAGTGACAAAGAATCTTCCGGTACACAAATTTTCAGCGCTTCCATAGACCCTCATGTTCCTGATGATGGCGCTCTCGTGCGGTTGAAGGGCAATCTCAGAGTTTCCCGCCGACCCGGCCCCAAAGAGGAAAACCGATCCCTCCGATTTTACGATTTCGGGTCTATCGTTCTGTTGGATAACGGAGATAGCAAGGTCACGGAACCGAAACTGCCGGACATTTCCAGGTTTGATTACCGCTGCCCCGTCAGGGTTCCAGGGCAGTTTCACCGCTTCCCCTTGTGTGTTCTCGATTTGGCTCGTGACCTCGATATATCCCTGTCTACAGGCTGATAAGTCATAACTAACTACTGCGAGGGTCACTGGGTCCGCGCCTGCCAAACCCTGACTCCCAATGCCTCCTCCGACACCGCTGCCACCGACAATGGTGACGCTCGGCTGAGTGATGCGGGCCATTCTTAGATCCAGCTCTTTGTCCCGATTTCCGGCAGCGAATATGGACGCACAGGCGATCCCGCTGCAAATTGCAGAGACAGCGATTTTTTTACTGGCACGCAGCATAGGGTGTAAAGTTAATCGGGCCATCAAAAACTCCATTTTGATCGTGATTCACATCAAAAGGTTCGGGACTCTTGGTCGCTTGTGAGATGGCGCTAATTCGACCCGATAGCGCGTTCGATACGAAGGCTTGGAATGTCGTTCCATTGCTATGGTCGACAACCGGTTCTAGCCCGGCTCCGACGTTCTTGGCGGGATTATTTTGCGCGGCTACATACATTCCGTAGTGTCCTTGGACAGTCCCAGATTCGTGTCGCATAATGTTGGTTCTGAGCTGCGACCCGCTGATGAACCCAGTATTTGTACTGGAGTTATAGTTTCCGCATTGAGCTTGATAGAACTGCGACGTTGGTAATGCTTCATTCCACTGGATAATCTCCAATGATGCAGATAATCCTAATCAGGGTTATTCCTACATTACTAGTGCGACAAATCTATACGATAGCGCACCCGGCAAAGGGGCCTGAGTGGGCCACCCATTGGTTTTAGATTACTGGTGGAGAGCTCGCTGCGCTCGCGACTTTGTCAAACCCACCCTTGATGCGCTGCGCTTATCAAGATGGGGCACCCGGCATTTGCCGCATAACCTCGTTGACACTTCGCGGTTGTTCTTGTATTTCCTTTTGTTCTCCCTGAGCCACTGGTTTTCCGTCTCGCTAACTCCTTTTTTTTCAAATTTATACCTTTAACTCATTTGTTTTCAAATTTTTACGTGTTGTGGGAAACTAAGTCCTTTATTTTCAAATTTTTGAGTGGGGGGAGGGGGGGAGGGGGTACCCGAAATTTTCCACAATTCGGGACCTGACTAGTCTCATTTCGCCACCTCTTATATGCTGCCAAGGATGGCGAATGTTGCACTCTCGGAGCTGCTGGGCGCGGCGGTGGTCGACCCCTCGGGGGCGTTCACCGGACGGGTGCGGGAGGTGGCGCTTGCGCCGCAGGATGATCCATCGCACTTGGCGGCGCTGATCGTGCGCACTTCGAGTGGCGATCGCATGCTGCGGCCCTGTGACCTGCGCTCGGTCACCAGCCTGATGGTGGAATCAAATAACGCGCCCGCGGATTGGCAGCCGCTCACCAGCTCTGAAGGATTTCTGTTGCTGGAACGTGATTTGATGGACCAGCAGATCATTGATGTGCACGGCAGAAAAGTGGTCCGCGTGAATGACGTGGACATCTCCGTGGAGCAGCGCGATGGACGGCCCGCGCTGCGCATTGCAGAAGTAGACGTGGGCCCTCGGGGCGCGGTGCGGCGACTGCTGAAGGGGATCGTTCCGCGGCGTGCGATCCATTCACTGGTCGCGAAGTTGAACTCGCGCGGCATTCCCTGGGAGTTTGTTGACCTGATCGAGATCGACCCCGCGCGCCGTATCCGGCTGAAGATCGAGCATGAGCGGCTGGCAAAGCTGCATCCCGCGGACATCGCCGACATTCTGGAAGAGCTGGCACCGGCGCAACGCGAGGCGGTATTTGAGTCACTGGATGAGGATGTAGCCGCCGATGCGCTGGAAGAGATCGATCCCCGGATGCAGAAGTCGCTGCTGGAGTCGCTTGACTCCGACCATGCCGCGGACATTGTGGAGGAGATGGATCCCGATGCCGCCGCGAATCTGCTAGGCGACCTGACCGAGGAGCGCTCCGAGGAGATCCTGGGCGAGATGGAGCCCGCAGAGCGCGAAGAGGTGGAAGAGCTGCTTGAGTTCGAGGAGAACACCGCCGCCGGCCATATGACGACCGACTATCTTTACTGTGGCCCCACGGACACGGTGGAGAATGCGATCGAGTTGCTGCGGAAGTATGAAGGCGGCGTGGAGACGATCAACACTGTGTACCTGGTGACCGCTGATGACAAACTGGTGGGGTCAGTGCCACTGGCGAAGATCGCTTTGGCCCCGGCCAATACTCCGATGCATACGCTTGCTGCCGATGAATTCATCTCCTGCGCCCCGGAAGCCAGCGAATTAGAAGTGGCGGAGATGTTCGACAAGTACAACCTGATGTCACTGCCGGTGATGGACAGCGGGTCGAGGCTGTGCGGCATCATCACCGCCGATGATGTGATCAGCATCCTGCGGCGCAAGCCGTAACTTCTTTCCCCCAAATGATGGGTGGCAGTGGTAATTTGAAAGAGCCGGAGTCCATCTCTCCGGCACAATTCCCCACAATCGGTCGCACGCGATGAACCGGCTCAAGTCATGGAAAATCCGGATAATGCTCTTCCTCGCCGTGGTGGGGCCGGGTTTCATCACTGCCAATGTTGATAACGATGCGGGCGGCATTTATACCTACTCATTTGCCGGCGCGCAGTTCGGCTATTCGCTCCTGTGGACCATGATCCCCATGACGCTGGCGCTGATCGTGGTGCAGGAGATGTCGGCGCGCATGGGCGCGGTGACCGGCAAGGGATTGAGCGACCTGATCCGCGAAGAGTACGGCTTTCGCACCACCTTCGTGATGATGTTCCTGCTGGTGATCACGAATTTCAGCAACGTGGTTGCGGAGTTCGCCGGTATCGCCAGCAGTTTGGAGCTGTTCAATATCTCCAAATACATCAGCGTCCCCATCTGTGCGGTGCTGGTGTGGTTCATTGTGGTGAAAGGGAATTACAAGACGGTAGAAAAAGTGTTCCTGCTGGCATCACTTTTCTACATTGCATACATTGTCGCCGGGGTGCTCGCTAAGCCGGATTGGAGCCATGCGCTGGCCAGCACGGTGACACCCCCGGGACGCGCCCAACTGACCAGCCATCGTTACATCTATCTGGTGGTGGGCATGATCGGCGCGACGATCGCTCCGTGGATGCAGTTTTACCTGCAAGCATCGATCGTGGAAAAAGGCGTGACCGCAAAGCAATTCGGGGCGTCTCGGCTGGATGTGATCGCCGGATCGATTTTTACCGACGTTGTTGCATGGTTCATAGTGGTGGCGTGCGCGGCAACGATCTTCGCATCCGGCGGGCGAGACATCAAAGACGCCTCTGAAGCTGCCAATAGCTTGCGGCCATTGGCGGGAAATTATGCGTTCATGCTTTTTGCGGCGGGGCTGTTCAATGCCTCCTTGTTCGCTGCTTCTATCCTGCCCCTCTCCACGGCGTACACCGTTTGTGAGGGCATGGGATTCGAGTCCGGGCTGGACAAGAAGTTCAAGGAAGCTCCCGCGTTCTATTGGCTCTACACCTTGTTGGTGGGAATGGGTGCGGCGGTCATCTTGATCCCGCGGCTGCCTCTGCTGACGATCGCAGTGCTTTCGCAGGTATTGAATGGCGTGCTGCTGCCATTCGTGCTGGTCTTCATGTTGCTGCTGGTGAATAAATCCGAGTTGATGGGCAGGTACGTGAATTCGCGGTTGTTTAATGTTATCGCTTGGACAACCGCCATTGTGATGGCATTGCTTACCATCGCCATGCTGTTCATGCCGAACGCTTAGAAGATCTTGCCTGCTGCGATCTCCC
The DNA here is from genome assembly GCA_038254775.1 of Terriglobales bacterium. Classification (GTDB taxonomy): domain Bacteria; phylum Acidobacteriota; class Terriglobia; order Terriglobales; family Acidobacteriaceae; genus JBBSFV01. The sequence goes on along the minus strand of JBBSFV010000006.1, from coordinate 94,165 downwards.
GCACCAGCTTGATATCCGCTTCCAGGAAATCAAAGCGAGGAAGTTCCGCGCGGTGCGCCCATTGCAAGTCATTGAATATGCGATTCTCGATCTGGCCCGAGTACTTTCGCACCAGGAAGAACGCCAGCTCGACGGATCCGCCATTGCGGTAAGTATGGACGAAGCGCGCCACTTCCTCGCCGACCTCGGCGTGAATGCCCAACTCCTCACTCAATTCACGCTCAAGAGCGGTGGTATTCGCTTCATTGGGCTCGATCTTGCCGCCAGGGAACTCCCACTTCAATCCCAGGGGCTGATCTTTCTTGCGCTGGCAGACGAGGATCCTTCCGTCTTCACCGACGATAATGGCGGCAACGACGCGGCGCGTAGGCTTGGATTGTTTTTCGGGTTCGGTCACACGACAGGGTGGTTGGAACAGATTCAGCGTTCCTTCCACCATACCATGCAGGCTTTCCAGGCACGCGCGAGGCGTTCCAGCGAAAAAATAACATTGGATAGCCGCAGGGCCAGTCCAAATAGTGAATGGCTCGGGGTAAGGAAAAACACCCGTAAGTAATTGTAAAAATGAGAGATGGATTGTAGATGTTCGCTTTACAGGCAACGCCCATGGGCAATCATCGTTCTAAGTAGATGGTTAGCCGCGGCACCCGGACGCTACGTGCGTCGCAAGAGGCATTCTTTGGCAACAAACCTCCAGGCATCACCCCTAGCTTTCTCTGAGAACGATAAAAACGATCTAGCGAAACAGATCAGCGAATTAGGGGACTGGTTTCACAACATCGACCTGCACGGCGTGCGCACCGCGCCTCAGCATTTCCTCGGCGACTACCCCCATGTGAAGTGGAAACATCTGCAAAAGGCTTTTCCTGAAGACTTGAATGGCGGAAGTGTTCTGGATGTGGGCTGCAATGCCGGGTTCTATTCCATCGCATTGAAGCGGCGCAATGCGGGACGGGTGCTGGGAGTGGATGTGGATGACCGGTACCTGAGCCAGGGAGAGTTCGCGGCAAAGACACTTGGCTTAGATATTGAATTTCAAAAGCGGAGCGTCTATCAAGTGGACGAGATTCCCGGACAGTTCGACTGGGTGCTTTTCCTGGGAGTGTTCTACCACCTTCGATATCCGCTGCTGGCATTGGATAAAGTGATCACCAGGATCAAGCCTGGCGGGAAATTGATCTTCCAGACCATGCTACGAGGTTCGACGAAAGAATACGCAGCGCAAGACGATTACGACTTCTGGGATTCAAGCATCTTCAGCGAGCCGGATTTCCCCTGCGCATATTTCATTGAGAAGTCCTACTCGAAGGACCAGACAAACTGGTTCATTCCCAACCGGAGCGGAGCAGAGGCGATGTTGCGCAGCTCGGGACTGGAGATCGTGGACCATCCTGAGTCAGAGACCTGGGTGTGCGAACCTAAGTCAGCGCACCGCGACGGCCGTTCCATCCTGGAGATGGAACTAGACGGAACTTTGTAGAACGGTCTCACTTTACGAGGAGCACGATGGTTGAAGCGGTCATGCTGTGGAACGAACCGAACAATCTCTCGCATTGGGATTTCAAGATCGATCCCGATTGGAAGATGTTCGCGGAAATGACGATCTCTGCCGCCAAGGCGATCCGCCGGGAGAATCCAGACTTGCGCATTGTGTTGGGCGGGATCTCTCCCATCGATCCGCATTTTATCGCTTTGCTGGGCTCGTACGGCGTGTTGGACGCGGTGGACGTGGTTGCGCTGCATGGATTCCCGCTGGATTGGAACCACTGGCAGATCCACGAATGGCCGAAGAAGATCGAAGAGGTCCGCGCCGTGACCCAACTGCCCATCTGGATCAGCGAAGTGGGCGTCTCCAGCTTTGGCGCGGAAGAAGTACAGCTCTTCGGGATCCAGCGTACCGCGGAACTTTTGCAGGGGTTGGTGGAACGGGTGCACTGGTACAGCTTGTATGACCTACCCGCCACGTGGAGCGCGACCACGCGGCACAAAGAAGCGGAAGGCAGCTCTTACTATCGGCATTACTACATGGGGCTGCTCAAGGAAGATGGGACGCCGAAGCTGGCTGCGGGAGCTTTCCCGCAAAAGTTTGGGATCTGCCAGTGGTTCCATTACCGGGACCATCGATTGCAGCCGGCGGTGGAATGGCTGCGCAAGCTGGGGGTGAAGCATGTCCGCACGGGGGTGAGTTGGGCGGACCGCTTTCAGGAGAATGCGGAGCAATGGTTCGATACCCAGATGAATGCACTCGAGGAGTTCACCACCACGATCACACTTTGCTACACGCCAGAGCATTTAGGGATCGACCGGCACTATGCCTCTCCGCCGAAGGATACGCAGGACTTTGTTGATTTTGCTGTTTGGGCGGTGCGTCGTTATGCGGCGCCGGGGGTGAAAAAAGCGCGGGAGCTGGAAATAGGGCAAGGAGCTGGATGATGGCAAAAAAGATATTGGTGACGGGCGGAGCGGGATTCGTGGGCTCGCACCTGGTGGATGCGCTACTCGAACGCGGCCATGAGGTGCGCGTTTTTGACAGCTTGAGCCCACAAGTGCACGGCCGTGGCTATCCGGACTATATGTCGCCAGACGTCGAATTCATCAAGGGCGACATGCGCGACGAAAGCCTGGTGGAAGAGACGGTCACGGGAGTCGACGTGATATTCCACCTGGCGGCGGCGGTGGGGGTGGGGCAATCCATGTATGAGATCAGCAACTATATGGGTTCGAACACGCAAGGCACGGCCATCCTGTTGCAGAAACTGCTGGACCGCAAGGTCAAGGTGGAGAAGCTGATCGTGGCATCGTCCATGTCTATTTACGGGGAGGGGCAGTATCTCTGCGGCGGCTGCGGAGATGTGGCTCCGGCACCGCGCCATAACAGCCAGGTCCGGAAGAAGCAGTGGGAGACGGTTTGTCCGCGATGCAGTAGCGTACTTACTCCCATCCCAACAACGGAGGCCAAGGCGCTGCAATGCACTTCAGTCTATGCGCTTTCAAAGAAGGACCAGGAAGAGCTCTGCCTGCTGTACGGGCGCACGTACGGGTTGCCGGTAGTGGCGTTGCGCTACTTCAACATCTATGGGACGCGGCAGGCGCTTTCCAACCCGTACACCGGGGTGGCAGCCATCTTCGCCGCGCGGCTGATGAACAATAACTCTCCCATGATCTTTGAAGACGGCATGCAGATGCGGGACTTTGTGAGCGTCCACGACGTGGTGAATGCAAATCTGCTGGCGATGGAGAAGTCCGGCGCCGACGGCATGGCGGTGAATATCGGGAGCGGCGAACCGATCTCGATCCGCGAGGTATCAGAGGCATTGACCAAGGCGTTAGGGAAAGATATTTGCGCGGAGATCACCGGGAAATATCGTGCTGGAGACATTCGCCACTGTTTCGGAGATATATCGCTGGCGAGCCGGGTCCTGGGGTATGAGCCGCAAGTGAGATTTGAGGACGGGATGCGGGGACTGGTTGAGTGGCTGCGTTCGCAGCAAGCAGAAGATCGCGCGGTATATGCCGTGGCGCAACTGAACAATTTTGGCCTGACCGCATAAAAGGGACACGCGACGAATGAAGAATGGCAATGGGACGAAGAATAGCGAAAGGCGAGCGCTGATCCTTGGGGGCGCGGGATTCATCGGTTCCAATTGGGCGCGCCGCTTATTGCAGGAGACGGACGCCTCAGTCCATGTCTTCGACAACCTGTCACGACCGGGCGTGCAACACAATCTTGAGTGGTTAAAGAACGCCGCCAGGCGGAATGGCAGGCTCAAAGTCACCATTGGTGATGTGCGTGACGCATTGCTGGTGGAGCGGGCGACAGCCGATGCCACCGAGATATACCACTTCGCCGCTCAGGTGGCGGTGACAAAATCGGTCGCGGACCCACGGCACGATTTTGAAGTGAATATGCTGGGCAGCTTTAATGTGCTGGAAGGCGCGCGCAAATCCGGCAATCGCCCGTTCCTGCTTTTTACCTCAACCAACAAAGTGTATGGCGACATGGGCACTCCGGGGCTTGCGGTGACCAGCACGCGCTATCGCTACACGGACCGCGCCGGCATTGATGAGACACAGCCGCTGGATTTCCACTCACCCTACGGATGTTCGAAGGGCGCGGCCGACCAGTATGTGCGCGATTACTCGCGGATCTACGGCATTCCCGCCGTGGTCTTTCGCATGTCCTGCATTGCCGGGGAACAGCAGTTTGGGAATGAAGACCAGGGTTGGGTGGCGCACTTTCTGTACTCCGCCTTGCAATCGCGCAGGCTCACTATCTTTGGAGATGGCCGCCAGGTGCGCGACGTACTCTACATTGGCGATCTCATGAATGCCTTTGAGTCCGCACGTTGCGGGCTGCAGAAGACTGAAGGCGAGATCTACAACCTTGGTGGCGGGCCGGAGAACACGGTCTCCCTGCTGGAACTGATCCGGGTGATCGAAGAGTTGACGGGCAAAGAACTGGATCACACTTTTGAGCAGCGGCGCCCGGGAGACCAGTTGATCTATGTGACCGACTTCTCCAAATTCTCCCGCCACACGGGATGGAAGCCGAAATCTGACGTACGCAACACGATAGAACGCATCCACGAATGGTGGCAGGAAAACCGCGATGCCTTCGAGCCCGCGCAAGCAGTCTCCGCGTCATCCATGGCCGCGGAATTCTCCAGGACCGCATAAATGAGATTCGCGTTCGTCAATCCGAACTGGGACTTCAAAGGCTCCACATATTTTGGCTGCAAGGAAGAACACTATCCTTTGGAGCTGTTGTTCGCCTTTGACAAAGTACGAGAGGCTGGGCACGAGCCTTTGCTGATCGATGCCCAGGTGGACAAGCTCACCGTGCAAGAGACCAGGCGCAGAGTGAACGCTTTCCAGCCTGATTTTCTGGTGATTCCGACTGCGCCCTCCTATCTATTCTGGCGCTGTCCACCGCCGGAGGTGCGGGTCCCAAAGGAATGGATCGCCGGGATCGGAAGCAAGGCGAAGAGCGTTGTCATAGGCCCGCATACCTCCGCGACCGCAACGGCGATCATGCGCAAAACAAATTGCGATGTCGCCTTCCGTGGCGAGCCGGATGAGTCGATCGTAAGACTTGCCAGCGAAGCGTGGGCGGCGATCGATGGTTGCTGCTTCCGCCGCGAAGATGGATCGCTGCATATAAGCGGATCCCTGGGCGTGTCTGATATGCGGGCATTGGGCGCTCTGGATTTCAAGAACTACAACGTGGAAGGACATGCGCACCGCCACCACGTGTTTTCCGGTGAAGGCCGCGGCGCGGAGCTGGAGTTTGCGCGTGGCTGCCCGTGGAGCTGCACATTCTGCAATAAGACCCTCTTCCGCAATCAATTCCGCGAGCGTGCAGTGGACCATGTACTGCTGGAGATCGATCGCCTCATCGCTCTCGGAGTGAACTATGTCTATTTCATCGATGAGATCTTCGGCGTGGGGAAGAACGTTAAGACGCTGCTTGAAGGCATCGCTGAGCGTGACGTTTCCATCGGCTTTCAATCACGCATCGACCTATGGGACGAAGAGTCGCTGGACCTTTTGGCGCGGGCGCACACCATCTCGATGGAATGCGGTGTCGAATCTATTACGGCAGAGGGCAGGGAAGAGCTCAATAAGAATTGCCGCATAGGGACCCACCGCATCACGGAGCTGCTCATCCAGGCGAAGAAACGTATTCCGTGGGTTCAGGCGAATCTGATCTTGACCGATAAGGATGACCGGACTGAGATCCGCGCCTGGCAGGAGATGCTGAAGCGCGAAGGAGTGTGGGTGAGTGAACCGGTGCCGATGTTCCCGTTCCCCGGCAGTCCACTGTATTCGAAGACCTTTGGCGAACAGCCGGACGATGACGCCTGGGAGCGCGCGCACCGCTGGTACACCTCATCTTTCAGCGGCAAGGGGTTTAGCGACATACAAGAGCAGTCCCCTTTGCCGATCGAGGCACTTGAATGCACATCCTAGTCACCGCTGACGCGATCGGCGGCGTCTGGACCTACACCCGCGAGTTGGTGAGTGGATTGATCTCCCGCGGCGAGCAGGTCACGCTCGTGAGCTTTGGGGAGATCCCTACGCCCCAGCAGACGGAATGGATCGATGCCTTGAGCCTTGCCGGCGCGAAGCTTGAGTTCCATCCCACGGCTTTCAAATTGGAATGGATGCAGGAGAGCGAAGATGACTTAAATGCTTCGGCGGAATATCTGAAAGCGATCATCGCGGAAACAAAACCAGACCTGCTGCATTTCAACCAATATTTTTACGGCAACCTGGAATGCGAGGTGCCTCGCATCGTGGTGGCCCACAGTGACATTGTGAGCTGGTGGATGGCGGTGCATGGCACCGAACCCAAGGATGGCAGATGGATACGTAAGTACCGCGGATACGTCTCTCAAGGCCTTTCTCATGCGACGGCGGTTGTGGCACCCACGCGCTGGATGCTGGAACAAGTAAAGAAACATTATGCGGCGCCGAAACTGGGATCGGTGGTCTACAACGGGCGCTCGCCAAAACTATTCAATCCCCATATAAGCAAGGATGATTCTGCGCTGACTGTGGGAAGGATCTGGGATTTCGGCAAGAATGCCGCACTCCTCACGCGCATCGATCCCCCCTGCATCGTGCATGTGGTGGGTTCCACAAAGAATCCGGAGACGGTGGTGACCTCGGCGGGGATGGTGGAATCCAGCACGCCGAAATTATTTTTCAAGGGAGTGCTGGCGGACCTACAACTGCAACAGCTTTACGCGCGTTCGGGGCTCTACATAGCCACCTCGCGCTATGAGCCGTTCGGCCTGGCACCACTGGAGGCCGCGCTCTCACGTTGCGCCATCGTCGCCAGTGATATCCCTCCGCTGCGGGAGATCTGGGGAGACACTGCGGTCTATTTCGAGAACAACAATGAGCATGACCTTGAGCGAGCATTGCGCGAGCTGCATGCCGATTCGGAGCTGCGGGGAACCTATGCCAAGCTCGCTTATGACCGCGCGCGACAGCGCTTCACCGCCGATCGTATGGTGGAGGACTACCTGAACCTGTATCGGGCAGTGGTGCCGATGGGGGCATTCGCAGCGTGAACATAAAATTGTTCTCCCACTCACTCGTCTCGGATTGGAACCATGGCAACGCGCATTTCCTGCGCGGGCTGGCAAAGGCATTGGGGCAGTTGGGATTCAAGGTGCGTTGCTATGAACAGCTCGGATCGTGGTCGCTGACCAACTTGATGCAGGCCGAGGGTGAGCGCGCGATCGATGCCATCGACCAATTTCGCAGGCGATATCCTGAGCTCGACGTCCACTTCTATCAGAATGACTCTGGTTTGGAAGATTACCTCACTGAAGAGCTGCGCGATGCGGACGTGGTCATCATCCATGAGTGGAATGAGCCGGCGGTGGCGAACCTTATCCTGAGTTTCAAGCAGGAGTACGGGTTCAAAGCACTCTTCCATGACACTCACCATCGCGCTTACTCGCAAGCCGGCCAGATGCTCAAGTTCCATCTGCATAAGGTGGATGGAGTGCTGGCGTTTGGGGAGTCGATCCGTCGTATTTACGCGGACGGATTTGGCGTGCGGAATGTGTGGACCTTCCACGAAGCAGCAGATATCGATGAATTCCGTCCACTGGAACTGCCGAAGACGCAAGATGTATTGTGGATCGGCAACTGGGGCGATGAGGAAAGAGCGAGAGAGTTGGACGAGTTTTTGTTCCAACCCGCCCGCGGGTTACCGGACAAAAAGTTTGTTGTCCACGGAGTGCGTTATCCGGAGCAAGCCATTCTGACCTTGCAACAGGCGGGCATTGACTATCGCGGTTATCTTCCCAACCTTGATGCGCCACGGGCATACGCAGAGAGCGCGCTGGCGGTACACGTGCCGCGCAGGCAATATGCGAATGGACTTGCCGGGATCCCCACCATCCGCGTGTTTGAAGCGCTGGCGTGTGGCGTCCCGCTGATATGCGCGCCATGGGAGGACGCAGAAAACCTCTTCCGTCCGGGGCAGGATTTTGCGATGGTGGCGGATGGAAAGGCAATGAAAGACGAGATCGAAGCGCTCCTGAAAGACGATAAAGCGCGAGCGCAAATGGCTGCGAACGGGTTAGAAACGATCCGCAGTCGCCATACATGCATGCATCGCGCTGAACAGTTGACTGAGATCATTGAAGGATTGAACGCGTGAAGATCTTCGTGATCGGCTCGAGCATCACCTCTTGCTACTGGAACGGTGCCGCCACGTATTATCGCGGCATCTATCGTGCGCTCGCATTGCGAGGGCATAAGATCACCTTCGCTGAGCCGGACGCGTATGCGCGGCAGCAACATCGTGACACCGCTGACACCAGTTACGTGACTTCCTGGATCTATCAGACGCCCGCTGACCTGGAGAAGGTGGTGGAGGCGGCGCGCTCCGCTGACCTGGTGATCAAACACAGCGGAGTGGGCGTGGATGACGGATGGCTGGAAGCGCAGGTAGCGGGATTGCACGCACCGAAGCGCATGGTCGCGTTCTGGGATGTGGATGCTCCAGTCACACTTGCGCGGGTGGAAGAGGACCCAGATGATCCGTTCCGTGCGCTGATCCCACATTACGATCTCATTTTCACTTATGGCGGAGGCGATCCAGTGGTGCAGCATTACGATCGGCTGGGGGCGCAGAATTGCCATCCCATCTATAACGCGCTCGATCCGGATGCTCACCATCCAGAGGTAGCGAGTAAGGAATTCCGTTGTGATCTGGCGTTCGTGGGCAATCGCCTGCCTGACCGAGAAAGCCGGGTGGATGAATTTTTTTTTCGGGCGGCCGAACTTGCGCCGGAGTTCACATTCATACTCGGAGGCGAGGGTTGGTCAGGCAGGGCGCTTCCCGGCAATGTCCGCTACATCGGGCACGTGGCAACGGGACAACACAACGTTGTGAATTCCTCTGCGCGGATGGTGCTGAATATCAACCGCGAAACCATGGCGAATGTCGGCTTCTCGCCACCTACCCGCGTGTTTGAAGCTGCCGGCGCGGGGGCCTGCCTGATCACCGATGAGTGGGTCGGGGTAGATACATTCTTCAAGCCGGGGAAAGAGATATTGGTGGCGGCATCGGCGGAGGATGTGGTCAGGTACTTGCAGCGGGTCGATGCGCATCATGCGGCGGCCATCGGCCATGCGATGCGAAAACGCGCGCTTCGCGATCACACCTATACTCTGCGGGGAGCTGAGGTGGACAAGATCCTCAGCGACGCGCGGCACCATGCAGCAAGATTAGCGTCGTAATCTCCCAAATCTGCCGCGCGGATTCGGGGCACCAGAGCATTATGAAGATCACTATTTTTGGCCTGGCTATCACATCATCCTGGGGCAACGGACACGCAACTACGTTCCGCGCGCTCTGCAGTGAATTACATCGCCGGGGACACAACATCGTTTTCTTTGAGAAGAATGTGGAGTGGTACGCCTCGAACCGGGACATGCCGCATCCGGCATTCGCCAAGGTGCATATTTACGAAGAGTGGCGAAATGCGTTGCCGCTCGCGCGAAGGGAGCTGGCTGACTCTGACATCGCGATCGTGGGCTCGTATTTTCCCGACGGCGTTGCCGCCATCGAAGAAGTGCTGGAATCGCGCGTGGCGGTGAAGGCTTTTTATGACATCGATACGCCCATCACTATGGCCGAACTTCGCGAGAAGGGTACAACCGATTATCTGCGGTCGAACCAGATACCTGGGTTCGATCTGTTCTTCAGTTTTACCGGAGGGCCGGTGCTGCGGGAGTTAGAAACACGGTTCAGTGCGCAACGCGCGGTGCCTCTCTATTGCTCCTTCGACCCGGAGAAATATAAGAAACTGCCGGTGAACCCGAGGTTCGCCTGCGACATGAGCTACATGGGCACCTATGCGCCGGACCGCCAGCCGAAGATCGAGCAGCTGTTGTGTGAGCCGGCGCGAAGATTGCTGCAACAAAATTTCATCGTTGCCGGGCCGCAGTATCCCAAAGAGATGCGCTGGCCGGCGAATGTGGAGCACATCTTTCATCTGGAGCCGAAGTATCACCCGGAGCTGTATTCGTCTTCGCGGATCACTTTGAACGTGACCCGCCGTGACATGGTGATGGCGGGATACTCACCCTCGGTGCGGCTGTTTGAAGCCGCGGCCTGCGGTGCGGCCATCGTCTCTGACAACTGGCCGGGGCTGGACACCTTCTTTGTGCCGGGTGAAGAGATACTGGTGGCGAGCAGCGCGGAAGAGTCGGTGCGATACCTGGATGGCTATTCTGAGGCCCAACTGCGGCGTATTGGCGAAGCGGCGCAGGCGCGGGTGACAAGCGAGCACACCAGTTCGAAGCGCGCCGATGAATTTGAAGCGAAGTTGAGCGAAGTGGGCAGCATAGCAGCGCGGACTGCGTGATAGATTGAGATTGGATCCAAAGATAAATAAGGTGAGGCGATCAAATGTCTGAAGTAAAGATCACGGTAAAGCCGAATGGCCCCTTCCGCGTGGAAGGGCCCATCAAACTGGTGGATGCTGACGGGAAAGAATGGGACCTGACGGGAAAACCTGCCATCTCCTTGTGCCGCTGCGGTGGCTCAACGAATAAACCCTTTTGCGATGGCCAGCATTCGAAGATCGGCTTCCAGGCGGCGGAAAGAGCGGTTGCTCAAAGCGATCAGGAAAGCAAAGGGCTGTAGCCTCACATGAGTTGGATTGTGCTGCGGATAGTTCTAACCGCCTGTATAGCGGCAATACCTCTTGGGATTGAGAATCAAGCGAGTCTTGAAGCTGTCCCGCGGAACAGACCCAACCTCTTTGAGTTAAGCCAAATGATCCAACGCGCGCCGCATTTGAAGCTTCGGGGCCGGGATCTCACTATCAAAACACCTCGGCCCGGGTGGAAACTTGGAATGGTTTCCTCGATAGCAGTCGACAAAACTGGATTGATATACCTTATTCAACGGGACGAGAAGGTTGATCCAATAGTCGTAATCGATGCCGCGGGAAATGTCGTGCGATCGTGGGGCAAAGGTCTATACGTGATGCCACACTCGATCCGCATCGATCCTTCTGGAAATATCTGGACGACTGATGCGATGAAGTCAGTGGTTTACAAATTTTCCCCGGCGGGAAAAAAGTTGCTTGAGCTGCACGTGGGACAGCATCCAGAACCGTGTGAAAAACCCTGCGGCACAACTGATGTCGCGATTGCTCCGAACCGCCACATTTTTGTGGCAGACGGCTACGTGAATGCCAGGATACTGGAATATTCTCCTGACGGCAGGTTTGTAGGTGAGTGGGGCAAGGCTGGCAGCAATCCTGGTGAGATCCACCAGCCGCACTCCATCGCTATTGACGAAGATGGAATACTCTACGAGGCCGACAGGCTCAATTCCCGTGTACAAAGATTCGATCTTAAAGGAAAATTCCTTGGGGAGTGGACCAACTTCGGGAAGACTCATGCCCTGAGCGTTCATGCGGGAGAAGTGTGGCTTTCATCGCAAGCTACTGAAAAAGAAAACCTGGAACCCCCCGGTTGGATCCTCAAGGTGGACAAACGCACGGGGAAGTTACTGGGTTATACGGAGTGTAGCGGTGCACATGGAATGGCTGTGCTTCAAAACGGTGAGGTGCTGATAAGGCCAGGAGAGAATAGATCTCATCCACAATGGCTAAAAAGTGATATTGGAAAATAAAGTTTGTGGCTGATCAGTGGATGGTTTTCATCTTGCGCGAGACGTAGTCCATCAGCACATACTCACCTAATCGTTGCGGCGTGGTGAAGTAGGCTTTGCCGCGACACATCTCCGTGACCCTTTGCACGAACTGGACCAGACCCAGGTCAGACGCAAGCATGAAGGTGTTGATCATCACGCCCGCGCGTTTGCAGCGCGAGACCTCTTCCAAAGTCTGGGTGACGACCAACGGATCCAAGCCAAAAGCATTCTTGTAGATGCGACCGTCAGGCAAGGTGAGCGCCGAGGGCTTGCCATCCGTGATCATCACGATCTGCTTCATGTCCTTGCGCTGGCGTTGCAGGATGCGTTGCGCCAGCCGCAGCCCCTCGCGGGTGTTGGTGTAATACGGGCCCACCTTGACCCGTGCCAGTTGCGACATAGGCACTTCTTCAGCGGAATCATGGAATAAGACGAGTGAAAGCGAGTCTCCGGGGTACTGTGTGCGAATCAGTTGCGAGAGGGCCATTGCCACTTTCTTCGCCGGCGTAAAGCGATCTTCGCCATAGAGGATCATGGAATGCGAGCAGTCCAGCATGACCACGGTCGCGCAGGATGACTGATATTCCGATTGATGTACCTGCAGGTCTGAGTACTCAAGGTTCAGTGGCAGCCCCAACCCTTCGCGCTGAAAGGCACTGGATAAAGTGGCGGTGATGTCGAGGTTAAGGGTGTCGCCAAACTCATACTGCTTAGGCGCGCCGCTGGCTTCAATGCCGGTGGCAAGGTCTCGGGTGTCATGGCGTCCGAAGTTGGCTTTACTCAGTGACCCTAAAAGATTTCGCAAGGCGCGATAGCCGAGGAAGTCGAGGCCTTTGTCGGTCATCTCAAACTTCACCTGTGATTCGGCGCCGCCGGTGGAGCCGGGAGCAGTGGATGGCTTGGATGGATCGTGCGGCTGGTCGATGGTGACCATGCCCTCCTGCTCCATGCGCTGAATGAGGGTGTCGATGAGTTCATCGAGTCGTCCTTCCGCCTGTAGCTGTTCCATCATCTCTCGCGCATCTTCATCCATGCTGTCAAGATCGCCGGACTCAAGCGCCTGCCGGATCGCCTCGCGCAGGGCATCGAGAGATTGGTCAGCGTCCTGAAAATCAAAATACGGGTCCTGAAAGCCGCTCTCAAGCAGATAGTCAGACAAAGCGCTGAGCAGATCATCCATGCTGATCATGTCAGCGAGATTGGGAACGTATTTTGAGTACTTGATGAATTTCATGAGAGCAGTAGCCAGTCGTCAGTAGCCAGTAGCCGGAAAATCAAAATCTCGCGATCCCGCAATCCTGAAGCTGTGTGAAATTCAGTTAAACGTCCGGCGGCCGCGCTGATTGGGAAACTCTTCGCGATCGCGTTCGGTGGTACGTTGCGCAGCTTTCGCCGCGCGCTCGGCCTTGAAGACGCGTTCTTCGGAGCGGCCGATGCGTTTATGAGCGTGCAGTCCTTCAAGCAGGAATTCTGCGGCCGAGACTTGCAGCTCGGGCGCAGACTTTCCGTTCACCTGTACCGCGCTGAGCTTGTCCATGAGGCCCTGAATCTCTCGCAGTCCGGTGAGCGCTTCAGATGCGGGAGAAGAATCCTGCATCTTCAGGCTCCCACCCAGATCGAACCACTGCACGATCTGTTCAGTCTTGGTCTCAGAAAAATATTTGTCATAGGTGCGAGCGATGGCGGTGCGGATTAATTCGTGTGCCACAACGTCCGCGCCCTTCATCTCACCTTCATATTCCAATTCGAGCTTGCCGGTGATGGCGGGCATGGCAGCGTAGATATCGCTGACGCGGGGCACTACGGTTTTCTCCTCGTTGCTGATGGCGCGTCGCTCGGCATTGGAGATCACATTCTCAAGACAACTGATAGGCAGGCGCTGGCTCACGCCGGAGCGCTTGTCCACCTTCTTGTCGTCGCGAGCGCAGAAAGCGATCTGTTCCACGATCTCACGGACGTATTGTGGGATGAGCATCGAATTGCCATTGCGCCGCGCCCAAGCCTCCTGCTCAGTGATGGCGATGCCTTCTTCGAGCGACGCAGGATAATGGGTGCGGATCTCCGAGCCGATGCGGTCCTTGAGCGGCGTAACGATCTTGCCGCGCGCGGTGTAGTCCTCAGGGTTGGCGCTGAAGACCAGGGCAACGTCCAGCGGCAGTCGGAGTGGATAACCTTTGATCTGCACATCCCCTTCCTGCATGATGTTGAAAAGACCGACCTGGATCTTGCCTGCGAGGTCAGGAAGTTCATTGATGGCGAAGATGCCGCGATTGGCGCGAGGCAGCAATCCATAATGAACGGTGAGTTCATTGCTGAGCTCCTGGCCGCCACGCGCTGCTTTAATAGGATCAATGTCTCCGATGAGGTCCGCAATCGTCACGTCCGGGGTGGCGAGCTTTTCCACGTAGCGTTCATCGGGTGAGAGATAGGCGATCGGCGTGGCATCACCCATTTCGCGAGTCAGGTCGCGACAGCGCTTGCACAGCGGAGCGTAGGGATTGTCCCGGATCTCACAGCCGGCGATGTAGGGTGTCTTCTCATCCAAAAGCGAGGTGAGCGCGCGCAGGATGCGGCTCTTTGCCTGGCCGCGCAACCCAAGAAGAATGAAATTATGGCGCGAAAGGATAGCATTCACAATCTGCGGCACCACCGTATCGTCGAAGCCAACGACTCCGGGAAAGATCGGGCCCTCTTTTTTCAGCCGGGCGATCAGGTTTTCGCGAAGTTCGTCTTTCACCGAGCGATGGAGAAGGCGCTCTTCAGAAAATTGGCTGGAGCGCAGTGGACCCAGCGTTTGCGGCAGATTCATGTGGGGTCAGGATCCCTTCAATGGTGCCTATTGGATGAAATTATACGCCGCAAGATTCGCGCCTCTTTCAGTGCAGGTAGCCATTGCCTCCGGCTTTTTTCTTGTGCTCCTTCAACTCTCGCAATGTGGGGATGATCTGGGCGAAGTAGTCGAGCAAGGTATCGATGCGTTGCCGCTCAGAGCGCATCTCAAGCAGCGTTTGCTTGAAATCGAGGTCCACCGGGAGAGCAGAAGCAAGATGGAATGAAAGTTGCTGGGCTTCAGGGTTTACGGGAAGATCCATTCCCGTGATCTCCACAAATTGGCGATGCAACTCGAGGGCGCTGGCGCGCAATGGCGCGGGAGCGGCGCCGTTTTCCTCATCGTCGATCCAGAGCACCTCGGCGCGAAGGAAGGCGCGCTCCTCGTTCATCTCAAGGATCTCAAAGCGGCGCTGGCCCAGGGTAATGATCTCCATGCGGCCGTCGTCGTGCGTCTTGAGCAATTCACTCACCAGAGTAGAGCAGCCGATCTCCGCCACATCTTCTTTGTTGGCGCGGACCATGCCGAAGGGAGCCTTGTCGCGGATGGCCTCCGTCACCATTTCCCTGTATCGCGGCTCAAAGATGTGCAGCGGTAGCGGCACGCCGGGAAAGTGGACCAGGTCGAGAGGGAATAGAGGGAGAAGAGGCACGGGAAGATTCTAGATGTGAAAGCAGGGAACGGGAGCAAGAAGTGCAAAGTGGAATGTGTAAGGTGCAAAGTGAGAACAGGGAACAGCGAACTGGGAGCGGAAAAGTAGGGCTCCCTCACTTCGTTCGGGATGTTTTAAAACGGGGCTCCCTCACTTCGTTCGGGATGTTTTAAAACGAAAAGTTGAAACGAAACTAGCCCAACTCCTCCAGCATGGCTTCCATCTCGCCCTTTGCGTGCGAATTTCCGGACCTCGCAGCGGCGCCGATGCCGTCCTGCAGATACTTCCTGGCTTCGTCGGTGCGACCGGCCTTCGCCAGAGTCTGCGCTGCCATGAAGAATCCTGCGGCATAGTCAGGATGAAGTTTCAGCAAATTCTTGAACTGCTCCATGGCAGGCTCGACTTCACCGGCTTTGGAGTACTCCATGGCGAGGCCATAGCGGGCGAAGGCGTCCGTCGGATTCTCATTCAGGAACTGCAGCAACATCTCTTTGCGATTATCCATGAGGCACTATCATAGCGGAGGGAACTGCCTGCATCCGCCGGCAGGCTGTATCATCGAATCGGCATGACAGTGGAAACAATGGAACCGCAGCTTGAGCCACGCCACGTCTCGGAATCACAATCGGAGATGGCGGAAGTGGTGCTGCCCAATGACGCGAATCCGCTCGGCAATCTGCTGGGCGGCCGGCTGATGCATTTCATTGACATTGCCGGAGCCATGGCGGCGCACCGCCATGCCCGCAGTTATGTGGTGACCGCGTCTATGGATCACATCGATTTTCTGGCGCCGGTGCACGTAGGCGACCTGCTGATACTGAAGTCGTCAGTGAATCGCGCTTTTCACACGTCGATGGAGGTGGGTGTGAAAGCATATGTGGAGAATTACATCTCCGGAACCAGGCGGCATATCGGCAGTGCCTATCTCACGTTTGTTGCGGTAGACCAGCGCGGCAGGCGATTGCCTGTCCCCCCGGTGGTGCCTGAGAGCGAAGAAGAACGGCGCCGCTATGAGGGCGCGGGACGGCGACGGGAGATGTCAAAGGCCGAACGCGAAAAGCGCCACCAGTTGAAGGCGCAGGGGCAGCAGAAGACCTCCCAGTGAAGATCTTTTTACTCTTCCTCATCCTGGCCACGCTCATGGTCTTTGTGCGTCTGATGTCATTGCGGTTTCGCCGCGGGCCTGAGGTTCTCCCACGATTCCCACCCCAGATCGTGTCACCTACCCCCGCCAGAATCCTTGGTCCTACTGAGATCAAGAACTGTTGGTTCGCAGCTTTTGACCATCGCCAGGGGCCGCCGGACCCGAAAAACTTCTACGAAGAACTCACCGTGGAAGTGGCTTCGCGGGGTTCAAGTGATACACGAACTGTCCACGCGTATGTAGCGTCGCCCTCGGCCGTACTCACAGCGCTCGGGGACGGCCCTCAGGACTATACTTTTGCCCGTAATCTGATCGTGGTAGCGCTTTTCGACATGGCTGTGATCCTTCGCGCGGTGCGAGAGCAGCTCAGGGAACTAGAAGCGGGGAACTAGAAGCGGGGAACTAGAAGCAGGGATTTAGAATAACGCTATGGCTCATTCTCATCAGGGACCTCCGCCGCAAGCTCCGCAACCACTGCCGGGGATCGGCAGCATCATCGCGATTGGATCGGGCAAAGGCGGGGTTGGCAAAACCACGGTCTCAGTGAACATGGCGGTGGCCCTCGCCAAAATGGGACACAAGGTGGGGCTGTTGGATGCTGACGTGTACGGGCCGAATGTTCCGATGATGATGGGAAACAATCAGGAGCCGCGAGTGATCGATAACACGCGCATCGTGCCTACTGAAAGTTATGGGGTGAAGATGATCTCTGTGGGCCTGCTCAATCCCGGGGATAAGCCATTGATCTGGCGCGGGCCCATGCTGCACCAGATGATCCGGCAGTTCCTGCAGCAGGTGGAGTGGGGAGTCCTTGATTTTCTCATCATCGATCTGCCGCCGGGCACGGGTGATGTGGTGCTCTCGCTGGTGCAAACGGTGCCGTTGACCGGCGCGGTCGTAGTGACAACACCCTCCGACGTTTCTCTCCAGGACGGCCGCAAGGCGATCGAGATGTTTCGCCAGGTGAAAGTGGACATACTCGGCTTGATCGAGAACATGGCCCATTTCGAATGCCCGCACTGCCATCAGGAGATAGATATCTTCTCCAAGGGCGGAGGAGAGCGAACGGCACGGCAGTTCAGCATTGATTTCCTGGGCTCAGTGGAGCTCGACCCCAATATCCGGCAGGGGGGAGACAGCGGCCACCCAGTGGTGCTGGCGGAGAATTCGGTGGGCGGCAAGACATTTATGGCGCTGGCTGAAAAACTTCGGACGAAAGCCGGTGAGGCTGCCGCGCGGGCGGAAAGCGTCATTGAGATCCGCTGATATTGTTTCGCGGCACATTGAACCGGAGTTCATTGAACCGAAGTTCCTTGAACCGGAGTTCCTTGACGCTCTCTCCGCATCTTCCTACAATCGTGGGGAGGCGCACTCTCCGCATCCTTAGCTAAGTATTTGCATCTAAAGGAATAAGTGCGTCTTTGGCGCGCTGCTATGTCTTCCAATTCACACATCGGACCACGGGAACGGCAAATCCTCACGGCGATCGTGGAGACTTATATCTCTACCGGGGAGCCCGTGGGCTCGGGTACGCTGGCGCGCGCCCATAAGGACGGATTGAGCGCGGCGACGATCCGCAATGTAATGTCGGATCTGGCGGACGCGGGATTCCTGGATCAACCGCATACTTCCGCGGGCAGGATCCCAACGCCGGAGGCTTACCGCTATTACGTGGAGCAGATCAGTGGTAAAGCGCATCTTTCTTCGGAAGCTGCGGACCAGATCGCTGGATCGTTCAAGGGCGTGGGCGATGTGCAGGAGTTCATGGAGCGGACCTCGCACGTGCTCTCACTGGTATCGAGCGGCGTGGGGGTTGCGGTCTCCACCTCGGGCAAAAAGAACGCGCTGGATCATGTTCATTTCACTCGACTCTCAGGGCAGAAGATCCTCGCGGTGGTGGTGACAACGGGCGGACTTGTGCGTGACCGCGTCTTCCGGGTGCAACGCGAGCTTTCTCATCAGGACCTGGAGATGTCTGCGCGGTTCATCAATGAGAACTTCCGGGGATGGACCATCCACGCCCTGCAAGCCGAGATCGCGAGGCGCATCGACCAGGAACGCAGCGAGTATGACCGCCTGATGCATAGCGTGGAAGAGCTGTACAAAGGTGGAGCATTGAACGCCGAGGATGCGCCGCACAGCGTGTGGGTGGAAGGCGTCGCCAATCTTCTGCTCACCCAGGAAGACAAGGAGCGACTGAGCAGCATGATGCGCACGCTGGAAGAGAAGCAGAAGGTGGCGGAGTTGCTCTCGGCCTACCTGGATGCCAAGCAGGAAGCGGTGCGCGTGGTGATCGGCCTGGAAGATGCGATCCCGCAGATGAAGAACTTCGTGCTGATCGGCGCGCCCGCGCGCATGGGCGATGAGGTGGTGGGGTCACTCGCCGTGATTGGCCCAACGCGGATGGATTATCAGCACACCATGAATGCGGTGAGTTACATCGCAAAACTTTTTGACAAGATACTGAACGATTCGGACCAGTGAAAATGGCAGAAAAGAACGCAAAATTGATGGATGACGAAGAGCTGGTGACGGCAGAAAGCCAGACAGCCGCGGAAGGCCCCGCGCAACCGGAAGACTCGATCAAGCTGCAAGCCGAGCGCGACGCATTGTTCGACCGGCTGGCGCGACTGCAAGCGGAGTTCGATAACTATCGCAAGCGCTCTGCGAAAGAGCAGGAAAGCTTCCGGGATTTCGCCGTGGGTGACCTGGTGAAGACGCTCTTGCCGGTGATCGATAACTTTGACCTGGCATTGAAGACGCAGGGCGACGTCCGCGTTGGGGTGGAGTTGATCCGCCGCCAGTTGGATGATGTTTTAGCCAAGTTGGGTGTGAAGCCGATCGAGACCATTGGGCAGCCCTTCGATCCGCATCAACATGAGGCGATCGAGATGGTGGAAACCACCGAGGCAAAAGACAATCAAGTGATCGAAGAGTTGCAGCGTGGCTATAAGCTGCGCGATAAGCTGGTGCGCCCGGCGATGGTCCGAGTGGCGCAAAACCATAAGAACAAGTGAGCTGATGAGCCGAGTGGCAACCAAAACAAAACGAGATTATTACGAGATCCTGAGCGTGGAGCGAACGTGTACGGATGCCGAGTTGAAGACGGCATACCGCAAGCTCGCCATGCAATACCATCCTGACCGCAATCCCGCACCTGAGGCGGAAGAGAAATTCAAGGAAGCGAGCGAAGCCTACGGTGTGCTCTCTGACACCGACAAGCGTGCCGCTTATGACCGCTTTGGCCACGCCGGCGTGAATGGCGGCAGCGGCTTTGGCGCGGCGGGTTTTGAGAACATCGACCTCAATGACATTTTTGGCGATCTCTTTGGGGATATGTTCAGTGGCGCCATGGGCGGCGGCAGCGGCCGTCGGCGCTCGCGCGCACAACGCGGCAATGATGTTCGCGAGGACCTGAGCATCAAGTTTGAAGAAGCCGTGTTCGGCGTGAAGAAACAGATCAAGGTCCGCCGCAATGAGACTTGTGAAGATTGTACGGGTACAGGCTCAAAGCCTGGGACGACCGCCAGTTCCTGTAAAGAGTGTGGGGGGCGCGGGCAGTTGCGCTTCCAGCAAGGCTTTTTCAGCGTGGCTCGAACCTGTATGAAGTGCGGCGGCACCGGACAAGTGATCACCGACCCATGCGCCAAGTGCAAAGGACACGGCCGCGTGCTCCGCGAGCGCAGCATGGAGATCGATGTGCCCGCGGGCGTGGAAGATGAGACGCGCATTCGTTACGGGGGGCAGGGCGAAGCTGGTTTGAACGGGGGCCCGGCAGGCGATATGTATGTGGTCCTGCAAGTTGCCGAACATGAGTTTTTCGAGCGTGAAGGGACTGATCTCTATTGCACAGTACCCATCAGCTTTCCGCAGTCGGCGTTAGGCGCGGAGATCATGGTGCCGACCCTCTACGGCGACCATAAGTTAAAGGTCCCGGAAGGCACGCAGAGCGGGCACCGCTTCCGCATCAAGAACAAAGGCGTTCCGGTGTTGCAGGGGAGCGGACGCGGCGACTTGTATGTGGATGTGCAGGTACACACGCCGGAGAAGCTGACGAAGCAGCAGCGCGAATTGTTGGAGCAACTCTCCCTGGAGATGGGGGTGGAGAACCTTCCGCAAAAAGGCGGATTGTTCAGCAAGGTGAAAGATATCTTTGGCTAATTTCCGGGGCAACTACGGGTATCTGATAGTTGCCATGGCAGTGCTTGCCGGCTATTTGCGCATGAGCCGGGCAAATCGGATCGCTGCCACGCAGGTGGAGCGCAGGCAGAGCCCTTATAACCTGGCGGTCCAGAAAATACTGGCAAGCGTCTTAATCTCAGCCGCGTTCGCATTGGCGGTGTTTGCGGTTCTGCATCGCGAGCGTTCCTGGTTTTGGCTTGCTGCGGTGGTTGCCGCGCTGAGCGGCGGCCAAGCACTAGCCACGGCGCTGCTGCCACAAGAGAGACTTGCAACTGTCATCCGAATGATCGGCGCAGCTTTTATCGTGCTGGCGCTGGTGATGTACTTTATGCTGATCCGCGGATGACGCGCCGCCGCTGGATCGCCGACGAATCCTCTGAGAGCTTGAAGACCGCAGCGCTCACGGGAGAGAATGCCCGCCACCTTGCCCGGGTCCTGCGCGCGCGAGTGGGGCAAGAGTATGACCTGGCTTGTGGTGAGCGAGTCTTCACAGCAACCATCCGCAGCGTCGCCGAAGGACGCGTGGAGTTTACCCTGGGCGGCGAAGTCACGGCGGCTCAGAGCGGGTTCCATGTCACCGTCTTTCTAGCCGTTTTCAAGTTCGACCGCTTCGAGTGGGCGGTCGAGAAGCTGACAGAATTGGGCGTGGCGGAGATTGTGCCCCTCATCGCCAGCCGCACAGACGCGCACCTTGCTGCGGCCGCGCAAAAGCGGGTAGAGCGTTGGCGACGTATCGCGCATGAAGCTTCCCAGCAGTCTCGGCGGCTGGCTCCTCCGCAGATCGCAGATCCGCAACAACTCAAGGCATCCATCGCCGGCTGTACCGCCGAGATCACTAAAATCCTGCTGTGGGAGGGGGAACACCGGTCGCGGATTGCCGATCATTTGAAGGAGGACTCCGCGAAGGCCCTACTAGCTGTTGGGCCTGAGGGCGGATGGACCGATGCTGAAGTTGCGCTATTTACCGCCGCCGGGTGGCTGCCAACATCGCTGGGTCCAACTATCCTTCGGGCAGAGACCGCTGCTGTTGCGGCGATGGCGGCGGTCAATGCGCTGCTTTGAACGGCTGTGTTTCGATATTTAAACGCGGCTGAAGTTTTGCATTGCTCTCAAGAGCGGCGTCTCACATAATCAGCGGTAGCATGCCTTCGGCCCCGAACCTTCCTAAGCGTCCACTGAATCCGCAGCAGGAGATAGCCTCCGCACACGTGCTAGGTCCCTTGCTGGTGCGGGCGGGCGCTGGAACCGGCAAGACGACGGTGTTAGTGGAGCGCATCTTCCGGTTGGTACGAGACGGGCACGCTACCGCCGACCAGATCCTTGCCATTACCTACACTAAAGAGGCTGCGCAGCAACTGCAGCATCGGGCGACCGCCCGGCTTGAAGCGGAGATCGGCGTGGGAGCCGCAAATGGCTTGCGCACGTCGACTTTTCATGGCTGCTGCAATGGGATCCTGGAACGGAACGGCATGGGTTTCGGCGTGCTCGATAAGTGCCAGCTCACGGTCTTTCTGCATCGTGCACTCGACGATCGCAAGCTTGCCTTGAAACATTTCATCAAGGCTTCTGATACCGGAAAGTATTTGAGCGACTTCCTGGATTTCTACGATCGCTGCAATGACGAGCTTGTGGACGCCACGCTCTATGCGGAGTTCGTGAGCGGGTTGAGAAAACCGGGTGCGGCGCTGCCTCGGGTGTATCGCTCCAAAGAGGAGAGTGAGTACTCCCGCGAGGAGATTGTTGAGCGCTGCGAAGAGATTGCTCAGGTGTTCAGCACCATTGAAACTCTTCTCTCTGAAAAAAATATTGGACCGTATGGCCAGCAGATCGTGCGGGCGGTGAAGCTGCTGCGCGAAAGGCCGGAGCTTCGGAAGATAGAGCAGCAGCAGACGAAGTTCCTGCTGATCGATGAATTCCAGGACTGCAATCTCGCGCAGATCGAATTCGTTCATCTGATCGGGGGCGATGCGGCGAACATATTCGCGGTCGGCGATCCTGACCAGGCGATCTATCGTTTCCGTGGAGCCACCAGCGGCGCGTTCGACGAATTCCTGGCACGCTTCCCCCATGCCAAGATCACCACCCTGGCGGAAAACTACCGCTCCACCCAGACCATCCTGGATGTGGCGCATTCCGCCATTTCAGCGAACCCGGAGAGCGATGTGAGCTATGCGCGCACTCCGTTGACGTCGTACAGTGACAAAGGTACGAGTAGCCCCTCCCATCCGGTGGAGGTGGTACTCCACTCTCAACCCGAAGATGAAGCGCATGACATTGCGCAGGCGATCGCCTCGATACGAGCTGCGCACCAGCCGCGATGGAAGGATTTTGCCATCCTGTACCGTTCGCACACGGCGCGTATGGAGATCGTGCAGGAGCTTGCGTCCCAGCGCGTTCCATTCGTGGTCATGGGAGTCGATCTGCTGGAGACGGACACCCTTCGAGATATGGTCGCAGTGCTGCGGGTCCTGGATTCTCCGGCTGATTCGCTGAGCCTCTTTCGACTGGCGATCATGCCGCACTTCAATGTCGATCTCGCCGAGCTGCAGCATCAGCTTGCTCATGCCCGGCGCGAGCAACCCCTGATCGAGACGCTAAAAAATACCAAACGCGGTTCCAATGTTCTAAGTTTTTTGGCAAAACTGAGAGCAAATCTCGATCTGCAGAAGTTTAAGGCCTCAGAGATCGTGAATGCCGTGATTGTGGGATTGCAGCTCGATCCCAATCGCGAGGAGGTTGCAAGCTTCCGTGGTTTCATCCAAGAATGGCAATCATTGGCCATCACTGAGACTGGCCTGCTGCGGGAATTTGTGCAGTATCTGGATTATTTCCTCAAAGCGGGCGGAGAACTCAAGCAGCAGCGGCCAGAGTCGCTCAATGCAGTCCAGGTGATGAGTGTCCACGGCGCAAAAGGGTTGGAATTTCCCTATGTTTTCGTGCTGCGGATCGCCTCCGCAAGTTTTCCGACGAATTATCGCGAGCGCCTCTTCGCCTTCCCGGATGAATTGCGCCAGCGCCACGAAGAGCAATGGTTGAATGAGAAAGAACTGCATTACCAGGAAGAACGCAGGCTTTTCTATGTTGCGGTCACCCGCGCGCGTCTGCGATTGTGGTTGCATGGAAGGGTAGCGCGGGGGAAAGTGCGCATTCCGGCACAGTTCCTGCGTGAGCTGACCGGAAAGAAAGAGATTGCAGACCACCTGGAGGTGAGAGATGCGGAGGCCGCAGCCTATGACATTGCGGCGAGCGCTCTTCAGGAGCCCCCCGCCTGGCTAAGCGTCCCGGTGAAGAACGGCGCCGATTCACTGGTATTGAGCGACTCTGCGATCGCGCGATATGAGGCATGCCCTTTGCAATACAAACTTTCCCGCGAGTGGAAGCTGCCCTCTGAGCCGCTGGCGAACCTGCTCTTTGGCGCAGCCATGCACCAGGTGCTGCACGAGTACTACAAATCGGTGATCGCCAAGCGACCGTATTCAACAGAGACAGTCCTGCAGCGCTTCCGCGATCAGTGGAGCGAGGCTTTGATCCCCAATCCGCTTCAACGCGAGCTTTATGAAAAGAATGGCGTTGAGCAGCTCACAAACTTCCTTGCTGCGGTAAGCGATAAGGATGTGATTGCGACCGAACGCAGCTTTGAGCTGACCATTGATGGGGTGAAGCTGATTGGTCGCGTGGACCGAGTGGATGCGATCGACGGCCGGCGGGTGGAGATCGTGGACTACAAAACGGGCACCCCGCGAGACGAAAAAACAGCCAAAAAGAGTCTACAGCTCGCGATCTACGCTCTGGCCGCTGAGCGCGCGTGGGGATACATCCCGGAGAAATTGGTGTTACTCAATCTTGAAGATAATTCGCGGGTGGAGGTGGTTCCCACAAGCAAGCTGCTGGCTGAAGCCGAGGAGCGGATCGCAAAGGTTGCGTCTGAGATTCGCGCCGGCAACTTTGAGCCAAAGCAAGGCTTCCATTGCCGGTGGTGCGGATATTACAGCCTGTGCCCGTCCACACGGCAGGAGTTGCTTCAAATAAGCGTGGCGGCGGTGAATTAAGAAGCCCCCGCGCCCAGAGTCTTCGGCTCTTCAGTTTCTTCTAATTCAGGGATTTCCTCTCCGCTCAGCTTGGTGATGCGCCCCTTGTAGCTGTTAAGGTGGGTGCTGGCGGTGTCATAAGCGTCCCGGGCTTTGTTCAAACTTTTGCCGATCACTTCAAACTTGGCTTCAAAGTGAGCCAGGGTGCGCTGGGCCTTGCCAAACTCCTCGATCGACTTCGCCATCCCTTTCTGTACCTGGTACCAGCGATGCACCATTGCCACCGCGTTCAATGTGACCAGCAGAGAGTTGGGGGAGACGGGGAAGACCTTCATCTTATTCAGATCTTCTGAGAGCTCCCGGTTGCGAACTGCTTCCATGTAAAGCGTTTCGCTGGGCAAGTACATCAGGGCGATATCTGTGGTGCCATTTTCAGGTTGGATGTAACCCTTTACCCGGCGCGCCTGTTCTTTCATCACCCGGCAAAAGGCGACGCGGGCCTCTTCGATCTCCGTCGAGTCATCGCTCTCAAAAAGCGCAAGTACCTGCTCTCGGGGAAACTTTGCGTCAATGGGTAGATTGCGCTCGGGGAAGTGGATCATGGCATCGGCGCGACCAGTGCTGCCCTCGGGGCCCATCTGCAAGGTGTACATGTTGGCGGGCAGGAAGTCAGCAAGCAGGCGCTCCAGGCTGGCTTCGCCGAACTTGCCGCGCAGGTGCGGAAGCTTCAGCAGATTATTAAGATCGTGGATCGAATTGCCCAGCGTGCCCACATTGCGCAGTTGTTCTTCCGCCGCTTTGAGATGCTCCTGCACCTTGGAGAAGTGAGCGAAGCCCTCTTTGATGTTCTGGTCAAGCTTGTCCTGCACCTGAACGGTGATCTCATTCAGCTTGCGGTCGACTTCGCCACGAAGCGACTCCAGCGAGGTGGCAAGCTCTTGCCGGGCTTCCTTCGCGCTCTCCACCTGGCGAAGGCTGATGCGCTCCATCTTGTCATCAATGGTAGTGGTTACCTTAGTAAGTGACTCAGACTGCTTTTCTCCGAAGGCTTGCAGGCGGATCTCCGTGGCCCCACGCAGTCCCTCAAACTTCGCTTCGAGTTGCTGCGTGGCGGCAGAGAGCGCGGTGTTCTGTTCGGAGCGGCCCTTCGTGAGTTGGGTCTCTACGCTCACGCGGAGGGACTCAAGGCCGCCGCTCAAACGATCGGAGAGGTCCTGGCGGAGTTCGCCCTTGTTCTTCTCCACCTGCGCGGCGAGGTTGGTGAAATTAGTGGCGAGCGAACGCTCAATGCTTTCCAGGCGAAGCGAGGAGTCTTTTTCGCCTCCGGAGGCGCCGCTACGTTTGAGCAGTAAAACCGCAGCTACGAGGATGATCGCGTTCAATAAGAGAGATGCGAGCAGAAATGTTTGAGGCCCCATGATGATGACCGCAAAAAAGAGGATGCGGTCCGCCCATTGTGACAGAGGTGAGGAGCGCAATGAAGGAAATTCGCAGGCAGATGCCCGTAAAAACGTTTGGGGGACGCTTTCGCGTCCCCCGTCGTTGCCTTTGGTTAACCTGTTATTTCTTCTTCGAGGACTTCTTTGCGGCCTTCTTTGCGGCCTTCTTCTTGGTTGCCATAGTTGTATTCTCCCTTTTGAATCACGACGCTTAACGCATCGCGTTATGCACATGTATAGATTTATCGAAATTTCATGTCAAGGAAAAAGTGAGGGTGAGGTTCGCAACTTTGGTGCTGACCTTCCGCGCAGAATCACTTTACGGCTTGAGAGCTGAGCAGCGAAAGCACGATGCCGCTGAAGATGTCATGCCATGCGTGAGCGAACATGCCCGGACGAAGGCTTTTGCGCATCACCGCAAGGGCGCCGAACAAAGCGCCGTAAACCCCGATGATCACTGCCTTCGCGACACCTTGATATAAATGCCCCACGCTGAAGATCGCCGCCGAGAGCAGCACTCCGGCGATCGCGCTGCCTGCCAGGGCAGAGAATTGGCGTTGCAGATATCCGCGGAAGACGAACTCCTCCACGAAGCCGGCGCTCAAACTGAGCAGTATCCAGATTGCTATGCCCAGTGCCCCATGAGGGGCCAATCCACGCAGCTCGCGGGTGGCATCCTGCACGTTGATGCGCTGGATGTGGGAGAGCGCCCATGCCATTCCCGCAAGAACGATCAGCGCGATAATCCAGAACACCGCGGCGGTCACAACGTCCATCAGCGCGTCATCCAGGCCGTGCCATGTTCCCCCGATCACCTCACCCACGTTGCCGCCGCGCAGCTTAATGCCAAGCACAACCAAGCCGAAGAGCAACCACAGCCAGATGAGGCTGGGGACATAAGTAATGATGGGGCCGCGCACGGTCTGGAATTGCTTGGCGCCCATCGCGCTGACCGCGCCCACCACGGCTATGAGCAGGATGACGACGGCGGTATGGACGTAGGAGGCGATGGGTTGGTAGGCATTGGGGCCCGCGGGCGGCTTCAGGGGAGCGGGAGTCTCTTCGATCGGCATCTCTGGCATAGGGATGAATGCGAGACGGAGTTGCGATGGGTCCTGCCGCCTGCCCCGCCATCTTATAATGGTGGGTTCTCATCCGCTGCGCGATGGCGCGCAATAAGGAGTCAAGATGGAGTTTAAAGATACGGACACAGTCATCCTTTCAGGGTGCCGCACGGCAGTGGGCAAGTTTCAGGGGGGGCTTTCAGAGGTGAACGCGGTCCAACTGGGCGCTGTGGTGGTGCGGGAGGCGGTAAAACGAGCGAACCTTGATCCCAAGCAGGTGGATGAGTGCATCATGGGTAACGTTATCTCCGCCGGGCTGGGGCAGAATCCCGCGCGACAGGCAGCGATCTTCGGGGGACTGCCGGATTCGGTGGGGGCACTTACGATCAATAAAGTTTGCGGCTCAGGACTGAAGGCGGTGGGACTCGCAGCGCAGGCGGTCCAGACGAACAACGCAGAGATCGTTGTTGCGGGCGGCATGGAGTCCATGACGAATGCGCCTTATCTCTTGCCCCAGGCCCGCAAGGGTTTGCGCCTTGGCAATCAGCAACTGGTGGATGCCATGGTGCACGACGGCCTCTGGGAGGCTTACAACAACTACCACATGGGCGTGACCGGCGAGAACGTGGCGGAGAAGTACAACATCAGCCGCGAGGAGCAGGACGAGTTTGCGGTGAATTCCCATCGCAAGGCAGTTACGGCATGGAAGGAATGCCGCTTTAAATCCCAGGTGGTCGCGGTGGAGATCCCCGCCAAGAAAAAAGGCGCTGAGTCCACGTATTTCGATAAAGACGAATCTCCGCGTGAGGACACAACCATCGAGGCGCTTCGCGCGCTTAAGCCGGCGTTCAAAAAAGACGGCACGGTAACCGCGGGCAACGCTCCGGGAGTGAATGACGGGGCCGCCGCGGTGGTGGTGACAAGTGGCGCGAAGGCGATGCAGCTCGGCATGGAGCCGATGGTGCGGATCGTTGCGCAGGCAACAAGCGGCGTGGACCCCAAGTGGGTGATGATGGCGCCGGTGAGCGCAGTGCAGGAGATCTGGCGCAAGACCGGGTGGTCCAAGGATGAAGTCGATCTTTATGAGCTGAATGAGGCTTTCTCAGTGCAGTCGGTGGCTATTATCCGCGAGTTGGGATTGGATGCGAGCAAGGTGAACGTGAATGGCGGGGCTGTTGCCATTGGCCATCCGATTGGCGCCAGCGGAGCGCGCGTGCTGGTCACGTTGATCTACGAGATGATTCGCAGGGACGTGAAAAAGGGGATCGCGGCTCTATGCCTGGGCGGCGGGAATGCGGTGGCGATGGCGGTCGAGCGGTAGCCGCTCCAGGGCTAAAGCCCATTTACCCCGATGCTTTCACCGGGCTGAAGCCCGGCGCCCTTGGGTTGCGAATTGAATTGGCGCCTTGGGTTGCGAATCGAATTCGCAAAGCCTACTGCTCGGAATGAGGTGGCTCTCAATGCCGAGAAGGGACTCTTTTTCATTCCACCGTCACTGATTTGGAGAGGTTTCGCGGTTTATCCACGTCCACACCTCGGGCCACCGCCAGATGGTAGGCGAGCAGTTGCAGCGGAATGATCTCCAGGATCGGCAGCAGCAGCGAAGGAGCTTCCGGGATACGCAAAACGTGCGAAGCCTGCGAAGCGATCTCAGGATCAGACTGGTTGGCGACGGCAATCACTGGAGTGCCTCGCGCGACCAACTCTTCCAGATTCGCCAGCGATTTCGAATAGCGGAGCTGAGAGCCGGGGTCGTCATTGCCGCGGGTCAGGATCATCACCACCGGAAGGCTCTCGTCTACCAGTGCGCTGGGTCCATGCTTCATCTCGCCGGTGGGGAAGCCCTCGGCGTGGATGTAAGAGGTCTCTTTGAGTTTCAGAGCGCCCTCCAGGGCGATGGGATATGAGATGTCCCGTCCTAAATACATGAATGACTGAGCTTCTTTGAACGACTGCGCGAGCGAACGGCTGGCGCCATCATTTTGCAGAGCCGTGGAGACCAACTGGGGGATCTCGCGAAGCTGCGCGAAACATTGTCTGGCTCGATCAGGGGTGAGTGTTCGCCGCGCGCTGCCGAGATGGACCGCCAAGGCGTAGAGCGCGGTCAATTGCGCGGTAAAGCTCTTAGTGGCTGCGATGGAGACTTCTTTTCCCGCGTGGGTCAGCACCACGCCATCAGCTTCGTTCGTGAGGGGCGTATTGGGAACATTGCAGATGGTGACGGTCTTTGCGCCTTTGCGCTTCGCCTCTCGCAGGGCAGCGAGCGTGTCCACGGTGGTCCCGGATTGACTCAGCAGGATGGTGAGCTCGTCAGCGCCGGTCAACGGGTCGCGATAACAATACTGGCTGGAATGGTCCACCTCGACGGGCATCTGCGCCAGGCGCTCGATCATGAACTCGCCAGCCATTCCCGCGTGGCGACTGGTCCCACTGGCAACAATGTTGATCTTGCGGACGGTGCGCAGGTCATCATTCGTCAGCGCCAGGTCATTGATGGTCTCTTGCTGAGCTTCCGGGGAGAGATACTGCGAGATCGCGTGTTCGATCGAACGCGGCTGCTCGTAGATCTCTTTCAGCATGAAGTGCGGAAATTGTTTTTCTTCTGCCACGATGATTTTAGATGCACTCCCCGGCGATGAACGTTTTGATCACATTGCCTTTTCGATCGAGGGCGACAAAATCCGCGATCGCCTTTGGCGCGATCACTCCGCGCGATGCAGCGCCCAGCACCGCTGCCGGATTGCGAGTGGCAAGCCGCACCGCGCGCGCAAGATCATAATCCCCGAATAGCATGACGTTGCGAACGGCGCGATCCATGGTCAGCACGGAACCCGCGAGCTTGCCATCCAGAAGACACCTGCCATCCTTGACTTCAACTTCAAAGCTACCGAGCGAGTAGCGGCCTTCAGGCATGCCGGTGGCGCTGATCGCATCCGTGATGAGCACGGCGCGGTCGTCCCCTTTGGCGGCAAGGAAGATGCGGACCACCTCGGGGGCCACGTGGACGCCATCCGCAATGATGTCAGCGGAGATCCTCGGATGGCTTATAACCACTCCGAGTATTCCGGGCTCGCGATGATCAAGAGCCCGCATGGCGTTGAAAGTATGCGTGGCATGTGAACCGCCGGCCGCGATGCCGGCAAGCGCCGATCGAGTATCGGCATTCGAGTGGCCAAGGCTGACCCGCACGCCTTTGCGTGTGACTTCGCGGATGAACTCTTCCGCATCCGGCAGCTCCGGGGCGACCGTCATCAGGGCGATGGTGCCTTGGGATGCCTCCCAGAGTTTTTCAAACAACTGGATCGAGGGCGGCACGATGTGGTGAACCGGGTGCACGCCACACTTTGCCGTGCTGATGAACGGGCCCTCCAGATGTATGCCCAGCGGAGTGGCGCGGCCAGCCTGCTGACCCGCCGTCACCCGCTTGCCGAGCTTTTCCAATGCGTAGAGCGTTTTATCCAGGGATGCCGTCACCGTAGTCGGGCAATAACTGGTCACACCCTGTTTTGCCAGCGAGCGCTCGATCGCCTCGAGCGCGGAGTCCTCGCCCTCCATCACATCATGTCCTGCGTTACCGTGGATATGGATGTCAATGTATCCCGGGGAGAGGGTCGCATCGCCAAGATCGATGCGCTGCGCCACGGAGTTGTCCTCGATCCATCTCAGCGGGGCAACGCGCTCGATCTTTCCATCCGTGACCAGGACCGCGCCTTGCTCGATAACTTCGAGCGGAGTGATGATCTGCGCGGCGGTAAAGATAGTGCTCATAAGAGTTGGATGATTCTACCCAATCTCGTTTACCAGTTCCGTTTGCCCGGGCTGCAGGTTATACTTCGCGCCTTCCATGCTCTACAAGACTCTTAGCGCCGCAGTGTATGGCATTGACGCCAATATCGTTGATGTCGAGGTCGATGTCTCCGGCATCCGGACCACCGAAGAGCATTTCAACACTGTCGGCCTGCCGGATGCGGCGGTCCGGGAGAGCCGCCAGCGCATCAAATCCGCGCTGAAGAATTGCGGCTATGATATGCCGCCAACGCACATCACCATCAACCTGGCTCCGGCGGACATCAAGAAGGAAGGCTCCGGCTTTGACCTGCCCATGGCAATGGGTATCCTGGGCGCTTACGGCGCCCTCAACAAGAAAGAGCTGCCGGATTATGTCCTGGTGGGTGAGCTGGGACTGGACGGAAGCGTTCGTGGCATCCGGGGCACGCTACCCATCGCGGTCGCGGCGCGTGACAAGAAGATCAAGCACCTGATCGTACCGGAAACCAACGCGCGAGAAGCGGCCGTGGTCAGCGGGTTGACCGTATATCCGGTGAAGTCATTGATTGAGGTTGTGACCCTGCTCAACACCGGCAATGGGGTCTCGCCCCTGCAGGTGGACACGCAAGCGCTGCTGCAGGAAGTGCAGCACTTCTCCGTGGACTTCAAAGACGTGCGCGGCCAGCATACCGCCAAGCGGGCGCTTGAAGTCTCGTCGGCGGGCGGGCACAACATCCTGATGATCGGTCCGCCGGGATCCGGCAAGACAATGCTGGCGAAACGCATTCCCACCATCCTGCCGCCGCTCACCTTTGATGAGGCGCTGGAGACCACAAAGATCCATAGCGTTGCCGGCGTGCTGGATTCGGCCGCCGGCTTGGTGGGTACGCGGCCCTTTCGGTCGCCGCACCACACCATCTCAGACGCGGGGTTGATCGGCGGCGGCATGATCCCGCGTCCCGGTGAGGTCTCGCTGGCGCACAACGGAGTGCTCTTTCTGGATGAGCTGCCGGAGTTTCCCCGCAACGTTTTGGAAGTGATGCGGCAACCATTGGAAGATGGCAATGTCTGCATCGCGCGTGCCGCCATGTCACTGACTTTCCCCGCGCGTTTCATGCTGGCGGCGGCGATGAATCCCTGCCCCTGCGGCTTCTTCAATGACAAGTCACGGGAGTGCCAATGCACGCAGCCCATGATCCAGCGCTATGTCTCGAAGATATCCGGGCCGCTGCTGGACCGCATTGACATTCACATTGATGTGCCCGCGGTGAACTACAAAGAATTGCGGGGTGGTGCCAGCGCTGAAGGTTCAGCACAGATCCGTGACCGCGTGATCCGCGCGCGGGACATCCAACTCAACCGCTTCGCCGCTGCCGGCGAGCGAATCTACTCCAACGCTCAGATGTCCACACGGCAGATTCGGACTTATTGTGAGCTGACCAGCGACTGCGAGCGCCTGTTGGAGCGCGCCATCACGCAACAGGGATTGAGCGCACGCGCCCATGACCGCATCCTGAAGGTGGCGCGGACGGTGGCGGACCTGGAGGGCGCGGCCCAGTTGGATACCAAACACATTGCTGAGGCGATCCAGTACCGAACGCTGGATAGGACGTATTGGGCATAGATGCCTTCTATCGCGAAGTCCGCAAAGGTACGCAAAGGAATCCGTCCCCGAGAGGTCGTTGCCATCCAAGGCGAACCAGGCTCCTTCAGCCACCAGGCGGCACTGCAGATGCTGCCTGGAGCAAGGATTTTGCCCTGTGCGGTGTCACTGCAAGTCTTTGAGGCATTGCAGTCACGCAAAGTGGATTGCGCGGTGATCCCGATCGAGAACTCTTTAGCCGGCCCAGTCACCGAGCATTATGATCTTCTGCTCGAGTTTCCCACTTATATTGAACGCGAGCATAACCTGCGAATCGGGCATAATTTGATCGCTGCTCCCGGTGCTCCGCTCAAAACAATTAAGGTGGTCTTTTCCCATCCTGTGGCGTTGGCGCAGTGCCGCAAGTTCTTCCGCCAGAATCGCGGCATCAAAGCCGAGCCGTTTTATGACACTGCGGGAAGCGTAAAGCACGTGATGGCAAATCACCGATCGGGTGCTGCGCCAGAGTTTGCGGCCATTGCAAGCGAACTGGCCGCAAAAGAGTATGGCGGGAGGATCCTCAAACGCGCGATCGAAGACAACAAAAAGAATGTGACACGTTTCTTGCTTGTCCGGCGCGCCGGAAAGGCGCCGAAACGCGATCCCGCCGCTGATAAAGCTACTATTGCTTTTGCTCTGAAGAACCGGCCCGGAACATTGCATCAAGCTCTGGGAGTCTTTGCTTCTCAACGCATCAGCCTGAGCAAGATCGAATCGCGGCCAGTCCCCGGGAAGCCGTGGGAGTACATCTTCTATGTGGACCTGCTCAGCGGAGACACGCCCGCATACCGAGCCGCATTGAAGGAACTCAGGCACGCCGCATCCTTTATTAAAGTGCTGGGTATCTACCGATCTCGCTAGTTCTCCACCCAAAGGTGGAGAAATCTGCACTTGCTGTGCGAGGTGTAGAATCGCTCGCTTTCATGGGAGCAAGGGCATTCGGAGAGGGGCTGCATCTTTTAGCGGGTCACACTAATCAAATGTGATGCGGACCAGATCAAGGAAGACAGAATGGCGACTGAAGCAAAAAATCTGCAAGGCCTGAAACCAGAGGAGATCGAGCTAAGCGGCTCCATCCCGGTCCTGCCTGTGCGTGACACCGTACTCTTTCCTCATGCGGTGCTGCCGCTCACGGTTGGGCGGGAGAGCTCCGTCCAGCTCATTAGCTCCTTAGGGGAGGAGAAGCAAGTCATTGTTGTAGCGCAGCGCGAGGCCCGGATAGACTCGCCTACCCCGGCTGATCTGTTTGAGATCGGAACCCTCGCCACCATCCACAAAGTGGTGAAGATGCCGAATCAGAGCCTGTTCGTCTTTACCGAAGGGACTGAGCGGGTGCGCATCAAGGAATACACGCAACTCACTCCGTTCATGCGCGCGGAGATCGAATCCCTGGATGGCGAAGAGCCGGAGAAAAATGCGGAGATCGAAGCCCTCCAGCGCAACGTTTTGACATTATTCCAGCAGATCGTCTCTGGGTCTCCGACGCTCTCAGACGAGTTGCAGACCGTTGCCATCAACATCGAAGAGCCGGGGAGGCTGGTGGATTTCATTGGCTCGTCGCTTCCTTCGCTGTCCACGCGCGATAAGCAGGAAATACTGGAATCGGTTGAGATACAGACGCGCCTGGAGCACATCAATCGCCATTTAGCGAAGGAACTGGAGGTCCAGCAACTCAGGAACAAGATCCAATCTGAGGTACAGGACCAGGTGCAACAGTCGCAGCGCGACTATTACCTGCGCGAGCAGATGAAGGCGATCCAAAAAGAGTTAGGCGAGCAGGACGAGAACCAGCGAGATATTGAAGACCTGAAGCAGAAGATCGAAGCCGCCGGCATGCCGGAAGAGGTAAAGAAAGAAGCTTTGAAGGAGTTAGGGAGGCTGGGCAGGATGTCACCCGCTGCGGGCGACTACTCCATGACGCGCAATTACATTGAGTGGCTTGCGGTTCTGCCCTGGGCGAAGTCCTCAGGCGGGGAAGTGGACATCGTCAAGACGAAAGACATTTTGGACGAAGACCACTATGACCTGCAAAAGGTGAAAGACCGCATTCTGGATTATCTTTCCGTGCGCAAATTAAAGCCGGGAATGAAGGGCCCGATCCTTTGCTTTGTCGGCCCTCCCGGGGTGGGCAAGACTTCACTGGGCCGCAGCATCGCGCGCTCGCTCGACCGCAAGTTCGCGCGCATGTCACTGGGTGGAGTGCACGACGAAGCGGAGATCCGCGGACATCGCCGCACGTATATAGGCGCGTTGCCGGGACAGATCATCCAAGGCCTGCGCCGTGCGGAGACCAATGATCCGGTGTTCATCCTGGATGAAGTGGACAAACTGGGCCGCGATTTCCGCGGAGACCCGGCATCCGCGCTCCTGGAAACCCTGGATCCGGAGCAAAACGCCACCTTCCGAGATAATTATCTGGATGTGCCGTTCGATCTATCGAAGGTCCTCTTCATCTGCACGGCGAACCAATTGGATACCATCCCAGCGCCTTTGCTGGACCGGATGGAGATCATCGAGCTGCAAGGGTATAGCGAGGAAGAGAAGGCGCACATTGCGCGCCGGTACCTGGTGCCTCGCCAGATCGAGGAGAACGGACTCACAACGGAGCAGATCGAGATCACGGACGATTCGATACGGTTCGTTATCCGGCACTACACGCGGGAGGCGGGTGTGCGGAACCTTGAGCGCAACATTGGAACGTTGTGCCGGAAGCAAGCCCGACGCATCGCCGAGGGCAAGACGGAGAAGCTAGTGGTCACGCCTGAAGTGGTCAAGGAATTTCTCGGCGGGATCAAAGTTCGGGTTGAGACGGAGGTCGCCGAGCGTACGCAACGTTCGGGTGTGGCTGTGGGATTAGCCTGGACGCCGGCCGGCGGTGACATTCTGTTTATTGAAGCCAACAAGATGAGAGGCAAGGGCGGCTTTACCATGACCGGACAACTTGGCCAGGTAATGCAGGAGTCCATGCAGGCGGCGCTCACCTGGGTGCGGTCGAATTCGGCGAAGCTTGGCATCAATGATGACTTCTTCAAAGACAATGACCTGCATATCCACGTTCCAGCGGGGGCTATCCCAAAGGATGGACCTTCGGCGGGCGTGACCATGGCAACGGTGCTGGTCTCATTGCTCTGCGATCGTCCCGTTCGTCCGTACACGGCGATGACCGGCGAGATCACATTGAGCGGCAATGTGCTTCCCGTTGGCGGGATCAAAGAGAAGGTCCTGGCGGCAAAGCGCGCCGGGGTGCGGGACGTGATCCTTCCCGCTGAGAATAAGCAGCAGATCGAAGAAGACTTGTTGCCCGAGCAGCTGGAGGGCATTACTCCGCACTTCGTGAATAGCATTGATGAAGTGCTGGCGATCGCCTTGCCACAAACTCCTCGCGAAGAGAGGCAGGACAAGGCGGAGCGCGAGCAGGTCCTTAGCGCGAGCTGACGGAGGTTTACCTGGATAGGCCGCAGCGATGCGGCTCTTTTCTGCTGCAAGAGCAACTTTCCGTGTGCAATAGGTTCAAGACGTTATGCTATGGAGATGCGGGTCCGGGTGCTCTATTTCGGCATGTTGAAAGAAATGGTGGGCCGTCCAGGCGACCAGTTCGATCTGCCTGATGGGAGCACGCTCGGTGATCTTCTGGATCAATGCGGCAGAGCCGCGCCGCCGATCGCCGATCATCGTGAAGTCCTTGCCTACGCAGTGAACCTGGAATTCGCGCAAGAATCGCAGCGACTCAAAGAAGGCGATGAGATTGGAATGCTGCCTCCGGTCTCCGGTGGGGCGCCGGCGCGATGCAGCATTGTCCGGGACAAGATCGATACGCGGAGACTTCTAGAGCAGTTGAAGGCGCCGGAGGATGGCGCCATCAGCGTCTTTGATGGAATTGTGCGCAACAACACCCGGGGACGTGGGACGCTGTATCTAATCTATGAAGCCTACGAAGAAATGGCAGTGAAGCAGATGGAGGCGCTCGCCGCCGAGGCGCTTTCCAAGTTCGCGATCCGTGACGCAAGGATCGTCCACCGCCTTGGGCACCTCGAGGTCGGCGACACCAGCGTATACATCGCTGTAGCCTCCGCGCACCGTGCCGCGGGAATGGATGCTAGCCGGTTTTTGATCGACACCTTGAAGAAGACCGTTCCTATCTGGAAAAAAGAATACTTCCACGATGGTGCGGTCTGGGCGGATGGAGAACCGTTCCCTGAACAGATCCGCCCTCGAACCACCCATAACCCATGAGACGAATTCTCCTTATGCTGTTCGTCCTAGGTCTGGCCTGCACCGCACAGGACGAAAAAGAAACCATCAAGGTCAACGTGAAGTTAGTCAGCGTCTTCGCCACGGTGACAGACGAAAACGGCGCGCCGGTCGTCGATCTGAAAAAGGGACAGTTCAGCCTCTCAGAGGATGGTGTGCCGCAGACCCTCTCTGTTTTTGAGCAGGAATCAGCGGTGCCGCTTTCTATCGTGATGCAGATAGATGCCAGCCAGAGCGTGCACAAGGACCTGAAGCTGGAACTTGAATCCGCGCGCCGGTTCGTTGCGTCTGTATTGCGCAAGCAGGATCAACTGGCGTTGTACCAGTTCAATGAATCAGTGGATGAGCTGGTTCCATTCACCAATGACCTGAAGCGCATCGTTAAAGGGATCCAAAAAGTGCAAATCGGCTCCGCCACGGCGATGTATGACGCTCTCTATCTGGGCGGGGCATCCTTGCTGGACCATCAGGGTCGAAAAGTGATCGTGATCATTACCGACGGTGGTGACACGGTCAGCAAGATCCGATATGCGGAGGCATTGCGCGCCACGCAACAGGCGGAGGCGATCGTGTATCCCGTGATCATGGTTCCTATTACCGCAAGTGCCGGACGCGACCTGGGGGGAGAGCACGCCCTGATCCAACTGGCAAAAGATACCGGTGGCAAGTATTACTATGCGGACACTCTGCCGGCGCTCGACACCGCATTTCAGCAGATCAGCAAGGAGCTGCGGACCCAATATCTGCTGGGCTACTATCCGAAACAGAGGCTGGCCCGGTCTGATTTCAGGGCGATCGATATAACGGTGAAGCCCGAAAACGCACGGGATGGGGCTGCAATGGGGCCATTCAACGTTCGCCACCGCGCCGGCTATTACACCTCAAAACTTGAGTAGGAACCGATGTAGAATGTGGCATGTCCTACCGCAGCCCGCTCACGTTGAAGCGCATGAAGTCTCCGCCACCGGATGAGACAGGTCGCGAATCTTCATATCTCAAGAACCTGGGCGACCGCAAAACGATCGTGACGGTGAGACTCCTGGGCGGGGAAGCGGTCCGCGGCTGGGTTGAGTATTATGACCAAAACATGATCCGCTTGACGCGTGAAAACGCCGCAAACCTGTTCATCTACAAGCATGACATCCTCTATATCGCGGAGGACGGTGGCCGGGGCCGCGCGTGAGCCCTCGCTCCTCTTCTGAATCGTCCCTGGTCCCTCGCATCCAGGAGATTGCGCGTGAAGCCGGCGCGCTTTTGATGTCCTACTTTGGCAAAGTAGAGATCGAGTACAAGGGTGACGTGGATATCGTCACTAAAGCCGACCGCGAGACTGAAAAGCTGATCGTCGAGCGCATCCACGGCGAATGGCCCGACCATGACATCACAGGGGAAGAAGGCACTAAGACCCAAACCGGAAGTGACTATCGCTGGTACATTGATCCGCTCGATGGCACCACGAATTTCGCCCACGGTTACCCGGTCTTCTGCGTCTCGATCGCAGTAGAGTACAAGGGAGAACTGGTTGCAGGAGTGATTTTTGACCCCACGCGCAATGAGTTGTTTTCAGCCGAGCGCGGCGCGGGCGCCGATCTGGATGGACGTCGGATCCATGTTTCAAAGACCGCGAAGCTGAGTGAGGCGCTGATCGCCACCGGATTTCCCAGCCAGAAACGCCATAAGAATCCCAACATCCATTTTTATCACCACATCACATTGCGGACCCACGGCTTGCGTCGTGCCGGCTCCGCGGCACTAGACCTGACATATACCGCCTGCGGCCGCTATGACGGTTATTGGGAGTTCAAACTCAATCCCTGGGACACCGCGGCTGGGGTCCTGTTGGTGCGGGAAGCCGGCGGGCGCGTGACTTACATGCGCGGCAAGCCATTCGAGATCGCCAGCCGAGAAGTGCTTGCCAGCAATGGTTTACTGCATGACGAGCTTGTGGGAGAGATGAATGCCATCCTTGACGGTCAACCGTTGGAACCGCTTCCTGATGTGGGAGAGTTCGGGCGGTCACTGCAGAAGTAAGGTGATTTTTGTACCGTTAGCTTGCTAAACTCTGTTGATGGCGCGCGGATTTGACAGCAAATCTGTTGAAGAGCAGCAACTTGAGTCGCAGCGGACCTACACCTCTGACAAACCAAGACTCACTCTGGAAGAGCAGCAGAAACGCCGCGAGCGCGAATCGATCGAACTCTCACTCAAGCGGCTGGAATCGGATCTCACCCGCATTACCAATCCGCAGCATCGGGCGATGCTGGAACGGGCGATCGCGGACCTAAAGGCGAGGCTAGGTTAAGCTTTCATGGTGTAAGTCGGCTGCGGGATTTAAAATCAAGAAGTGAAGAACCCTCTCCTCTCGCGCGAAGTCAGCAAGCGTCCTGACCAGGTGAAACTCCAGGGCCGGATCTTTTTTCTTACCGAGGATCCGGAGCTGATCCGGCGGCAGCTTGCCGGCGAAGACCTGGCATGGGACACGCAGAATCCGGCGAACAATCCCAAGCTGCGCGATGATATCTCCACCGACGAGATCACCCCCGCGCACATCTGCTTTTTTTTCGATGAGACGCTGGGCGAGTTCCCTTACACCGGCCTGAAGTGCGGAAATGAAGTCCCCATCAAGCGCAGTGACGTGCTCAAGGGCGGCTTTGTGGCGGCGGCGAGCGGCAAGCGCCGAGGCAAGGGAAGCAGCCGCGAGCAGAGTCCTTATGCCGAGTTGTGCGCGGGCATCAAGGTGGTGATCGCAGAGAATATCGAGCGCATCTACAAGCAGAACTGCCAGAACCTGGGTGTGCTCACCTCCACAGACTTCGGCATGATCGACAAGATCCGCAACGGGGAGGAGATACCGCTGTCAGAATTCACCAAAGGCGAGGACGAGATCACACGACAGGTGATCGAGTTTGGCGGATTGTTCCCCTTTAACGTAGCGCGCTTGCAAGGCAAGGTATACCTCCCCGCCATTGAGACGAAGAAGCGCCCCATGACGGTGGCGGAAAAGATCTTCTCCAGCCACATGTTGCGCGGCGCCGAGGGTGTGGGCGTGGAGGCAGTGAAGCCCGGCGACACTGGATTCTGCCGTGTGGACCTCCGCTTCAGCCATGAATACGTCACTCCCATGGCAGCGATCTTCTATGAGCACTTTGTCGGCAAGGATGTTCCGGTCAATGACAACAGCACTATCAAATTCTTTCGCGACCATCTCACATTCCTCGACGAGATCATCTCTGAAGAGAAGAAGAAGATGGGATTACTGGATTTGGCGGGACAGTTAAAGCTGAAGCAGGAGAGCTTTGCCAGATCGCAGGACATTAAGCTGCATGGCGAATTGAAAGACCGCAAGGGTTCGGAGGGCATCTGCCACTCCATCATCGCTGAGAGCTACGCGCTCCCCGGGCAAGTGAACGTTGGGTCGGATTCGCACACGCCGCATGTGGGCGCGGTGGGCTGCGTGGCCTTTGGCATCGGCACCACGGATGTTTTTAACTCCTGGATAACAAAAGACGTCCGCGTGAAGGTCCCGGAGAGCGTGAAGGTGATCATCCGCGGCAAACGCAGAGCGAATGTTACGGCAAAGGATTTCATCCTGCAGATACTCGCGCTTGATTACGTGCGCAGCGGCAATGCACTGGCAAAGGTGATCGAGTACTCGGGAGAAGCGATCGAGGCGCTCGGCGTTGACGAGCGCGCTACTATGACCAACATGGCGGCGGAGATCGGCGGATTCACAGGGATCGTTGCCGCAGACAAGAAAGTGGTTGAATTCCTGGTCGAGCGACGTGGCATGGACCGAAAAACAGCAGAGAGCTTGATCGTAGGATTGCAAAGCGATCCCGATGCCGAGTATGCGCATGTGATCGAGCTGAATGCCGATGAGATCTATCCCATGGTGGCAACGCCCGGCGATCCGGGCAATGGCAAGTTCGTTCGCGACCTGAACACGCCCGTCCCGCTCGACATTGCCTACGGAGGAACATGCACCGCAGGCAAGAACGAAGATATGGATATGTATGCCGCTGTTTTGAAAGACGCACTGCAGCAGGGCAAGAAGGTAGCGGAGAACACCAAGTTCTATATCCAGTTTGGTTCGCAGGAGACGCGGGAATACTGCATACGTAAAGGCTACATCGAGACCTTTCGTGAGGCAGGCGCGCTCTTGATCGAGCCCAGCTGTGGAGCATGCATCAATGCCGGGCCGGGCGTATCCACCTCAAGCGAGCAGATCGTGATCAGCGCGCAGAACCGCAACTTTCCCGGACGCAGCGGCCCGGGCCAAATGTACCTTGCCAGCCCTCTCACCGTCGCGGCAAGCGCGGTCGCAGGGCACATTGTGGAGTTCGAGGCGAGCGCTGCACGCGAGCTCGTGATTGCCTGAGTGCCTTGCACAAGAACGCGTCGGTATTTAAACTTGATAGATTCCTAAGCGTTTCGGAGAGAGATAGCAATACATGGCATATGTGATCGCTGAACCCTGCATCGGCACCAAAGATTCCGCCTGCGTGGACGCCTGCCCGGTTGACTGCATCCACCCCAAGAAGGACGAAGCCACTCACGGCGAGGTCCAACAACTTTATATCGACCCGGTGGAGTGCATCGACTGCGGCGCCTGTGTGCCGGTTTGCCCTGTATCCGCGATCTTTGCCGCTGACGACCTTCCCGACAAGTGGAAAGAGTACACCGACATCAACGCCAAGCATTTTGGCCGCTAGGTTTGTCCTTGTCCCGCACGCGCAGCTCCGGCTGCGCGTTTTGTTTTTAGCCGCGCGCCTGCCTGAAGCAAAACAGCGCTGCCGCCACAAAGAAGACCATTGGCGCCACGATCCAGAACAAATATTTCAAAAATAGTCCGCGCTCTCGCCCGGCAAAATCTTCTTCATACGGCAGGATGCGCAAGGTCTCTCCCTGCGAGTAACCTTTTGGAACATTGGGATTGAAAAGCACCGGAAGCTGCTTTCCTGTCCAGCCATCGAGTTTTTCTTCCCCTGGCGTGACCGGGATGGGATGCAACAGCCGGGTGATGTTCATCTCCTCCTGCTGGCCATCGATGGTGCCGATGGCCCGGGCAAAATATCTTCCTGTGCTGCGCGCCCGCGGCGG
This sequence comes from Terriglobales bacterium, assembly GCA_038254775.1. Taxonomy (GTDB): domain Bacteria; phylum Acidobacteriota; class Terriglobia; order Terriglobales; family Acidobacteriaceae; genus JBBSFV01. The sequence continues at coordinate 52,367 of JBBSFV010000006.1, read as the reverse complement.
TCGCGTATGGGTGAAATATGCATCCTGCACAATGAAGGTCGCCTGGTGATAATCTGCCGCGTGGTGCCACAGCTGCCATCGGTTGCGCAGTGTGAAGGAGAGCGGCAGCGCCAGCACCAGGTCAGCGATGCAGAGGAAGATGAAGACGCTGAAGAGGCGTCGCCAGAGAAGGTCGTCGTGCATGGCTTAACATTACATCTGCATGACGATTGAAGCCATTCGCGAATTCTGCCGTACGCTGCCGCACGTGACTGAGGCTGTGAAATGGCGGGACAGCCTTTGTTTTCTCATCGGCGGCAAGATATTTGCCATCGCCAGCCTTGAGCACGCATCTCCGCGGCTTTCATTCAAATGCACGCTACAAGATGCGCAAGAACTGATCGAGACCGAAGGCATCATTCCCGCACCTTATCTCGCGCGCTACCACTGGGTGACGCTGGAGAGGCCGGACGCATTGCGCGACGCGGAGATCCGGGCGCGCCTCACGGATTCGTACCGGATGAAGAGGGCCAGCCTGCCCAGGAAGATGCGTGAAAGCCTGGCTGCCGCCCCTCGATCAGCAAAGTCCCGGTCGAAAGGCTGATCCTTAGTCCAGCACCGCCCGGGTTCTCTGCATCTATATGTAAGTCTCGCGGAGGATGCTCGATGTTCCAACGCCATATCGCCATTCTGCTGTTGGTTGCCATGATGACCGGTTGCGCCACCAAGCCGGTCACCCCACTCACGCCTGGTGTGGACGCATTCCCTCAACCAAGTGGATATAACCAATATTCAGTGGAACAGGAAGTGCAATTGGGTAAGGAAGTCTCCGCGCAGGCGGATGCGCAGTTGCCCGAGCTGCCGACCCGCGGCCCGATCCAGGACTATATAAGTACGCTGGGCCAGCGACTGGCGCGGACCTTGCCGAACCAGGGCGCGCCCTTCATCTTTAATTTCAAGGTGGTGAACCAGAAGGACATTAACGCCTTCGCGCTGCCCGGTGGGCCGGTCCGGATCAATCTGGGGACCATCCAGGCGGCGGACACGGAAGCCCAGCTTGCCGGTGTGATGGCGCATGAGATCTCACACGTCTGGTTGCGACATGCCACGCGCAATGCGAGCAAACAATCTTTGTGGCAGATACCCGCGGCGATCGGTGGCGCGGTGCTGGGGAATGGGGCCGCCGGACAACTAGCGCGGTTAGGATTGCAGTTCGGTGTTGGCTCAGTCCTGCTCAAATATTCTCGCGATGCGGAAAGCGAAGCTGACCGTACCGGCGCCAAGATCATGTATGAAGCCGGGTATGACCCTCGCGCCATGGCGCAATTCTTCGAAAAGCTGAAATCAGAGGACAATGGCTCGGCCTCCGGCGGACCGCAATTCCTGAGCGACCATCCGGATCCGGGAAATCGCGCTGAGGCAGTGACTACCGCCATCTCGCAACTCCCAGCGAAGCAATATGCGCAGAATTCCCCGGAGTTCCGCCGCATCAAGCAAGTGGCAGCCACCCTGAAGCCTTATACCGCGCAGCAGGTCGCGCAGATGCAGCAGCAGAAGCAGGCGAAGATCGCGCAGGCTGGGCGGCAATCTGTCATGCCCAGCGGCAACTTTACAACGCTGAATCATCGCGTCTTTCAGATGCAATATCCGGATAACTGGCAGGTTTTTGGTGACCAGAACGCCGCTGTCACGATCGCTCCCCAGGCTGGGGTCTCTCAGGATGCCATTGCATATGGCGTGATGGTGAACGGATACCAGAGCGATGGGCAGATATCGCTGGAGCAAGCAACGCAGCAGGTCTACAACATGTTGCGCCAATCCAACCAGCAGATCAACGCGCAGTCGCAGCCTCGGCAGGCGCAGGTGGATGGAGCGCCAGCTTACGTGATGGACCTGATCGGACCTTCCCCCATCACTTCGCAGGATGGCCAGCCGGTGGCGGAAAGAGACCTGCTCGTGGTCACGCAGCGGCAGGATGGTACCGTGATCTATCTTCTATTTATCGCGCCACAGCAGGATTTTAGTGCGCTTCAGCCCACGTTCGAGCGGATGATCAACAGCTTCAGGATGAGGTAGGAACGCGATAACGCTTCAGCGCTTAACCGTCTCCTCGATCTCTTCGAACAATCGCGGAAGTTTGGCGGCTTCTTCGGCGGAGTCGCCGAAGCGGGCGAATTCGTAGCTGTCAGTGAAGCGGGCCACCCGGAGGTGAAGCTCCTGGTCTCGAATACTTCTCAGGAATTCTTCCGGGGTCTGCGCCGGCGATTTGGGAATGCCTTTATGTCCGAGGCTGCGGGTCATGCGCTCATACCAGATGGTTGCCGCAGCCTTCGGCGCTCGTTGCGGCGTGCGCGCCAGGCGCGCATTGCGGAACAACCTTATGAGCCGCGGCACATTCGCAAGCAGTAAAACAGAAAAAATCACCACGAGTCCGGAGAGGCCCCAGCGCCGCGGGGCTCGTTCTGCTTTCCGTTGCGTGTCACGGAATACTTGCAGGACGGACGCGTACGTCTTTGTAAGCCAAGCGCGGGAGCTTCCAAATAGATCGTGAGAGCGCCTGACGGTAGTGTTGTAGACCGAGTTTTGCCGGGCAAAGTCATAATTGACCACCCATTCCCGCCAGAACTCGCGTGCGGCGTCCATGTACAAGAGCATTCTGGCCCAACGGTCATGCGGTGGCGCAGGGGCGGCAGGGGTCGGATCAAAGGTCTGCCAGCCGAGGCCCGGTATATATGCCTCCACCCAGGAGTGCGCATTCTGACCGCGAAGAACGTAGCTGCCGCTCACGTCGTTGTAATCACCGCCGCGGAAGCCATTCACCACGCGGGAAGGGATTCCCACCGTGCGCAGCATCACCGCCATGGATGAAGCGAAGTACTCGCAGTGTCCCTTGCGGCGGGTAAAGAGGAAATATGCCAGGGGGTCATTTCCCGTACCCGCATCCATCTCCAGGGTGTAGCCGTAAGCATTGCGCAGATACTCTTCAATGGCGGTTGCTTTAGCGAAGACAGAAGCTTTCTTCACAGTCAGCTTTCGCGAAAGCTCCACGATCCTGGGGTCCACTGCCGGCAATTGCAGATAGACGGCAGAGACGAATGGCGGAACCTCCTGCTCCGCGGAGAAACGTGCCAGAGCCGAGCGGTCACTGAGATCGGCAACACCGTCATAGACGGATATCTGCCGGTCGGGATCGATCGAGTACACAGTGCCCAGCGAATCCACGGCATAGGCCCGCATATTCGATCGCACCGCGACCGGCCTGGGTAGAAGAAAGAAAATATTGGTCCCGATGGGTTCCATCACCACTCGATAGCTGATCATGTTGGCTTGTCGCGGTGGGGCGGTCATGCCGGACAATCGCTGGAGTATCCCATTGCGTTGCAGGTCGAGTTGTCCCAGGGAAGCGCGAACCGGCTCCGTCGCGGTATGATTGGACCAGCGCGAACCGTCAAAATTGCTGAGTGCGATGCCGCGCCACTTCATGTCTGCCGGCGGCCGCACGCCGCTTTCGAACTTAATGTGCGCCACCAGCGCGCTTGATTGTTGGATACGGCCGATCTCGCCCAACTTCACCTCATCACTAAATCCGGTGAGGAAGTTGTTTTGCCGGGCGTAGCGTTGCAGATAGCTGTTAGTCACGCGCGGCAGCATGAAGAAGATCGCGGTGGCCCCTACCACGATCGTGACCACCAGCGCCGCAGCCGTGCTGGATAGAGCCTGCGCCAATCTTCCGGAGGTTCCGGTGCCGGCCGTGCGCTGGGCGGCGCGTAACGAACGGCGCATCTCCATACTTACGAAGGTACTCACAGAGACCAGCAGAAACAGGCAGAAAGCGCCGAAAAAGAAGGTGTCAATGGTAAGGATCGCCGCCGAAAGCACCATCAGGAACGAGATGACCGCCAGATAGATGTGGTCGCGGTCTCGTTGCAGTGAGAACATTTTTACCACCATGATGAACAGCACCAGGTGGACGGTTGCGTTCAGAAACCCCAAGGACAACGCGAGATAGTCCAGGAGGTAAAAACCTGCATACCCGATGGTGAGCTTTGTGGTTGTGCTCTCACTGAGGGTGAAGCGATTGCCAATGACCAATTGGCAGGCGCGGGCCGCCATGGCCATTACAACGAAGAGCAGAGACAGTAGGTCCAGTTTGCCCGTGCCCGCCAGGGCGACGAAGCCGGTCAGGATCATGGCAAAAAGCGACACCTGGAAGTAACGCTCAATGCTGCGCGGTAACATCTCCGGAATGTGGGTGGCCGCAGACACTCATTCCATTGTAGTGCTCTGCTAAAATCTTTTTGCCGGGTCCCACGCGACGCAATCCCGCCAATCCCGCCAGGTCCGGAAGGAAGCAACGGTAACGGGCTAGTGCGTGCGCAGTGGGCTCCCCGGTGCTATCACGCTCTCCCCGCGTTATCCCCTTGGGAAACTCCCTACGCATCGCTTAACATGGAAGTAACCTATCGATGGCAAATCACTCAAAGAGACTTCTCGGCGCAAAGCTAACCGCTCTCGGCACGTACGTCCCTCCTAAACTTCTTACAAACGCTGATCTTGAAAAACTTGTGGATACCAATGACCAGTGGATCATGGATCGCACTGGAATCAAGCAGCGGCACATCGTGGAGAAGGGCACTGCCACGTCAGACATGATCATTGAAGCGGTGCGCCCCATGCTGGAGAAAAAAGGCGTGTCGCCGGCTGAGATCGAAGCGGTGATCGTAGGGACCGTAACGCCGGATATGGTCTTTCCTGCCACTGCCTGTCTGGTACAGGACAAGCTGGGTCTTAAAAATGCATGGGGCTTTGACGTTTCCGCTGCGTGCTCAGGATTTCTCTATGCATTGCAGACGGCGGTGAAATTTGTGGAGAGCGGGGCGCACAAGAAAGTGCTAGCCATCGGCGCCGATACTATGTCTTCCATCATAAATTATGAAGACCGCGCAACCTGCGTGATCTTCGGTGATGGAGCGGGGGCGGTACTCATTGAACCCGCTGACGATGACGATGAGAACATCTTCCTTGATTTTCACCATGAAGTGGATGGCTCCGGCGCCTGTTCGCTTTATATGCCCGCGGGCGGAAGCAGGCTGCCGTCGTCACATGAGACGGTGGATAAAAAAATGCATTTTGTCCATCAGGATGGCCAGGCGGTTTTTAAATACGCGGTACGCAAGATGGCGGAGGCATCGGATAAAGTCCTCACGCGCAATGGTTTCAGCGGTAAAGATGTGGATGTGTTCATACCTCATCAGGCGAATCGCAGGATCATTATGTCAGCGGCGGAGCGACTGGGCATGCCGGAAGACAAGGTCATCATCAATATCGCGGAGTATGGAAATACGACCGCGGCGACCATTCCGCTCGCCATGCAGACGGCGCGTGAACAGGGCAAACTGAAGAAAGGTAGTCTGGTAGTTTTGGCCTCTGTCGGCGCGGGCTTCACCGTCGGCGCAACGTTATTGCGATGGTCGTTTGACTAAAAAATTGTCTAGTAGAGTCGCGAAAGAAGCCAGAGAAGGGGCACCGCGATCAGAGCCGCAGTCGCGGACCCGATAAGGTTTACTGCTTCATTATTCAGTCTGCCGTGGTTCTCAAGCGTTGCGCCTGCCAAGCTATCAATAAACATGCCTATCGCAGCAGCGATCGCGATCACAACTGCTTCTCGCGGCTCGATGATATGAGTAGCGACACCGGTAAAGCTGGCAAGCAATGCGGCAACCGCACCTGCCATGCTTCCCAGCCAAGTGATGCCGCCATTCGTCCCCGGCGGTACAGAAGCAAAGTTCGTTACCAGAACAGTGGCGTTGCCGTAAGCCTTTCCAAGTTCACTGGAAACGGTATCGGCTGCGGCTTCAGCGAGGGCCGCGATCGCGCATAACATCGCCACCGGACCCGTGATACGCACCAGCAGCATGCATCCGATCGCTACTCCCAGGTTGGCCAATACCTGGGCGGCGCCTCGACCGTGACGGTCTTCTCTATTTTCTCGCTGTTTTTTCCGGTTGCGTCCCGCGAAAGTCGCAACGAAAGTAAGGATGAAGACGGCGAACAAAATAAGAAATAGGCTTCGACCTCCCGTTAGATAAAGGATGAAGGCAGCGGCCCAGCCGGCAGATGCGCCCGCAACGCTGACCCCGCCGATTCCCCAGGCGATCGTCGCAAAGCCTGCTGTGATCAAGAACGCAGGGCGAAACTGTAGCTTCACCAGCGCGGAGGGCAGAATTCCGAACGACAGCAGGACGAGTGCGCCCGCTATGAACAAGCAAGCGGTTTCGCGTTTTTGTATGCCGGCAGCTCTCGATTCCTGGTCCATCTCCCCTTTGCAGCGAACATTACCGGAGTAGAAACGCATCCTACCATCTGGAACTTGTTCTCAACCGGACAAGCTTTTCTTCTAAATCTAAAGGTGGAATCATGGCTTCCTTGTGGTCTGGTTATCTTACGTTCGGACTTATCTCAATGCCGGTCCGGCTCTTCGCCGGCGCTCGCGGCGAGCGGGTGAGCTTTCATATGTTGCACCGTGAAGACATGAGCCGGGTGAAACAAAAGCTCTTTTGCGCGGAAGAGGATGTTGAGGTGAGCCGCGAAGACATCGTGAAGGGGTACGAATACAGCAAGGGCGAATATCTGGTGATCGAGCCGGAAGAGATCAAGAAGATCGAGCCACGCACCGCCAAGGCGATGGAGATATTGGAGTTCGTCAAAACCGACGAAGTGGATCCTATTTATTTCGAGTCATCGTATTACCTGTTGCCGGAAGAGGCGGGCCGCCGGCCATATGCGCTGCTGCAGAAAGCGCTGAGTGACAGCTCGTATCTAGGTGTGGCAAAACTAACGATGCATAATCGCGAATACACCGTACTGCTGCGGCCATATGAGGGCGGCATCCTATTGCACACCATCTATTACCAGGATGAGATCCGCGAAGTGGAAGGTTTTGGCCCGATAAAAACCGAGATCAAAGCCGCCGAGGTGAAGGTTGCAAACCAGTTGATCGAAGCGCTCGCAGCCAAATGGGAGCCGAAAAAGTTTCACGACACCTTCCAGGAACAGCTCAAGAAACTGATCAAAGCCCGGTTGGAAGGAAAGGAAATGCCTCAGGTCGAAAAAGCCAAACCAGCCAAACCGGTGACCGACTTGATGGCGGCATTGAAGGAGAGCCTTGCGGCAACGGAAAATCTGGGGAAAAAGGGCCCCCACCGCGTACAGGACGTGGATTCTCAAGGCCACGCAACCGCGAAGAAGACAGTAAGAAAACGTACTCCAAGCAAGACTGCTTAAGATACCGAGAAAAGCGCCAGAGGTTCTGCTCTGGCGCGGAAACCGCCCGCAAATTACAATAGTGTTTTATCCCAAAAGGTTTGCTGGCCAGAGGGTTCTCTGGCGGGAGCGGGAATGACCTTGCTACGTAAGGCCGCGCTTGCGGCTATTGTTTTATGCGCGATTTTAAATATCGGCTGTGGTGAGACTTTTCGGCCTATTACAACCCCTATCTTGACTGGGGGCGCTGATCCTCAAGCATTGAAGCACGCAGCGGTCCTGTTCACCGCGGGCCCTGGCGCTCCCGGCGCCATCCTTAATATCGACATCTCCGGAGATACGAACGTAGGCCAGACGGAAGTCGGGCATGACCCGGTAAACTTTGGTTTTTACGGCAATGCCCAACGCCTCTATGTTGCCAACAAGGCTGATTCGACCATCTCCTCCTATTTCACTTTCCTACCCTCGCTCGGTTTGCCCGCTACCACGTCATTGCCTGCAAATTCGGCTCCCACGTTTGCCTTTAGCAACTCAGCTACCGCGATCTTTGTGACACTCTCTGGAACCAACCAGCTTGGGCGCATTGACCCCGCGCTGAACGCGCTTACGCAAACGGTGGGCGTCGGCACGAATCCGATCGCAATCTCCGGTACCTCGGACGGCAAAAAGATCTATGTTGTGAACCAGGGCAGCAACACCGTCAGCGTGGTGAACACGGCGGATTTTGTGGTGAGTTCCACGGTCACTGTGGGGGTGGCACCGATCTGGATCGTAGCCAACGCGGATACCTCCCGCATGTACGTTGTGAACAAAGGCGGCAATAGCGTAAGCGTGATAAATACTTCCACCGATTCGGTGGTGGCGACTGTTGCGGTGGGCACCGCGCCGAACTTTGCCGTGCTGGATGCCAGGCTATTGCGCGTGTATGTCACAAACTCGACTGACAATCGCCTGAGCATCATCAATGCTGATCCCGCAGCGGGAGCAGCATTTAATACCCAGACTTTCGTGACGGTCGGTAGTAATCCGGTATCAGTAGCGCCACTTCCGGACGGAACTCGCGTTTATGTTGCGAACGCAGGCTCGGATTCCGTGACTGCGATCAACACCTTGAATAACACTGTGATAGGAACTATAGCGCTCGATACCTCTGTGAACGGAGTGATCGCACATGTCTCCCCGGTATCGATCGGCGCGGCCCCCAACTCAAGCAAAGTGATCGTTGCCGTGCAGGGAACCGACCCCGTGACCGCAACCGCGCCGGATGCCAGTGGCGTGGTTGATATCGCTACCAATACAAACTCCATTATCCTTACTAATCCGGCGCCCGTCACAACATGTCCTGCCGGCGTGACCGGCATCTGCCGTATGCGGCCAGTGCTGGTGGCGATCACTCCCTAGAGTATTGAGAACAAAATCAAGGGCGGGGAATGATCCCCGCCCTTCACGATTGCCGCGGGCTTCTTACGCCATGGCTCCGGCTCGCTCCGCCTTGCGGCGGCGATTATAGCGCATGGCAATGTTCATATAAACGCTGCCGTTCGGTACCTCAAAACACATGACGAGTGCTTCTGTATCTTCGCTGGTACGCATGCCTTCATTCTCAGTATGCAGCTCTGGGGGATTGATCTTGAAGCGAAATCCTTGATCGTTCAGCGTTGTCACCGCGTTGCCTATCACCAGGTTTGCCAATTCAAACACCGTCTCCTGCACCATGCTCTCAGCCTCTTCGAGCGTGGCACCGGAGAGCGCTGCTGCAATGGCTATGCCGGTTGGCCTGTCCAGGTCAAAGATCACGCGGCCTTCAATGTCCCCTTGGATGGTAATGATGGCTGCCTCACCTTTGCGGCGGTAGGCATCCTCACTCATATCCACATCGGCGATGCGGGTGCTACAACGCAAGGTCTCAGCGAGCACGGCATCTGCGGCGTTGATGAAGGGTTGGATCAATTCCATCTTCATTACTTGATCTCCCCTGCAACGGCGGCGCCCACCGCGACCACGTCTTCACCCATCACGTATTTGATGACCTCATATAGCACCTCAGGCTTCACCGGTTTCTGCACGAAGTGGCGTGCGCCCTTTTGCAGCGCCGCAACAATGTTTTCCTGGTAACCCACCGAGGAGACCATGACCACGCGAGCTTCGGGATGGCTGCGGACGATCCTCTCCGCCGCCTCGATGCCTTCCATCTGCGGCATGGTTATATCCATTAGCACCATGTCCGGCTGGGTGCGGTCGTATTCCGTGATGGCGGTACAGCCGTCACCCGCCTCGCCGACCACCTGGCCGCCAAATGATTCCACCATCTTGGTGATGTTCTTCCGCGCGAAGACGGAGTCGTCCACTACCAGATACCGCACCGGCTGACGATCCTTATTGCGAAGCAGAGCCGCAAATTGCTCCATATTGAGTCTCCTGACTGCTAAAAACCGATTCTGCGGTGCATAAAATCACACCGGTAAAACCTAAGCCCTTGCCACGCTTTGGCGCTCCTTGCATTGCGCCACCAGCGTGTTTGAAAGCAGATCCAAGGACACCACGCGCTGCGCGTGTCCGCGTTCCACCGCCACTTTTGGCATTCCATAGACCACGCAGGATGCCTCATCCTGCGCCACCGTAGTTCCGCCGGAGGCTTTGATCGCACCCAGTCCATCAGCGCCATCCTCGCCCATGCCCGTCATGATCACACCGACGGAATTGTGGCCGAACTCCTGCGCCACGGAGTGAAACAAAATGTCTACGGAAGGTCGGTGGCCATTCATACGCGGATCGTCGCCGAGAACCACCATGTCCCCCAGCGGCATCCGCTTCACACGCATGTGGCGATTGCCGGGGCAGATCAGCGCTCGCCCTGCGATCAAGACATCGCCGGATTTTGCCTCTTTTACCTCAATCGAACAAGTCTCATCCAGGCGCTTTGCGAACATCTCCGTAAACCCTTCCGGCATATGCTGCACCACCACGATCGCCCCTGGAAAATCACCCGGCAATTGAGAGAGCATGTACTGCAGGGCATTCGGGCCTCCGGTAGAGATGCCGATCGCAACCAGCTTCGTAGGCTGGCGCCGGGTCCGAACCAAAGGTTTTTGTGCGCGCGCCGGCTCTATCTTGGCAGGCGAATAGAGTTTTTGCAGTTCCGCGCTGGCCGCCACTTTGATCTTGCCGATCAGTTCAGCCGCAATCTCTTCCATGCGGGAAGAAGCTGAGTCGCTCGGTTTGGCTACGAAGTCAAAAGCACCTAAGCCCAGCGCTTTGAATGTAGAAGAAGCGCCTTCCGTACTGTGCGCGCTCACCACGATCACCGGCAGCCTGAAACGGCGCATGATCTGGCGCAGTGTTTCCATGCCGTCCATGCGGGGCATCTCAAGGTCCAAGGTGATCACATCCGGCTTCAGTTCTTCCACCTTTCGGATCCCGAACTCGCCATCCATCGCTGTCCCTACCACCTGGATAGACGGATCACGCTCCAGTATTTGAGGAATGAGTTTCCGCATCAGCGCTGAATCGTCGATCACCAAAACCCTCACCGGAGTGCTCATGCGGATGCTCCAATGCTGTGCTCGATTTCTGAGGATTTGCCCAGCCGGGCGACAACCGAATTAAGATTCAGGATCAGCACCACTGTGCCATCGCCCAGGATGGATGCTCCACTCACTAGCTCTGTGGCCACCAGATGGTCGTCCAGCGCCTTGATGACCAGCTCTTCTTCGCCCACCAGCTTGTCAACCACCAGGCCAAATCTGCGATCGCCGATCGCGATCACAACAATGAAGATCTTCTTTGATTTCTTGTGCGCTGTTTTGTTCAGCTTACTGAGTCGCACCAAAGTTAGCACCTGATCACGCAAGCGCAGCACTTCATGCTGGTCCACGCGATGGATGTCAATCTCCTGCGCGCGGGTGATCTCCATCACCGAAGTAAGCGGAACCGCATAGAGACGGTCGGCGATTCGGAACAGCAAAGCTTTGATGATGGCCAGGGTCAAAGGAACCTTCAGCAGGAAAGTGCTGCCTTGTCCCGGCCTGCTCTCAATGGAGACACTCCCTTTCAACTTCTCCAGGACGGTTTTCACAACATCCATGCCTACGCCGCGGCCGGAGATGGCAGTCACCTGGTCTGAAGTGCTCAATCCCGGATGGAAGACAAGGTTCAGCATCTCACCTTCGGTCATGCGGGCGACCTCATCCCGCGTGGCCACTCCCCGCTCGATGGCTTTCTCCACCACCCGGTTGCGGTCGATGCCTTTGCCGTCATCGGAGACCTCGATCACCACCTGATTGCCCTGGTGAAAAGCATTCAGGCGTACGCGGCCTTGCGTCGGTTTGCCCGCAGCCATCCGGTCGATGGGCAACTCGATCCCGTGGTCGATGCAGTTGCGGACGAGATGCGCGAGCGGCTCCGCCAGAACATCCAAGATGCTCTTGTCGAGGTCCGTGTCCTGGCCGTTCATCACTAATTGAACTTCTTTGCCGCAGGCTTTCGCGGTGTCGCGCACCACGCGAGGAAAGCGGCGGAAGAGCTGCTCCACCGGCACCATGCGCACCTTCATCACTGATTTCTGCAGGTCATTCAGGACACGTGCCTGGTATGCCAGGGCGTCCGCGAACTTCGCGCGCAAAGGGTCCTTCGTGTGTTTCTTATCGAATTCATTGATGGTTTGGGTGAGCATCGACTTGCCAATGATCATCTCGCCCACCAGATTGAGGACCGCGTCGATCTTCTCCGCATCCACTCGCAGGATGATTTCCGCCGCGGAGTTTGTGACGCTATTCTGCTGCGCGGCGGCAGCCTCGTCGCGCGCTATCGCCTGGACAAAGTCTGTCGTGCCTTCGATCGCGGACGGCTGTTCCGGCTCGATTGCCGCGAATTGCGGCGCGAATGCCGCTTCTTCGGCGAAAAGAACCTCCTCCAGGATATCTTCGCTCTGATCGTGTCCGTTGATCGCATGGGCGGCGGGAGTGTAGCGCTCGACCTTCACCTCAGAGATCATGGCCGGTATTCGGCACTTCCTGGAAATATGTTCGGCGTCATAGCTGGTTGCCAGCGCCGCTTCAATCCGCTCGAGCGCGTCCGCCGGCGCGTTCTCATCCGGAGAGATTGCGAGCAATGTGCCTAAGTCACTGAGGGCGTTTCTCACCATCTGCACCGCAACTGCCCGCATTGGGCAATCCCGATCGATCACCATGGAAAGCTGTAGCACCTTGAGCCCGCGCCGCGCAGCATCAGCGATCACCATCTGTTCGTATTCGCTCCACTGGAAGCAAGGTTTCTGCGGCGTAACAGGATGGTGTGACCCGTTCGACAGAGGCGCGTTCACCATGTTGCGGATGGCCACACGCAAAGTGTCGCCGTTCGGAGCAGCGGCGTTGGCGCGATAGGCGGAGAGCATGATCTCAAATGTGTCCGCGGCGGCGAGCACTACTTCCGCTACGCGACCGTTCGATCGAGCAGCCAGTTCCGGCGTAAGAACGTCTTCCAGTTCGTGAGCAAGTTCACTCAGCTCGCGGAAGCCGCAAGCTGCGGAGTCGCCTTTGAGGGTATGGATGGTTCGGCGGACCTGCCGCACGACCTCCACGTCTCCCGGGCGTTTCTCCAGATCCATCCCCTCTTCATTCAGCGCTTGCAATAATTCGCCGGCGCTCTCAAAGAAAAGGTCTTTGAGCTCTGAACCGCGCTCTTCCGAAAAGAAACTCACGCGTTGACCTCGATACGCTGATATGCCGTTCCATTGTTCTGGTGGATCATCCGGTACTTGTCGCTCAAGCCGAAAAGGCTTTCGGCGTGGCCAACGAAGAGATATCCCTCCGCATTCAAGCAGCGGTAAAACTTGTCGATCAGCCTCTTCTGCTCGGCTTCATCAAAATAGATCATCACATTGCGGCAGAAGATCACATCGTTGCGCTGTGGCAGGAATTCGGTCTTCAGATTGTGGAAGTCGAAGTGGACCAGCTCTTTCACTTGCTTTTTGATCAGGTAGCGATCGCCGCTCCGGTCAAAGTAGCGCAGACGATAGGCATAATCCACCGCCTCCATGTTGTTATCTGAGTAGGATCCTTCCTGCGCCGCTCGCAGCACCGAGTAATTGATGTCTGAAGCCAGGATCTCCACCTTCCATGGCGGCGGGATCAACGGCTTGGGGGAGGGCATGTCAAAAGGCAATGGATTCCGCAGGTAGTAATATGCCAGCGCATCACAAATAATCATCGCCAATGTGTAGGGTTCTTGTCCGGTGGAACATCCGGCGCTCCAAACCCGCAATGAGAAATCCCGGCGCTGCTGTTTCCGGTGAAGAATGTCTTCCAGAGTTCCTTTGTGGAAGAGTTCTAACTGTGGTTTATTGCGAAAGAAGCTGGTCTCATTGACCGTCAGGTTCTCCAGCAGCGCGGAAAGTTCCGCTTTGCCCTCGCGGCTGGTAAGCAACCGGTAATAGCTGTAGAACGAATCCAGCCCGCAAGTCTTAAGGCGGCGTTGCAGCCGGTCTTGCAGGAAGTGCACGCGCCGTTCGTCAAAGAACATGCCGCATTCCTGGTAGACGAGGGTTTGCAACAGCTTCAGCTCAGGTTCAGTGATCTGCAGATTAACGCTGGGTGTCGCCATGTCTTCCTTAAAAGTGCGTTGATTCTTTTGGGCGCAGCTCTGGTCTTTAAACCGCGGCTGCCATGCTCTGGGCTGCAGCTACTTCGCCCAATCGGCGTAATTCGCCTTTTTGCAGGATCTTGCTCAGGTCCACCAGGATGATCAGCCGATGATTCAGCTTGCCCACTCCGGTCACGTAATTCAGCTCGCCTTCCTCAAAAACATTCGGCGGGGCATCCACATCCGCATGAGGGATCTTCAGCACCTCGGAGGCCGAGTCCACGATCAGGCCCACGTGCTTAGTCTCGACTTCCACAACCAGGATGCGATTTTTCTTGTTGCGCGTGATCTCTTTTTCGCCGAAACGCTTTCGCAAGTCCACGATGGAAACGATCTTTCCGCGCAGATTGATGACGCCCTCAATGTAGTCCGGGGCATCCGGAACGGCAGTGATGTCCGGCACGCGAACGATCTCATGCACCAGATCAATGGGCACCGCGAACGTCTCACGTCCGATCCGGAAGCCAACGAGATGTAGGTCTTTTGCCATGGATCTCGACTCCCTTAGTTGTTCGCTCCTGCGTAACGTGCCATTGCGCGCTGCTCTTCGTGGCCTTTGCGGGAGTTGCCGTTCATCCGCGTATCCAGCACAAAGCGGTCCATGGATTCCAATAAGGTGCGCGCCATCTTTGACATTTGTTCTGATGAAGCCGCCAGCTCGGTTGAGCCGGAGGTTGAACGCTGGGTGAGTTCACGCATCTTTTCCATCGCCCGCACCACAGCCTGCGCACCGGATGCCTGCTCCTCCACGCTGGAAGTGATCTCATGCGTGATCTCATTCAGGCGGCTGGTGGCTTTCGCGATCTGGGTAGAACCGTGGGACTGCTCATTGGTAGCCGCGCCGATCTCCTGAGCGAACTTGTAAACCTCCGTCACCACGTTTGAGATCTTCTTGAGAGCGCTTCCCAGGTCTCCGCCCAGGTTCAATCCCTCGTCCACGATGGTGGTGCTCTTATCCATGTTCTCCACGGCCTTGCGGGCCTCACGCTGGATACTCTCGATCAGCTCTGAGATCTCGCGCGTGGACTGCGCTGACTTTTCAGCCAGCTTGCGAACTTCGTCGGCGACCACGGCAAAGCCGAGTCCATGTTCGCCGGCGCGCGCCGCTTCAATCGCGGCGTTCAACGCTAATAGGTTGGTCTGCTCAGCCAGGTCGTCGATCACTTCCACGATCTTGCCGATGTCTTCCGTCTTCTGCCCCAGGTTGCCGATGATCTGCGCGGAAGAATCAATCGCCTGGTTGATGCGATTCAGCCCGTTCGTAGTCTTCTCCATGGTGCTGATGCCGCTCTGCACCTCTTCCCGCGAGCGCTGGGAGATGTCGAGCAGTACTTTGGCTGTGTCCGCCACGCGCTGAATGGATGCCACCATCTGATCGATAGAAGCCGAGGTCTCACTCACGCTGGATGCTTGGGTCTGGGTGTTCTTGACCATGTTCTGCACGTTGATGCTCATCTCGTGCATGGTGCTGGTGACTTCGTCGATGGCGGAAGCTGCCTGCACGTTGATGCGTGCGGATTCATCCGATGCAGATGCCACTTGATTCGAGCCGCTCGCCACTTGCGAGGCGCCATCGCGGACATTCTTGACCATTGTCCGTAGGCCATGGGTCATTTCACTGAAAGCAATGGCTAATGTGTCGCGCTTGGAGCGGGCATTCACGTCGACCGTCAGATCGCCGCCGGCGATGGCCTCTGATACCGCGGCCATCTCCTTCAGGTAGGAGACCATGTTGTTGAAGGTCTGCGCTAATTCGCCGATCTCGTCACTGCGAACGATGTCTACGCTTTGGTCAAGGTCTCCGGAATTCCCGATCTCCCGGGCCACCGCTATCAGGTGCGTCAAAGGCCGGGTGATCTCTTTGGAGATCATGTAGGCTGCGCCGGCTCCCACCAGCACGCCCAGGATGCTGCCGACCACTAGGATGATCATCGCCCATGACGAGGCGCTTTCGCTCAAGCGTTGTTGGTCTTCAACCAGTGTGCGGATGTTGTCTTGCGCGGTCTTCAGGGACTCGACCGAGGCTTTCTGGGCGGTGATGGGGTCCTGTTGCAGATAAAAGATCTGCAAGTCAGCGACGGTGGTGTTTCCGGAGTCCACCTGCTTACGCTTGTCCACCAGGGGATCCGCGAACTGCTTTTTCCATTGCTGCTCCGCGTCCTTCAGCTTCGCCAGCGATGAGCGGACTTCACGCTCATCCTCGGTGGAGAGCTTGCGCATGGCAGAATCAATCTTCTCCACCAGCGCATTGAATCCGCTGTTCAGTCGGTCGATCTCTTGCGAATTACCGCTCAAGAGATAGTTGCTGAGGGCCTGACGGTTCTCAGTCATCTGGTTGGCGATATCAGAAGTTCCGCGCTGTTCCTGGAACAGCTCGTTCGCCTTTTGCGTCGCCGAGCGCTCCCGTCCCATACTTACGATGTTGACCACCGCCAGCAGTACGAACACGCCCAATACGATGCCAAAGCCGGAATAAAGCCGCTTGCCGATACTCATGGTGAATGCCTCCGCAATAACGGGTCGCCCCGTTACCGCCTTAAAACCTGAATTCGATGGTTTCTTTGGTTTCTTCTGCTGCCGTCTCGTATCTGAACTTCTGCGCAGCGTTCACGGCCGCGTCGATCAGGAGGGGATGTCCGCCGAGGGCTTTGGCACTCTTGACGACGCCATTCGGCTCGACCACCACTTCCACCTTTACGACTCCGCTCACACTCATCTTCTTTGCCAGTTCGGGAAAAACCGGCATTGCCTTCGTCTTGGCCGCGCGGCCAAATGCGCTGCCGATCAAGGCAGTTACTAAGATCGCTACTGAAACCAGGCGACGGGTCTTCATAGACACCACTCCTCTTTGGGGTCAGAAACCCCGCATGGTGAGGATGCAATGCCTGTGCCACGCCGGGCCTAATGCAAAAGAACTACGGAAGAAAAAATGTAAGTTACTGTATACAAAACACTTAAATTAGCGGCAGAGGATTTCGCCGCGAATCCTCTTTTGGGAAGTTTCCGGGATTTCGTCTCAGTCGCGGGCTCAATCGGCGCTTTTTCGTCTCAAGGTGAGACTGTCTCAACTTGGTAACGGTTACTAAAACTGGTTCTCTAAGCTGTATCGCTGCTTGACTCAAAATGAGATTAGGCAGTACCGTCTACCTCTCCCCCCACTCTGAAGTCTGAAGGATCGATCGATTGCCCAGCAATTCCGAGGTTCGGAACCAGTCTGCGCCCTTGGGGTCCACCTCCGGGTCAGCGGGGAAGTTATATTCTGAATTGGCTTATTCAGATGTCTTGATCGAGTGCTCCCAGCGTTTGCATTCCAGCCTCGATGTCCCCGCCGTCCTGAATTCGCTCGCGGACGAGATATGTGACCTCCTGAAAGCGCGGCTCTGCGCGGTTTTTCTTCGCCACGATTCGGACCCCAAGATCTTCGAATTGCAGGCCTTGGCCACCAGGGATGGTGACCTGGCAAATTTCTTCCGGTCATTCTGTGTTTCCCCGTCCCACATGCCCATGTTCATCGACCTTTGCGAGCGGGCCTCAGCAGCAAAAACACCTCTCTATATAGATTGCGGTGCGGAATCCCAGATCTCTCCCATCAGTGCAGGGTTATTGGCCGGTGCTGCCGGCAGTAGCCAGGTCTTGATCTCAAGGATCGCGGCACAGAACGGCCGCATCATCCTCTTTGTCTGCCCCGGCCAGACCGCCCCGGCATGGGGCAATGAACAAAGGTCTTTGCTCTCGTTGCTGAGCAGCATCGGCTCCCTTGCGATTCAAAATGCGGAGGTCCATAGCCGGATCCGGGCTGAAGCGGAGGAATTCCGTGGGCTCTTGGACATCTGCTCTGAACTCGGCAGCAGCGCTGATCTTGACCGTTTTATGGAGACCTTCGTCATACGGGCTGCGCATTTTCTGGGTTTCACGCGGTCATTCATCGCTCTGATCGAGGGCAATGACTGCATTGTTCGCTTCGGTTCGGATAGTCGATCCGGACAGCACATGCAGATGGCATGGGAATCAGATATCTCCCTTCAGATCATCCGCGCCAAGCAGCCCTTCCATACGGAAGAAGCCCACAACCTGCCAGGCGTGAATCAGGAATTAGTACAAAAGTTCAATGTGCATCAGTACCTGGGCGTGCCCATCTATGCGGCGGAACAAAATGTGCAGGGCATCCTCGGTTTATTGGATCGCGAGGATGGCAAGCCGATCACCGAAGAGATAGTGCGGCGGGCGCAGCTTCTTGCCGCGGAGGTGGCAGTGGCGCTGCAATCCGCGCAGAATCTGCATAGCTCAGAGCAGCACCGCAGGCGCGCTGAAAGCTTAGTGCGCATGGCACTCGAGCTGGGCGGTTCCGTAAGTCTTCCGGAGCAGATCCGCATCTTTGCATCCCGCGCGGCAGAAATGCTCTCCGCGCGCGCTTATGCGATGGCGCTGGCGCACGGGCCGCGGATGGAGACCGTGCTGTTGCACGATCCCCGGTTAGAAGCCTCGCGCGAACACCAACAGATGATCAGCGCGATACTCACAGATCACGCGGAGACCGCGCCCGACTCGCTTTTCCATTGCCCCATCTCAGAGATGAACGGCAAAGGGATTGAAGAAACGCTGGGCTGGAAGAATGTGACTTTATGCCGCCTGACCGGCACCGGCGGTGAACTGCTGGGCGTGCTCTGCCTGGCTGATACACCCAGCGTGACCGCGGACGATCTGCAAACGCTGCAAGCGATCGCCGGCCATGCTTCGGCGGCCATTGAGAACTCGCGGCTCTTTTCCAGGATCGAACACTCTATCCGGCAGTGGGCGGAGATATTCGACTCATTGACTGATTACATGGTTGTGCATGACGAACAGCATCGCATCACCCGAGTGAACCGCCCTTTGGCGGAAGCCGTCGGTCTGCGACCCGCGGAGTTAGTGGGAGTTCACATGCGGGACCTGTTAGCCAAGGGAAGCGGTGCCGGCTTGCAGCCTTGTCCGTTCTGCAGCATGGGAAAAGACGAATTCGTCCATCCCATACTCGAGCGTTCCTACCTTATATCCACCTCGCGCGCACACGGCGCACTCAATGAGGGGATGCAGACGATTCACGTCCTGCATGATGTGACGGAGCGGCGCCAGGCACAACAGCGCTACCGTGAACTGTTTGACAATATCCAGGAAGGCGCATTCTTCTCAAGCGTCGAAGGACGTTTCATCGAAGTGAATGATGCGTTAGTGCGAATGCTTGGGTATGAGAGCCGCGAAGAGCTTCTGAATATCGATATCGCGACCCAGTTCTATTCCACTCCCGGCCAGCGCAATGAAGTGATGCGCCTTACCGATCTCGGAGAAATGTCCAATAAGGAAGTCTCATTGCGCAAGAAGAATGGCGCCTTGATGAATGCGATCGAGAACACCATCGCTGTGCGCGACGCTCGGGGCCGGGTCATCCAATATCGCGGGCTCTTCCTTGATATCACTGAGACCAAACGCTTTCAGCTTCAACTGCAGCGCGAACGCGACTTCAATACTCAAATCCTTAATAACACGCAAAGCTTCATCCTGGTTGCGGATACCGCCGGTTTGATCAGCTATGCCAATCGCCGCTGTTTTCAGCATGGAGATTTCGACCAGAAATCGCTGCTGGGACATCCCCTGCTCTCGATCATTGCAGCGCAGGATCGCGCAGCGTGGCAGCAGGCATTCGACCACGTGCTGACCGGCCGTACCGCCAGCCTGGAATTGCAGGTCTGCAGGCAGACTGGCTCGCTCGCTCGCTTCTCCATCAATATGAGTCCCATGAAAGCTGGTGCTGACGAGGTCACGAGCGTTGTCATCGTGATGACGGACGTGACCGATGCCGCCACTATGCAGGCAAAACTCATGCATACGGAGAAGATGGCGGCAGTCGGTCAACTGGTCTCCGGCGTCGCTCATGAGGTGAACAATCCGCTCACGGCGATACTCGGATTCGCCGACCTGATGCTAATGAATCCGGAACTTCCTTCCACCATGCACAAAGATCTGCAAGTCATCATGCATGAAGCCGAGCGTACCAAAGAGATCGTGCAGAACCTGCTCAGCTTTGCCCGGCAGACACCTTTCCGGCGCGAGGCAGTCGATGTGAATGCGGTTTTGCGCAAGACGATCGCGCTTCGCGCCTACGATTTTGGAAATCACGGCGTGCAGGTCCTGGAACACATGGACGAAAAACTTCCCATGGTGAACGGAGACCCCCACCAGTTGCAGCAGGTTTTTCTGAACATCCTGAACAATGCTTACGATGCCGTCCGGGAAACCGGCCGTCCCGGCGAGATACAGATACATACCCGGCGCGTGAATGAGCATGTCGAGATCATCTTGGCTGACAATGGGCCCGGCATCCGCCACCCCGAGCGCATCTTTGATCCGTTCTTCACCACAAAAGAAGTCGGCAAGGGGACCGGGCTGGGACTCAGCATTTGTTACGGGATCGTGAAAGAACACCAGGGCGAGATCACCTGCCGCAACAATCGGAGCCGTCCTGGCGCGGTCTTCAGCGTGCGGCTGCCGCACGCGGCAATCATGACGACGAAAGGAGCACACGCTTGAGCACCTCCACTCAACCAGCCCGGCCTCTGCTTGTGATCGAAGATGAGGCGGCAGTGCAGGCATTTCTTCAGGCTGCGCTCGAACGCAGCGGTTTCCAGGTCACCATCGCATCTTCAGGAGCTGAAGGATTGCAGCTCCTGCAGAACGGAGATTATGTCGGGGTTGTCTCTGATATGCGGACCCCGGGCGGGATCAATGGTGCGGACGTACATGAGTGGCTGAAGAGCAATCGGCCGGAACTTGCGCGCCATATGTTGTTCATCACCGGTGATGTGGTCAACGAAGAGACTATGAAGATCCTGCGCCAAACCGGTGTTCCGTGTATAGAAAAACCGTTTCGCGTAAATGAACTCATCAGCGCTCTCACCAAGGTCCTGGAAGGTTAGCCATGGAAACCATTCGTACGCGTTTTCTCATTGTGGATGACGATAGGAGTATCCGCCGATTGTGTATGACCGTGGGCGCTTCACTGGGTTATGAGTGCCTTGAAGCCGAGAGTGCGGAAGCCGCCCTCACGCTGCTGGAATCCGAGTTGCCCGATCTCATCCTCGCTGACCTCATGATGCCGAACATGAGTGGCATCGATTTTCTGGAGCAAGTGAAGAAGGTTGCGCCCCATACCGAGATGTCGATCATGACCGGCCATGGCAGCATTGAGACCGCGGTCCGCGCCATGCGCAGCGGCGCCTATGACTTTATTACCAAGCCATTTCGCTTGGAAGAACTCAAGCTCTTGTTGCAGCGCATGGAAGAGAAGGTCCTGCTGGTGAATGAGAATCAATTTCTCCGCGAGCGGGTGAATGCGGACATGGACCTGCACGGCATCGTCGGTTCCTCGGCGAATATCCAGGATGTCCTGCGCACCGTTGCCCGTCTGAAGGACACGCGCACCCCGGTGCTGATCACCGGCGAGAGTGGTACCGGAAAAGAATTAGTGGCACGCGCCATCCACTATCGTGGAATGTATGCCAAGCGCCCGTTTATTGCGGTGGATTGCGGTTCTCTGGTCCCTACTTTGATCGAGAGCGAACTCTTCGGCTATGAAAAAGGCGCATTCACCGGGGCCAACAAATCGAAAGAAGGTTTATTCCAGGCAGCCAACGGTGGAACTATCTTCCTGGATGAGATCGGCGAACTTCCCCTTGAGATGCAGGCCAAGCTTTTGCGCGTCTTGCAGGAGAAAGAAGTTCGACCCGTCGGGCGCAATGACAAAGTAAAGGTGGATGTGCGGGTGATCGCCGCCACCAATCGCGATCTGGAAGCCTCCTATAAAGATGGCACCTTCCGCAAGGACCTCTACTTCCGGCTGAACGTGGTGACTGTGCATCTGCCGTCATTGCGTGAACGCAGATCTGATATCCCTACCCTGGTGCATTGGTTCTTGAACAGATATGCGCCCAAGCAGACACCGGAGGTTTCCGGCAATGCCATGCGTACGATGATCGATTATGAGTGGCCGGGCAATATTCGAGAGTTGGAAAACTGTATCGAGCGCGGAGTGGCGCTCGGCGCCGATTCCGTTTTTGACGTAGATGATCTACCACCGTCCATCCGCAACAGCGATCTGCTCCACACCGAATCCAGCCCTGCTTCGCTGACCGCAGCGAACGCAGCCCCCAAGCTGTTTGCCAACGACCTGGAGGAACTAGAACGCGCCACCATCGAGCGCGTCTTCCAGCAGGTGAATGGCGATAAGTCATTGGCAGGAAGGATGTTAGGGATCAGCCGAGCTACTTTGTATCGCAAACTCAAGCGCTATGGCATTGGCGAGAAAGCTGACCGCACATTCACCGCGAGCGCAGGCTAGCCGCCTTGGCAATGTGCACCAGCCAGGCGGGCGGCGTGAGACGCTTTGTCTCACACTGAGACGCAAATCGTCGTCTCATGGATGAGACAAAACGTCTCACGCGCAGAATCAACAACTTAGCTCGTCAGGCGTTTGGCTCTCCCATTGCAATGTACATCTTGGATTGTCCCGCCCGACGTGTCATTGAGGTGGGCAAGAAAGAGAGTTTCAAGTGTCCCATCAAGCCGCATTAGCGACCGCCGGATCGTTTGTGGAGAAACTGGCACAGTTTTTTCCCAATGCCATGCGGGTCCGCATCCCGGTCACGATTTCCCGAGTATTTCCCTCGGGCAGACCGGCGGGAGCTGAGGTCCAGGAGAACACTTTAATCGAGTTTGGCACCTCACGTGAGGTTTTCTTCGCCTCACGCTTGCCGCTCGATTTTGAGGATAAGGTGCGAGTGGCGAACACGGATGGTTCGCTCGATGCAGAAGCTTCCGTGGTGGCGGTGCAGTTCGCTGATGGGCGGAGCGCGGTGGCCGTCCGCTTTACGCAAGATGTTGCGAACTGGATCATCAAACCCGTGAATTCGACTGGGGCTTAAACGATGGCGACTGCAGTCATGAATCTGGCGGAGATATCGCAGCAATGGGAGCTTTCGCGAAAGCTCTACGTTGTGTACTCGGCGCTGGTGCATAACTTTGCTTTAGGCGAGACGTGCCGCGATCTGGATAATCCCATCAATCGTGCAGACGCTACGGTTCTCGACCGTATCGCTACCTGGTTCGATGCTGTGGATGCAAAGGTGGAAGTCCATCAGATTCGGCAGTTGCTGCAGGCCACCCAACTCTCCACCGAGGAGAATCTGCGATTGCTGCTCAAGCGCCAGTTGAATCACAAGAGCAACTCAGCGGCAACTCGTGACAAGGTTGATTACCTGCTGGTCCAGTATTTTGCCCACTGTGCGCCGCACGATTCCCATCATCGCATGATGTCTTTAGAAGAGGTCGCCGACATACTACGGCCCATCTTCGGTTATGCCCATATCCCAGCAATGCCTTATTCTGACGCGATCCATAAAGTCCTCTCATCTCTGGACCAATGCAAAAGTTTGAACGATCTTCTTTTGCAGGGCATCTTGCAGCAAGCGCGCGGGGTGAAGGACGGAGCGAAAGAAGATTTCCTTGAGCCTGCGGTTCTCATTGCTTTCACGCGATTGAATTACCTGATGCGCCTGGGTTTCTTCCGGCTGATGCATGCAGACTTGCATGCGATTCGCCACGCGTTACATCAGGTCGAGTTCCGCAGTCAAAAGACCATTGATTGCTCCATTGCGGGTCTTTCCGCGGAAGAACCGGTCGCGGCTGTCCGCCAGATATGCCATGAATGGAAAAAACCGTTTCGCGCTGCTTATTCCGCGGGCAACAATTTTCGACAGTTAGTCCTTATTCGTGCCGCGGTAGAAAACGCGCTTGCACAGCCCTTCGAATTGCCGGGCGCTCGGGTCGCCGAACCTGAACAAGCGCCTTCAAAGAGTATGACCGCCGAAGTCCCGGTGATTGAAGCTGCTCTCGCCGCATCTGCCTCCGCGGGAGCAACGCTCGCCGCCGTAGCCGTTCCCGTTCCCGCGGTCGAAGCCCCTTCCCAACAGCGGTCTCCCCATCGGGTCACGATCGGAGGCAGCAAGAATCCTGCGCTTCCACAGGATGTTGATTCCTGCCTGGAACTTATTGCCACCCAACTGCTCACAGCCAAGCAGACAGTTTCGGTCACGCACGTTTACCTGAACAAAGCCAAACTGTTGCTGGCATCTTGGGAGGTCTCTGCTTTCATCCGCGGTGGTGACGAGGTCTCCGACGCATTACAGCGCGCCGTTGCTGCCCGCGCTTTGCTCGCAATCTCACTCGCTTGCTCCGCATCCGGTGACGAAATTGATCTATCTGGCGTATTGACGGTGTGCAAGCGGGAGGCCGCAAACTTGAATGCCAGGATCGATGTTGCAAAACGCTCTAAAGACATTGATGGCGCGGTCAACCTTGCTGCCACCGGCAAACGTCTCCAAACCACCATCGCTGAAGCGGAGAAGAGATAAAAGGACTTATGGTGAAACAGCAGACAGTCTTGATCATCGCTGACCATAGTGACTTCGCGCGCGATGTTGTCAGCCGTTGGCAAATGGAACGCGTCGTGCCGTCGTTCGCCATCCTCAAGCCGGAAGGTGAGCTTTGGCAGGTGCCAAGCTCCGCCCAATTCGATCTTGCCTTGGTGCAAGTCTCCTCCGCGGGCCGTTCACTGCAGGCGCTCCGTGTGCTGGAGTCCGCTTGTGCGCCGCTGGTCTGCGTGGCAGACGGGCCGCGGGTGGTGCAACTCATTCGCGGAGATTGTCCGCGCGCTTTGGTGGTGCGCAACCATGAAGGGTGGTTGGAATCACTGGTGGTGTTATGCGGCGAGGTCTTGCGGCGGGTGGATGCCACAAATAAATCCCGGCGTGCAGAAGTGGCGGCAGAGGCGAACCTGCATCAGGCAATGCTCGGCAGGTACATGCTCGAAGCGCGCCACAGCTTTAATAATGCGCTTACCTCCGTCTTAGGGAATGCGGAACTGCTGATCCTGGATGGTGAAGGATTCTCTCCTGAGGTGCGCGAACAAGTGGACACTATCCATGGCATGGCGCTGCGTTTGCACGAGATCATGCAGCGTTTTACCTCGCTTGAGACAGAGATGTATTTCGCAGAAAAGCAGTCGAAATTAGAAGTCAGGGCCCTGTCTCAGGTACACGCGGCGGGTTCTTAGGTGACTTTAGATAGCCAAGCTAAGGTGCTGTTAATGCTAAACTTGCGCCCTCGCTCCTACAGCACTAAGCAGTAACCAGGCAACCATAAAGTTGCTTGAACAGTACATATAGTGGAACAAAAGCGTTGAGGTTGTTCGTGAAAAAGATCCTGATCTGCGATGACTCGGTGGCGGAGGCCAAACTGATCCAGTCGGTGCTGGAGACCGCCGGCTATTGGTCGATCGCCATTAGCGATTCCAGCAGGATCGAAGAGACCATCTCTATCGAAAGGCCGAACCTCATCCTGTTGGATGTGGTGATGCCGAACCGGAACGGCTTTCAGGTGTGTCGTGACCTGAAGAACAATGAAGAGTTCAGCCGCATCCCCGTCCTGATGGTTACTTCCAAGGATGGCGAGAGCGATAAATTTTGGGCGCAGCAGCAGGGCGCAGATGGTTTTGTGATCAAACCTTTCACCCCGGAACAGTTGTTGGGTGCGGTGCAAAAGTTCGTTTCTTAATTCACGCAACTCGATCCTATGCAAGAAGAGAACATACATCTCGAAGCCATGAGCGGGGAAGCAGTTGCTGCAGCGCGTGCTCTGGAAGTGATTGACCGCCTGCCGGAGCAGCAGTACTGCATCTTCCGCGCGGGTCGCGAGCGCTTCTGCTTGAAAGTCTTAGATATTGAGGAAGTGGTGGAGTGGCCGCCCGTGACCCAGCTACCCCTCGGCCCAAGCTTTTTGATGGGCATCTTCAATCTGCGTGGCGGGATCGTGCCGGTGGTGGACATCGCATTCACCGAAGGCCGCCGTGCGGACCTGCCGCCCAAGCATTGCGTGGTGGCGGCGATGAAGAAAGATGCCGATGGAGAACAGTTGCGCATCGGCATTGCGGCAGATGAGGTGATCGGCACCTACACCACCTCAGACCCTCTGCTGGTCGATGAAGCGCCAAAAGATGTACCCCATTGTTGCGGCATGCTTCGGCACGAGGATCGCCTGGCGTTGGCGCTTGATTTGAAAAGGTTGACGGAAGCATTTCCTGTTCCGGTGATTTAAAGGTTTCTCGACGGAGTCCGCTCCGGTCGAAGAAGGTTTTGGAGGCTGTATATATGAAAGGTCGGCTGAATTCGACCATCTGGACGGTAGTAGGACTCAACGCCATGGCATTGCTGGGCGTCCTTTACCTTGCCTATACCGCGGGTGAACACTCCGGCGGGCTTTCCATCAGCAATGCCATGAGCGCTCCAGCGGGCAGCAATACGCCGCTGCTGATGTTCGGCGCGGGCTTTGCCGTGCTGGTGGTTGTGGCATTCACCGTCATCACGCTGGGTAACCGCGTGCTCAAGCCGGTGAAAGAGCTCACTGACTTCTCTGAGAAGCTTGCCGCCGGCGATTACAAGGCCAAGGCGGAGATCGACTCCTCGGACGATTTCAGCGTGATCGCGGACAACTTTAACCGTACGGCTGACAAAGCCGGCCGCGCCGTCTCCAATCAGGAAGCGCAGCAGGATTTGCAGCGAAGCGTCACTGACTTCCTGACCGTCGTGAGCCAGATCGCCCGCGGCGATCTTACGTTGCGTGGCAAAGTCACCACCGACGCCCTGGGCAACGTGGTTGATTCCGTCAATTACATGCTTGATAACTTTGCCCGAGTCCTCGAGCGCGTGCGCAAGAGCGCGATCGATGTCGCCTCGAACGCCAATGAGATCCTGCTCTCCTCGGAAGAGATGTCTGCGGGCGCCACGCAGCAGGACCAGGAGATCACCAATACATCGAGCGCCGTGGAAGAACTCACGGTCTCTATGAAGCAGGTGTCAAACAACGCCGAAGCCAGCGCGGAAGCTGCGCGCCGCGCTCTCGACGCTGCCGAGCAGGGCAACCGCGCGGTGCGCGACACGCTTGAAGGCATGCAGCGCATTCGCGCATCGGTGCAGGCGACCGCCAAAAAGATCAAGTCACTGGGCGATCGTTCACTTGAGATCTCAGAGATCATTAACGTGATCAATGACATCACCGAGCAGACCAACCTGCTGGCGCTGAACGCCGCGATCGAAGCTGCCCGTGCTGGTGAAGCAGGGCGCGGCTTTGCGGTTGTCGCCGATGAAGTCCGTAAGCTGGCGGAGCACTCCCGCACCGCCACTAAAGACATTGCCGCATTGATCAAAGCCATTCAGGCGGAGACCAATGAAGCCGTGGTCGTGATGGAAGAGGGGACCAAGGAAGTCGAAGTGGGCGCGCGGTTGGCGGATCAGGCAGGCAAGGCGCTGGAAGCGATCTCGAGCGTTGTCCGCCAATCGGCTGAACTGGTGCAGGAGATCTCACTTGCCTCCAAGCAGCAGGTGCGCGGCACTGAAGGTGTGGCGAACGCCATGCAGATCATCTCCAACATCACCCGCCAAACCTCGCAGGGCGCGCGCCAGACCGCGCGCACCGTCGAACACATGGTGAAACTCTCAGAACAATTGAATGAAGCGTTGTCACAGTTCCGCATCGCGGGCAATGGAAGTGCGATGGAACAGGCACGCAACACCGGCGCGATGGCAGCCGCAAGCCGCCAGTAACCAGCAACAGAATAGGAATCCTTTCTACCGAGTGCCTGAAAAGATACAAGTCGGCGTTCAGCTTACTGACCATGAGTTGAGTGAGCTCCGCGCGCTCATTGAGCAGCGCTCGGGGATCCTCTTTGATGGGTCTCGCGAGCGCTTCTTCCAGCCCCGCGTGCGTGAGCACATGGAGGAGCGCAAACTTTCGCATGGCGCAGAGCTGCTGCGCAATATGCGGACTTCGAACGTGGAGTACGACAGGTTCCTGGAACGATTGCTCACCCAGGAGACCTCCTTCATCCGCTACCCGGCGATCTATAACGCACTGCAGAAAAAGGTCCTTCCAGAGATGCACATGAAAAAATTCTGGGAGAACCCCCGCTCGCTGCGCATCTGGAGCGCGGGCTGCGCCTCAGGGGAGGAGCCGTACTCCATCGCCATCAATGTGTGTGACACCCTGGAGTTCGCTGAAGCATGGAACATCCACATCCTGGCTACGGATATCAGCCGCAAGGCGCTCGACTTCGCTGAAGCCGGCGTCTATCCCCGCCGCGAACTGCTGACCCTGACTCCGCAGCAGCTGGAAAGCTATTTCATCCAGGTGGGCCCCAATGATTTCAAGGTGAAGCCGAAGGTCCGCAACATGGTCAGTTTTGCGCCGATGAACCTTGCACAAGTGGTGTACATGGGGCGCTTTGACTGTATCTTCTGCATGAATGTCCTGATCTATTTCTCTGAAGAGCGTCGCGCCGCGCTGATCCAGCGTTTCTATGAATATCTTGAGCCCGGCGGATATCTCTTTCTTGGCCACGCGGAATCGGTTGCCAAAGCCGGAGTCAATTTCGACCCCATCGTGGTGGGCGATTCATTGATCTATCAGAAGCCTCTCTCCGGCGCAGCGCGTAAGGCCGCAGCGGGACAGGAGAGAAGATCATGAACTCCCCTGACGCGGAATTCGTCGAGATCTTCCTCCAGGAAGCATCCGAGCACCTGCAATTCCTGCGGGAATACTCCGGCATCCTTCAGGATCCCTATCCTCAGCCTGAGGATGTTGAACGCCTCTATATCTCCGCCCACACCCTGGGCGGGACCTCCGCGTCGTATGGCTATCCGCTCTTCTCGGAAGTGGCGGGAAAGCTCGCTCACATCTTCCAGTATGCGATGAACGCGACCATCAGCACCGATGCCGCTGGGCCGCTGGTCGAGTTCATCTCAGAAGGCGTGGCGGTGCTGGAGTCTGATCTCATCATGATCAGCGCCACAAGCGTGGAAGCGGAAGAAGAAGTTCACTCTTTCAAGGCAAAATATCCGTTCGCTTTCCAGGCACCCGCTCCCGAACCTGAACCGGCGGCCGCTCCTGTCTACATTGCGGAACATGAGCCCGGCAACCTCTCTGATTCTTACAATGAGCACCCGCCGGCAGCGGAGATGCAAGGTGACTGCGCGGTGCATGCCACGGCTCAAGCGCAACCCTCAGGCGAGATCCACATTGAGGCTTTGCCGGAAGACAGTGAAGTGCCGGCGGAGATCCTGGAATTCTTTGTACCGGAAGCAGAAGAGCACCTGCAGATCGTCCAGGAGTGCTTGCTTGCGCTGGAAGCAAATCCGAATGCGGAAGACATCAACCGGCTCTTCCGGGCCATGCACACGGTGAAGGGAAGCGCAGCCCAGGTCGGACTGCAACGCATATCTCGCGTAGCGCACCGCGCGGAAGATCTGATCGGACGCTTGCGTGACGGCCTTTTGCGTCCCAGCGCGGAGATCATCGATATCTGCCTGGAGTCAGTCGATGCGCTGAAGAAATTCCTCTATCGCCAGTGGTCGGATGAAGAAACCCTCAAAACCTCTGTCCACTCGCTGCTGACCCGCATTGCGCGGCTCGCACCCGAAGAGGTAGAAGGCGATTACGCAACCGCTGCGCCCGTTCAGCAGGCCGGTGCTGTGATCGAGGCGGGTGCAATAGAAGAGACCACCGAGTCGTTTGAAGGGATCGCCATCGCCGCCGCTGCAAGTACCGCGGAAGGTGTGCAGCGCTCGATGGTCACGGCCACCGCGGAAGATGACGCCGTCCTCCCCGGTAAAAAAGAGATCGCGGCAATGCCGCAGTCCAAGTCCGTGCGTATCGCGCTCGAACGCCTGGACCGCATGATGAATGCCGTCGGTGAACTTGTCATCAATCGTACGCGCATGCTCGGTCGTCTCGCCGAACTCGAGCGCCTGGCGGATGTCTTGAACTTTTCCAAGGCCCGCATGAGTGACAAGGTCACTGAGTTCCAGGAAAAATACGAATTCAGCCGCCTCAGCTCCAGCCAGCCATTGCAGCCGCAGTATCCATCATCGGGCGGTGATTTCCGTTTCCGCGGCGGCTTCTCCAGTTATTCGAATGGATACGATCCCGCGCTAGCGGATTTCAGCGAGCTGGAGATGGATCGTTATGACGATTTCAGCATCCTCTCGCGTTCGCTCACGGAGATCTCCGCTGACATCACTGAGGTGCTGACCCAGCTCGACGGATTTGTGCGCCGCGTGGATTCTGATATTGACGAGTTCACCAAGCTCGCGCATCGCCTGCAGGATGAGATCACTCAGGCGCGCATGGTGCCGATCGGAAATCTCTACACGCGCCTGTCTCGCACCGTCCGCGACGCCGCCAAAGCCGCCAACAAGATGGTGGAACTCACGCTCGCGGGCGCCGATACTGAACTTGATAACAACATCATTCAGCAGATCTCAGACCCGCTGATCCACCTGGTCCGCAACGCGGTCGCGCACGGCTTGGAGCGGAATGAAGAGCGCTATAACGCGGGGAAGAGCGACCACGGCAACATCGCGGTCCGTGCCTACCATCGGGGCAACCACATATTCATTGAAGTAGAAGACGATGGGCGCGGCATCGATTATGAACGCGTGAAGAAGACTGCCATTGATGCTGGATTGGTTAATGCTGACCACGCGGACTCGCTCGATGAGCGCGACCTGCTTGAATTCCTCTTCCATCCCGGTTTTTCTACCGCTCCCCGCAAGACGGAGCTTGCCGGCCGTGGCGTCGGCTTGGATGTTGTTCGCGCGAATCTTTCACAGCTCAATGGTGAGATCGAGATCGAGACGCAGAAGGGTTTTGGCACCCGCTTCACCCTGAAGGTTCCCCTAACGCTCATCATCTCGCAAGCGCTGTTCGTCCGTTGTGGGAAGAGCATGTTCGCGCTGCCTCTGGCTTTCGTGGAAGAGATCCGCCGGTTGAAACATTCAGAGATTGAAGAGGTAGGCGGCAAGCTGTTGACGAAGGTCCGCGACGTCGTAACGGAGATTGTTCGCCTTGATACGCAACTCGGATTGAATGAAGTGGAACCCGTGAATGGCTATTACCGCATGGTGATCGTCAATGTCGCCGGACGCCAGGTGGGCGTGGTCGTTGAAGAGGTCATCCGCAAGGATGAGATTGTGATCAAGAGTCTCGGCGGATACCTGCGAAATGTAAAAATGTTTCCCGGCGCCACCATCGCGCCCGATGGCAGCCTGATCCTGCTCATTGACGTCAATCGTCTGGTTGCCGGTGAGTCCATGGAACACCGTCCACTTATGAACCTGAACGGTGCTGCTCGCATCTTCGCTCCCGGCGCAGTCGCGGTTGCCACCGGCGCGATTCCCGCGGCCGCAGTCGATCCTGTTGCTCCAGAAAAAGTTGTTGTCCTGGCAGACGACTCCATCTCTGTCCGCAAATTTGTCGGACGCATGCTGGAAAAAGCCGGCTACCGCGTGCGCCTTGCCTCAGACGGACTGGAAGCCCTCGAGCTTGTCACGCAGATCAAATGTGACCTCGTCATCACTGATCTGGAGATGCCACGCACCAATGGTTACGAATTGATGGCGCATCTGCGCCAGAATCCTGAGACACGAAACATCCCGGTGATGGTGGTTACATCTCGGGCGGGCTCAAAACATAAGGATCGCGCCATCAAAGAGGGCGCCTCGGACTTTATGACCAAGCCAGTGCAGGATGACCAGTTGATCGCGGCGGTCGTGCGTCTCATCGGACCCGGTGCGGGCTCACACAAGCCCCATGTGATGGAGGCGGCGGCAAGCAGATGAGCAGCCTGGCAATGAATGCGCCCCCAACAAAACGCTTCCGCGTACTGATCGTGGATGACTCCGCCTTCATGCGCAAGGTGCTGCAAAGCATCATCGCGGCTGACCCGCAGCTTGAGGTCGTCGGCGAGGCGCGCGAAGGCCGTGACGGCGTTGCACAGGCCGAATCGCTCCGTCCGGACGTGATCACCATGGACATCAATATGCCGGTGATGGACGGCTTGCAGGCGACCGAAGTCATCATGTCCAGCAATCCCCGTCCCATCGTGATCGTCAGTTCGGAGTCGCGCGAGGGCGCGGACACCACCCTGAAGGCTCTTGAACTCGGCGCCATCGATTTTGTCGCTAAGCCTTCCAGCGGCATCGACCTTGACATGAATACCGTGCGTGACGAACTTTGCCGCAAGCTCAAGATGGCTGCCAAGGTCCGCGTGGTCCGTACCGCGGTGAAGACCAAGCTCGCACAGGAGATCGCAAGCTCCGCTCCCAGGATCGATCCCTCAATGCCTTCCGGTTATGCGCAAGCCCTGAACACCTTTGCCTCCGCCCAGCAGCAGGTACAACGGGTGATCGGCACCTCGGGTGCAGCGGCGGCGACGGCACCCGCGCCATCTCCTTTGCGCAGCGGGAACAATAAATTTCCGGTCGTGGTTGTGGCGGCATCCACCGGAGGACCCGCGACACTCATGAAGCTGGTCCCGGCTTTCCCCAAGGATTTTCCTGGGGCGGTGATCTTAGTGCAGCACATGCCCGGCAGCTTCACCACGCAATTCAGCCAGCAGCTCTCTGAGATCGCGCAGATCAAGGTAAAAGAAGCCGAGCCGGGAGAGATCATCACCCCCGGCACCTTCTATGTCTGTCCTGGGACCCATCATTTGCGTATCACCGCCACCGGGCGTATCACGCTGGACGAAGGCGCTCGCATCAATGGCTATCGCCCGTGCGCGGATGTCACGCTGGAGTCCACCGCTGAATTCGCAGGCTCCATGGGTATAGGGGTGGTATTGACAGGGATGGGGAATGATGGTGCCCAGGGCGTGCAAAAGATCAAGTCGTGCGGCGGCTACGTGATCGCGCAGGATGAAGCAACCTCGGTCATCTTCGGCATGAACGCCGAGGCCATCAAGACCGGCGCGGTCGATCATATCTCCGCGCTCGAGGTTGTTTACACCGCCATTGAAAAGCGTGTCCTCTATGTCTATGGCGCTGCGAAGGTGGGTGCGCTGTGAGGGCAGCCGCAAAATCCCGCAGCCGGGCCCCGCATGAGGATGTCATCCTGTTCGCCGTAGGCGGTATGCATTTTGCGATCGCCGCCAATGCCGTGGATGAGATCCGCAACCTGGAAGGGTTGTCACCATTCCTTTCCGTGGTCTCACCGGCAAAGTTCATCAAGGTGAAACACACGCTGGTTCGGCAGAACAAAGATCGAAATACCGTCTACTACGTCGTGGATTCAAGCGCGCACTTCCATATTGCGCAGTCCCAATCAGGCCGGTTGCTGGTATTGCGCGATCTTGCGGTGGCGATATTGGTTGACAGTATCGAGCGCATGGCGCAGATCGTCAGTATCAACGCACTGCCGCTTGCCTTCAGCGGGGAAGAGCGCAACTGGTATCGCGGCCTTGCACTGATGGACCAAACAGTCGTGCCTGTGCTGAATCCGGAGTGCTTCCTGAGCAAAGGCGAGATTGCCGTCCTGCACGCTTCGCATCCGGTAGCGAAAGGGGCTGCGACCGCATGACGACGCAAGCAAAACAATTCGTGTTGTTCCCGCTGGGCAAGAAGCGCTTCGCGCTTCCCGCGGAAAGCGTGACCGAACTCGCTCGCCCTGACCATGTTCAAAGGTTCCCGCATACTACGCCGCTGCTTTCGGGCGTACTGGTGCGTCGCGGACGCATCGTTCCGGTCTGTGATGTTGCGCCGGTGCTTGTTGGGCCGAATGCGCCAATGCGGCGCTTTTATCTGATCGCTACCCGCCAGATCGGAAGCGTGCCCGAGTGGACCGCGGTTCCGGTGAGTGGCGAGTGTGAACTCGCCAGATCAGAGATGGTGGCGCCCACCGGGCGTCTGCCGCGCTATGTGATCGGATTGCTGAACCTGCGCGATGAGATCATTGAAGTGGTAGATCTGGAAAAGCTGGCATCGCGGCAGAATGGGGAGTCGCTATGAACTCGCCCGCAATGGCACAGGCTCCCCGCATCCTTCTTATTGATAGCAACGTCTTTTTCGCCAAACGGCTGACGGATGCATTGAAAGGCCAGGGCTTTGAAGTCTCGCACAATACCCAGGCTGCAATAGCGCTGACCTCCATCGAATATGATCCGCCGAGCGCGATCCTGTGTGCCACCAATCTTCGTGAGATGGGTGCATATGAATTGCCTAAGCTCATGCATAGCGATCCTAAAGCGGCGCATATTCCCATCATCGCCATGGGTGACAGCGGCGACCAGGCGCTGATGGAGGCTTTTCGCGCGGGATGTGCGGATTACGTCGATCGCCGCCTTGGCCCGGAGCACATCGCGGCGCACGTGCGTGCTTTCCTGCGCAGCCATACCGAGGGCTTTCAACCTACGCAGATGCTGGCTACGGACGAGACCGCGCTCAGCGGCAGCCTCTCGCACCTGGATCTGCCCGGAGTGGTGCAGATGCTTGGGCATTCCCGCCAATCGGGATCTCTTCACGTGAACTCTAATCAGATCGACGGAATCATTTTCTTTGATAGAGGCGATCTGTCGCACGCGGAGGCCGGCGACCTGATCGGCGACGATGCGGTCGTGCAGATCGTAAAACTTTGTAACGGCGCCGATAACGGGATCTATAAATTCATTCCGGGCGCGACCGCGACCACGCGCACCGTCCTTCGCTCCGCCACCGAGCTTATGCTCGATGCCCTGCGCGACTTGGATGAGAGCGAGAATGCGGCTGAGGGAGGTTTCCAGTGAGCGCCACTCCAACGGTTTTTTTCATAGACGATAGCGCGACCATGCGTGAGGTGATCAAGATCGCCTTCCGCCGCGAGAACATCAACGTCGTCGCTTACAGTGATGCTGCGTCCGCTCTCGGCCAGATCGAGAACGCGCCGCCCGATGTCGTGATCACGGATGTCATCATGCCGGATAAGGACGGCTATGAGGTCTGCCAGTTCATTAAGCAGCATCCCTCATTGAACAAAACACCCGTCATCCTCATGTCTGGCGTAGTCAACCGCGCTGTTGCGGAGAAAGCTTTCGCCGTGAAGGCGGACGAACTCATCCGCAAGCCTTTCCAGCCACAAGACCTCATCACCCGGGTGCGGCATCTGCTTAATCCCGCTCCCCCAGTCCCCTTGGTTGCGCCCACCGTGGCGGCAAATCCGGCGCTGCCGAACAATGCAGCCGCCGCGCTCAGCAGCATTTTCCAGGCGCAGGCAAAGCCTGCGGCAGCTTCGGCTTTTCCCGGCGCGGCATTCGCGCAAGCTGCGGCGCACACCTCTGCGCCACGGCCACAGGCTCCCGCTCCAGCGCCGCAATTCGCGCAGCCCGCTGCTGCTCCCGTGCAGCTTGCCCCAGCTTTCCCGGCGGTTGCCGCCGCGCCGCGCCAGGTAGCGCCGCCGCCATCGGCACTTGCACCGGTGAGCGGGACTCCCCTCACGGATATCCAAAAGCTGCGCATGGAGATGATGCGTCTGGAAGGTCTAGTGAAGAAGCTGCAGTCAGAGTTGCTAGCCGAGCGCGAATACACAAAGTCGCTCGAGGAACATCTCAAGACCATGCAGCACCACTGATCTCGTCGCTGCCAGGATCTTTCATCGCCCTGCTTTTCACGGCCCGTGCCAACTCTGCCGCCAACCACACCATCATGAGCACCAGGATGGGTTCCACCGCGTGCCGATAACGCACCATCGGATAGGTAATGTAGTAGGGAAGCGGATAGAGCAATACCACCGCGCCCAAAAGCCCCGCTCCCGGGAGCTGCGCCCGCATCATGAATAGCCAACCAAAAGCTGCCAGCGCGGATGTCAGCAAGATCATCCATGGCGCGTATCCCTTCGCGGGATTGAACTCCAGCGATCTCCCATCCCAAAACGATAGAAATCTTGATCCGCACAGTTTTAAGAACTCAGATGGATGCTCTTTGACGAACGCCTTTGCTTCGTACCCACTCTGACGAACAAACTCATATTCGCCCAACCTCGCGTACCGTTCGAACTGCGCGGGATTGACGGCCGGATGAAGTCCGTTCCATCCCATTCCCGTGCTGTTGTGAAAATTCCCTAAGCGAAACTCAAACGGAAAATTTCCCCGTAAAAAAACAAAGTGCCCAAAAACCATCTGGTTGCGCGCCAGCCATGGGCTGATCACCGCGGAGAACACCACCGCCGCCAACACCGCATTCCGCCACTGCGTCCGCCATCCTGGCCAGATCGCATAGAGGCCGCAGAGCGGCAACACACTCAGCAGCGACGGATTGCTCAACGCGACCGTTCCCCAGAACAACCCGAACCATGTCCATTTGCGGGCGCTTTGCTGTTCGCGCAAACGCAAAGTCAGCAGCACCGCCCACGTTGTCAACAATGCGGAGAGGCCTGTCTCCCATACCCAGGTGATCGGCCACATCCAGAAGAACGGTACAACCGCCCAGATCCACGCGCTCCATGCGGCGCAACGTTTTCCGGCCACCCTCTCGCCTAGTCTCCATAGAGGGATGCAGACCAGTCCTGAAAACAGGCTGTTGATGGTCAAGATCGCGACCGCGGATGCCGTCGAGTAGACGCCGAGCCCCTTAAAGATCCCCGCACACATCGCGGGATAGAGCGGTGAGATCCACGCCGTCGGTCCGGTGTGCCCGCCGAAAGGGGAGGCAAATCCTTCACCCAAAGCGAGTGACCGCGCAATGGCTCCCGTCTCATATCCAAAAGCAAAGTGGTTGTGGCCAGCGGGAAACTGGTATGTCACTAAAAGAACCATGGCGGCGACACGGCAGAGAATGGCGACAGCGACCGCCATCCACATCCACCTGCGCTGTTCTGGTGCGGCCACTCCCAATTATTGCAAACCTTTTGCTTCACCAGCCGGTCCGCTCGCGGGAGCCGCAGGATTCGCCTGGATATGCGTTTCCTGGGATACTAATGTCCTATGGTGAGCGCCACTCCCATCTTTTCTCGCCGGCAGTCCTTTCGCTGGTTGGCGAGGACGTTCGCTCTTATGATCGCGGCGCCACTCGTCCTTCTGGCAGAAGATCCTCCGGCGCAGAACTTCCTTCCCCATCGCCACTGTTACCTCTCCAACGCGCCACTCACCATTACCCATGCGGTAACGGACGCGCTGATCTTCCTCTCCTGCATTGCCATTTCCTGCACCCTCGCATATCTGTTCTATAAAGCGCGGCGCACGATCCCGTTCCACTGGATGTTTCTGGCGTTTGGCGCATTTATCCTGGCCTGCGGCGCAACTCACGCCATGGAAGTCGTCACGCTCTGGAAGCCTTATTACTGGCTTGCCGCTAGCATCAAGATCGTCGCCGCCATTGCTTCTGTCGCTACAGCAGTCGCTTTGCCCATGTTGATCCCCCGCCTTCTCGCCATGACTCAGATTTCTGGGGAAAAGCATTCCGAGGTCAGCCGCAGCGAAGAACGCTTCCGCAGCATCTTTGAATCCGCGGCTGTGGGTCTGGTCACCGCTGACGAGAACGGCAACATTCAAAACTCGAATGCGGCTTTCCAGAAGATGCTGGGCTATACCGCAAAGGAATTGGCGGGCGTTAAACTTCAAGGCCTGGCCGCTCCGGAAGATGCACATCCGGTCGACAAAGAGTTTGCCCGGATGGCCTCCGGTGAAAGCACTCATTTTGGCAGCGAGAAAAGTTTTCTCACCAAGACCAATGAGACGGTTTGGGTGAATGTCAGCTTCTCCTGGGTGCATAGCTCCAGGGAAAAGCCGTATGCCCTCGGGCTGGTGGAGAACATCTCAGAACGCAGGGAAGCAGATATCAATGCGAAACGGTTGGTGGCAGAGCGCGCGGCCCGTGAAGAGGCGGAGAACAGCCTCACGCTTTTAAATGCAGTATTACAGCACCTGCCTGCGGGGGTTGCCATCCTGGAGGCGCCTTCAGGCCGAATGCTTTTGATGAACCGCATCCTGAGCAGCATGGAGGGAAACAACGGACTTCCCGCTGCCTTGGAAACATCGCCGCTCCTGCATCTTTTGCAGCGCATCGCCGTGGAGCGGGCGATCGAACGCGGTGAGGTGGTCACAAATAGCGAAGAGCCCTTCACCCGCCGGGATGGAAGCGCGGGGGTTGTTCGCATCGGGGCCGCTCCGGTGCTTGACCGCGAGGGCCGCAGTGTGGCGGCGGTTGTGACCGCGGCTGATATCACGGAGACCCGCATGGCTGAGAATGCTCTGCGCACCAGCGAGAAACTCGCTACCGTCGGTCGTCTTGCCGCCACCATCGCCCATGAGATCAATAATCCTCTGGAAGCCGTCACTAACCTGTTGTATCTGCTTGAAACCGCACCCAGCATTCCGGCTGAATCTCAGCACATGATCGCTCTGGCGCAGCAGGAGCTCGGGCGCGTGGTCCACATCGTGCGGCAAACCCTTGGCTTTTATCGGGAATCCTCAACGCCCGTTCCCATCACGCTTTCAGTGGTGATTGACGATGTGCTCGGGCTTTACAGCAGAAAATTGAATGAGAACCGAGTGCAGGTCGAACGCGACTTTCAGAAAGTGGGAGTGGTGGAAGTTTTGCCCGGCGAGATGCGCCAGGTCTTCTCCAACCTGGTCGTCAATGCCATCGATGCCATGGGTAAACGCCCGGGCGGGAAGCTTTCGGTGCGCATCTCTCCCTCTCATGATTGGCGTTCCCTCGGTCGCAAAGGGGTCCGCGTCACCCTCTCAGACAATGGTGGCGGCATCCATCCCGAGAACGTCAAACGGATATTTGAACCGTTTTTTTCCACTAAAGGGGAGAAGGGGACAGGACTCGGACTTTGGGTGAGTAGCGGTATCGTTCACAAACATAACGGCTCTATCCGTGTTCGCAGCATCTCGGGCAAAGGTACTTGTTTTAGCGTTTTTATCCCCAGTGAGTTAATCGCGCCGGCTTCAAGCAGCACAGGCCATGTCATCCCCATCTGATTTCGTGTGGGGGGATCCATGGCTCGAATCAAGAAAGTTCCAAAGGCAAGCTCGGCGAGGAATGCGGACGCGGAGCTGCCGCCGCCAGATTATCCCAACCTGAATTTGCCCTTGCAACCGCCCTATCCACCCATGGAAGCGCGCTCGGTCGAGTCCATCCCCCAGGGCAAGGACTGGATATACGAACCCAAATGGGATGGTTTCCGCTGCCTTGCATTCCGCTCCGGGAAGGCCGTGGTCCTGCAATCCAAGAGCGGCCAGCCCCTGGCGAGATATTTTCCGGAACTCGTGGAAGCTCTGGCTCAACTTCCCGCCGAGAGCTTCGTGTTGGATGGTGAGATCGTAATTGAAGAGAATGGCCATCTCGATTTTGACGCGCTTCTGCAGCGCATCCATCCCGCCGGATCCCGTATCAAAAGACTGAGCCAGGAGACTCCGTGCACCTATCTTTGCTTCGACTTGTTGGTGAATGAGCTTGGCGAATCCATTGTTGATGAATCGCTGACCGGGCGCAAACTCTCGCTCAACAGGTTCTTCACGCAGGTAGTCACATCCGTGCGCTCGAAGCGGGCAATGCGGCTTTCTCCCGCATCGTTGCAGTTTTCGCAGGCGCAAGAATGGATCACCGGGTTAGCAGCCTTCGGCTTTGACGGAGTGGTTGCCAAACTGGCAGATGAGCCCTACCACTCCGGTGATCGCGAAGGCATGCAGAAGATCAAGCGCATGCGCAGCGCTGATTGCGTGATCGGCGGCTTTCGCTATGCCACCAAAAAAGAGAACGGAATAGGGTCCATCCTGTTGGGTCTCTACAACGCTGCGGGCGAACTGGATCACGTTGGCTTCTGCTCCAGCTTTTCTGCATCGGAACGCAAAGCACTTACCAAAAGATTGGAAAAGCTCATTGAATCGCCGGGATTTACCGGCAAAGCCCCCGGCGGGTCCAGCCGATGGACCAAAAAGAACGATCGCTCCTCAGAGTGGCAGCCCCTCCGCCCTGAACTTGTGTGTGAGGTTCAATATGACCACTTCTCCGGCGCCCGCTTCCGGCACGGCACCAAACTCTTGCGCTGGCGTCCGGATAAAGCTCCCGAGTCTTGCACTCTCGATCAACTCAAGCCCGCAGGAAAGCAGACCAGGCTGGCATCGTGATCTTGAGAACGAATCTGCATTTGACGAACGACGAACGACGAACGACGAACGACCAACGACTAACGACGGATCTTCAATCCGTCATGTTCCCCCTGTTCTCTGCCACTCTCGCCCGCGGCACATCAATCACCGCCGCCCATTGGCCGCGCTTCCGTCCCTGCCAAACCACCTTCCCGCCCAGCATCTGCGCGATCATCTCCGGAGCCATATCTCGTTCGTGCTCAAAGTAGCGCCGCCCTATCCTGGCAAACCACGGTAGCAGCACTCGCCTTGGCTCCGGGCGGACGGAGAACGCCAGCACTGCGTCATAGTCACTCGATTGCGCCGCCACCTGGATCTGCGACACGGAAAAGTCTTCAATGGATGCGATCTCGATCGGCTTTGAAACGTATCCCACACTCGGGGTATCCAGTTCGCGCGTTGCCGGCCATGCGGTCAGGACCCGGCCCTGCGCATATCGGCTCTCCACCTCACGTGCCGCCTGCTGATGCAGCCGCACAAAGTCCGCATAGTTCAAGTTGTCTTCCGGGGCAAAGTGGTAAGGGGGGATGGCGAACCACGAGATCACGAATAATAATGCGGTGGCGGCCACTGCCCACTTCCACGCCTGCAATCTCCGCCACAGCGTTGAGACCGCGATAATGATCACCAGCGGGATTACCGGCATCATGTAGCGCGCCAGTACCGCGCCCCCCACGATGGTGTGCAGCAAACAACTGGCGACGATCACTGAAGCCATCGCCGATTGATGGCGCACTGGGATGCGATCACGTCCCGGCTGCGGATCCAGAAGCATTGCCGCCCCCGCAACTCCGGTCAACAGCCATAGGTTCATGTATCCCAGTACCTGCCACCACCGCAGCATGAACACCAGCAGTAACCGCAGAGGCTCACGCGTGCCCGCCACGTTATAGGCAAAGAATTCGGGATTACCAAAAATAAACCCGGTTCGATGCAGGTGATATGCATACCAGACCGCCAGCGGAACTGCCGGAGGCAACAGCATGAGCGACTCTCGCCAACTCGCCGCTTCGGATCTCCGCAGTGCGCGCTCTCCCAGTTCAAATGCAAACAGCGCAAACGGGACCAGGATGGCGGTCTCTTTCCCCAACACCGCCAGCGCGAATGCAACTACGCAAAGCCTGCGTCTGCGTTCAAAGTACAGGCGTATGCCCCAGAGCGACAAGGCGGTCGCGAACATATCAGCTTGTGCCAGGGTGCTTTGGGCGAAGAACACCGGATATATGGCGTACAGCCCCGCAGATGCAGCAGCCACTGCCCGATGCGCCAGTCGCAGTCCCAGCAAATACACATTCCACACCGCAAAGCTTGCCACCAGCAGCATCGCCACCCGGGTGACCACAACGGAGTAGCCAAAGAGCTTCCAGGCCATTGCCAGGTAGAACATCGGCAGCGGCGGATGGGCGTTGGAGATGGTGTGCGTGGGGATCACGTCGCCGGTGAGCAGAAAATCTCGCGCCGCAGGAACATAATGTCCAGCTTCATCCCAGAAGTAGGGAAGTGAGAGCAGCGGGGAGTGCAACAGCAACAGAACGCAGAAAATACTCGCCAGGATCCCCCAATGCAAGCCATTCGGCGCCTTGTTCCCCATCCATTCCTGCTTTCATGGAATGCGACTGCATCAGTAATTGAAAAAGCCGGCCCGCAGGTCGGCTGTTGGATTGAAAGTAAGGATTACAGGCGCTCGTGGAACTCGCAGGCTGAGCATGAGATGAAAACGCCCGCGCCGATGCCGCGCTCCCGGTCTTTTACGCGTTTCACGATGCGGGTCGGTTTGCCGCACTTGGGGCAATCAGTGCTCTTGGATGTGTCCATGACCTTTACCCGGTCACCGGTCTTGGCGATCTTTGCCATTGCTGTCTAAATCTCCGTTTCCTCATAGAGCGAATCTTCGCGACCAGCACGGCGGACTTCGCCGGACAACGAATGATCGCTCAGACTATTTTAACAGCTACTCACCGATTCATCTGCCGCACGATCTCCCGCGCCGCCCCGCCGGGATCAATGGCTTCCGTGATCGGACGTCCCACCACCAAATGCGAAGCTCCCGCACGGATCGTATCCTCGGGCGTCGCTACCCGCGCCTGATCGCCCTTCACCGCGCCTACTGGGCGGATTCCAGGCACCACCAGCGCCATCTCTCCACCGATCACCCGCCGCACCGCCCCCACCTCCCAGGGTGACGCCACCACTCCGCCACACCCCGCCGCTTTTGCCAGCTTTGCCAGCCGGATTACCTGCTGCTCGGCGTTATCCGCAGTTCCAACCTCCGCCAGATCCTCCGGCTCCAGGCTGGTCAATACGGTTACCCCGAGGAGGATCGGTGTCTTTGCCGCAGTCTGTGCCGCTTCCACCGCCGCCCGCAGCATCTTTGACCCACCGCTCGCATGGACCGTCAACATCTCCACCCGCAACTCGCAAAGTGATTTCACCGCTCCTGCCACGGTGTTGGGGATATCGTGCAGCTTCAGGTCGAGAAAGACCTTTCGCCCGGAAGCGACCAGATCTTGAACGATTCCCGGCCCCTCGGCGGTAAATAGTTGCAGACCCACTTTGTAAAAGCCGGCAGCTTCTCCGATCCGGCGGACCATCTCCTGAGCCGCAGCGGCATTCGGCACGTCCAGAGCGACGATCAGGCGTTCATCGGCGCTAATGGCAGTTGAGGCAGGGAAGCTTTGCGGCTCGGCCATGGAAAAATCATAGCAGCGCCCAAAACGAAAGCCCAACCACTTGGTCGGGCTTTCTGAGAGTTGAATTTCTCGGGCTTTTTAAAGAGGAGTCACATCAGCCATCGCCAGCTCAACCGGCGCAATAGGCTCGATTTTTACCTTCTCCACGCCTCTGGCCTTCATCTCCAGCATATTGGCCGCGCCCTCGGAGACGTCCAAGATCCGTTTGCCGACATACGGGCCCCGGTCATTGACCCGCAGGACTACCCATTTGCTATTACGCAAATTCGTTACCTTAACGTAAGTCCCAATCGGGTAACTCTTAGAGGCGGCAGTGAACTGGTACCTGTCAAAGGGTTCGCCGCTCGCGGTTTTCTTGCCGTGGAAGGCTTTTCCGTACCAGGAACATGTCCCGATCTGGAAGAAATGGTGTTTTTGAGTGGTCTTCCGAACGGATTTGGTAGTGGTGGTTGCCGCCGGATTCAAGGATTTTTGCTTTGCGACCGGTGCTAGGGCCGACTTGGATGTGCCGGGGACTGACGCTGCTTCCATGCTCACGCATAACAGCAGCGCAGTCACGGTTGTGGCGATATATCGTCTCATCCTGGTTCCTCTCAAGTGTAGATTCTCGGCCCGTGTCACTGCTTGTAATTGTATGAAAATAAAGCACCTGGGTCAAATCACGCAGCAAAGATCCTTGCATTAAAAGCTTGCCGGAATCCCTCAGCTGTGGTTGCCCTTTTGCCTGGTTGAAACAAGGTCGAACTAAGCGACTGGACCTAATCACCCTTTATGGGATGGCCCCCCTCCCCCTCCTGTTGCCCCTGCTACCCTGGATTCTTGGCGTCGCAGGCTCCCTTCAACCCCCAAATCCTGGTCTCCGGGCTGGATAATAGCGTTTTGCATCTGCCAAGCCTTTGATACCCGATCCCCACAACCCGAGAACTCCGGTGATTCTCACCATCGCCGGCTTTGACCCCTCCAGCGGGGCGGGAGTGACTGCTGACCTGAAGACGATTGCCGCCCATGGGGCTTACGGCATCGCGTGCATCACCGCCCTTACGGTCCAATCCACCCAGGCGGTCCGCCTTATTCAACCTCTTTCCCCAGATCTGGTGTCACAGACCCTCTCCGAACTCGCCATCGACTTTGAGATCGCAGCCATCCGCGTCGGAATGTTAGGCGATTCCGCGACCGCCAATGCAGTCGCCGATTTCCTCCAACGCCTGCAATCGCCATTGGTCGTCCTGGATCCGGTCTTGGCTTCGTCCTCAGGGACGGTCTTGCTCAACCCGGCAGGCGTCGAGATCCTAAAGGCTCGGCTTCTGCCCCTCAGCTTTGTCGTCACCCCCAATCTGCCGGAAGCCATCGCCCTATCGGGGAGCTCGGAGCCGCTCGCCGCCGCCCGAGAACTCCAGCGTCTCGGTGCCAGGAACGTGATCATCACCGGGGGGCATAGTGAATCGAACGCTGACCTGTTACTCCTGGCCAGCGGGGAAAATCATTTGATCTCCGGGGCACGCATTG
The DNA here is from genome assembly GCA_038254775.1 of Terriglobales bacterium. Lineage (GTDB taxonomy): Bacteria > Acidobacteriota > Terriglobia > Terriglobales > Acidobacteriaceae > JBBSFV01. The sequence goes on along the minus strand of JBBSFV010000006.1, from coordinate 8,246 downwards.
AATCCAACTCCACCCACGGAACCGGCTGTGCTTACGCTTCTGCACTCGCTTGTAATCTCACGGCCGGCAAGGACATGCTGGCTGCTTCGACTGAAGCAAAGCGCTATGTGAAGGAGGCGATCGCAGCCGCCGAGGATTTCGGCCATGGCAAAGGTCCCCTCAACCACTTCTACCGTATGGGCAGGCTCTGATTTTCTTTGGGGATAGTCATTTTCGCGCATCGACTTCGCGCCTCGACGGCTTCAGCCGGTTGCGGTAGGAGGACCTGGACCTCAACCCGCGGCGAAAAGACCAATAAAAAGCCGGGACTGTAGCCCCGGCCATGGAACCGAAAACCAAAAACCGAAAACTAAAATGCGCCCTTCGGCACATCCGGAGCAGGCTCCACTGTGCCCGGCGTGGCGGGCGGCTGTGTTCCCTGGCGCAGTAACTCGCGTTGCGCAGCCGCGTCCGCGCTCTCCGGCACCATCGGTCCACTTGCCTGCGGTTGCGGTGTCTCCGGTTCGGGAGGCGGCGGAGTCTTGGTCTGCACCGGCTGGCCTTGCCGGTTGAGCAAGGTTACGGGTGCTTTATTGCGCCGTCGTGCGGCAGCTTCCGCATCCATCCTGGATGCCACCACCACATCATTCCGGTCTGCCACCTCTGCTAACTTCTCGCCCTCGGCTTCCTTGCGGGTTGCGACCCCAACCGTGCTCTTGGCGCCATCCGCCAGTTGGGCTTTGTTGTAAAAGAAGTTTGCCGTCTCGCGATCGCCATCCAGTTCAGAAAGGTATCCCATATTGTTCAATGTGAACGCGTCCTTCTCATCCAGCTTGTATGCCCGGGTGAAGAATTCGCGCGCGCTTTTGCGGTCATTCCGGTTCAACGCGGAAACGCCCCGCAGATTCAACCGTGCCACCTGCGCCTCATTGGTATCGTCTTTTTTGATCAGCCCGTCCACCTTGTTGGCATTGCGCTCGGCGACAGAGGTGATGCGGCGGCCTCGCCAGTCCTTTTTAACCGTGACGATCACACGCTCATCGGAGTTCTTGCTGGCAGCCTGGGTGTAGTAACGCAATGCCTGTTCCAGTTCGCCTTGCTTTTCCATGGCGAATCCCAGGTTGTTCAGAGTGAATGGATTCTGCGGATCTCTTCCTAATGCTTTCTTGAGCAGCGTCTCCGCTTCAATGGCGCGATCTTTCTGCAGCAGCCCCATCGCCTGCACGTTCATCCGGTTCACTTCCAGAGGACCACCATCGGCGTGCCCGGCAACTTTTGCGATCGGCTGCCCCTGCACTTCCTTCGATGTGGATTTATCCACGATCGCATCCGAGTTATTCTGCGACGCCAGGTCATAGAAACGAGTCGCCCGATCCACCTCTCCCTCAAGCTCCGCGATATACCCCAGATTGTTCAATGTGAACGGATCATTAGGATCGATCAGATACGCTTTATAAAACATCTTCTTGGCGGACTTGATATTGCCCTTCTTGATCGCCTTCACCCCATCCTGATTCAGTCGTTGGACCGGGGTAGCTTTCGTGTGTTTGGGGATATTGATGCGGAGTTCGGCATCCTTTGCCAGCGCGCTGCCTGCTAGTAAGGTGCTGAAAACCAAGGTCGCTAGGACCCGTTTCACTCGGAATGACTGCTTGAATGGCATGGGACTCCCTGTTAAATAGGCGAAATTCCGCCTGTCTCTAGTATGGAAGTCTCTGGAGGCAAAACAGTTGCATGCTGCTGCTCATCCGGGAGCTACTTTTTTCACCTGAGCTGCTGCCCATCCATGCGCTAAGTACCTGCATCCAAACTTCTTTTAGCAGCTCTCGGCTCAGTTCCTGGAGGCGTCTCCCATGAAGCAGTCCCATTCCATGCTGAAAACCATTACGCATGGGGTTTTGGCACTTATCGCGCTCGCACCTTTGGCCATCGCTCAGCAGTCCACCGTGGGCAGCGGATCACCTTCGCCCACCACGGAAGCAAGGCCCAATCCCGGAAGTTCGTCTCTGCCATCCACTCCCTCATCGTTTCCCAGGTCGGAGAACACATCCGCCACGCCCAGCGCTGACGTGAAGACAGAGAACACCCAGCCCGTCACTCCCAAACCAGTCACCACTCCCGGCCCAGGCACGGCGGCTCCGGCGGCAACAACTTCTCCAGAGAAAGATTCCACTGATCCCGAAGACACGCCCTCCGGAGGCTCCGCTCTGCCGCAGACCACGCTGTTTCCTGACAATGGCGCTATCGGCACCGGCACCGCAAATGATCCGCTGCTGCAATCCGGAGAACTGCCGCGCGGCAAGGTTTCTTTGATCGGCGGGACCGTCCACCGCATTGATAACGTGCGCAATCGCCTGACGCTGCAAACCTTCAAAGGCCCCAAAATGAAGTTTAACTTTGACGATCGCACCAAGATCTTCAAAGATGGCACGGAAGACACGCAGACAGCGATTCGCAAGGGCGATCGTCTGTATGTGGATACCCAGCTCGACCGTGGCAAACTTTTTGTCCGCCGCGCGAACATTCGCACTACGCTCAACCCCGCCGATGCCTCCGGTCAGATCGTCTCCTATGACATCAGGCGCGGGCTCATGGTGGTCAATGATCAGATCTCCGGTCGCCCGGTCACCTTTCGCCTGGCGGAGAATCCAGTGATCAAAAAAGAGAGTGGCGCAGGCTCTCAGGCGGATCTCCTGCCGGGCGCGCTGGTGCAAGTGCAGTTCGTGACCGGCGGTGGCGGCAGTCGCGGCATCGCCAAAGAGGTGAAGGTACTGGCGGCGCCGGGTAGCGCATTCACATTTTTCGGGCGCATCACCCACATCGACCTGCGGAGTAATCTTGTTGCGGTCGAGAACAAAGCCGATCAGAAGACCTATGACATCATTTTCAGCACCGGTCAGGTGCAGAACCTGGATGAACTCACCGTAGGCGCGGAAGCCACTATCCCCGCTACTTTCAATGGCAAGAACTATCGCGCTGAATCGGTCAAGATCACTCGGACTAACGCCGCCTCCAGCCCCAACGACGATTCGGAATCCGACGCGGCTGATTTTAAAGACAATGACAAAGTCACTCTCTCCGACACTGACGACAAAGACGCTAAGAAACACAAGAAGAACAAGAAGGAAGAAAAAAACAAGAAAGATAAGTCTGATTCGGACGAAGCGGATAGCCCTCGGTAGGTCGTCTCTATCTCGAGACTCAGCGAGAGGCTTCTCCCCGTACTGTCAGCCCGAGCGCGCGCGGGGAGCGCGACCAGGGCCTAGTCTTGTCTCCGTGGCAAAGCCTCGAAACAACTCGATACTGCGTTTCAGTATCGCTCTTTCTTCTTCTCCGCGGCATTTGCCGGCTTCTCCGCCGCTTTCTCCTGCTTCTTCTTACGCGACGCTTGTGATTGACGATCGGAATAAGTCTCTTTACGGTTTTTCGGCATGCCTACATCATACTTCCGGAGAACAAATTAGACTTCATCAGCAATGATCCTCAAGCGCGACGACGCGACCCTTCACTACACCGTCCTCGGAGAAGGACAGCCGCTCGTCCTGTTGCATGCTTTTCCGTCTTGCCATGAGATGTGGTTGCCGGTGGCTCGGCAGCTCTCCCAGCGCTACCGCGTGGTCCTGCCGGACCTTCGCGCACATGGTGAGTCCAACATCGGTGACGGTCCCGCAACCATGGCGAAGCACGCCCATGACGTTGCCGCCATTTGCCGGCAGGAGGGCATCGGTCGCGCTGCGTTCTGCGGTATCTCGATCGGCGGTTACATACTCTTCGAGTTCTGGCGGAACTTCCCCCAGCAGGTCACCTCATTCGTCTTTCTCAGCACCCGCTCCGGCAGTGACAGTGAAGCCGCCCGCGCCCTCCGCTTACATTCTGCGGATGAGGTGATGGAACGCGGTCCCGAAAGTTTCATTGAAGCAAATCTTCCCAGGTTGCTGGGTGAGAGCACGCAACGCAATCGCCCGGACCTGGTGACTGCCGCCCGCCATACCATGCGCTTCATGACCGCGGAAAAGATCGCCGCCGCGCAACGCGGGATGGCTGCGCGACCTGATTCCACGCCGACCCTCCCAACCATCAAAGTGCCGACTCTGGTGATCGCCGGGGAGGAAGACCTCACCACCCCTCCAGAGGAAGCGCAAAAGCTCCATCAGGGCATTACCGGCAGCAGGATGGTCGTCCTGCCGCGCGCCGGCCACTACTCTTGCTTGGAGCAGCCGCTCGAAGTGACCCGTCTGCTGCGGCAGTTCCTCGATTGAGACCCACGGGGTTGGTGTGCCAACCGAGCTTACTTACGCTTGCGAAGCGGCGACACAATAAAAAAGGCCGGAACGTGTAGCTCCGGCCAAGTATGCGAGCGTAATGACTGTAAAGATCAGTGTGCTTGCGCACTTGCGGTAAATGCCTGCACCTTGCCCAACAAGTCGCGGGCGCTTTGCGTCTGCACGCCATCTTTGGGGCCCTTTTCCAGGAACGCCTGCAACTCACCCATTGCGTTGGTGTAGTCCTTCATGGCAAGCAGCGCGTGCGCTTTCACCAGATGGATCAGCGCGTATCCCTGTGGCGCCAATGACTGCGCTTTATCCAATGAATGGATCGCCGCCTCATAGGTGGCTTTGCCGATCTCCGCTTTGCCTAACTCGAAGTATCCCTGCCAGGAATTCGGGGCCAACGTGACTCCGCGCTCGATCACCCGGATGGCATCGTCATACTTTGCCATCGTGTTGTAGGTTGCGCCCATTGCAAAATATGCCAGCGGATAGGAGCCATCGGCTTTGATTGCGGCGTCGAAATCGCTCATCGCGGAATCCGTGTTTTTGTCATCCATTGCGATCACGCCACGCAGCGTCAGCGCCTCGGCAAAATTCGGATAGATCTCCAGCGCCTTCGCCAGGTGCTTCTTACAATCGTCTAGCTTCCGTTTACTGAGGGCCTCATCCGCCTTTTTAAACTCGTCGCGTGCTTTGCCCGGCACCTTGAACTGCGCCACGGAGACCGTGGTGCTGTTACCGGCGGCGCTGCTTGCCTCCACCGGCAGCCGCATGGTTAGAAAGGCATCACCCATGCGGGTGTCCGCGCGATCATGCACTTCATTCAACCCGGAAGTAGCAACTACCTCGTACGGCCCCACGGGAAGATTCGGCAGCTCCAGCGTCCCTGAGGCGTTTGTATATCCCGTGCCCATCAGCCTGCCTGTGGAAGTATCGCGAGCTTCCACGCGCGCGTCGCCCACGCTCGCATTGTTGGCGGAGCGCACTGTCACGGTGATGCTGCTGGTATTGTTCCGGCTATCGAATGAGGTTTGCGTCCAGCCACTTACGCTGGCCATCAGGAGAGTGATTACTGAGACTGCTGCCCGGGCATTCATGACCCGTTCCTCGATGTTGGAATAAGAGGAGGGTGGGGCTCGGTTCAGGGGCCGAAAACCTTTTGGATCCTCAGCGCGGTTTTTATTCCGCGCTGCACAATCAGATGAGTTGTGTGAAACTAAGTTGTCCTTATCCTAAAGGGTTACGAAAATATACAGCTGCTAAACCAGGCAACTTTCTTTTAACTTCGATAATGGGTTGTATGCACACAAACGACACGCGCCTCATCCAGCAGTGTAAAAACATCTCCGGGACCCTGCGCTTGCCTGGCGATAAATCCATCTCCCATCGCTATGCGATGCTCGCGGGCATGGCTGAAGGCACCACGCGCCTTGAAAATTTCTCCACCGGTGCTGATTGCGCAAGCACCGTGGCTTGCATGCGCGCCTTGGGATGCGCGGTGCGCCCTGCCGAAGACGGCGCCCTCGAGATCACTGGCCGGGCAGGCAGATTGCAAGCGCCAGGAGCGCCACTTGATTGCGGGAACAGCGGTTCCACCATGCGCATGCTCGCCGGCATCCTCGCCGCACAGCAGGTCGAGTGTGAGATGTTCGGCGATGCCTCGCTCTCCGCACGGCCCATGATGCGCATCGTGACTCCTCTGCAACAGATGGGCGCGAAGATCTCGACCCTCGGCGGGAATGGACGTCCTCCGCTCCACATCTCCCCCGCCGGCCGCCTTCATGCGATCGATTACGCCACTCCGGTCCCCAGCGCCCAGGTCAAGTCCGCTGTCCTCTTCGCCGGATTGCAGGCCGAGGGTGAAACACATGTCGAGGAAGCAGTACGCACCCGCGACCATAGCGAATTGGCGCTGCGCGCCTTTGGCGCAGAGATCTCTTGCTCTCGCAATCGCGTCTCTCTCCGCGGAGGACAAACACTCCGGGCGATCGAAGCCTACGTGCCCGGTGACATCTCCTCCGCTGCCTTCTTCCTCTGCGCTGCCGCCATCTTTCCGGGATCGAATCTCATCATCGAAAACCTCGGCATGAATCCCACCCGGGCAGCCATCCTGGACGTGCTCACACAACTGGGCGCGCGCATCAGCGTGATCGATCTCGAAGAAAAACATGGCGAGCTCATTGGCACGGTCAAGCTCGTGCACGGCGCGTTGCGGGGCACAAAGATCAGCGGTGGGCAAGCCGCGCAATTGATTGACGAGCTTCCCGTCCTCGCCGCCATCGCGCCCTTCACCACGCAAGGGATTGAGATCCGCGATGCCAAAGAACTTCGCCTGAAAGAGTCAGACCGCATAGCGGCCGTCGCTGAGAACCTTCGCCGCATGGGAGCGCGCGTGGAAGAGCACGACGACGGAATCACCGTGCCCGGCGGCCAGCAGCTTCATGGCGCGGAGATCGATTCGCACCACGACCACCGCATCGCCATGGCTTTTGCCGTGGCAGGCTTGCGCGCAGAGGGTGAGACCATCATCCACGGCGCCGGCTCCGCCGATATCTCATTCCCGGAATTTTGGAAGATGCTGGATGCGGTCACCGACCGCTAATTACGAGGGTTCGCCTGCTGTTCAGATGTGCGGCAGTGGATCAACCCAACATCACCACGTTTTCGCCCAACTGCTCGTTCACCAGCCGCGAAACCAGCGGCTTCAATGTCTCACCGGTCTTCTGCAGGACAAAATCCCTCGCCTGCTCAGACCAATCCAGCTTGAAACTCATAGACAGAGCGGAGATCCATATCTGTTGCACTGGCGCATTTGGAGTGATCACAAACTTCGCGCCAGACTCCTCGAATACCACGTTCAGAACGCCGCCATACTCTTCCACTTCAAAGTCGGCATCGCCCTCCGCGGCGTACAAGCTCTTCTTCAGCGACTCGACTGCGGCTTCCGCATTCCGCCTGAATTCCATCTCATCCATGAGAGCAGTCTATCTCGACTGCGATAACGCCCGCGAGTTATCGCCGCCGTTGCAGCGGTCGATGCCACGCTCGATCGCGGTGCCCTCTTCGTAATCATTCCATGTCTCCACCATCAGGAAGGGAAGAGGATGAGAATTCCCAAAGTATCGCCGGAACGCGCGCATGGATTCATCGAAGGTCTTGCCGCACCGGTATTGCATCTTCCGGTTGCGTGTCCAACTCGCCTTGGAGTCGTCAAAGCCCGGCCACGCCGCGCCCACGGTCAATTTGTCCGCATATTGGCCAGACATCGTCTGATAGAAATCCTGCAAGTATCTTTCGCCGAGGTTGCTGCCATCGCCTGACCATTGCATCTGGTCCGGCTGTACCCACGCATAAAAGCCATCAAACGCTTCCGGCTGCCGCGGCGTTGTGCCTTTGTAAAGCAGCAAAGGCTTCTGCTCCCACTGTTCCACGCTCTGCCGCACGCGATTCCAATCTGTGTGCGCATCCTTGGGAAAGATAAAGATCACCGGACGGTCCTGATACGTCAGGTAAGCGTTCTTAGGAAGCGTCGCCGTGGGCCCAATGTACCGCTCATAGGCATATCGCAAGTCGCTGATCGCGGCATCGGTCGCGCGGTCCGGCTCATCGGTGTGCTCGTCATACATGATCGCCACTTTGAAATCGTTGGCGCCCGCCTCTTCCTGCAACATGGCATAACTGCGGTCTTCAAAATCTTTTGCCGGACCGTACCAGTTCACCACGAATGCGGTAATGCCCATGTCCTTGGCCTTCTGCACCTGCTGGTCCAGGACCACGCGATCATGCGACGAATACCCCACATCAATATGTCCCGGCCTCCCAAACCATGGCTGATACGCCGCCAGGATCTTCGGCCCACCCTCCGGCGCCTGCAAAGCCTGCGCTCTCAGCGTGCGGGTAACGTCGCTGCCCCGGCTGGCGCAACCAGTCAGGCCGATGGAGATGAATGCACGTAGAAGAAATGCGAGTATGTTATGAGGTCTCATTGCCAACTTT
>JBBSFV010000005.1:0-107362 GCA_038254775.1 Terriglobales bacterium | reverse complement strand
GCCGCCAGGCGTGCCCGATCGATCGAGCCTTGGTGATAATCGAAGCCATGGAACTGGGACTTTGGATAGGCTTGGGCCATTAAGATGACGGAGGCTCCATGTCCGCAGCCCACATCCGCAACCTTCGCTCCGGTTTTTAACTTTGCTTCCACGCCGCTAAGCGATGGGATCCAGGAAGAGACCAGGCTGGCAAGATAGTTGGGACGGAAAAATCGCTCACAACCTTCAAATAAGGACTCGTGGTGCTCGTGCCATCCGAATCCTTTTCCGCTGCGGAACCGATCGGTGATGTGCCCTAAGTCTTTCATCATCGCTTCCACCATCAGGAAGGCTCCCGGCAGGTGGACCGGTGTATTGTCCAGCGCCAGCGCAAACGCCTGTTCTGGCGGCAGAGTATAGGTTTTTGTCGCGGCCTCATATTGCACGTAGCCGCTTGCGGCATTCGCGTTCAGCCATTCACGAACATAGCGCTCACTCGTCTTTGTCTTTTCGGCGAGCTCTGCCGGGGTCGTCGGCAGGCTATCTGCCATGGCTTTGTACAAGCCAAGCCGGTCGCCGATCACGATCAGCGCGGCATGCATCGCGGCGCCCAGGTCGCCAACTGCTTGACCAACAAACGCGTTTAGTTTGTCAGGGTTGATGGGGGAGGGACTTGTTGCTGAGCTCATGGTGGACTCCTTTTTCAGGGGGAGGATCCGCACTTGGGATTTTGTGCCTTCGTCCGCCGGAATGCAAGCCAACCACGAATGCCGCTGGGTGAATTCGCAATCAAACACGAGGCCCCGCCGGACGGCCACTTCCCTGGTATCTCCGCCAGGATCCAGCGACTTCGCGCGGCTGCTCCGTCAAGTACACAACTCATTACGTGACTACTTCGATATGGGGGATATTCCCCAATGTAAGTCACTGATTCTCATAGAACCGGGTATGGGGGGAGGGGGGGATATATACCCCCTCGCCTGTGGAAAAATATCATAGCAAATTAATCGCCCGGCACCACTCTCCGTGCAATCTGCCCAAAAGACAACGCCCCCATTGCCGTCCGCGTCTGACTGAGCAGGAGTAAGATTTTCCCGATAACTTAACCCCGCAACTCGGGACTCCTCCTATCACTGTGAGGGCTCAATGAACCTGCAGTTCAGCTACAAAGCAGAATCAGCTAAGACCCCCGAGGTCGAGCGCGAGATCAACCAGCAGGTACAAAAACTCCAGCGTCGCTTGGCGGCCTTCAAACCCGACTTAGTGCAACTGCACGGCAACATCTCACAAGCACCACGACAGGGGTTCAGCGTCTCGCTTACGCTCAGTCTGCCCACGGGGCAGATCAACAGCAATGACACGGGCGAAAATCCGCAAGCAGCGCTGAAGGCCGGCTTCGCAGACCTGATTGGGCAAGTTGGGAAGCATAAGGCCCTGCTGCGCTCGCCCGGCAGGAGTACGATTCGCGGCAAGGCGGACGATGCCACTGCAGCTTCCATCGAGGTCTTGGGGCAGATGACCAACACCACCGAGTCTAAGCAGCCGATCGGAAATACCAAGACCCAAACGGATGTGCGCAGCTACATCAACGCCAATCTTGACCGCCTCACGCGGTTCGTCTCCGGCGAGATCCAGATGCGCGAAGCGAACGCTGAATTCACCGCGGAGAGTGTCAGTGCAGACGAGGTGATCGATGAGGTGGTAGTCACCGCCCTTTCCGAGCACGAGAAGCCGCCCCACATGCCGGTGGAGAGATGGCTGTATCGGCTGGCCATTCAGGCGATACGCCGGGTGGCGAGCGGGAACGCCGGCACCGATGGTGACATCAAGCTGGAGCAGTCAGTGGGTACGCAGAATGTGAGCGGCACAGACGACGAGTTCCTGCAATATCACCAGCCGGAAGAGAGTTCCACCCGCGGGGACATTCTTGCCGATAAGTCCGCGGCTGATCCTGAGAGCGCCGCGATAAATGATGAGTTTGTCAGCCAGCTTTACGTCGCGCTGCAGGGCGTCCATGCGGACGCAAGGCAGGCGTTCGTGCTGTATGCCCTGGAAGGTTTCACCGTCGAGGAGATCTCGCAGATCACCGACCGCGAAGCGCAAGAAGTGCGCGATGAGATCAACACCGCGCGCGATCTTGTTACCAAGCGGTTGCCCAGCGACAATGACCTGAAGGAGAAGATCCTGCAGCACTCGAAGGTCGCCTGAAGCACCCACCCATAACGAACGAAAACTTAAAAGGAGCGCGGATGACCTCTCGTGAAGAACTCCGGGAACTTGCAGCAGTCGAATCTCTGAATGGATGTGCCATCTCGTTTTACTATCAGCCGGAAAGTCCTCAAGACGGCTCACACAAGCGCGAGTCGATCCTGGTGAAAGATCTTGTGCGCGATGCCCAACGCCGCTTTGGCAATGGAGACGAAAGCAAGGGAGTACGCGAGGACTTGGAGCGCATTTTGAAAGTGGCTGAACAGATCCCGGCAAACGGAGGAGCAAAGGCGATCTTCGCCTGCGCGGAGCAAAAGACCTGGCGGGAGTTTGACGTGCCCTCGCAATTTGAGAAGACCCAGCTTTTCGTGAACTCGAAGTTTCATCTCGCACCGCTCGCGGCAGCGGTGCTTTCAAGCTTTCGGGTATGCGTAGTGCTGGCGGACCGCGAGCACTACAGGATATTGGATTACTCGGGCGGTGAATTGCGGGAGATCGAAAGCGTGACCGATGACGTTCCGCGCAAGGTGCGGACGGACGGCTTCAAAGGGTTCAATGCCGGCCATTCCGAGCGCCACGTAGAGAATGAAGAGATGAAGCATTTCAAAAAGCTCGCGTCACGGCTTCAGGAGATGCACCAGAATTTCGATCACTTCGTCTTTGGCTGCCGCGCCGAGGTTTGGTCAGAGGTCGAACCGTCGCTCCATAGCTATGTGCGGCAGCGGCTCGTGGGCAATGCGATCGACCCGGCACTGGTGTCTGCGGCAGAGTTGCGCGATCAACTCGATAGGACCCTGGGCGAATACGCCCGGGCAGAACAAGATGGCATAATTCGGGAGACGATCGGGGAGGCGCAGCGCGACGGCCGTGGCTCACTCGGCTTGCGCAAAGTGCTGATCTCACTGGAGCGCGGCGAAGTGCAAACGCTCCTGATCGGCCGTAATTTTGAAGGCAAGGCGGTGCAGTGCACCCACTGCAGCCACATGGATACCCGCCTGGTGGAAAAGTGTGCCGTGTGCGCAAACCTGACTCGGGAACATGAAAACATCGCGGACGCGCTGGTAGGACGGGCGCTTACCGAGGGTTATGACATCGTTTTCGCGGATGATGATCCCGAATTCGAAAGTTCGGGTAATATCGGGGCGCTGCTTCGCTTCCGCTCGGACCAGAACACCCCGGAAAAATTGGCGGGGTAGAAAAGCAATCAGCATTTAGCACTTAGCATTTAGAGGACTACAAACAGGCGCAGCGGAACGGACAGAGTTCACGAAAGTGAAGCTTCTATAGGTGTTGCGCTCTTTCGCTTCCAGTACAGGTAGCCGGGGATTCCGGCGAGCACCAGCACCAATCCTGCAAGGCTTTCTTTTGGGCGCTGCACAATCGTGTTCACCACCCACGTGCTTGCGATCAGCATGTAGAGCGCAGGCAACACCGGGTAACCGAGGCAGCGGTAAGGCCGCTCACGTTCGGGTATTCTGTGCCGAAGGATGAAGAGCGCCCCGACTGTGGCAATGTACCCGATGATCATCATGAAGATGGCATAAGTGAGTAGTTGGCCATAGACTCCGACGAAAGCAAGCACGGATGCCCAGGCACATTGGACCATCAAAGCGAAGGCAGGCGTGTTGTATTTCGGATGCAGATGACCCATACGCTTAAAAAACACGCCGTCCTGCCCCATGGCGTAGAAGATCCGCGCGGTGCACAGGATCGCTGAGCTCATGGCACCGAAGCAAGAGAGCGCGACCACCGCCGCCATCAGGGTCGCGTATCGCGGTGAAAATAATGCCGCGGATGCTGACTGCACCACGGTGTTCGAGCGCATCAGCTCGGAGACAGGCAGAGCGTAGATATAAACAACATTCACCGCAACGTACACGAGCGCGACGCAGCTTACGCCGATGATCAACGCTCGTGGCGTGTTGCGGCTGGAATCCTTGATCTCGCCGGCGATCCAAGTCACATAGGACCAACCGTCATAGGCAAAGAAGACGGCGATCAATGCGGAGCCGATGGCAGCGGTGGAGGCGAAAAAACCGTGAGGCGCATGGGGAGCGACCAGTTGCAGGTGGTGCCAGTCACCATGTCCTAGCGAGACACCCAACAAGACAAGCGCGCCGATCGCGCCGAATTTCATCCACGTAGCGGCATTCACCAGCCACGAGCCGCGCTTCACGCCATAGATATTGACCACCGTGAGCAGGACGATGGCGGCAACGGCGACCAGCTTCGGCGACCATCCATTACGAAGTGGCGGAAAGATGACCACGAGATATTCCGCGAATCCCACCGCCAAAGCCGCGATCACGCCGGTCTGCGCGACGGTGAAGATCATCCATCCGTAGAGGAATGCGGGAAGCTCGCCATAGGCTTCGCGGAGAAAAACATACTGCCCGCCAGCCTGAGGAAACATGCCTGCCAGTTCAGCGAAGGCCAGGCAGGCGAGCATGGTGACCGCCGCGCCGGCGACCCATACCAGAAGAAAGAGGTCAGCACGACGAAGTGATGAAGCGATCTGGCCGGCAGTCAGGAAGATGCCGGAGCCGATGACACCGCCGACGAGCATGAGAATGGCATCGCCCAACGAGAGTGCTTTGATCAGATGTGGTGATCGCATTTCAGAAGAAACCGGGGCGCTCATCCGAGCGCCAGCTCGTCAGGGGATTCAAGTGGCGATCCGCATATGCGACAGATGATGGCGGCGCAATCCCCGCACACCAGGGGATCGTCTACGGGCCGTGAGCACGTTGGGCAGTAGAGTTGCGAAGGATTTGTGGAATCGGGCATGCGGGTATGATGTCTCTGAAATCTTACAGGCAAGAGGAAGTGATGGCGCAATTCGTGAAGATCGGTAGCCGCTCTGAGCTGCCGCCGACGGGTGAGGCGAAGGAGTTCATGCTGGGCGAAAAAGTGCTCTGCGTGGCGAATGTGAACGGCGAGTTTTCCGCTATGGATAACGTCTGCCTACATCGTGGTGGCCCGCTCGGACAGGGCGTGATCGAAGGCGACAAGATCATTTGTCCGTGGCACGGGTGGCAGTTCGATGCCAAATCGGGGGCGGTTAGCCACAATCCTGAGGTGCGCTTGAAGACGCATCGGTTGCGAGTGGATGGAGATGAGGTGTGGGTGGAAGTTTGAGCACTTAGCAATTAGCACTTAGCATTTAGTGAAGAATGAGTGGGTGAGACCCACTGATGACAGGGTTGCGATTACAAACCCAGCTTGCGTGGGGAGGCATCACCACCAGAAAGTGCAGACAGTTTTTGATCGGGACCAGAAGCAGTCTGCAGGACCATTGAAAGGCAGCCAAAGGGATTCTTCGCTCCTCCACCCCAACGAGCTGCGCGCGTCGGGGACCCCGGTTTCGCTCAGAATGACAATTGCAACTTTTGGGGACGCATCACTGCTGAGGTGGGACGCATCACTGCTGGAAAGTGCAGTTAGTTTCTTCCCTATAGGGTTCCCGCGCAGGGACCGGGATGTAAAGAAACTAGCTCGCCCACAGCTCCGGCTTCACGTCAGCAAATACGGAATCGCGTTTCTCGATCTTCTCCAGATGCTCCATCCCTTCCGGAGCGATCTGGCTGGTGTTCTCATAGCGCCGCCAGATATCGAGCAGTGTGCGTAACTGGTCCAGGTGAGTATCAAAACGCTTTTCCGCGTAGTCGCGCGCGGCTTCCGTGGTGATCAGGAACTGCCAGTCAGATGACTCCAGCAACAGCAGTTCGCGGCAGAGCTGTTTTGCGAGTCGAGTGCCTGATTCCGTGGCGCGCCATTTTCCGCTGCGCGCCATCTCCTGCACAGCGAACTCCGCAGGGTATATGTGCTTCCAGGTCCACTCATTTTCGGGATTGAACCAGACTTCATTGGTGCCGTTCGCGCCCCAGGAACCCTCGTCAAGTTTCAGAAAGCCGACCGGCGGATACATCTCCAGATATTCGCTGCAGGTGATGGTGCGCAGCGGTGATTCCGGCTTGGCATATTCACGCGCGATGTTCTCCAGGAACTTGGGGCCTTCAAACCACCAATGCCCGAAGAGCTCTGCGTCAAACGGCGAGGTAAGGATGGGCGCCACTCCGCGGGTGGGTGGATATTTGCGGACGGCATCCGCGGTGATGCGCGCGAAATGAGATGCGTGCATGGCGGTGCGATCGCGCGCCACGTCAGGATGGTAGGGAAGCTTGTCACCCATATCCACCTTGGCGCCGGTGACGCTCCAATAACGATGTCCGCCGGGAAACTTCTTCTTATGGAAGTCAAGATAGGAGCCGTCGCCGGGATAGCCGTGATCGCCGCTCCAAACCTGCACGCTGGTGCGAGGATCGCGGGTGAAGAACGCGACTTGGGCTTTACTGCGGTCAGGCGTGTCCGCGAAAAACGGCTGATAAAAGGAGACCCGCGGATCGCCGTTCGGCTCTTCCGTGGCAACCGGGACATTTCCCAGCAGGTGCTTATACGGTGTGAACTTGGACGAAGTCTCTACCAGGTGCGTGTCAATGAAGAAATACTGGATGCCGTTCTCAGCGAGGATCTGCTCCACACCCTCGCGGTAAAACGAGCGGTGCGGATGCGTAGGCGAATTCCCATTCACCGGCACGGGATAACTCCACTCCCCGGCGGGACGGTAGGCACACTCGGGGATCCAGATGCCGCGAGGAGCTTTTCCCAGATGCTTCTTGTGGGTATCCACCCCGGTGCGGACTTGCGCCCGGATGGATGCGTCGGTGCCGAGAAGCGGGAAATAGCCATGGGTGGCGGCGCAGGTAAATACCTCGATCGCGCCGGAATCATTCAAGCGGCGGAAGCCGGAAATGATGTCGCCGCCAAGTTCGGTAAAGTGCGCAAGCTGTTCCTCAAAGAAGCGCTGCCAGAAGTCAGCCACGTGCGCGAGATGTGCATCACCCTTCGCCTGGTACTCGCGCTGGTCATCTCGCGCCGCCTCGATCTTGCGCTGAAGGTAGAGAGGAAACTCTTCTTTAAAAACCGGATGGGCAAGCTGCTCAAGCAGTATGGGGGAAAGGTTAATGTTTGGCTTTAAGTAAATGCCTTCCCGCTCCAAGTTGCCGATCATGCGCAGAAGTGGCAGATAAGTCTCTGCCGCAGCTTCACTGAGCCATTCGATCCCATGCGGCCAGGTGCCGTGATTGATCACGTACGGCAAATGCGAGTGCAGGGTGAGGGTCACATAACCGAGAGACGGAGCGGAGGTCTTCATGGTGCAACTTTCTGTGCGCTAGGCGAGCGCCTTGTGAAACCTTAAGTTTAACAGGAATAGCAGAGAGGCCTTCGGTGCGGGCATGGATTTGAAGCCGGGGTATGGAACCCGTCATTTAAAGTATTAAGGAATGTCATCTACAGGGGAGAGATTTGAGCGCGTGGTTGCGATCATGGCGCGGTTGCGCGCGCCGGGCGGATGCCCGTGGGACCGCGAACAGACCTTTGACTCCATCAAGCCCTACACGCTGGAGGAAACCTATGAGGTCCTGGAGGCGATCGACACTCGTGATTGGGAAGAGCTGACAGGCGAGCTTGGCGACTTGCTGCTGCAGGTGCTCTTCTATGCGGAGATGGCGAAAGAGGAGCGCCGGTTCTCTATCGATGAGGTGCTGGACCGGCTGGCAAACAAGTTGGTATCGCGGCATCCGCACGTCTTTGGGGACGTGAAAGCCGATACGCCGCAAGAGGTACTCCGCAATTGGGAGGCGCTGAAGGGGCTGGAGAAGGAAGCGAAGCGCGGGAGCGCGGGCGAAGACAAGAAGCCGGAGTCAGTGCTCTCAGGAATCAGCGCAGCCATGCCGGCGCTGATGGAGGCATACAAGATCAGCTCTCGGGCGGCGACTGCGGGATTCGAATGGCCACAGATTGCGGACCTGTTCGGCAAGCTGGAAGAAGAGACCAATGAGTTGAAGGATGAGATCAAGCGCTACCCTGAGCCGGGGCCTTCGCCGCAGGGTCGGGGGCTTGCGGGTGCGCGAGGAGAAAAGATCTCAGAAGAGTTACGGGCCCGGCTGGAAGATGAAGTGGGCGACCTGCTATTCACCGCGGTCAACATTGCGCGGTATCTGTCGCTGGATCCGGAGTCAGCGCTACGGAGGACGAACAGGAAATTCAAACGCCGCTTCACGCAGATGGAAGAAGCGTTATATACGCATGGCAAGCGGGTGCAGAGCGCATCGCTTGGGGAGCTGGAAGCGCTTTGGCAGGCGGCAAAGGTGAATGACGAATCGTGACCATGAAGCAGCGGATCGAAAAAAAGATAACCTTGCGCAATTGTACGGATGAGGCGGAGTTCGATGCCTGCGTGGCCCTGCAAAAAGAAGTGTGGGCGTTCGATGACATTGATGTGATACCCAAGCGCATGTTCGTGGTTGCAAGCAAGATCGGCGGACAGGTGGTGGGCAGCTTTGACGACGGCGAGCTGATCGGCTTCGCGCTCTCGATACCCGGCTCCAGAGCCGGTCATCCGTATTTGCATTCACACATGCTTGCGGTGCGGGAGAGTTATCGGAATTACGGGTTGGGCCGCAGGATGAAGCTGGCGCAACGTGACGATGCCTTGGCGCGGGGAATCGAGCTGATCGAGTGGACCTTCGATCCGCTGGAGATCAAGAACGCTTATCTGAATATTGAGAAGCTGGGCGCGATCGCGCGCAGGTACACCATCAATCAGTACGGAGGGTCGTCGTCGCCGCTGCAAGGTGGATTGCCGACGGACCGGCTGGTGGCGGAGTGGTGGCTCAATTCCAAACGGGTGAAGAGCATTGTGGATGCGGGAAAGCCGCAGGAGATCGGAGTGGAAGTGGAGATCGAAGTGCCAGGAAAGATCTACGAATGGAAGGCGACGGAGGGAGAACGCGATCGGGCCCGAGAGTTGCAGATGCGCAATCGAGGGGCGTTTTTGAGTGCCTTTGATAGCGGTCTTGCGGTCTTAGGATACCAGCGAAGCCAAGCGGGCGATGGCCGGTTTTTATTAGCGCGATGGGACGAAGATTTCAGTTATGCGACGGGAAAAGCATGAGGGTTGAAGCAATCACACTGCGGGAGATCCGCATGCCGCTTGTTCATTTTTTTGAGACGAGTTTTGGCCGGACGACTGAACGACGCATCCTGCTGGTGACGGTGCATGGGGAAGGAGTAAGTGGCTGGGGCGAATGCGTCGCGGGAGAGCATCCGTATTACAGCGAGGAGTCGATCGAGACTGCGTGGTACGTGATGACTGCAGAGTTAGTGCCGTCGCTGCTGGGAAAACATTTAAAAAAGGGAAGCGATTGTGTGCCGCTGTTCGGCAAGGTGCGCGGACATCGCATGGCGAAGGCGGCGCTGGAGAATGCGCTGTGGGAGGCAGAGGCACAGGAGAAGCAACTTCCGCTCTGGAAATTGTTAGGAGGCGAGCGGAAAGAGATCGCCTGCGGGGTCTCCATCGGGATCCAGGATAGCCCGGAGCAACTGGAAGAGAAAGTTGCGACCGAAGTCGCAGCGGGATATCAACGGATCAAGTTGAAATGCAAGCCCGGATGGGACTTGCAGATATTTGAGCGTATCCGCAACCGCTGGCCGGATATCCTGCTGAGTTGTGACGCGAATTCCGCCTACACTCTCGCGGATGCGGAGCACATCAAGCAGTTCGATCGTTTCAACCTTTTGATGGTAGAGCAGCCGCTCTGGCACGACGATTTCTATCTCCACTCACGCTTGCAGAAGCAGATCAAGACCCGGATCTGCCTGGATGAGGCGATCCGCAATGCGCGCGACGCTGAAGCCGCCATCGAGTTGGGCGCTTGTGGGATCATCAACATCAAGGTGGGCAGGGTAGGCGGATTTTCGCAGGCGCAAAAGGTCCATGATGTGGCCCACAAGGCGGGAATCCCAGTTTGGTGCGGCGGCATGCTCGAGGCGGGCATTGGACGGGCGCAGAATGTGGCGCTGTCATCATTGCCGAACTTCTCCTTACCCGGGGATGTGTCGGCGTCAAAACGTTATTGGAAAGAAGACATCATCGAGCCGGAAGTTGAAGTTTCGCGCACGGGCACCATCATGGTTTCAGACGCTGTAGGCACAGGGTACAGGGTGCGCCAGGATCTGATCGAGAAGTTGACGGTGCGGAAAGAGGAATATCGAGTTTCGAAGCCCTGAGTTTTGTTGCGCCCGGAATGGTGAGCGCGCTATTTCGTTACGTCCTGCTGTTTGAGCAGGGCGATGGCTTCGGCGATGGTCATAGGCGGGATGGGGCGGAAGTTCGATCCCCACTGCCGCTGCTTGATGCTCAGCGTTTTGAAGAAAAGGGCATTACCGGTAGCGTCGATCGTCAGCGTGGTGATGCGCCACTTGCCGCCGTTCACTAATTGCTGTTCAAGGTGGACCTTGCCGCCTTTATCGATGTGACCGAGGAGTCCCCAGCCGATGTTGATGTCATGGATCAGCTCTGCATCCAGGCGCACGATGCGGGTATCGGCTTTGTCGATCCATAGAGTGCCTTCTGATTCCTTGAATGCAATCAGCTCCCGCGCGGGGGGATCGTACTTTGGATCGGCAATAAAACGGAAGCGCAAGGCCGGCCTGCCATTCATGACCTCAACACCATCCGCCGTATAGAGAAACGCATCGGGAAGTGCTTTCAGCATGCGCAGCACCCGATCTTCATCCGCCCGCTGCTCTCCGAAGCGTTTATCGCGTTCTTCCTTGCTGGTCAGGATGCGTTGCAGCTTGTCGTCTTCCTTGGCGCGCTCCTCCGCGGTGAGCTGGCGGCCGTTCCACGTGACTGCTCGGCTGATAATGCCCTCTTTGGTCTCCACCAGATCGCGGACCAGGGTTCCTGATTTAGTCTCGCGCTTCAGGCGATAAAGAAACGTATTTGTGGGATCGACGGCGGCACTGACCTCCTTCTGCGATGCCTGGCGAACCACGGAGGGCGCCGGAGAAGGGATTTGTTGGGCAACGGAGGCCGCGATCAGAAGGGGAAAAATCAGGGGGAGCCGTGCGGTGATTTTCATGAGGACTGGAGATTAGAACACCTCCCGGCCCGGGGTGTTGCAGGAATGGCAAAAGGGCGGATCGCTCCACCTTTTGCTTGCAACAGGTATAAAGCATGAAGAGTGTGGGCCGAAAAGTGTCGGCCCGTCCGGAAAAGGCAGTCCCATTGGCTACGAGCCGCACAAAAATAAAACCGCTGTTCCCCTGGTTTTCGGTCTTACTCAAAGTGCGACCCTTCCGGCCGGGCCGACACCTATATGTAAGCAAAGCGGGTACCAAAGTCCAGGTACCAAACGTCGCCGGAAAAGTTTATTTTCCCTCAGAGACTTAGGGCAGCAGCTAAGGTTCGGGACTCAGGCTCGGGCTGGGTGTGTCGTAGGGAGAATAAAGTAGGAACCTGAGTTCCACACATTTCTATTGCGCTGCTTCGGAGCAAAAGTTACACGGGCTAAAGTTCGCGGCGGCCTTCCATAGCTTTTGACATGGTGACCTCGTCGGCATACTCAATGTCGCTTCCGGCTGGAATGCCGGTGGCTATGCGAGTAATGCGGAGTCCTTGGCGCTTCAGCGCGCGAGTAAGGTAGTGGGCGGTGGCTTCGCCTTCCACCGTGGGATTGGTTGCCAGGATCAGTTCGTCCACGGTGCCCGCTTCCACGCGCTTGGTAAGGCTTGAGATCCGCAGGTGCTCGGGACCGACGCCGTGGAGCGGGGAGAGTGCTCCATGCAGCACGTGATAGACCCCGTTGTAGGCCTTGGTTTTCTCAATGGCTGCGATGTTGGTGGGCTCTTCCACCACGCAGATGAGCCTTAAGTTGCGAGTGGGGCTGCTGCAGTAAGTGCAGGGGTCCACGTCCGTGATGTTGTTACAGATGGAGCAGAGCCGGAGATTGGCTTTCAGGTCACTGATGGCGGAGGCGAGCGCGGAGGCGTCGTCCGCGGAGGCGCGCAGGATATGGAAAGCCAAGCGCTGGGCGCTCTTGCTCCCCACGCCGGGCAGTTTCTTCAATTCGTCGATCAGACGAGCCATGGGCTCGGCAAACTTAGCCACAGTACCTCTGCATTGGATTCACGCTAGAAAAGCCCGGGGATATTCATGCCGCTGAGCATGCCGCCCATTGTGGACTTCATGGCGTCATCCACCTTTCGACCTGCTTCATTCATGGCAGCCACGACCAGATCCTGCAGCATCTCAAGGTCGCCATCCTGGAGCGCTTCAGGATCGATCTTGATACTGAGCACGTGCTTTTGCCCGTTCATTCTGACGGTGACGGTACCGCCGCCCGCGGAGCCATCGACGATGGTCTGCTGCATCTTTTGTTGTAGCTCTTCCGCCTGTTTCTGAGCAGAGGTGAGCATGTCTTGTAATTGTCTGGGATCAAATGGTGGCATTTTTACTTCTCGCGATAATCGATCACGGTGCGGATCTCCGCTCCGAATTTTTCCTGCATATGCTGTACTACCGGATCGTCCGCTGCGCGCAGGCGGGCATTCCCGCCACTCACCGGACGGCTGGTCCCGCGATGGTTGGTAGCGGCATCCGTTGAGGCGCCGGGAACGATCTTTACCTTCAGGGGACGTCCGACGGCCTGGGTGAGAGCGGCCTTCAAGACGCGCTGCGGCTCGGTGCCAAAGGACATCTCGATCATGACCGCGGACTTCGCGACCTTGACGGTAAGCTCATTGCCTTCGAGCGTCCACTCACCGGACTCGAGGATGTCGACGAGGCTGGAGTGGCCAGCTTTTTCCAGGGCGGCGTAAACAGCTGCCCGAAGTTGGTCCGCGGACTGCGGGGCAGTTGTGGTTCCCTGGGACGAGGGCAATGCTTCCTGATGCGCGGTAAGGTTCGCGGCCGCGATGGTGGCGGCCACAACGGTAGCAATCGTTTCCGGCGCACGTGCCGCCGCCTGCGCCGTACCTACACCGCTGGACATCTCAGTGCGAGACTTGCGGGCCCGGTCGGAGTCAAACGGAGTGCGTGCCGTTGAACTTTCTGCCGTGCGGTTGAAAGATGAAGTTGTGGCGGGTGAATCTGCAGCAGGAGCGCCGCGCTGTGGCGCTGAAGCTGATGTACGAGCCCCACTGGAGCCTTGCGGAAGGGGCTGCGCGCTCAGCAACTCTTCAAGTGGCAGCAAGCGTTGGGCGTGGACCATCTTTAGAATCCCTAACTCAAGATGGAACCGCTGCTCCTGTTTGTAGCCGAGATCATCATGGGTGCGAAGCGATATCTGCAGGAATCGCGCAAGGTCTTCTTCTGAGAACGACTGCGCCACGCGGGTTACGCGAGCGCGCTCGTCCGCAGAGATCTGCAATAGCGACGATCCTCCGCCGGCGATCTTTGCCACCGTGCAATTCCGCAGGAAGCGCACCCATTGCTTGGCAAAGTGCATGGGGCTGTTGCCCTCAATCACCAGCTTGTCAATGATCTCCAAAGCGTGCCGGCTGGAGTTGTCAGCCACGGCCTGCATCAAAGTTTCAAATATCTCCGAGCCAACAGTGCCCGCCAGTCCGCGAACCAGATCGGCGGTGAGTGTGGTGCCGCAGCAGGCGATTGCCTGGTCCATGATAGAAAGAGCGTCTCTCATGGAGCCGTCACCAGCCTCAGCGAGCACGGCGAGCGCCTCCGTATCAGCTTGAATGCCTTCCTGCTGGGCGATCGACTTCAATTGCCCCACGATGTCATCGAAGCGCACGGCATGAAAGCTGAAGTGCTGGCAGCGAGAGCGGATCGTCTGTGGAATGTCCTCAGGCTGCGTGGTGGCCATCATGAAGATGATGTGCGCGGGCGGTTCTTCTAATGTCTTGAGCAGCGCATTAAATGCAGCGTCAGTGATCTGGTGAGCTTCATCCAGTATGTAAATCTTGTAGCGGTCGCGGGCGGGACGGTATCGGGCGGCCTCGCGCAGTTCGCGGATCTCGTCAATGCCGCGGTTCGTGGCGGCATCAATCTCAATAACATCCACGGCGTTACCGGCGCGGATCTCCGTGCATGAGTCGCATACTCCGCAAGGTTCGATGTTGGGGACATCTTTTGCGCGGCAGTTCAGCGCCATTGCCAGGATGCGGGCGATGGTAGTCTTGCCAATCCCGCGATGTCCGCTGAAGATGTATCCGTGGGCGATGCGCTGCTGTTCAATGGCATTTTTGAGCGTGCGGGTGACGTGGTCCTGACCGATAACATCAGAAAACCGCTGCGGCCGATACTTGCGCGCCAGGACCTGGTAGCTCATAAGGGATGAAGTTCGATTATACCGTCAGGTTTAGAAGGGCTTACCTGTGATAAAAATGGCAGAATCATGGAAACTCACAGATTGATCGATCGTTTTGAAGCTGGCATCGCCGCCATGGAGTCTGCCTTTGCCGGCACTCCTGAAGCGCTGCTGGATGTTGCTCCCGCCCCAGGCAAATGGACGATCCGCCAGATCGTGGTGCATGTGGCGGATGCGGATGTGGTCTCCGCAATGCGCTTCCGGCAGGTCGCGGCGGAGCCTGGTGCCAGGCTCATTGCATGGGACCAGGAGGTATGGACGGAGAAGCTCAGCTATTCCAAACAGCCAGCTCAGGAGGCGATGCAAGCCTTTATAGCCGTTCGACGATTTACGGCGCAGATGCTGCGAAATCTGCCGGAGGCGGCTTGGCAGCAGGCCGGCGACCATTCGGAAAAAGGGCCAGTGGGCCTAAAAGACCTGGTGGATTAGATGGGCAAACATGCCGAGACCCATGCCGGGCAGATCCGGGCGATCCGGCAGAAGTTTGCGGCAGCGGCCGGGGTTTAACCGTTTGCAATCATGCCAGTGCGTGAGATAACCTTCGTGTCGTACGATGCAGGTAACTGTCCGCCAACTCGGAAGTGTGACCATCGTGGACCTGGAGGGTCGGCTCGTCTATGGCGAGCAGTGTGATTTTCTGCGACAGCGGGTCAAAGAAGAACTTGCTAACGGGAACAAACAACTGATCATAAATCTGGAAGGCGTCCCCACCGTGGATAGTGGCGGGATCGGAACGCTGGTCGCGGTGTACACATCCGCAAGGTCGCTCGGCGGCAGCGTGAAACTTGCAGGGGCGAACAGCAAGGTGCATCATTCGCTGGACCTTACCCATATCACCTCGGTGGTGCAGCACTACAAAGATGTGAATGCCGGGATAGCCGCGTTTGAAGACTCCTCGCCTGCCACTGCCTAGACGTTCACCAATTCGTTTTTAGGCTCGGGTTTTGCCGCAGCCAGCTTCTGCTGCTTTGCGCGTTCCTTCTTTTGCCGCTTGATCTCGTCATCTGTGTACATGGTGCCGCGGCATTTTTTTGCCCCGCAATGGCAGGTAGCGGGATCATCTGCGTCGCCGTCGTAAAGGTTGTAGTCGTAAACCAGTTCTTCTCCGGCGGCAATGTTGCGGAGAGCGATGATCCAGATCTTTCCCTTGATCTCGTCGGTCTCGCAATTCGGATCGCAGCAGTGATTAATGAAAGCAGCAACTCCGTGGCCATCGATGATGTCCACGCCGTTGTCCAAGCCGAAAAGGTAGGTATATTCGCGGTCCTCATAGCGGCGGTCAGCCTCTTCACGATCGATGCGGGGACCGGTATATTCCACGATATGTGTGCCTTTTTTGTAAGGCGTGGTGGCGTATACGCCGGCGGCATGAATGTCTGAAGAGCGAACGATGATCCCCATAGAAGGGTTCGAGTATAGCTGATGCTTTTGTGACTTTCATCGCAGTAAAATCATCTAATCACCATGGCAGATAAGATCAACAAGACTGATTTAGAGTGGCGCGCGGAACTCACGCCTGAGGATTACCAGATCACCCGGCAAAAAGGCACGGAGCGGGCATTTACCGGCGAATACTACAAAACCAAGACCCCTGGAATGTATCTATGCAAATGCTGTGGCCAGGAGTTATTCAGCTCGGATACGAAGTATGACTCCGGCAGCGGATGGCCGAGCTTTTATCAGCCGTCGACGAAGGACGTGGTGAAAGAAGACCTTGATGACGCGCATGGCATGCGGCGGGTGGAGATCACCTGCGGCCGCTGCGGCGCACACTTGGGACACGTCTTTGAAGATGGCCCCAATCCCACGGGACTGCGGTATTGCATCAACTCAGCATCGCTGAAGTTAGAGCCTAAGGAGTGAACGATGAGCATAGAGACGGCAACCTTCGGAGCAGGATGTTTTTGGGGAGTGGAAGTGGCATTCCGCCGGATCCCAGGCGTGACGGACGCCAAGGTGGGCTATTTAGGGGGCACGCTTGAGAATCCCACTTATGAAGACGTCTGCCAAAAAAATACCGGGCATGCCGAGGTGGTGCAGGTGCAGTTCGACCCCGCCAAAGTGAGTTATCAAGAACTTGTGGAGGCTTTTTGGGAGCTGCACGATCCCACGCAGTTCAATCGCCAGGGGCCTGATTATGGCAAACAGTATCGCTCGGCGATCTTCTTTCACTCACCTGAGCAAGAACAGGCTGCAAAGGAATCGAAGGCCAAGCAAGATGCTTCGGGCAAGTTCAAAAAACCGATAGTGACTGAGATCACTCCGGCATCAACGTTTTATATCGCGGAAGATTACCACCAGCGCTATTTAGAAAAGCGCGGATTGGCATCTTGCCACATCTAAGTCACGCGAGCATCTGCGCGAGATCAGCGCTCTGAACTCGGATGCCGAAATAGAAAGTGCCGAACTGCGCGTAGACCGCACTGACCTCGTCAAAACGCATCTCATAGATGAGCCGCTTGAAGACCAGCGGCTCCTCTGCGAAGAGATCCACTCCCCACTCCCAGTCGTCAAAGCCGATCGAGCCGCTGATGATCTGCTTGACCTCGCCGGCGTACCGGCGACCGATCATCCCATGCTCGTGCATCTGTCGCTGGCGTTCTTCAAGCGGCAGCATGTACCAGTTCCTGCTCTCACCCCGGAGGCGGTTCATGGGATAGAAGCACACGTACTTTGCATCTGGGATCGTGGGATAGAGGCGAGCGTGCATTGCCTCCGACTGGCGGGCTAACACTTCTTCAATCTCGCTTTTCCACTCCGGGGTGCCTGGATCGACGCCTTTTTCCAGAAGTGACTTGTAGGTCTTCACGGTGGATTCGTAGAGCCCGAGTTCGACCACGGATACATAAGATGCGGTCCCCTCCAGGTAATCATTCAAGCGGAGCTTGGTGATAGCAAGCTGGGCAGCGTCCAACTCCACGAATGAGTTGCGGAAATGGACGATCATCAGGTCACCCTTATGGCCGAGCAGCGAGAAAATGGCGCTGTGCTGCATGGGGACGATGGCATCGGCAAATTCTTGAGCGATGCTTCGCCGGGTGCTGCAGTCGAGCGCCCGCCAGTCTTTCCAACGGATGCGGAACATCTGATGCAGAAGGCTACTGCCTTCGATCGTGAGTGGGACTGCAGGGAGTTCTTGGGGCATTGGGGATATCTTATATCGCCGCATGGATCCGTGGCGCAGTTCAGCGAATCACTCGAGCGTAGGCGCTCGAACTGAGGTAACGCCCGTGACCTTGCCCGACTTGGTGTCCTGCGCGAAAGCCACCACGTGAAGCTGATCCTTGCGCCAGTCGCTTTCCCTGGCGAGGGAGATCTGCTTAGGCTCATTGTTCTTGAGCTGCCCGAGCGGGAGAAATCTTCTTACGACGCCCCAATGGACCAACACTCGGCCGCCGTTCTCTCCGCGCTTCACATCGTTGCGAAGATCATCCTCCGTGATTGCAAGAAAGATTTCGCTCGATTCATTTCCTAACGCGGTGATGGTTATATTCCCCGGGGAACTGGATCTTAGTTCAAGAGTGACAGGCTTTGGCTGCTTGGCGGAGCGCTGGATGTCATCCTTCAAGGCATAGGGATCGAACTGGCGGACCACGCCATCTACAATGATCTGAGGCGTGTAAACACTGCGTTCATAGCTGCGCGCGGCATAGCTTTCCTGGCGTTTAGTGAATTGCGGTGATGAGAAACGGTCTGTCCATCCAATGTAATTCCAGTAATCCACGTGAAAGCCAAGCAAGATGATCTCGGCTTCTTTCACGGGCTGTTTTTGTTGAAGGTCCGCCAATAGTTTGTCCGCCGGCGGGCAGCTGGAACATCCCTCCGAGGTGAACAGCTCGACCAAGACGGGGGCGGGCCGCGAGGATTGAGCGGAGGCGGTGCCCAACAATAATGCGAGGCTGGCGAGGATGCCGATCGATCTCATAAATAAGAAGATGCAGAGGACCACGAAAAGTGACAATCAAAAGGCAGATCTTTAAAAGCACAACTAAAAATTAGCCAAGTGTCTCCGCCAGCTTGGCAATGATGCCGGCCCAGCCTTGCTGGGTGCGCTCTGCCCACTCCGGCAGCACGCCTTCATGACTCAAGGTCAGTTCGCAGCCGCTGCCTTGGGCAGCGAATGCGACAGTGACTTGGGTCTTCTCTTGCGAATATAAGGGAACCGAAAATTCAAAGACGATCCGGCGGGGCCGGTCGAATTCCAGGTACTTGCCTTCATGAGATGTTTCCAAACCTTCGCGACGTTCAACAATCGCGAATTCACCGCCCACGCGGGCATCTATGTGAATACGCACCATCTCGCCGGCAGGTGTTGCGAAGAGCCACTTGCCCACGCCGGTGGGATCGAGCCAGGCGTCAAAAACGCTTTCTGGCGAGGCTTCAAATCGCCGGCTGACCTCTACGGTGACTCTGGATGCTGGGCTCATCGGCCATGCCCCTGCGGCGTCAAAGCGCCATATTAATACAGTCATCGAACCGTGCACCGCGGAAATCACGGGCAGCATCTGTTATTTGATGAATGCGTGAAGGGAACATAAAAGAAATGAAAGACACACTGCAAACCATCCAGGAGCGCATCTCTGCCAACATCTATGACCAGAGCCGGGAGCTATCAGAAGCCGAGATCCGGGAATTGATCAAGGATGCCACTCAGTCGCCATCCTCTTTCAACATGCAGAATTGGCGATTTATCGCGGTCACCGATCCGGACAAGAAGCGCAAATTGCAGGCGTTGGCCTATGGCCAGCAGAAGGTTGCGATGGCGTCCGCAACGTTCATCGTTCTGGGAGATCTACAGGGATACAAAAAGCTTCCGGAGATCGGTCAACGCAGCGTGCGCGCCGGCATTCTGGAAGAGAAGATTGTGAATGGCTGGAAGGACATGGCAGAGAAGATGTATGGAGACAACGCTCAAATGCAGCGCGATGAAGCTATCCGCTCCGGGTCGCTTGCGGCCATGACGCTGATGCTGGCGGCGCGGGCGCGCGGGCTGGCGACGGGGCCGATGATCGGCTTTGATCCCGAGGGAGTAAAGCGAGAGTTCAACATCTCCGATCGGTATGTTCCCGTGATGCTGGTGACAGTCGGCTATGCGGATGCCGGCAAGAATTGGCTGCGCAAGCCGAGACTCACGCCTGAAGAAGTTCTGCTCTACAACGATGGCGGCGGTTTTGAAAAGTAGTAGTGTCCGTATAGCCCAGCGGTGGGTTGCGGAGCCGCTGCGCGGGTCGCAACCGGAAAGCAGGGTACCAGAATCCGTGTGCCGGGCCCACGCGCAGCCAGATAGGCCCTAATCGAGAGGCTTATAAGCCTAAAACACCTTCATCCGAGCTCCCGAACCCACCGTACTTATGAGTAGGCGGGAGCCCCAGGTTCTCCGCTCAATCTGAATATGAAGGATAAAACAATGAAAAAAACGATAGGAATGGTGGTGATGTCGCTGGCTATGTCTTTGACTGCGTTCGCGCAATCAGGCACAACCAGCGGCTCAATGGATAACAAGATGGATCATAAAAAGATGGACAGCAAAAAAGACGACAAGATGATGATGGGCAAAAAGATGTCTATGACCGGCTGCATCATGGAAAAAGACGGCAAATACATGATGATGGACAAGAAACACCCGGATGGTGTGATGCTTATGTCATCCGAAGACTTGAAGCCGCACGTAGGCCACAAGGTAAAGGTGAAAGGGATGATGCAGGAGATGTCAGCCAGTGACTCGATGGGCAGCTCAGATATGAGTTCGAGCGGCGGAGCAATGAAGTCTGACAGCAGCTCGGGATCGATGGGATCTGGTCACGAGAGCGCTTCCGGTTCCATGAAGTCTGATAACAACATGCACTCTGGAATGTCCATGATGTCAATGAAGGTGGACAAGATGCAGATGAAGTCAGAGCACTGCGATATGGACAAAATGAACGACAAAATGATGAAGCACTAAGAAAAACGGCGGGTGCCGCAGCGGGCCATTCTGGGCTCCCTGCGGCAGGCGTGCCATCTTCCGCCATCACTAAAGTTTCTGACGAGCCACTAATCAAAGAAGGTGGTTTAACGATCGTGAAGTCTGTCGGACGCCGAAATAGGCAAGTGAGGAACTGGATTGTAGTTACAGCGGCTGCCGCAAGGCAGCCTTTTATATGCAGCAGCTTGCGATGGCGACAGCGTTTGTTCAGCTCTCAAATAGGCGCAGCAATATTACATCCAAGTTAATAACTATTTCGTACCTACTAATAACCCCGCTAGTCGGTGTTTCGGAGAAACAAAATGGACAAGACTGAGATTCTCAAAGACCTAGTAGAAAGCCCCATCAGCCGCCGCTCATTCGCCAAACGCATTGGCATGATGGGCGCAACTGCCGCTGGAACAACCATGTTGGGCGGCACCATCCTGACCGCACTTTCTGAAAAAGCAAGCGCTTTTGCCTACAGCGATATCGACATACTCAACTTCGCATTGAACCTGGAATATCTAGAGGGTGAGTTCTACACCGTAGCAACCCAAGGCGCTACGTTAGAGCGAGAAGGGATCATTCCTTATTCCGCCGTCGGCGGGCCTACACTAGGTGGCAACAAGGTCCCGAACATCGCCAATTCCCCCATCGCTTATATCGCAAGCCAGATCACACGCGATGAGAAGCATCACGTACAGTTCCTGCGCGCGGCACTAGGCGCATCAGCCGTCAAAAAGCCGACGATCAATCTCAACGCGTTGGGTTTTGGATACGCCAGCTGGGGACAATTCCTTACACTTGCAGCGATCTTTGAAGATGTTGGCACCAGTGCATATCTGGGCGCCGCTCCGCTCATCCAGAACAAGACCTATCTGGACGCTGCAGCCCGGATCTATGGCACGGAAGCGCAGCACTCAGGTGCATTGCGGACCCATGTAATCGATTTCGGTATTACCGTTCCAAACGCAGATGGAAAATCAGTTCCGCCAACCCCAAACTCGCCCTTCTTTGTCGATGCAAAGGGCTTGACGATCCCGCGCAGCGCGCAAGAAGTGCTGAACATCGTCTATCACGGTGGAGCTCACGCTGGCGGTTTCTTCCCAGATGGATTGAACGGCACCATCCGGTAATAAGATCTCTCCAAAGCGCAACTCACCACGGAGGACTTGCAAAGGGTCCTCCGTTTTTTTCGCGATGCCAGCAGTCTACGGCTTACGGTCTTGTAAAAATGCCACAACCTGCCAGCGATACTTCTCCGGAATCCTGGCGAAAGAAGGCATCCCACGGCGGAAGTCGCCCTTTTCGATCACCCAGAAAAGAGCGCCAGGCGGGGCCTGCACGATTTCCTTTCGGTGAAGGTCAGCCCCTTTCCGTAGACCAGACGGATTCACCTCATGGCATTTTTCGCATTGCGAACGGTAGATCCGTTCTCCCACCTTTGCCGCTTGTGAGTCCCCCTGATACGGATTCATTCTGGCCGCGTAGCGCGAAGGAGCAAATGTATACAGTGGCTTCCGCTCCGCTTGAGCAGGAAGGAGGTGGGCGAAGACGAGGGCCGCCGCGAGAACCAGTGAAGTGGAGTAGATCTTTAGGGTCATCGGGAGCGGAAGAGCCTTGCCAGTTTGGGCCCGAACTGTTCGATCTCATAGGTAAAAGAGAACCGGAGCAACATGCGATGGCTCTGATCGTTCAATCCAAATCCGGGAGACAAGCGCGCATTCGCATTTTGAGCGAACCGCCAGGAAATGACCGGAGCTAAATAATGAGATGTATCGCGCAGGCCGAACTGGCTGGAATCGCCCAACCCGCCATAGGTTTCAACACCCAGTTGGATGTTCTCTTTGCAGAAAGAACAACCCGAGCCGGAGGGGACAAAAGACAGTGGCCGGCTGACGCCGAAGGCATAGCCGAATTCCCAAGGATCATTGTGCAATGGTTTTTCAGCAATAAAATTCTCCGAGACATTCCATCCTTTCGCGTGGCTTGAGAGGATCAACTTGAGCTCAACTTCCTTTTCTACCTCAGGCCGTCTGAGTTGGTTGGCTTCCGCCTGGTCCTTTTCCACGTCATGGCCCACGATCTCTCGAAGAGATTTATTAGCGCCATTTATATGGGCGAACTCGAAGTACAAAACAGGATTCACCAGGTGTTGAGTGGGCAACAGACGGAAGCGATTTTCCCAGCGGTAACCGGTGAAGACAGTGCTTTCATTCGCAGTGGATTGGCCGTCCAGGTAGAGCGCCGAGCTCCACCAGCCGGTAGCGCCATATTCCAATTCCGCCTGATATCCGGCAAAGGTGTTACCGCTGCGCGGGGATCCGAGGACGCTGTAGGAGTTGATCTCCAGGTTGCCGACCTCCTCCATCTCGTCGTTGTAGGTCACAAAGTACGGCCGATGCTGGGCTACAGCAGGCAGGGCCGAGAACAATAGGGAAAGAAGAAGTAAAAGTCTCATGGATTCATATTGAAAATGAAATTGAATTTCATTTTCACTTAGAGAATGAGAACATATTCGAGCATTCCTTGTAAAGATTTTGAAAATGCAAAAACGGGAGGAGAGGCTAGGCGAAGGTGGCGCGTATATCCGGAAGGTGGATCATGCGAATAACTGCCCCTATTTGCGCCCTTGGCCCACATTGCCTGGGCCGCCCGTGGGCTGCACCTTGACCAAGCGCGAATCCAGCGGTGGCAGTGGTGGGAAGGCTGCGTGCGGCTCGGTCTGGTACCAGTATGCGACTGAGTAAAAGTTATCGGAGCGGGCATTGGCGTGGCCGTGCTCGATGGTGGCTTTGAATGATTTAGAAAAGGGAATCGGCGAGTCAAGATGGAAGCGGTACACACTGGACCGGCTTCCTGCGCGCTCCTCGCCTTTCACGGGGGCGCCATAGAGCTGATACGAAAAAGGTGAGTCGCCAAAATCCCACGCACCCAGAAAATAATCCTCAGAGCCGGTGCCGATGATGGAGGGAATGGTTTCGCCGTCGATGAAGAACATGTCATCACCTTCACCCCACCATCCATCTTGATTCTGAAGAACCGACAGAGTCACTCCCACAAAATTGCCTTTTCCCGTGGCTTCCACGAAGACGTAATTGCCCGCGCCATCAACATTCTTCTTGTCGTTGACGATTGCATCCCAATTGTATTTCCAATCGTTTGTCCATCCTGCATTCGGTGTGGCCTGGCGAAACTGCGCGTGAAAATAAAGCGTTTCTGCAGCAGGTTGACTGGGCAGCTTCCGGTAGTCAACGTTGAAGTAGAAGGCGTTGATCTTCTCTGTGCCTTGATTTGTAACCGTGATGCGCGCGTGCCGCCGGAAGGGCATCTTGAAATAGGAGTTCAGCGCTTTCTCGCCGCTCACCTGGAGGGGAGCGGACTGCCAGCGGTAATACTCACCCAGCCCAAGGCCAAAGAAGTCACCAATAGGAGTTTCAACGCTTGGCGTGGCCTCACCGTCCCAGTACATCCGCAGGACGAGAGACTTGAGATGGTGCTGCTCGGCGCCGCCGATTGTGATCCAAATGTGCGAGATCTCGGCTGGACCATTTACATCGAGCAGGGTGAGACTGCCTTGCACTGCGATCTGTCGGTTATCAGCATTGGCACCAGTTGTGTCATAGCTAGAAGCACGGCGCGCTGAGTAGCTTTGCGGCTGGGTGGGATCAGGCCACGAGTTTTGTGAAAAGGCGCTGAAGCTGCAGAGCAGGATGCAAAAAATGGTTCGCAACATGCGGGAGAGGATACATCAAGGGCAGGATCTGCGCCCACCGACCATGTAGCCGCATTTCGAGACTTTTAGGCTGCTTTTGAAGAAGTAAAGATCTGGTGCTGCGCTGCTGTGAGCGGCACAACAGATAGCCGAGGTTGCCGCACTAGCGGCGAGTCCGCAAATAGCGTCATGCTTTTCAATTCGGCGAGCGAAATGGGATTGGAAAGCGGTTGACCAGCTTTGATCTTCACCAGTGGTCTGTTGGGGTCATTGAGGTCTACAGCAATAACGGTCGCGGTGCCCACTGCGCTCTTCTCTCCTCCAGTGTGGTAGATGATGAGCTGGTCGCCTGATTTCATCTGACGCAAGTTCTTTACGGCGGCGGGATTAGTAACGCCATCCCAAATGGTTTCTTTCTCGCGCTGAAGATCACTGAAGGAGTAGGTGCTGGGTTCGGTCTTGAGGAGATAGATCATAGGCGCCATCTCAGTTGGACGTAGCAGATAAGTTGGTGGAGGCGGCGGGAGTTGAACTATTCACCACATTGATTCCATGTAAGTTATTGAATCAACAAAGCGCCAGAAGTGCAAAAAAGCCTAGTTTGCCGAATCAGCGGTACAAAAACGGTACAACATCTCAGCTCCTCGAGATGACGGAAACACTTTCGAATTCTACCTTAGCGCTCTTCCGATTAGGGTTCGGGCCGCAACTTGGGCAAACAATGGATGTCGTTAATTGCTGCGTCAAAGAAATGGTTCTTTGTTTCTGAGCTCCTGACTTCCTTCGTTCGAGAACTGCTATTGATTGCAGGAATTTACTCTTTGAAAGCTGATACATGCCTCCTCTTGGTCCTTCAAATTGGCAATTCAACGCAGCAACTGCTTGCGCATGTTCTAAACTCGAAGAAATTTCACGTTTCGTCGCCTTCTCAAGGCCTTTCTTGCCCTCCGCCAACATTTCGGACATTAGGCCGATAGATGTCCAATCGCCGGACCCCGCTGTATCTTTGAGTTTCACTTCATACGCAGGCACCGAACACCATGAATTGAAAGCCCTGCGTGTCCTAAAGCGCAAGCCATCTTCTCCAAGAGTCTCAATTTCTAAAAAGGCTTTGTGGTCGCGCAGCAACTCCGAAAAAGAACGGGCTCGCTGTGCGGAGTACTTCAACACATCGGTAAGCTGCAACATCTCTCGAAACAGTTTAGGATCGCCCGCCGCGGAGGGCTCAAAGTAAATCAACGATCCCTTCTCGCTAAAATAGCTCGCCAAGTCAACGGTAGACCGAGATACTCTATCGGCGTAAAAGATTTCCGGAGATCCCAATTTCCCCTTCAGCTCTTCAACTTGGTTCCGCAAGACTGGCTTGAACGGAGGAAAATATGAACTGCAATCCGGACAATTCCACAGAAAGCGATGCTTCGGCAGGCCATTCTTGCTCAGCTGGATTTTCTCCAGCACAATAGGTGTCGCGCCAGAAGGACTCAACGCAATAAAGTTGGTGTCAACTCCCCACCGTTCCAAATCCTGCCTTACAAACTCGCCAGCAACATCGTTTGTAAGGCGCGCGATTGGTTTTGTATCCCATCCAAGGAAAGCCAAGCCGGCGGCGACATTTCCGCACGTCCCACCCGCATAAAACCGTGGCGAAGGATCATCAAGCCCAAAAACAATGTCCAACGCGCAAAATCCTGCTGCTACCAATCGCGACTTTCGCGGTTCTCTTGCCTTATTCATAACAGCTCCCTGAGAGCCAGAGGCATTGAAGCGTACTGGCGCTGGCCAAGCGTTCCAAATCCTTATCCGAATCCTGCAAAACGTATCCGTGCGCCTCAACATGGGCGATGGCAATGTCGGCCCGTTCATGCTTCAGTTCATACGCAGCCAACAAAGCCCCGACCGAAAGCAGTTTACTGGAATTCGCGGAAATCACGGCATTCGATCCACCCAATGGCTTAAGAGCGTCAGCATAGTGCAAAATTGCGCGCCTCAGTTGCCGATACGTCTCGAACGCATTGGTCTCGGATGCGTAAACAAAGTTTCCCATCTCAACTCGAAGTTGATCAAACAAGAGCTCCCGGTACTCAACGACGATGTTGTCTCCCCGCCGAGGGTCTCTGGACGGAGAAGGCAATAGCGGACATATTTCCGCGGGATTAATCAAATCATAAATCCGGGTGAGCTGAACACGTTGATTCTCTCCCAACAATGGAAACCAGACCTTCGGACGGCCAGCGGCCGATTCTCTTTCAACTGCTCCTCGAAACGGGTGAATGTAATCCGCATCTTTCATCGATTCCTTCTTCCATAATCCGCCGGTCTAATTCGGCATTTTCACTGACTAAGACAAACAGATTCGGGGGTGTCGCCTCTTTGACGCCATCTAGGAGATGAAGAAGTTTCGCTAGCACCGGAAAATAGATGCTGCGGGGCAAGGAGCTCACATCAACAAAAATGTCTCTGAATCTCTGAAGTTCGCTTACCGAACGAAACGCCGATTCCGCTGAACGCGAAGTAATCCTTCGGCCCTCGGATGAAAACATGTTGATGTTCCGCTCTTGGATTTCACCGCCCGGGACCATTTGTCGCATTGCATCGACGTTCTTACGCACTAATTCGTCATATCCGCGCGAAGGCGATGTTGGTCCCTCGTTGAAAACCAACATAATGATTGAAATCTGCTCAGGATCCAATGCTCCGCGGAGAACCTTTAAGCCCTCAAGCATTCGCGGATCGAAACCCTTGCCGACAATCAGACAGCTCTTGCCTGCTTTTTCTTTGGCACCCAGATGCTCGCGCAAAAAACTGCAAACCGATTCGTCGCTTACTTGAACGTAAGACTCCCACCGATCTTTTTGGTTCCGCCTCATAAGAGCGTTGCCTGTTTCGGCTTGAAGCCCGCCGTCATCCAGGTATGCAGATCGCGCAGATGCTGCTCCTTCCATCCACCGTACGCCAACGGCAAATCCAAAGTGACGCATAGCAGCCGATTAAGATTTAGAACCATCCAGCTCGAGCCCTTAGCTCTAGAATCAAGGCGGGGCTCAAGCAGGTTGTTTGCGATCGCTGCTGCCAAGACATCAGCCAAAATAGAATACTGAGGATTACGCAGTAAGAAAGCTTCATCCTGAAGAGATTCTTTATCTTGCATCGAGATCGCGATTCCCGTCACGCCTGGGTCGTAAGACGCCGTAGGTTCGTATGTCCGCTGACGGCAGAATTGGCCGATCGATTCCAATAACTTCAGTACCTTTTCACCGTTCCTCGCCCGGCGCGGAATCTCGCTCCAGAAAGACGAAGAGGCGCCTCGAAGCAACGCATCCTGCCGACCAGCATCGAGCGTTGCTGCCCGCCTCACTGTCCGAGATGAAACAACCTCCTCGAATTCGTCTCCCGCGAGTCGCATAAACTGCTCGATGTTCCACGACGCAAGGCTTGCGAGTTTCTTTGTCCCGAAGTAATAGGGCAAATGAAACTCTTGCGCCAAGAACAACTCTGCCGCAGTCCTCAATTGAGAATCACTCCGTTCCGTCAGCTCAGAAGCGCTTAAAGGAAAATCAAACGAACCTTGCTCTCGCTTAATCTCTCGATGCACAAGAATCTCTAGCGTACGCCAACCGATTGCGCGATCCCGCGCTGTTCCTCCGGAGGCGCTCTGCGCCTCG
Source organism: Terriglobales bacterium (assembly GCA_038254775.1). Taxonomy (GTDB): domain Bacteria; phylum Acidobacteriota; class Terriglobia; order Terriglobales; family Acidobacteriaceae; genus JBBSFV01. The sequence continues at coordinate 79,615 of JBBSFV010000005.1, read as the reverse complement.
ATCCAGACATCAAACAGATCTCGCCTATCGACGGTCTGCGTGACCCGATCCCGAATCACTGGAATCGCCGACTCATACTTCTCTGTCCATTCGGGGCCATCGAGAGATGCTTGCAAACACGAATCGAGCGAGCTCACTTCAACGTTCACCGCCGCGCTGGCGCGACGGTCGGCAACACTCATCAAAAGGGTCTCGAACTTACGCGGATGTTCCCTCCAAAAACGCTCCAACAGGATTTCTCCCTCGTAGTCCCTTCCTTCGGACGTGCCGGACGCTAGCATCTCATCGGCGCTGAGCGCTTCAAATCTCTCGGCCAGCCAAACACCAACCCCAGTCCTTAACTCAGCTATAACTTTTAGGACTCGTTTTCTTTGTCGATGTGTAAGGTGATGGACATCATCGAGCAGCAGCAGAACATGTTCTGCAACCGGCTTCTGATCTATCAACAAGCTCTCGCGCTGCAGCAGACTCAGAGCCGAAAACGTGTCACTTCCGGGAAGTCCCTTCAGATCCGATCCGCCAAAACTATCAATAGCGTCGCAAACAGCTCCTTCCAGTTGCGTTGCCCATTGATGCAGATCCTCTCCCGTGCTGTTTGGGGACAAGCTGCTTCCAAAAGCCTCAATCACGTTAACACTGAAACTGATCCGGCCCAGATCTCCCGGATAATCCATCCGATGTAATGCCAAGGCAGACCGCAACGCGGCGAGAATGACACGAGCATTCAGCAATCCAAATAGCAGCCTTTCTTTTCGCGCAGAATCAAATTCCAGGTCTTCCAGCGTGGCGTAATTCCGCGCACAAGAGTGAAAGACACCCAACAAGCGGGGGCCTTCCTCGTCGACTACGCCCATTTCAGTCATCTTCTGATACAGCTCCTTCAAATCTTCATTTCGGCGAAAGGTGTGAAGCGTCAGCAGCACCGTGGGAGTAAATAGGCGCAGCAATGAGCTCTTTCCGGCGCCGGGAGCACTGCGGAACACTTGGGGTTTGTCCCAAACCTGAGCCCCGGTCGGGAGCAACTCAAGCATTCCTGGCCCAAAGAGCTTCAGAAAAGTGGTATCGGACTCGATGGCCTCTGACGCCCTAAGCCGAAATGGATTTCGAGGCTCTCTCATAGATCCTTATGTCTCGTAACGCGCGGGAACAGCGGCACCATATTTGGACCTTCCGCCCAGAGCAATCCGATGGAATTATTTGGAGTATTGTGGCCCAAGATCAGCGGCAAAGCGCCCCCTGCGAATCCGTACTTAAGATCAGTACCCCCAAGAGATGTACTCGACGTTTCATTTGTATCGTCGTAGTGCCCATCAATGAGGGCATCAAATTCCGGTATTGCGCCACGTATTACGCGCTGGCTCTCCGGAAATCGTTGGATGATGATGAGATTCGCGTCATAATCGGACGGATCGCATAGGTTGGACAACCCTTGTAGAAGGCCTCGTTCAGCGGTGTCAGTACCCATGTAGAGGACCAGAATCACTTCAAGCTTCGTCGTGAACAACTGCGACAAGGGATTTGAAGGGGCACTTAGAGCGCCCAAGAACTTGCCCACCTTGCCAGCGTACGAGCCGTCCTCTTTCTTGCGGATATAGCTAATACCGCTTGCGGAAAAATCGTCCAATAGCACGACTGAGCGGAACGCCGCTTCCTCATCCGTGGGTGCGCGACCCAAAAGTCTCGTCAGATCCTTAACGAGTTCCTTTCTCAAATCCATTGAGCGATCAGTGGTCAATTCGTGACTTTGGCGCACCTGATCATTCTGCAAATGAGGATTCGCTCGCCGAAAAACGTCAGTTCGCGATCCGTCGCTAAGTCCGAGAAAGAGGCACCTCCGCTCGCGCACGCGAAATTCCACGCTATGGGCTACTTTCCCGATGTGCCATCTCGATAAACCGGCTTCAGCCGCAGCCTTCGAGAGCAGAAGCGGACGAACGTGGTCTGAATAAGAAATGGTCACGAGGTGATTCATTTCCGCCGCGGACACGAATACCAGTCTTTTCCTTACGAAAGACAGCGCGGCCCTCCTCTGCGCCGACGTCTTAAATTGTCCCAGCCAGAGCGCCAGACTCTCAATGAAACGCATTCCTGGCGAGAACTGCTGGTATTCGTCATACTTGTAAGCAGACATAGCCATAAGCGGCCGCCCATGTTCCACAAACTCCGCTGGGTCTTTCCAACCCATCACCCTCGCAAGGAGTTCTTCCGCTAACTGATCTTTCAATCGCACCTCAGCTGAATCGAAAAATGCTTTGGTCCTATTTTTATTGCGGAAAGATAATATCGCAGCGCGGCTGCCCCAAGAACTCCAGCCGGCGACAGATTCCATGCGCCTGATGGGTTACCATCCACTTCGTCTACGCTTAAAGAAAAGTCTTGGCCGAGTAACTGAGCATCATTGCCGGGCCAACACGGTCGATCACCTATACACAAGAGTGTCGACCTTGGTCGCGTCTGTTCCAACGCTCGGACGAGCGCAAGTTTACTAGTTTCTTCTAGCACCACGTCTACCGACCGAGTAGATGCCACCACCTTAACGCCTCTTATCCCGTTTTCCTCCAAGCGCTGTGTTACACGCGACCACAATTCCATTACCTCCATTGGCACCGTAGGCTCCACAGTGATTTGTTGTGGCCGGATACTTAAATCAACCTGGGACGCCGCGCAAATCGTTCTCAAGGCATCAGCTGCGTCCTGCAACCCGGGCGCGACTCCACAACTGGTATCTGGCTGTGCATCATCTCCAAGATCGGCCACCACCGCCCCGTTGTAATACCCCACCTTGACCCGGCTCCAGGCACTCTTTTCGATGGCGGCTTGCAAAGCTTTCCTGACCGATTTACCACGACCGGTAGCTATTCCTAGTAGGAAACCAGCTTCCACGACTCGGCTAATCGCTCGAGCCGTTATCTGAGGAATTGCTTCGAACCTATCCACGTGATCACATATCGTCCCGTCATAGTCCAGAACGAGGCCGTTAAAATTTGCATTACGAAGCTTCGCGCACATCTCCGAGAAACTGAGATCAAGCTTTTGCAAATAATCGGCATTGTTTTGACCAGATGACTTCCTCTTCCTAGCAATGGCTGTTGATCTCAAGTCCTTCTTAGGGGAATGAAAAGCATTCAGGTGATAGATTCGGCGACCAAATGCCGGCACTCCTGGCCGTCCTGGATCGATGGACTTGGCATCCCCAAACTCTGACACCAATTCGAACACCGCTGCCTGAAGCTCAACCCAGGAGGCATAGCCGGGCGTTTGAGTAGCGATGAGTTGCCATGAAATATTGTGAGGAAGAAGTCGCAGAGTTCGGTCCGCGAGCAGTCTTTCTTCCTTACTCGCAAACGCCACCACACTTGAGTCGGGATGTTTTGCGAGCCAATGATGCCTTCCATGAGCGAAGTTCCTGTAGTCGGCAAGCTGCACCGAAACTAGTCCTGCCTCCACCAACTTCGATTCAAGGTCAAACGCCGCGCTCCTGCTGTGCGCTCCATGCAGAACCACTAAATTCGGGACGTCGCGCAACCCACCGACCTTGCGCGACCTCTTCGACCCGTTTTTGCGGCTTATTGACTGCCGCGATGGAAACGAAGGGGGCAGTGTATCGCGGTCATATCCAAAAGCGCGAAGGGCAATCACGCTCATCGCCAGCAAGCTATTGGTAGCCAGGAAGCCATCTTTGCCGCTCGGCAGCCCAAAATCGAAACAAAAACCTCTCGCAAATCCATTCACAATCCGCGCCAAAGGAGAGCCCTGAGTCGCGCATATTGCGATCAACAATCTTGGCTCAGCTTCCACTGCAGCACGCGCAATGCCCAGAATGTCAGGATTCTTTCCACCGGCGCTAACAAGAAGAATCGCGCTCGACCGGAGATCTTTTAGATAATTCCACGCGCCAACCGGCGTATCTGCCTTCGCCACCTCGCCGAAAGTGCTTTGATGAAGATCTGAGATGAGAACGGCCGTGCTCTGGGATCCACCAGAGCCAATGGCCACAAGAGGATAAGACCCAGCGGCATTTATCTGTCTTTTGAGACCCGTGTTCTCGAGGCACAAAGCCCATTCATAGGTTTGAGACAGCTTTTGGAGCTCAGATTTAAAGGGCTTACCCATAGTTTCGCTTTTTATTCGCCTCAACTATACAATTCAGATTTCCCGATTGCAATTTCTTTGTTTCGGTGACTCGTATCCGACCACATTTATCTATCTATTCGGTGTCATGCCACGGGGTAGAGTTTTGGGAACCAACGTTCGACAACGTCCAGTGGGAATCCAAGCCGTACCGGCATCTTCGGCCCTTCGGAAGTCAACAGCCCCTTCTCCATCAGCTTAGAGACGATCATCCGCCCCATACGCTCCTGATAGCCAGTCAATTTGCGCGCAGTAGCGCGGTCCACATCTCCCGCCAACAATGCCTCCCGCAGCACGGAGTAGCTGCCTTCCGGCAAGCGTCCGGCGCGCACCTCGTCTTCGACATACAGCTGGATGCGACGGAGGAGTTCGCCTGGTTGCAGCAGCGATTCCATGAACTCCACCTGATCTATGGCGGTATGCAAAAAGAATTCGCAAAACTCCGTCAGTGCTGCCTGAGACAGACTGCCGCGTCCGTCTAAATCGTTCCTGCGCGGCTCATCCGCCGCCATCAACAGTTCTTTGTAGCGGTTTACATTTCTTGCTAGGCCGCGTGACACCGACCACAGGCTGCTCCCCACTCCCAAGCGGTTAAGGGCTGTATGCGCCATGAGACGGGCCACGCGTCCGTTGCCGTCGGCGAATGGATGGATCCACAGCAGACGATGGTGGGCAGCGGCGATCCCGATGATTTGCCGCAGCTTTGAAAGGGTGTTTCGGCTATATGCTTCTTCGAACCGGCGCAAGAAATCAGGAAGGGCCTCAACTCTGGGCGGCAAATGTCGCCCCACTGCCACCTCAGTCGTGCGTAATACTCCCGGTTCTACTCGCACCTTTTTCTTGATGTCAGGATCCTCAGCCCACAACAGTTCTTCCGGCAGCCGGGAACAGAATTCCCGATGCAACCACGAGATATATGCGACTGATGTCGGCTCTCCTTTGTCGTCATCCTCTTCGTCGATCCTCTTCTGCACCTCAATGTGTGCCACTGCCTCTAGCTGCAGGGCGCGGCGCTTAGGCTCCTTGGCGTAGTTGTCACCGAGCGCGCGATCGATGTCGCGAGGGTGAGTGTCATGCCCTTCAATCAGATTCGAGTAGTAGCAGTTCATCGATCGGACGAGCGTCCCAATCGAACGCTGCACCACGGGGTTCACCTGGCCAGCAAGCGTGTTCGCCTTAGCTACCAGATCAACCGCCAGATCCTCCAGGCTCCGCGTCCCTTCCGGTGGAAGCATGGGCTCCATTAACGCTGGGTTTTCTTCTGCCGCTACATTTGCCGCTTCATTTTTCACGGTTAATTCCTATTAATCATCATGTTACGGTGATTTAATGTACCACGAATGCCGCTTATTTTGCCGGATTTGTTGCCGGATTCTAAGTCTATCAAAAGACAGGCTTATCCTTTTCAGGAGCCGCCTTCATCGCGAAACTCTCAAGTTTGCGATTGCAAACAAATCCCACAAGATAGATCCCAAATCAAGGTATGCTCCGCGTCCTCTTCCCACTGCGGCCTCTTCCGGGTGGGCGCCCTTCAGCCAGGGCTCGGGCGGTCGCTCGGGCTAAAGCGCCGGTTTCGCGCCAAACGTAACCCAACCCCAGTTTGGCACTCACCGCGCCGCCACTCGCGCCCTGCCACCCTCCTCCCGCCTCCGTTCAGTCTCCTTTGCCGTTCCGTCTGTTTTGTTCCGCTGGCGCTTCTGTGAAGAAACAAAACAGCCAAAAACGGCAAAAGGAGAAAAACAATGTTATTTACTAACCAAAATAAACCAAGAACCAGCCAAGAACTTATTGGCGCCAGTGTTAAGGCGCTCATCGAGGCACTGGAATCCGGCCACAGCGAGGTACTGACTTCCTACCTCAATGCGATGGCAAGGTTCCATTACTACTCGTTTGGCAACATCCTCTTGATTGCCACGCAAAAGCAAAATGCAAGTCATGTGGCCGGAATGTATGCGTGGAACCAGCTAGGCCGGCTGGTACGACGGTGCTTAGAGGCGTCGCTGGCTATACCAAGGCAAAAGGAATATCAACCACTTCGTTGGTCGATGCCGGAGGATTACTTCCTCTAGTAGTCGAATTCATTGACTCCCATGAACATATTGACAGGATGATGCCGATGATCACCGCCATGGCCGGCAATAGGCTCGTGACAACGACGGAACTCGAAGTGAGGTCAGGAGGAGCATTCTGAGTGGAACGAACCAGCCTATTGTGGCGTGAACGCGAACTCGACCGCTTGAAGACGATGTTGCACGCCCGAAAATCGTTCTTGCTCTATGGTCCCGTCGGAGTGGGGAAGACCGTTCTTATCAGCAGCGCTGTAGTCGGATTTCCGAACATGCTTGTTTGCACAGCTTGCTCATCCGTAAAAAACTTCTTTGTTCAATTAGTTGCCGCACTCGCCGAAAGAAAGGAGAAATCGGTCGTAGGCTCCCTAGGTTCAACCTCGCTCGTGGCAGTGAAATCCAAGTCAACGGTTGCACTTAAGGGCATTGCAGCGCGGGCGCTAGTTTCACATTCGCACACAGTTATCTTGGATCAATTGGGTTTTGTGTCCCACACATTTGCGACCGCCATCCGCCATTTTTCGTCGGAAACAAACACGCCTATTGTAGCCATCGGGCGCTCAGTGCACATGGAAGACATAGGGTTCATCGCGAATATGTTTCCTGATAAGTCAGAGCGCATGGAAATCAAAAACTTCGACAGTGCATGCGCAACGGAATTTGCTACAGGGGTAGTAAATAAATACGGCATCCATGCGGACAATCTCCAAGAAGTTATCCACAAAATAGTTGAATTTAGCGATGGAAACCCCGGTGCCATGCTTTGGATGGCCCAAATGGCCTCGAAGCGCAGTACGGGGCAAATACGTTGCAGGTGACTCAGGAAGTAGAGAAAGCGGGGAGGTCAAGCAATACCAAGTGCAGTTCATCCCTGAACGATTGATCCAATACAACCTCACCGTAGATGATGTTCTGACCGCAGCACGTCGCGCCACTGGAGTCGTGGGCGCGGGCTTCATTGAGAACCGTAATCAACGTCTCGTCCTGCAGAGCCAGGGCCAGGCGCTAACTACCGCCCAAGTTGCCGACACGGTCACGCCACCAACAGCAGCCAGTGGAATTCCAGAAAATACGAGTAGGGCCTGCCTGATGGAATTGAATGTTGTAAAGAGCAGCAGGAAGATAAGGAAAAGCGACAGCGGCACTACAATCAGGAGGCGCTTGCGCGCTCGCTCCAAATTTTGGAACTGACCGCCGAATTCCACGCGGTACCCAACTGGAAGAGCAATCTTTTTTTCGTCGAACAACCTTCGCGCGTCGGCAATGAAGCTGCCAATATCCCTACCTCGGACATTTCCTTCGACTGCCATCATACGCGAACCTCCAAGATGGCTGATCTCAGCCGGACCTTCTAACTCGCGGATATTTGCCAATTGCCCCAGGGGGACCATTTCTCCCCCGGGAGCGCTGACCAGGAGACGCGATATGGCTTCCTTGTCATTCGTTACCCCTGCTGCAAACTTCAGCACCAGATCGAAGCGCCTTTGTCCCTCAATGATCTGCGTCGTATCCAAGCCAGCAATGGCCTCGATCACCTCCATCACATCGCCGGAATTGATTCCATAACGGGCGAGCTTGTCCGGTAGTACGACGACTTCGATCATCGGCAACCCCGCCACTTGTTGTGCCCTGAAACCGCGGGCACCATTCAATTTCGATACTGTGGCGACGATTTTCCCTGCTGTCGTATCCAGGACTTTCATGTCCTCTCCGAAAATACGAATGGCGATATCTGATCTAACACCAGCGATAAGCTCATTCATACGCATCTCGATCGGCTGCGAGAACTCGTAACTTACACCCATGAAATGGCTGAGATCCGCTTCGAGGGTTCCTATGAGAGTCTCTCGGCTATGAACCTTGCGCCATTGTTCCCTGGGTTTCAGCAGGATGATGAAGTCAGTGCTGTTCGGACCCATCGGGTCCATGGCGACATCTCCCCGCCCGGTCTTGGAAACAATGGTCTCAATCTCGGCGGGGTAGAGCTTGAGAAGATATTGTTCGAGCAACGTATTTTGTCTATTGGCTTCAGTAAGCGAGATACCAGGTGGGCGGCGCATCTCTAATGCAAACGCATTCTCATCCAGAGTGGGAATGAATTCGGACCCTAGAAACAAACTGACGAACACCGTAATCATTAATAGAAGTGCGCTCGCGTACAGTACAAGTCGTTTTCGCTCGAACACCCATTCCAGTCGATGCTCGTAAGCCCTCGCGACCTTCTGCAGCCAACCGACGTGTTTTTCTTTCACTTTGCCGATAAAGAGAGATGTAAGAACCGGTGTCAACGTGAAGGTAAGAATGAGTGAGCCGATGAGCGCGAAAATAACTGTGAGCGCCATCGGTCTGAACAACCTGCCTTCGACGCCCTCAAGAGTCAATATCGGCAGATAAACGATGATGATGATGCCGACACCAAAGATGATCGGTCGACCAACCTCCGCGCAACCCGCCACGATTGAAGTAAAGAGATCTTGATCGTTTTGTCGCTCGGAGAGCCGACGTACAGAGTTTTCGACCATAACAACCGAGCCGTCAACAATCAGCCCAAAGTCGATTGCTCCCAGGCTCATCAAGCTGCCGGCGATCCCAAACTTGACCATCAGCGTCACGGCGAACAGCATCGAGAGCGGAATCGCGAGGGCGACGATCAGAGCAGCGCGAATGTTTTCCAAAAGCAACAAAAGCACCACGATGACAAGGACTGCCCCTTCAAAGAGGTTTTTCTCGACCGTGTGAATAGTGCGGTTCACGAGGTCTGCGCGATCATAAAACGGTTTGAGACTGATGCCTTTAGGGAGGGTCTTAACAATCAAAACGATTCGAGACTTGACATCTTCGACCACTACGCGTGAGTTTGACCCCAAGAGCATCATGACGATGCCGGTAACTGCTTCGCCTTTTCCATCTTTGGTGATTGCCCCTTGCCGCGGAGCGGAATCGATCTTAACCTCGGCCAGGTCCTGTACGCGCACCGGAACACCACCAGAGCTCGCAATCACGATGTTCTTGATCTGCTCAATGGTCTGAACTTGCCCGACACCGCGAACCACAAACTGTTCCGCATTCTTGACGATGTATCCACCGCCGCGGTTGAGATTGTTCGCGGCGATGGCCTGTTGTACTTGTCGAAGATTAAGGCCGAATTTCAAAAGAGCATCTGGCCGGATCAACACTTGGTACTGCTTTTCCAGCCCGCCGAATGAATTGACTTCCGCGACACCTGGTACGGTACGCAGCACTGGCTTGATCAGCCAATCCTGGATTGTTCGCGCTTCTACAAGGTCATTGCCAGGGGCCTCAACTGTGTATTGATAGATCTCCCCCAGACCTGTACTGATCGGACCCATCTCGGGCACGCTGCTGCACAAGCTGCCGGGCAAAATAGATGTCCGTGCCATCTTCAAAAACGACGGTGACCTGTGAAAGGCCAAATTTAGATAAAGAGCGCACTTCCGTTACGCGAGGCAGTCCTGAAACCGCGACTTCAACTGGAAAGGTGATCTGCTTTTCTACTTCGAGCGGCGACAGCGCTGGGGCGTCTGTGTTGATCTGCACCTGGATGTTTGTAATGTCAGGCACGGCATCAATGGGCAACTGATCGGCCGACCAGATGCCAACGCCGACGAGCAGCAGCGTCAGGGCAATTACAAGTAGCCTCTGTTTCAGGAGAAAGCGCAAATATGATTTCAGCATTGTCTTCGCTTAGTCCTGTACTTTGGATTTCTCTAGTTCACTCTTCAGCAAGTAGGCATTCTCGACAACGATCTTTTCTCCAGCCGTAAGTCCGCGCACAATTCCTACAAGGTTTCCAGTGTGCGTTCCCACTTCAACCAGTCGCCGCTCAAAGGCGACATTACTGGATCCGCTAATATTTGTTTTGGCGGCTGCGTCGGATACTTGGACGCTGCTTTGGACAAAGACGAAACTTTCCGCGCCTTCCGATTGAATGGCGGAAGCAGGGACCACTAGGGCATTCGTCTTCCTGCCAGTTTCAATGTGAAGTGTGGTGAAGAGTCCTGGGAGCAAGCGGTGCTGTTTTGAGGCGGTGCCCGGGACGTAACCGTTTCTCACTTCCACCCGTACGGGCACAGTCCGTGTTTTCTCATCAACCTGCTCGCCGATATAACTTACCTTGCCGGCAAAGGTGGCGCCGGAGTTGGGAAGCTGGACCACTGCGGACATCCCGAGCTTGATCAATGGCAGATCTTGTTCATGCGCGACAGCCTGCACCCAGACACTCGAGAGGTCTCCGATCTGAAAAATCTGATCCAATGTTGTTACGTTCTGTCCGACAGTAGCTGAACGGGCGAGCACCGAACCGGCGATGGGGCTTCTAAGCACAAAGCCGTTGCTCACTCCCTCGGCACCAGACTTCTCTAATACTTGAAGCTGCTGCTCGCCTGCACCCAAGCCGCGCAATCGCGCGGTTGCAGCCTCGAGCTTTAGTTTTGCCCGGGTCAATTCAGTCTCGGCCGCAAATAGTTCGTTCTGAGTGCGCAAGCCTTTGTCCACCAGCAGCTTCCAACGTGCGTAATTCCTTTCCGCTAACTGTCTTTCTGAATCTGCGGCAACGAAGCTGGACCGTGCATCGCCGACGTCGACTGACTCAATCGTGCAAAGTGCGCTTCCTTTCGCCACTGGGTCTCCGACACCTCTCTCAACCTTTCTGATGATTCCGGCAATTCCGGGTGTGACATGCGCAACCCTGCTTTCAGCAAGTTGAACTTCAGCAGGAGCTTCGAAATAGGAGGGAATCATCTGTGTCGTGACAGGTTGAACCTTGATCCCTGAAGAGGCGAAATCATCTTGATCGAGGATGATCTTGCCGTTCTGCACTCGACTGGGTTCTTCGGCTTTGGTCGCACCATCCTCTACCTTACGGCTGGTGCTTGAAGGAGTAATTTGAAGTTTGCCCGAGGCGAACAAGAGTCCCAGAATCACTAGCACTACAACCAACAAAGCCGCTGCCCAGTTTTTGCGAATCCAGGTCATCATTCTTTTGCCTTCGTTCTTCGCGACGATTGGAACTAGTTCTTTCATGCTCATGGCTTTGGACCTCGCCCTTCTATATCGGTGATAGGAGCTCCAATCGCAGATTCAAGGTCTATGACAGCCTTCCAGTACTCCAATTCTGCGTCTACGAACTCTTTGCGGCTTTTCAAAACCTTGTCTTGTGTAGTGATCAGTTGAAGCAAATTGAATTCGCCCACTTGGATTCCAGCCTCAGTAAGTTCCGCATTTTCTTCCAGCGCAGGACGAATGGAAGTTTCGTAAAGTCGAATCAACCTCTCCTGAGCGCGCAGATTTCGAACAGCCTCGTTCAGATCGGCGCGCGCAGAGTGCACCTGCGCGGTAAAACCCTCTTTCAGCTTGTCCCTCAGCGCCTCTTGAGAAGCAATGATCCCCTGGTTGTGATTGAGGATGGGAAGATCAAGACCTAATCCAGCCCCGAGGCGGTTGGTAGTGCCTTCTCCTCCACCACTTTCCTGCTCGTAACTCGGCCCTAGGCGGAACCACGGAATCCGCTGGATATAAGCGATTCTCAGATTCTGTTCTGCCTGTTCGTATTCCTGTTTGGCGCTGGCGAGTTGCGGCCGGCGTTCAATCATCAACGATTCCAGATCGCTCTCATTCAACCTGAATGCTCTGTAGGCCAGTGGATCGGGATCAGCTTTGAGCGCCAAGTCATAGAGCGGCGGCAATCCCAACAACCTTCGCAATTCCTGTCTTGCGCGTTCTAAAGCTCCTGCAGTTACCTCGCGCTGCCGCAAGGTTTGCGCATATTCAAGATTGACAAGGTTGAGGTCGAGACGGCTCGCATCACCCAACTCTTTTTTGTCATGAAACAACTTCCGAATACGTTCTTGCAGCCGGACGGATGTTTCGTCAATGTTTGCCTGTTCTTGCAGCGCCCACACCGTCAGGTAAGTCTTTTTTACATCGGCGGCAAGTTTCCATTCCTCGGCGGAAATGTGATACCTGACTTCTTCAATCCTGGCATGTGCGCGAGCGGTTCTTACATCGCGCTCTCCGGGACGAAAGGGACTCACAGCGGCGGAAAGCGCGCTCGATCCAATTGCAATTGGATTCGCCAACGTGGCCAGAATGCTTACCTGTATCTCCGGATTGGGCAGCAGCCGGGCCGAGACCAGCTCCCCTTCAGCTATTCCGCGTTCTTTGCGAAACGACCGGATTGAGGGGATTAGATATAAGGCCACTGCGACAGCATCCTGCTGCGAAAGCCCATTCGAGTTGGCGATTGAAGGCGCTGCGGGCCCCAATGACTCCAGCCGGATAACTTGAAGTTCGCGCAGTACTTGGCGGTCGACGATCGGTTTGTGCCGGTAGGCGGTACAGCCGCTCGTGAATACCATGAGAGATACAAGCGCAGCAAAGATGAGCTTTCGCTTCACAAGGTAAGGTCCTTCCGTGGCTTGAACCGAATTGGGAAGAAGTGGTTCTGCAGAAGGGGGATTAGCAGGCGCGCGCGGAATCATCCTTCTCATTGCACTCGATCTCCTCGTAGGAACGTTGCAGGTAGTGCTGTCCTTAAGTGCAAGGAGAGACGCAATCCACAATTCGCGCACGCGCTCGACATTCACACCGAAGATTTTGGCAGTCTTTTCAGCACTCAATTGCAAGGCAGACCGAAGGATGAAAACGGCACGCTCATCGTTCGGAAGCTGAAGAAGCTCGTATGCGAGCGGGCTTGATGGAGAAGAACTCTTGCTCGTGCTGACCCGTTCCACGGCGGCTTCATCGACAAACCGCAGAAGCAACGGCGGAACAGACCAAGGGCAGCGATAGTCTTGCGAAGCTCTGGCGTATTGAAGAAATGCATGGAGTGTGCCATCGCTCGCTGTTTCTTCATCACCCAAAAACAAAAGACAGAAACGAAAAACAATGGATTTCCAGCGACCATAGAGGTCCTCTATCCCGCTCATCTTATGAAATGCAAACATTGCGCCTGCCTAGCCACATAGGCGTTAATTCCAGTAATCAGAACTGGAAATGAATTCCAAGAGGCAAAGGAAATGTAGCTCCTTGCCACTAAGAACGCTCAGATTAGGCGCGTGCGCGGAGGGTGATAAAAGATGGAGCTGAACTCTAATTCCCGGCCTTGCGACAGGACCGGCTCGACCATGGTGAACCATAAAGGCACGGCAGGAGAAAACACCGGTGTAGGAGTGCTTGCAGTGCACGTGAAGCAGTCGCAATCGTCGAAGCCTGGGGACGGCGCCTGGTGCGATACATTCCACACTGGCAGCAACGACGACGCCGCGTCGCGAGCGACGGGAGTCTCCGTACTTGCAGAAACCGCAACCGAAGAACTTTCAATCGCCGATTGCGTCATCGGGGGAACTAGATCGTCACACCACCCCGGTACAGTGAGATCGCAAAGCGCCCACAGTAGGAGCAAGAAAGCAACGCATTTGCGACCGCTCACGCGCATATAGAGCATGATTATATCCAAGCTGGCGACTTTGAACTTGTTGGTCTCGTCGGAAGACGCCTTGGAACAGACTTATGGGCGGCGCTGCAGGTATGTGATTACCTGCCAGCGATTCTTGCTGGGAAACTTTGCAAAGGATGGCATTTCATTGCTCCCTTTCTCGAGAACCCAATACAACGCGCCCGGTGAGGCGTCTTTTATTTCGAGTGCCTCCAGCGATGGTCCACGACGTTCGCCATCGTCATTTCATTTCATGGCAGCGGGCGCACTTCGCGACATATAATCCGCTGTCCCACTTTGAATCCTTCTGCATCGTTGGCAGAAGGGTTCTGCATGCGAATGTACTTCGCGGGTGCCTGACGCGTCAGTAGTCTCCTTTCTGCTTTGACACCATCTGCGCTTGCCATTGCGGTGACAGCCACCATGGCGCAGATCATAAGAAATATATTCGTCATTTGGATAACCGTCCTCACCGGAATACCTTCTTTACTTTGGAAGCGAATCGCTCAAGTTCATAAGTAAGAGAGAACCGCATGAGAACGCGGTGGCTCTGGTCATTCAGTCCAAAACTTGGAGAGACACGCATATTAGTGTTCTTAGCGAATTGCCAGGCAAACACTGGTGCTATGTAATGCGACGTGTTGTGCGTGCTGAGATCTGCGGAATCTCCCAGGCCACCATAGAATTCCGCTCCTAGCTGGATGTTCTCCTTGCAAAATGAACATTTCTTATCCGAAGGTACAAAGGCCAACGGCCGGCTGAAGCCGAACGTGTAGCCAAATTCCCACGGTTCGTGCCCAAGTGGCTTCTCTGTGATGAAATTCTCGGAGATATTCCAGCCCTTCAAATGACTGGAGAGAATCAGCTTCAATTCCAGTTCTGTCTCGACTTCGCGGCGCGTGATGGAATTCGGTTCGCTTTAATCATCTTCCACATCATGGCCGACAATCTCACGCAACGATTTGTCTGCCGCATTTACGTGGACAAACTCGACATACAGCACTGGATTTATCCAGTGCTCCTTTGGTAGCACGCGGAAACGGTTCTCGAACCTGTAGACCGTGAATACGGCGCTCTCTTTGGCTGTCGTCTGCCCATCGAGATATAGGGCGGTGCTCCACCAGCCAGTAGCTCCATACTCAAATTCGGCTTGGGATCCCCAGAACGTGTTCCCCCGACGCGGCGATCCGACCACGTTAATCGAGTTAATCTCGAGGGTTTCCTACTTCCTCCATCTCATGGTTATAGGTGATGAAGTATGGTCGATGCTGCGCAAATGCTGGAAGGGTGTAGGTGAGCATTAAAAACACCAACAATGTGCGGGCAATCCGAGAATTGCGCATCAATTGGGTAATAGGGAAAATACCGGTTGGGCGTAGTTATTGTCGGGCATCTTTCGAAGGTCCTCGCGTCAGCTGATCACGCTGTCAGCCGCCGATGGTACTGCTCACCTCATTCAAAACCCGTTTGTGCCGCTTTGGCTCCGCCATCAAGTGGGACTTACCCTGATCTTTCTGGCGTTTCTGGGGGCAATCTTTCTGAAGGGCTTCAAAGAGGCGGTGAAAATCGCGGTTGTGCTGGTCGCCGTTTACTTAGTCCTGAACGCCCTGGTCATCGGTGTGGGAGTTGTTGAGGTGGGTCGCCATCCTGAATTGATTGCCGGGTGGAAGCGACACCTTTGGCAGCAGCACGGTAGTTTTTGGTCCATGCTGGGGATATCTCTTCTGCTTTTCCCCAAACCTGCGCTCGGGTGGTCGGGATTTGAAACCGGAGTGGCGGTGATGCCGCTCATAAGTGGTGACCGGATTCGAAATGCCAAAAAGCTTCTACTCGCCGCCGCACTCATCATGAGTGTGTACCTCATTGCGAGCAGTGTGGTGACCACTCTTCTGATTGAGCCCCCTGCGTTTGAAGCCGGCGGGGAGGCCAATGGCAGGGCATTGGCTGTTCTCGCGCATCGCTACCTACTCCACTCCCTGATCCTCGAAAGCTCCCGGAGATCCCGCAGCTTTGCTTCTGCGAATCCGCGTACTTGAGACACGGTTAGGCCGGGCAATCCCGGATCTCCTGCAGAGCATGCACAACGTGCGAAAGTAAGAAAGGTTGGATGATCGCTTTGATCTCTTTCATGATTCCTCCCAGTTAGATTTCCACATCGGCGCGTCTGCCTTCGAACCAGCGGTAGAGGGCGAATGTTCGATTTTGAGTCCCAGCGGCTGAGGAGCCGGGGTTGTCGGCGATCCACGACTCGAGCCCTTGATAGACCGCAGCTATCACACCATTTCCCAGAAGTCTTGGACTCCACCCTACTCCCGCACTATTCTCAAGTCGCTCTGGCAGGTTCACTGAACCTGCACCTGAAAATTTGAGGTTCATAGTTTATGACCGACTTCGCACGGAAGCCCGTGGAGTCGTCTCGCGGCGGCTCGTTGAGTTCGGTCGTCGCGCCGGCGCTTCAGGCTGTTGACCTTGCAAGAGAGAAGCACTATTCCGTAGCCGAGGTCGCCAAACTTTGGTGCCTCAGTGAAAAGACGGTTCGTCGGATGTTTGAAGACGAGCCTGGCGTTATCCAATGGGGCGGCGATGAGACTCTGCATAAGCGTGGTTATCGCACACTGAGAATCCCAGAGAGCGTCCTCCAGCGAGTCCACCGTAAACTGCGAAAGGCCAGTTGAAGATAGCTACGCGCTTTTGGCCGAGGCTATTTTCTTGTGCTTTGATCCTTTGTTGACAGCCTCAATTACTTCCCAAGCCTTACGAACATTAGTAGCGAGCTGCTCCTGTCGGGCTTTGACCCATGGCGCATAATGTTTCTCCGTAATCTTCACGCTCTTATGTCCCAACAGTAAAGAAACCTGCTCCAGCGGTACTCCTGCTAGAAGCATTTCAACCGCGAACGTGTCTCGAAGCATATGCGGATGACAACGCTTCCGAGTGCCATCCTCTCGCGTGATGTTAGCCAGATCAAACAGCCGACGAAAACTTCGTTGCCAGTTTCCAACGAGAGATTTGGGTGAACCATTACCCGACCAAAAGAAATAACGAGGATTGGGCTTTGGACCGGGAGGAATGTTTCGCAATGCCTCGGCTATGCCATCGGGGAGCGGGACGTAGACGGGATTCCCAGTTTTCGCCCGATAAAGGAAGAGCTCATTCTTGTCGTTCAGGCGCCATCTCTCGAGTGTTACCGCATCGCGAATAGCAAGACCACTCCACCGCATCAGCAACGTGAGAATTCGAAGCCGTGTAGCTTGATTTCGACATTCAGTCCAACCCTTAGGCTGGTAGACATGAGTCGTATCGACGATGTGATCGAATTCATCTTTAGGGAAGTAGTCGGTCGGAGGACCGTCTGCCTTGATTCGACCGAGGAGAACTGCAGGATTCTCTTTGATCCAACCTAGCCGCATGCCATAGTAGAAGAACCCAATGATGCGCTCTTGCTTTTTCTTTTTTGCAAGCGCGCCATCTTTCCAAGTATCGCGGAGGGCTTCTAGGTGAGCGGTGGAGATCTCGCCGAGAAAAGTCAGTCCCGCTGAAGTAGACCAACCTAAGAACTGCTTTGAAAAGATTGTTGCGAGTTTGTCGAGCGTTGATTCCGCGAGATTCTCATTACGTTTGCTCGCTAGGAACCGGGCGACGGCATTCGCGATACTGATTGATTCCTGCTTTGCCTTTGGGATCTCACCCGCACTGATGGCGCGTTCCACTTCCTCGGCGTGATTCTCGAGAGACCTTCGCTGGTCTTCGGCTTTTTCCCAACTTCGTGTGCCGGCGCTTTGACGAACTGGTTTTCCGTTCAAAACGCCACGAATCCATTTAGGGCAGCGACAGCGCTTTGAGAACCGGTCGGACTTCTTTTCGCAATCAACGGTATGGCGGGTATACACG
Source organism: Terriglobales bacterium (assembly GCA_038254775.1). Lineage (GTDB taxonomy): Bacteria > Acidobacteriota > Terriglobia > Terriglobales > Acidobacteriaceae > JBBSFV01. The sequence goes on along the minus strand of JBBSFV010000005.1, from coordinate 62,071 downwards.
AACAGGCCCAAGACGCACCTCTGTGCCGCCTAAATCAGCGGTACAGAAATGGTACAACATTTGTTGATGTCTTGTAAATATAAGAAAACAAAATAATTAAGTTGGTGGAGGCGGCGGGAGTTGAACCCGCGTCCGAAAAAGTTACTGACAAAGAGACTACATGCTTAGCAGGTTCATGCTACCGGCCTTCACCGGCAACGTTCGCCGTCCGCGCTCAGAACCCGCAAGAAACGCGTGCGACTAGCCCGTAATCTTATCCGCTGTCCCCTGGCTTAGGACAACGAACCAGCCCGCTAATGACGTCCTTCCATAACCCGCAGGCGTAGCTACGGAGGACGGCTACTTATTTAATTAAGCAGCGTATGCCATTTGTGTATCGGCAATTGTTTCTTTTGCACTCGATTTCGGGTGAATGCACCCCGACATGCCTCTTTGCCGCAAGCGATTCCGTCGAAGCCGTGACGCCCCCATTCGGAATAGACCTGTGGCAGGTCTATATGTCAAAGAACTTCTTCCACAGTAGGTGGAAGAGACTTGTAAGTCAATATATTCGATGAAGAAAAAGGCGCTCAAGATTCAATCTTGAACGCCTGGAAGCGCCAGTCTTTGAATGACTTAGGTGACCGTTAGGGGGAGGATCAGGCTGCCTATCTTGCCCGAAGTATTGTCCCGGACCACGAAGCGGACCATATATCTACCGGGCTTGAGAGGGATCGCATTGGGATAAGGAAGCCCTGACTGCTTGAGCTTTTCGATTGCTTCCGGCTTAAATCTGCCTTGGAGCGGTTGCATGAGTTTGCCTACATCATTACCTTTTTCGTCGCGCGCGACTGCAGCGATCACCAGGTCGATCGCATTGCCATTTTCCTGGTCGAGAGTAAAAGAGTTCGGCGGCAGAGTGAGGATAAATTGCACTTTCTTGGTTTCAGCACCATCTGTGACAGGGCCCCATTGCAGGCGCATGGGCACCCCGGTAAATTCCAAAGGTGAAGTGAGCGCATCCTGCAGGTCCATGTTCTTGGATTGCTCCGCAGTGAGTTGGTTTTTGCTAACAAAATAGCCAGAGCGCGCGCGGACTTTCAGGTCGCCTCTAGCAGCCCGGACTTTGAGCTTGCGATACCCTGGTTTTTCATCAGAGCCGACATAGAAGCCGAGCATGTAATAAGAGGAAGCGTCATTGCTCGCTTCGAGGAGTGACTTATCAACATCATTGCGATTAAAAAATGCTCGGCCGCCGGTCATGGCAGCAAAGGTCTCAAGGGTGGCATTGTTATTCGCTCGGTCGGAAAGGGTGGGGTCGATGGCAGCACCGGGGTCGACCGCGCTACCCGCCGATAGGCTGCGTCCGCACGAATTGCAGCGGGAGATATCCGCAAATAGATTCACCAAGACACCACGCAGGTCTACGGGATAGACGGCGATGTTTGCCTGGTTCAGCATCTCAAATGTGCGGTCGAATACCGAACCCAGCGGCTTGTCCACAATCGCTCCAGGCTCATCCAGCGAATAAGGGAAGCCGGCGGTGACCCAGATCAACTCCTTGCGCCCGGGGATGCCGCCATAAGCGAGCGCCAGATGCTGCAGGTTTTCAAGGGTGGCGAGGATCGTCCAGTTGCGGTCGTACCGCTCAAATGCACTGTACTTCAACTCGCCGCGCGCGAAAGCATCCAGGTTCGTGGCGATGTTTTGCGCGTCCGCATTGGCGTTAAACTGCGGACCTCCATCGGTGACGGGCGACGCGTTGCCGTCATTGGCTCTAGTCATGGGATGCGGCTCGGAAACTTCTTTTGAATTGGTCTCGCCCTTGGTCTTTTTCAGCGCTTCCGCCAGCATCCTGGGGTCAGAGGTAAAGTCAAACAGCAGGCGCGTGCCGGTACGGCTCACGACAACTAAAGAAGTGGGGTTGTTCTCAGTCACGCTGTTTTGCAGGAACTTCAACATCGCAGAGCGGGCGCGCGACTGATCGGCGAGTGTGCTGTTCGCTGTGTCCAGGGCAATGATCGTCAGCTTGTGAGGGCCGGTGGCATTCATATTGGTGAAGACCCCCGGGGTCTGGATCTCTTTCTGGAACCGTCCACCCTGGCCGTGGACCTCCTCAAAAATAGCGACCTGGCGGGGTTTCCCGTTATCCTCAATGCTAAAGCTATCTTTTGTGAGCCCAGCGGCGAAGTGTCCGGATTTGTCCTCGACCGAGGTTGGCACTAGAACCAGGCGAGTGGCACTTTTAAACTTTGCGGGCTGATCTTTCTGGGTGGGTGTATTCTGCGCAAACGCTGTTGTGCCCAGTGTGGTGGCAAGGATCGCCACCAAGAAGTGTTTTGCATCAAATTTACTCTTCATACATCCATTACCCTCGTGGTCGAAAACTGTAATCAAATGAGGCAACGATAATGCGGACCGAGTCTTTGGCCCTGGATCTTACTCCGCATGTCTCGCGGCTTTACCGGGATCATTCATGTGCTTTTGAAAAGGTAGCATCATATTACTCGCATCCTCCCTTTGACCGCACCTGGTTCTCAGCACAGCAGCAGAGCGTGATGGTGGATCATCCCCAAAGTAGAAGACAGGCTGTCTGCAAGGTCCTAACCCGACAAAATGCGAGATGGAGCGCGGGAAACGAAGTTTCCTCCAATCTGGCGAAGCTTGGCTCGGGAGCGATGGCGGTGGTCACCGGGCAACAGGTGTCCCTGTTCGGCGGTCCCCTCTTTTCCCTCCTCAAGGCGCTCACGGCTATCAAACTGGCGAAGGAAGCCACCCAGAGCGGTATCGAATGCGTCCCCATCTTCTGGATGGCAACCGAAGACCACGATGTAGCTGAAGTGAGTTCTTTTCAGTATCGGATCGATGGTGGGTTGCGGACGCTCTCACTTGCGCCACAGATAGTGGAGGGTGCTCCGGTCGCCACCGCTACTCTTCCTAATGACGTGACCGGGCTTATCCGGCGCCTGGCGGATGATCTCGGCGATTCAGAGATCATAGAAGTCTTGCGCGGATGTTACCTTCCCGGTGCTCCCATGGGCGACGCTTTTGCACGTCTATTGAGCCGATTATTTGCGCGATACGGAATGATCCTCATGGATCCGTTCGACGTGAAACTTCACAGCATCAGTGCGCCGTTCTTCCGCAAAACGATCGAGTCGGCTGAAGCATCCGCGGGGGAACTACTACAGCGCACCAAAGAGCTAGAAGGTAGCGGGTATCTGGCGCAAGTCAAAGTGACTGCAACCTCCACCAACCTTTTTCGGAATCGCAATGGCAAGCGCCATCCCATCCAGCGCAACAGTGGCGGCTTCAGCGCAGGCGGCGAGAAGTTTTCCGCAAGTGAACTGCTGAAGACCGCCGAATCAGCTCCGGAGGATCTGAGCGCGGGCGCTCTATTGCGTCCCGTGTTTCAGGATTTTCTGTTGCCGACTCTCGCGTATGTCGGGGGCCCGGCGGAAATCGCGTATTTTGCGCAGTCAGAGGTTTTATATCGCAAACTACTGGGACGAGTCACGCCGATCATTCCGCGGCTCTCAGCTACGCTTATTGAGAAGAACGTGGAACGTAGACTCGAGCGCTATGGTTTACGCTTGCCGGATATCTTCGGAAGTTCTCAGCAGATCCGGCAAATGCTTGCAGACCGCAATCTGCCGCAGGGATTGAGTCTGCAGATGGACGGAACCAGGGACCAGATCGACTCCCTGACTGCGTCGCTGGAGAAGTCGATCGAGCAGCTTGACCCCACACTTGTAGATGCCGCCCGGAGAGCTGGTTCCAAAATGCGATATCAGGTGGAACGTTTGCGCCGCCGGGTAGGAAATGCTCAGGCGGTGAAGGAGCTTGCGGTCGGCAATGCCGCGGAATTGCTCTCTGCCGCTCTGTATCCCCGAGGAGCGCTGCAGGAGCGCATCCTGGGGGGAACGTACTTTTTAGCCCGGCAGGGCTTAGGACTGATTGACGAGATGTTTGAGTCGCTTGCGAGCAGTGGTCCGCAGCATCAGATTCTCTATCCCTAGGGCTTCAGCAGGGGTATGATTTCATTATGGCGAAAAATGCCCAAGCTTTTGAAGTGGGTTGCCCTTGCTGCGGGGCAATGATCAAAGTAGATCCCGGCGTGAAAGCGGTGATCGCCCATACTCCTCCTCCAGAAAAAAAGACCTTTAATGATTTTGAGGCGGCAGAGCGCGCCATGCGCGAGCAGAATACCCGTCGCGAGTCACTCTTCGAGCAGTCAGTGGCGGCTCAGAAACAATCTGCGGACATTCTGGAGAAGAAGTTCCAGGAGGCGGTGCGCCGCGCCAAAGAGACGCCGGATACCGGCAAACCGCTGAGAGATTTCGACCTCGATTGATGGCTGGCGAAACCCGGCCACTACTGTTGGGGCACCGCGGGGCTCGCAAGTATGCCGCTGAAAATACCTTTGCCGCCTTCGATCTTGCGTTGAAGCATGGCTGCGATGGGTTCGAGTTCGACGTCCGCCTTTCACGCGATGGAGTTCCGATCGTCTTCCATGACGCTTCCGTGGACACCACGCCCGTGAAGGATCTGACTCACGAGCAGATGGCTCAACTCCTGCCCGATCTGGTGACACTCCATGATGTGGTCGAGCGATATCATTCCAGAGCGTTTCTCAACATCGAGTTGAAGACGGTCGGGATCGAGCCCCAGATCGTTGAGCTTTTGCGGAAAGTAGTGCCGCAGCGTGGCGTGGTGGTCTCTTCATTTTCTCTGGACGTGATTTACCGAATGCACCGCGCTAATGCTGAAGTCCCCTTGGGTTATATCTGCGAGGACCAGCGTCTGCTTGCAGAATGGCGAGAACTGCCCGTGCAGCATGTGATCCTCTATCATCAATGGGTGGATGCGGAGATTGCGCGTGAGATCACCGCTGCGGGCAAGAAGCTGTGGGCATGGACCGTGAATGTTGATTCCGCGATGCTGCGTCATGCTAGCCTGGGCGCGGATGCGCTCATTTCCGATGACACCAAGCTGCTAAGCAAGACTTTTCGAGGGTTGCAGCGCGCGACCGCGGTGTGAATGCAGGAAGCTAGTGCGTTCCTCTTCGAAGCGCTGCAATTGGTTGCCAGAATGTGCTGACGACCATCCCAGGACACGAGCTACTTTTTCTGCTGCCTGGCGGGAGCATTGTTCAGTCCAGCAGCCGGAGAGCGCCACCGGAGTGCGCCGCAATAAAATGTCACCCAGCGTGACCGCACATTCGTGCCGGACCGCTTCCACTGCTTCTGCCACGATGTGATCGGTGTGCGGGCACAAAGGTTCGCCTAAATGCGGATCGAGCTTCGCCCTGCGCAGCACTCCCCAGGCTCTGCCACCATGCCACTCTGCTACGGCACGAGCAGATGACTCTGAGACGCCGCTTACGGCGGCCGCTTGTCTCGACCATTGGGCGAGGGTGTTCTCAAGTCCGTTAGACGCTCCGGTGGCTACCATCGCCAACCCGGGCTCCGCCACTCTAATGCCAAGTTTCCGGGCGCATTGCCTTCCGAGCAGCGCTGCTGTGGTGAGCTTTCCGCCAATCACGGAGAGCAATCCCGCAGCTCCGTCTTGTTTGTGATCGTGAAGGAAGTGCTTGCGTGTGATGCTGCCGAGCGCGCCACTTTCTGAGAAGGGAAGCGGACGAATGCCGGAAAAAGAAGCCATCACGTCTTGCCGGGTAAAACCAGATTGAGGAAAAGCAGTACGAAAAGCATTCAGTAGGTATTCGATCTCTCCGGAATCGGGTGCGGCAGCTTTAGGATCGGAGTCGTCCTTCACCTCTGTGGTGCCCACCATGATCTGGCGGTTCCAAGGCAGGATAAAAACCTGGCGGCCGTCCGGGGCTTCTATATAAACGGCGCTTTTCGGCGCACCTGTCCAGCAGGGCAACAAAATATGCGAACCGCGGACGCCGCCCACCATTCGCGGCGCAGAGAAGTTTGCGCTTGAGCAGACTCTATCCACCCAGGGCCCGGTGGCATTGATGATCCAATCCGCCTGATAGCGCATCTCAGTGCCGGTCAGTTCATCGCGCGTGAAGACGGCCAACGCGCGGCGTTCACGAATCTCTATTTCCAGGACTTTGGTATGGTTTCGGGCGACCGCGCCTGCCCGAAGCGCTTCAGTGAGCCACTCGGCTATAAGGCGCTCGGGGAACTCGCACTGGGCGTCCTCATAATTGAAGATGCTCCAGTGTTCGCCGGCATCCATCGATTTTTGTAGCTGATGTGCCGCCATTTTTCCGCAAGCGGTCTGCCGTTTGGTCTGTGCCATCTTCCCGTAAAGCCACAATCCGGTACGGACCGCCAGCGCGCTGCGCGGGCTGAGCGGGCCATGCTCCCGCGGCATGGCGAGCAGAAAAGTCATGGGCCGCACCAGATTGGAGTATTCCCGCAAAAGGCGTTCGCGTTCCGCCAGGGATTCTCGAACCATGCCGATCTCTCCATGTTCCAGATAACGCAAGCCGCCGTGGATGATGCGGGTGGAGCGGCTGGAGGTCCCGGCACCGAAATCATCCTGCTCCAGGACCAGGGTGCGCTTTCCGGCGCGGGCACACTCCCGGGCGATTGCAACCCCGTTGATGCCTCCGCCGATGACGATGACATCAAAGCCTTGGCTGGGCAGACCTGGCCGGATTGGTCCAGCAGCACTCATTCGATAACTTTGATGCAAGACTCAGGTTCGCGCGCGTTCCAGTATATGTACTAAAATCGCGCGGTTGAGGTGAAGGCCATGAAAATACGGTTATTGATGGTGGGAATGCTGGCGGTATCACTCAGTGCTTCGGCGGACTACAAAGCAAAAACCCGAATGACGGCAGCCGGACACTCGTTCGACAGCACAATGATGGTGAAGGGCGCGAGGCAACGCACTGAGATGCAACTGGCGCCGGGTATGGCGATGACCACTGTGTATCAATGTGACCTGAAACGCAGCATTCAGATCAACGATCGCAACAAGACCTACATGATCATGGCTGACTCGGACCCGTCGGAAGCGGCTTCGCCCGCGGCCGGCATGAACAGGCCGACCCGTTCGCAGCGCTCCGGAGGCGTGGTCACCATTACCAGCAATCTGACTGAGACTGGCGCCAAGAAGCAGATCCTGGGTCACGCTGCGCGCGAGATCAAGATGAACATGACCATGGCTTCCACTCCAGGTTCCTGTAGCGCGGCGAATACCAAGATGTCATCGGACGGATGGTATATCGATCTACCCGTCGCCGCCTCTTGCGCTTCGCCAGAACGCGCAGCCGTCCGCATGCGCGCGCAGCAGTCTCAATGCCGGGATCAGTTCGTCTTCAAGACAAATGGAGCCGCGAAACTTGGTTATCCGGTGAATGTGATCACGACGATCGCGGACGAGAAGGGCAGCACCACCACCTTCCAGCAGGAGACACTTGAATTAACCACCACATCCCTGGACGACAAATTGTTCGACATCCCTGCCGGATACCGGCAAGTGAACAGCTACGCCGCACTGATGGGAATGGGCAGCATTGGCGAGATGATGCGGCAGGCACAGCGCGAGAATGGAGAGAAGCCGAATTACGAGGATATGAGCGGTGACGCGGGCCCACGCAAAGAAACGCCCGACGATGATGATGAGAATGCGACGCGGACATCGCGTCCGGCGCGCCCATTGAGCGCAGAAGAAGGATCACAGCCCCGGCGTACCTCGGGGAGGGTGCGGATCGGGGTGGCTATGATCGCCGACAGCGGGAACACAGGTCTGGCAGCAGACAAGCTCCGTGATCATTTGACGCAATCATTGCAGGACTTGAACGCAGAAGTGATCGACCTGAATGAGAACAGCAAGGGTTCATCTTCGCAGGCGATCGTGGATGCGGCAACGAAGCAACAATGCGATTACTATCTGCTCACCGAGATAAGTGGAGTAAAAGCCTCCTCAAGCAAGAGGAAGTTGGGCGGCCTGCTCGGCCGTGCTACGGGCGTCAGCGTCTCAGATGGAAATTCCGAAGCGACGTTCAAATATCGGCTTTTCGCGCTGACGGATACATCTGCGCACTTGGATACCACGGCAAGTGCCGGAGGGGACTCTCCGGAGTCGGCTGCCCCCAAAGCGCTGGATCGGGAAGCCGGCGCGGTCATGGAACGAATCACAAAGGACCGGGAAGCGATGCGCCACAGATAAGAAGAAGTCCATAAGAAGTGCGGGCGGATCCACCCGCACTTTCTACAGGAAGCGAAGCGTGTCCTGGTGCGAAAAATCAAAGCCCGGAAAAACGCTTTGTAGTTTCTGCGCGCCCAGGTGTTTAGTCAGGCACTCGCCCAATACACTGCGGAAGTCAGTCGTCACTTCAAGATCCCGTCCCTCATAAAGGTGTCGGTCATCCAGCCCAGGCCATTTTCCATAGACCTTTCCACCCTTTACCGGGCCGCCCAGGACGAACATGACATTTGCGTGGCCGTGGTCAGTACCGCGACTTCCGTTTTCCCGGGCGGTACGCCCGAACTCAGACATGGTGACCAACACTGTGTCTTCGCCTAGATCGCCCAAGTCCGTCCAGAAAGAGGAAATAGACTGAGAGAAGTCGCGGAGCAAGTTCGCCAGCTGCCCTTCAGTGTTCCCTTCGTTCACGTGATGGTCCCATCCACCAATATCAACGAAAGCTACTTCCACCCCCAAGTCCGCTTTCAGCAATTGTGCCACTTGGCGCAAGCTGCCTGCGAATCTGCCGCGAGGATAATTTGCTCCGGCAGCGGGAGAATATTTTGCCGGGTCCGCCGCTTTGAGCATCTTCACGGCATCGAATGTCTCCCGCCCGGTGCCGTGCAGCACGGAATCGACTGACTCCGCATACATCGATTCGAAGCTGGTGGAAGCGCTGGAGACGGCCGGGCCGCTGCTCTTACCGCCCACGCGGAAGTCATTGATGTCACTGATGGCGATGGCCGGCGCCTGGCCAGAGAGCGCTCGCGGCAGAGAACTACCCAGCGCGATTGCGCGGAAGGGTGACTCTTTCGCGACCTTCTCAGCCGCGATGGCGCGATTGAGCCAACCATCGGTAGTGGACTTCACCCCCGGGGTGCCAGACTCCATGTAATCCTGCGCGTCAAAATGCGAGCGCGTATTGTCTGGCGATCCGGCAGCATGGACGATGGCCAGTTGTTTCGAGTCCCAAAGCGGCTTGAAGGAAGCCATTGCGGGATGTAAACCGAAATAACCCTCCAGATCGATCGCTGATGCGCGTCCGCGGTTTGGTTGCGGGATGCCGATGGTCGGGCGCATGCGGTAATACAGGGGCTCACCGTGGGGCACAACTATGTTCAATCCATCGGCGGCGCCTCTTTGGAAAAGCACCACCAGGCGCTTCTTTCCGCTTGTGATGGAATCGGAGGCGAACGCCGCTTGAGTGAGAAAGCGCGGGATCAAACTGGTGCCGATCACGGCCATTGCGCTGTTTCTAAAAAATATCCTACGAGTGATGGACATGGTTATCTCCGCTGGAACTCGGGTGAGCCAAGCAACAAGCCCGCGACCGTGCCGAGTTGCGGAGTGGCTGTCGTGGATCTGTCCTGGTCCTGCAATTGTTGCAACACTGTGTCACGTGTTTGTTTCGAGATTTCTCCGCCAAGCAACGATCGTGCGAGAAGATCGATCCCGGCTGCGGCATCCTGTGGCGGCTGCGCGCCTTGCAACACTTTTGCTGGATTGACGCTCACCCCTCGCATCTTTCCCCCTGCAAGACTCAACGCAAAGTTCATTCGGTTCAGCAGCGCGGAGGAGTTTACCCATGCCTCAGCCTTGCTTGAATATCCCGTTGGGGGTTGCATGCCATAGAGTGGCATCCCCATCTTCTGCAAGGAGCGGCCCAGTTGCGCGGGCTCTGTTACATCCGCGCCCGTGGCTCGAACGGCGGATACAACGAACTCGAACGGTGTTTTCACCTTTGCGCGATACGTTTCAGGAATCCAGAATTCCGGCGAGCGGAACATGGTGCGCAGAACTTCCTTGATGTCGCCCTTACTGTGCAGGAAGGTCTCTGCCATGCGGTCCACCAGGGATTGCGGAGGGTCGTCACTCACAAAACGCAGCGCCAGCTTTTTAGAGATGAAGTGGGCGGTCGCAGGATTGCGGGCGAGGAACTCCAGCATCTTTTTACCCTCGTTTTCGCCGTCCTCTTTGATCTTTTGGCCAAGCACATTTTTTTGACCGGGTTCATGCATGCGCTCATTGAACTCGTAATCACCACCGCGGCGCGGCTCACGCAGCGTCCAGCCGGTGAAGACCTTGGCTAATTCCGTCACGTCTCTCTGGGTATAACCACCGTCCACGCCAAGGGTGTGCAATTCCATCACCTCACGCGCGTAATTCTCATTCAATCCGCGTTTAGGTCGCTGTTTTTGCCCGGCATTCGCCGCACCAGCCATGTTGGGATCATTTGGGTAGGGGCGGCGCGCCCGGCCCACGCGGCGATTGCGGCGGAATATACCTGGACCGCCATTCATTCCGTCCATGCGGCGCGGGTTGCGGATTTGGGGGCGCTGGCCGGAGCCGACCTGGGAATTCGGTCCAACACTCTGAAAATTATCCAGATAGAAGAGCATGGCCGGACTTTTCGCTGTCGCCAGCAAGAGGTCTGAGAATCTTCCCAGCGCGTGTTTACGGATCACATCGCGCTCGTAGGATGTGATCATGTAGCGGTCCGGGCCTTTGCCGATGAAAACGTTAAAGTGATTGAACCAAAAATCCGTCATGACTTCTTCAAGTTGACGCTCGCTGTATGCGGAGCGCAGGATCTTTGAGCTCACCAGTTCATTGGTCACTACCTGAGTGGGATTCACCAGGGCAAGCAATGTTTCGCGCTGCTCCGGAGAAAGGCCATTGAGCAATTGCTGGGGATCTTCGTCGCGGATTCCGCGTAACATCACGCGGCGGGACTCCGGATCCATCTTCAAGATGGCATTGAATTTGTCATTTGGGCTGAGGGCTGCAAGTCTTGCCGCCTCAGTTCTGGCCTCGGCGCGTTGCCGACGGATATCCTCGCGCATCGCCGGCGAATCGGATGCCGTCTCCTGGTCTTTTGGGGGTGCATCGGTACCTGCGGCCTTGTCATTGCCGGCAGCTTTGTTGTCGCGCTTATCGCGATACGCTTCCAGCCGCGCTTCATAAATGGCGCGCTTGCTACTATCAGTTGGCATTGCCATCTTGCCGTCAGCAATGGCTTTGATCACCTGGTTCGGCGGAAATTCTTCCACCATCTCGCGCGCATCCATCTTGAGCGTCCGCAGTGGCTGCAATCGTGACTCCAACAGGCTGTCATCGATTTTGCCCGGATTCAACTGCTGCTCAAACCACTTGTCGACGCCCATCGCAGTCACCTTTTCCAGGTCACCGGGTTGCGGACCGAAGGTGAAGCGGTTCAGCACATGCGACGCCCTTTGGCGTTCATCCATTTGGGCTGCGGCGCCCTTGGCGCCCTTGTGCTTGGAGACCGCAGCGAAGCCGATCGTCAACGGCAGGCTGACTGCCAGTAGCACCGCCAAGGTCAGAATCGGTTTACGACGAAAAAACATGCAGCTCCCCAATGCGAGGTCTTGAATACAGAGAGGGTAAACCCACAACCACAGGAATGTTGCTGGCTAAAAATATTCCTGGAGTTCGGTGAACCTTCCCAGCCGAAGCAAGCGTTGTAGGCTGCCACTCGGCTGCGCAATCTCTTCGTGTTCTAAGACCCAGGTATTGTCATGGGGGACAAAGACCGCGTGCAGCCCAGCGGCCAGGGCGGGATTGATGTCAGATTTCGGGCTGTTTCCCACCATCCAGGTGAACCCGGGCGCCAGTCGGTACTTGTTCGTGATGGCGCGATAAGTAGGCTCATTCTTTTCCGCAACCACCTCTACGGCCGAGAAGATATGGCGCAAGCCGGAGCGCTCCACTTTGTCCATCTGCTCGGTCAGCACACCCTTCGTCATAAGGATGAGGTGGTGCTTGCGTTGTAATAGATATTCGAGCGTCTCCGGAACCCCCGATATCAACTCAAGTGGATGCTCGGCGATCTGGTGGGAGAAGCCCCAGATCTTCTGGTGAAGGGCCGGAGTGATCGGTTCAACTGAAAGTCTCTCAAAGCAATCAACCAGCGAGTGCGCAAAGCTGTGCAATCCGTATCCGTGTTTCAGGATGGAAGCGTGTTCCGCCTGGTTCAATATCTCTCGGACCTGTTCAGCAGTGTGGGTCTTGTGGTCCAAAAAAGTGATGAACTGAGCGATAGCGCGCTCAAAATAGATGTTGTTCTCACAAATGGTGTCATCCAGGTCAATGAGCAGAGTCTGATCATCGAGTCTTTGCACGACTCTATTCCGCTGTGGCTGATGGGAGAGGTGGTTAATCATCGCGTTCTCAAGTTGGAATGTTAAACTACGGCACAGCAGGGCATGGAATCGAATCCCACCATCTCGCAAAGTCATGTTGACGAACGCCGTCGTTTTGAACGTGTCGGTCTCGGCCTTTCCGAGAATGTGGTCATCAAAGATTGGAAAGGAAAGCACCTGGGTGTGGTTCGGCAGATCGGCAGGGGAGGAGTCATGATCCAGCCCGCTGTTGAGTTCGCGCTGGGAAAGAGATATTCCTTCCGGGTGATCGATGATTCAGAAAGTATCCATACTAAAGTGAGCGCGGAAGCGCGCTATTCCAGCGACGATGTGGTCGGTTTCCAGTTCGAGGACTTGAGCTCGGAATCAGCAGTAGCAATACTCATGGGAAAGTATTACCCTGACGAACAAGCCTGATGAATGAACGTAGAAAATTTGAGCGGCTCTCCATGCCAAAAAGCGCCGTTGCTTATGTGGCCAGCGGGAATGGCCGCAAGCTGGGATCACTCAGCGTGCTTGGCCGTGGGGGCTTCCAGGTAGATACTAAAAAGAGATTCAAGATGGGCGACCTCCATAAATTCTTTATTGTGGACGAATCGGAAGGCATCAAGCGCTCAGTGACGGCAGTCGTGCGAAACATGGTTCCCGGGTCGGTGGGTTTTGAGTTTGAGGAATTGGATCCGGATGCCGCGGTTGAGATCGGCATCGTGATCGGCAAGTACTATTCTTCCGCTTTCGAGTGAGTGCCTCCAAAATAAAAAAGCCGGACGCTGTCCGGCTTTTTTATTGGATGCGATCTTTAATCAACGAAGTCGATCTTCGGTTCCGTAGTGATGACCCCGGCGTTGTATCCCATGGTCAAAAGCCGGCTCACCGCTTCCCGGCCGTCCACGCCGTAATCCAGGGTACGCTCGTTCACATACATTCCTACGAAGCGGTTGGCCAACTGCTTGTCCAAGTCACGCGCGAACTGCATCGCATAATTCAGTGCTTCGTCGCGATTGTCGAGAGAGTACTGGATGCTGTCACGCAGCGCTTGATTGATGCTCGTGATCAGCTCCGGCCCCAACTCACGACGGATAGCATTGCCGCCAAGCGGAAGCGGCAGCCCGGTCATATCCTTCCACCATTTGCCGCAATCGAAGATCTTATGCAGGCCGACCCTGCTATAGGAAAGCTGCCCTTCATGGATGATCAGTCCTGCCTCATAACGGCCGGAAACCACGGCGGGAATAATCTCATCGAAAGGAACAACTTCTGTCTGGATGCCAGGCGCGAACAGCTTGAGTGCAAGGTATGCAGTGGTCATGGTGCCGGGAACCGCGACGATCTTGTCCTTGACCTCATCGAGGGTCATCGCTTTGGCCGTGACGATCATCGGCCCATAACCTTCGCCGACACTTCCGCCGCAAGGCATCAATGCGTACTTATCCTGCACGTAAGGATAAGCATGGAAAGAGATGGCACTCACGTCATAGACGCCATCCATCGCCTTCCGGTTCAGGGTCTCGATATCGCACAGGGTATGCGAGAACTTCAGGCCCGGCGTGCGGATCTTGTTCGTCGCCAGGCCATAGAACATGAATGCGTCATCTGAGTCAGGACTATGCGCGACCGTGATCTCACGGACTTGTGGAGAAAGCATTGTTGACATATTTTTCCTACTGCATTGAAGCGGATGTCTGCACTACTGGTTGCGGAAACGCTGCCATGCCACGGTAATGCCGGCAGCAGCGGCGAGTTTTAGAACATCGCCGGGAACATAGGGGAAGATGGTGAGTTTCGCGGCTTGAAGCAAGGAAACACCGGTCAGGAGAGCGAACCAGGAGGCACCGAAAAGGAACATCACGGTCTCAGAGATCAATCCAGCGGTGATGGCGCGCGCGAATGTCTTATGCTCGTGATAGATCTCAGCGGCTATAAAGGCGACGGCTGGATATGAGAACAAATACCCGCCAGTGGGGCCAAGAAGCTGAGCCACTCCGCCGGGCCCTGCGGGAGTGAAAACGGGAAGTCCGGCTGCACCCTCCAAAAGGTACAGCGCCATGGCGGCAAGGGAACGTCGGCTGCCTAAGAAGAATGCGATCAGCAAAAGAGCAAAAGGCTGGAAGGTCAAAGGCACGGGTGAAAATGTGAGTGGTAGTGCCACTTTGGCGCTGAGCGCCATCAGCAACGTGGCGGAGACAACCAGCGAACCGTCCAATAGCAGCGAACTGCTTTTCGGCGCCGCAATCTCTGTTACCTGTTCCTTAACGCTCACGTTCATCATCCCGGTCTCTCCTTAATATCCTTGCCGTGGCATCTTCTTCCATGCCGACCTTGTTTTTTAAGCGCCAATACACTGCCGCCACAACGCAGATGACTGCGACCAAAGACATAACAAGGATAATGTACAAGAAGGTCATCTGCGGCAGAATCTGACTCAGTGCGCCTCTTTTGTGTGCTTACTTTGGTTTAAATCGGCATTGGCCTTGCTTTGCGCCATGATGCGTTCAATCTCCTGGGCGCTGCTGGGCAGCGAGCCACTTAGGTTCACCAGCTTACCTTGAGGATCTACCCAAAAAATGTCCTCGATCCGAACACCAAGATTCTCTTCCGGAAGATAAATGCCCGGTTCGATGGTGAAGACCGCTCCTGGTTGCAGTGGGCCGCCGTCGCCTACGTCATGCACGTTCAGGCCGACATAGTGACTTAATCCGTGGATGAAGTATTGGCCAAGCGGATTGCCGTGCTTGTCCTTGCCATGGGCATTGATGTAATCCATCGCCACTTTGTAGAGCGAACCCGACCCGCTTCGGAGGGTGGATCTTCCTGCGATAAAGGCGTCAACGGCTGCCTTCTGTGCCCCCAGAACAATGTCATAGATCTCGCGTTGCCGGGCAGTGAACTTGCCATTCACAGGAACCGTGCGAGTGATGTCACTGGCGTACATTGAGTACTCGCCCGCTACATCCATCACCACAACGTCCCCGTCCTTCATGGTGCCGGAGTCCTCTGAATAATGCAGAACTGTGGAATAAAATCCCGATCCCACGATGGGTGCGTAGGCGGGGCGTTCGCATCCCCGTTTGCTGAATTCAAACTGCATCAGCGCGGCGATCTCACGTTCGGTCACTCCCGGTTTGATCGCTTTCCAGGCAGCGAGATGTGCAGCAACAGATGCCTCCGTGCCTTTGCGGATCAACCCAGCCTCACCGGCGTCTTTTTTAAGGCGCAGCGAGGCAAGCAGCGGTTTAACGTCAGAGAACGAAACGTAATTCGGAAAGGCGTTCGCGCGCTTGAGCCATTCCAAAGGATCGGCAGAAGCGGACTTGGGATCGGTGTCAGTCATTATCTGAGCGCGGGGCGTCGGGAGCAGTCGCACGAGTTCCTCGCGCAATGAATCCAGCTGCGCAATGTTGTCAAAGCCAGTGCGCTGCTTTGCGTCAGCGGTCTTCGGGTTGAGCTTGGGTCCAGTCCACTTTTCCTGCGAGGCATTTTGGCCGGGAAGGAACAGGACCTCGGTATAACCATGATCCTCAGTCGCGGGTGCGATCAGCAAAGCAGCGCCGGGATCAGGAATGCCGGTCAAGTAATAAAAATTATCTTCCTGACGAAAGCCGTATATCGCATTCGGCCCTTCCGCTTCTGTCGGCGCGAATAGAAGCACAACGCCGCCCTTGGATTGCGACGCCAATGCCTGACGACGCGCGCGATAGTCCGCGTTGGACTGGCGCTCAGTCGCCAATGCAGATATTGAGATCAGAAGTACTAAAAGTAAAAGGCTGGCTTTTCTAAACAAGATCACCTCAAGAGGATGCGGATTCTAACACCGCCGCTGGGGCTAAACGCCGACGGGAAATGGTTTCACATGGTCTCCCGTGCGGCGCAGCGTCACGCGATCGAAGCGGCCTTGCAAAAGCGACATCAGTCCCGTCGTCCAATATCCAAGTACGAACAGGATCAGGAACGGTACAGTGATGTAATTCTGATTGGAGATGGCGTACCAGACGGTCATAGCAAAGTAGCTGCCGATCGCCATCTCTATCCAAGGGACCACACCCAGCCGCTTGCGATACTTTGTGGCTGCGGCCACAGACGACTCGCCCTTCTGCACGCGATACTTTGGCGTGCGCGCAAAGGCACTTTGTTTTCCGATAAGTGCTTCCACCACAGCCTTTGTGTTGGTAATGGTGAGGCCGATCCCCAATGCCATGAGCCAGGGCAAATAAAAAAACGTGCGGTACCACCGGCCGGGATAAAGCTCTTTTTGCGAAACTAGATAAAAGGATGAAATAGAAAAAGTGGACGCCATAAAGAGTGGCAGGTCAATGAACAACATCTGGAACCAGCCCTGGTAGAAGCGGATCATCATGGCAGGCAGAAGCAGCGTGCTCAACACAATCATGAGGGGATAGCTGATATTCGCCGTCAGGTGGTACCACGCCTCCATCTTGATCCGCAGCGGCACGTCACTTTTCATTACCTTGGGCAGAACCTTTAACGAGACTTGGATCAGACCTTTGGCCCATCGAGCCTGCTGTGTCTTAAAGGCGGTCATCTCGATGGGCAGCTCTGCCGGACATTCCACGTCCTGCAGATATTTAAATTCCCACCCTTTGAGCTGAGACCGGTATGAGAGGTCAGTGTCTTCGGTGAGGGTGTCATGCTGCCAGCCACCCGCTTCTTCAATGGCCAGTCGCCTCCACATTCCCGCGGTGCCATTGAAGTTGAAAAAGACGTGCGAACGCGAGCGCCCGCCATGCTCGAGCACGAAATGGCCGTCGAGCAGGATCGCCTCTACTTGAGTGAGGAAAGAGTAATCGCGATTAATATGCGTCCATCGGGTCTGCACCATGCCGGTCTTCGGGCCAGTGAAGTGGTGCACCACTTTGCGCAGCCAATCTTCCGGAGGAACGAAGTCAGCGTCAAAAATGGCAATTAGCTCGCCCTTCGCCACTCGCATGCCTTCATCGAGTGCTCCGGCTTTGTAGCCGTTGCGGTTCGTCCGATGAATGTAGGAAATCGGGTTGCCCAGGGCGGCATAGCGATCGACCACCGCGCGAGCGACTTCCACAGTTTCGTCGGTAGAGTCGTCAAGCACCTGTATGTCGAGCCTGTCCTTCGGGTAATCCATCTTGCAGACCGCTTCCACCAGGCGATCGATCACGTACTGCTCGTTGAAGATCGGCAACTGTACGGCGATACTCGGCAATTCGTGTTCAGCAAAGCGCGCGGGAGGCTGGTCCCAGTGCGAAGCATTCTTCCGGTTCTTGTAATAGAGATAGACAAGAACGTAACGATGCACGCCGTAAGAAGCAAGGTAGACCAGAACGATAAAGTACGGGATCAGAAGCGCCAGATCAAACGCGTTCGGCGTGTAGAGGCCCTGAAACGTCCTGTCCAGGAACTGGCGACGCACGAAGTCGCCCACAGGACTGCGTTGGGTGAAAAAGAAGATTGTGGACAAGAAGTTCAGTTGCGCTCCGGGGGCTGAGACTGCAATTGTACCTAGAACCTAAGAACTGAATTCGAGTGGCATAGTAACGTCAGTTCAGAGTAGACAGAAACCACCAACTTAACATGCCCAAGCAGCTGATCAAATTACTGACGAGCAGCTTTCTTGGTAAGACCCAAATATGAGAAAGCAATCGCGAGCAAAGACACATTAAAGAGCGATAAATAGGGCGCTAACGCCGGGATAGCGCCCACCATCAAAGCGAGCAGGGCGAATTGAAGCGATTCAGTCAACTCAGTTCAAGAAGTACGTCCGATATAAAGTGTCGCGCTGTGCCGGGCGGAAGCCGGCGTCGCGGATGATGCGGCGCAGCTCTTCCTCCGTGGTGCAATTCGAAGTGCCCGCGGCTTTCACGACATTTTCTTCCAGCATGACCGAGCCGACATCGTTGCCGCCAAAACGAAGCCCAAGCTGCAGGACTTTCAATCCCTGCGTGACCCAGCTTGCCTGCACATTCTTAAAATTAGATAAAAACAGCCGTGAGATCGCCAGCGTCTTCAGGTATTCCACTGAAGTGGCTTCGTCCCATTTGCGGCCACCGAGTGCCGTGTTCCCCGGCTGGAAGGTCCAGGGGATGAACGCGGTAAATCCGCCGGTCTCTTCCTGCAGGTCATAAATATGTTGGAAGTGGTTCACGCGATGTTCAAAACTCTCGCCTACGCCAAACATCATGGTCGCGGTGGTCCGCATGCCGAGAGAGTGAGCGGTGCGATGCACCGCCAACCAGTCCTGAGTCCCGCATTTCAGCCGCGCGATCTTGTGGCGCACTTCGTCGTCCAGAATCTCCGCGCCGCCGCCGGGAATCGAATCCAGTCCCGCATCGCGCAGCCTCATGATCGTGTCTCGCAATGTAAGTTCGCTGTATTCCGAGATGGCCAGGATCTCTGATGCGGACAGGCAATGCAGATGCACTTGCGGAAAGCGTACCTTGATCTCGCGAAACAGCTTTTCAAACCAATCGATCTTCAGATCAGGATGCAAACCGCCTTGCATCAGGATCCCGGTGCCCCCTACTTCAACGGTCTCTCGTATCTTTTCAAAGATAGTGTCAAAGTCCAAAATGTAGCCTTCGCCGGCGAGCTTGCCTTTCAGCGGCCGATAGAAGGCGCAGAAGGTGCAGTACTCGGTGCAAAAGTTGGTGTAGTTGATGTTCCGGTCGATCACGTATGTGACCACGCCTTCAGGGTGCAGTTTACGGCGGACCGCGTCCGCCTCCATGCCGATCCCGATGAGATCGTCTGAGCGGAACATCTCCAATGCTTGTTCTCTGGTCAAAGACATGTGAATAGATGATTCTACCGTGCAGGGCCACTATCGAGAAATGGTGGCCTCGGAGGAAATGAACTCCATTGTCGGCGCCTCAGGCAGCGCGCCACACTCTGCTGCATAGTTAAAAAACAGTGTTAAGCCCCGCAAACATTCGCTATCGAGACGATAGTGGATGGCCTCAGTGAGATAAGAAGTGATCTGCTGCTCGGTGAGCGGGATACGATTGATCCATTCACGCGCAAGAGTCGCCACATTCTGCGGTTCCAGTCCGTGATCGCGGGAGAGCTGAAAATTGCGCACGATCTTCTCTGCACTGGACTCGGAATCGAGCGCTGCCTTCCGCACTGCCCAAAAGGCAAAGACGAATGGCAATCCGGTCAAGCGCTGCCACTCTTCGGCAAGGTCAAAGACCTGATAGTCGGCCTTCTCGGCCATCAGCGCTGGATCGCCGATCAGCAGTGCAGCGTCACATCTCTTGAGCATGAGCTTGAGCTTCGGTTCGTGCGCCACAAATTCCGGTTCGGTCTTCCAGTGCCGAGCAAACAATACTCGGAGCAAAGCTACGGAAGTGCGCGAAGAAGTGTCAGTGGCAACGGTCTTGATCCGTTCCACGGAAACTTTGCTGATCAGAAAAATAGACCGGACCGGGCCGCGAGCAGCAATGGCGATATCTGGGATGATCACAAGGTTTGGGATGGTGGCATAGGTTGCTGCGGGAATAATGCCGATATCAGCAGTGCCGAGCCGCAATAATTCCGCGCATTCGGAGGGCAGGGTATAGTCCACGCGATAGTCGCGGCGCAGAAGACCATAGTCAAAATCCCACATGAGCGGGGCGGTATTCAGGAAGCTTATGGCGGAGACACGAAGGCGTTGCATTGGGTCAGGAATAAGCGAATTTTAACAGTGCCGGCTAAGGCCCGCCGCGAACGAGCGCTTGACACGGCTTTTTTCGTGCGTGTAGAGTCCGCCAAGTTTCTATGAGTCTCACTGGAGTTCAATCCGGAGCCGAACGGAGCGCGCCAAATGCGCGCCGCATGCAGTGGCTCGCGCTGTCTTTAACGCCTGCGCTGGGGCCCACTCGCGCCCGCAAACTGGTCAATTTGTTTGACGGTGTACACAATGTTTTTCGCGCCTCACTCACAGAGCTGGAAGGCGCGGGATTACGGGCGGAGTCAGCACAATCGATCGCACTGGGAAAATCGTTCAATCTAGCCGAGGAAGAGATGATAAGGGCCGTCAGTGCCAGCGCGCAGGTCCTGACTCTTGATGACGACGAATATCCTCCAGCGCTCAAGAACATTTTCGATCCGCCCTTGGTGCTTTATGTCCGTGGAGATCCAAGTATCTTGGCGGAGCCTGGGGTGGCGGTGGTGGGTACGCGCCATCCCACGCCGTATGGTATCGGCATGTCAAAGCGGCTCGCCGCCGACCTTGCCGCGAGGGGGCTCATCATCATCAGCGGCATGGCGCGAGGCGTGGATACGTATTCGCACCAGGGTGCGCTCGATGCAAAAGGCCGGACCGTAGCCATCTGGGGCACAGGCGTTGACGTGCCCTATCCGCGAGAGAACAGGAAACTATCCGAAGCCATCATCGATGCTGGAGGTGCTATCGTCAGCGAATTCGCCATCGGCACCTTCGCTGCGCCACAAAATTTTCCTATCAGGAACCGGATCATCAGCGGTATGTCCATTGGTGTGCTGGTGGTGGAGGCCGGCGAGTACAGTGGAACCCGCATCACCGCGCGTTGCGCGCTGGAGCAGGGAAGAGATGTGTATGCGGTGCCGGGTAACGTGACCAACAAGCAGTCGTGGGGCCCTAACACCCTGATAAAACAAGGAGCTAAGCTAGTTGCTACGTGGGAGGATATCTGGGAAGAGCTGCCTTCACAGGTGAAGATCTCTTTGCAAGCGAAATGCTCTCCTGCGACCGAACAGGCTTCCAATGCATCTTTATTTCTAGACGCTCAGCTCTCTCCCGCCGAAAAGCAGGTTTTTCTTTTGTTGAAACCTGATGAAGCCCTTCAGATAGACGAGATCATTGAAAAACTGGAAACGAAGGTCTCCGCCTCAGAGATATTTGCCGCGCTCTTTGAGTTGGAACTAGCAGGAAAAATAAAACAAATGCCGGGTAAGAATTATGTGCGGGTATTCTGAACCTTATGATTGTTAAAGCTCTCGTGTTGCTATCCGATCAACATAATGTGTTAGTTTCGGAAACAGAAAGCGAAGAATGCCTAAGTCATTAGTCATAGTCGAATCGCCCGCCAAGGCGAAGACGATCAATAAATATCTGGGCAAGGACTTTGACGTGGAAGCCTCGTTGGGCCACGTGAAAGATCTGCCGAAGAACGGTCTAGCAGTAGATCCTGAGAATAATTTTGCCATCGAGCTGGTAGTCATCCCGGGCAAGGAGAAAGTCCTCGCCGCGCTCAAGAAGAAAGCTAAGAACGCAATCGCTATCTATTTGGCGCCTGACCCGGACCGCGAAGGGGAAGCGATCGCCGCCCATCTTGCGGAAGAGTTGGGAGTCACCCGCGACAGCAAAAAGAAACCACCAGTGCCGGTGTTCCGCGTCACTTTTAATGAGATCACCCAGCGCGCGGTGAAAGAAGCCTTTGAACACGCGCGCGGTATCGACTGGAACCTGGTGGACGCACAGCAGGCACGGCGGGTTCTCGATCGCCTGGTCGGCTACAAGATATCTCCGCTTCTATGGGACAAGGTAAAACGCGGACTTTCAGCAGGACGCGTACAGACTGTCGCGCTTCGATTCATTGTGGAGCGCGAGCGAGAGATCCGGGCATTCAACAAGCAAGAATACTGGACCATTCTGGCGAATTTGTCTGGAAAGACTCCACCCGCATTCGACGCACAATTCATCGGGAAGAATGGCGAGAAATTCGAAAAGCTGCAGATCGGCGCGGAAAAGCCGGCGCTTGAGATCACTGCCCAGCTTGAAAAAGCCGCATGGTCTGTCACCAATGTTGAGAGGCGAGAACAGCAACGCCGCCCGGTGGCTCCGTTCACCACCAGCAAATTCCAGCAGGACGCATCCCGCAAGCTGGGCCTTCCGGTGAAGGTGGCGATGGGCATCGCACAAAAGCTTTACATGGGCGTGGAACTGGGTGAAGAAGGCTCCGTCGGCCTCATTACGTATATGAGGACGGACTCGACGCGCGTTTCGCAAGAGGCCTTGGAAGAAGTCCGCGCGCACATCACCAGCGAGTTCGGCAAAGAATTCCTGCCTGAAGCGGCGAACGTCTACAAGGGCAAGAAAGAAGTTAATACGCAGGATGCGCATGAAGCGATCCGCCCCAGCGCCGTAACGCGTGATCCGGAGAGCATCAAGCAATATCTGCAGCCGAATGAGTACCGCGTTTATAAGCTGATCTGGCAGCGCTTTATCGCTTCACAGATGATGCCCGCCATCTTCGATCGCACCACGGTTGAGATCGAAGCCGGCAGCAATAAGGATAAATTCCAGTTTCGCGTGACCGGATCGGTGCTCAAGTTCGCGGGTTTTCTGAAGGTCTATGAAGAAGCTAAGGAAACTAAAGACGAGGAGGATGAAGAGCTGGAACACAAGCTTCCGCCGCTTGAAGCAGGCGAGAAGCTCACGATGAACTCGCTCAATCCGGAACAGCATTTCACGGAGCCTCCGCCGCGTTATAACGAAGCTTCTCTGGTGAAGGAACTGGAAGAACGGGGCGTAGGGCGCCCCTCCACTTACTCCGCCATCATCACTTCCATCCAGGAGCGCGGATATGTGATCAAGCATGATCGTCGTTTCATGCCCACGGAGACCGGCGAGGTCGTGGCGGAATTGCTGGTACAGAATTTTGAGGACATCTTCGATCCCGATTACACCGCGCGCCTCGAAGAGGAACTTGATGAGATAGGTGAGGGCCGCGAATTGTGGACCGATGCCATGGCAGGCTTCTACAAAAAGCTGGTGAAGGACATCAGCTATGCAGAGAAGCACATGGAAAACATCAAGACCATGAAGAAACCCACCGAAGAGATTTGTGAGCGGTGTGGTTCGCCCATGATAGAGCGTTGGGGGCGTCACGGCTGGTTCCTGGCCTGTTCGGCATACGACAAAAAGAAAAAAGGCAGCTGCAACTTCACCAAAGAGAAGCCAGACAAGCAATTGGAAGTGGACGAAGACATCGGCGAGGAGGTCTGCGAGAGTTGCGGCCAGCCAATGGTTCTGAAGCGTGGTCGGTTCGGGCAATTCATGGCTTGCACCGGGTATCCCACCTGCCGCAGCGTGCGCAAGATCGGCCAGCCTAAACAGTCAAAGCCCGTCGAACTCGATGAGGTCTGCCCCTTGTGCAAGGAACACAAACTCGTTGAACGCGAGGGGCAATACGGAAAGTTTGTGGCTTGCAGCG
The DNA here is from genome assembly GCA_038254775.1 of Terriglobales bacterium. GTDB lineage: Bacteria > Acidobacteriota > Terriglobia > Terriglobales > Acidobacteriaceae > JBBSFV01. The sequence goes on along the minus strand of JBBSFV010000005.1, from coordinate 38,592 downwards.
GATATCCAAAGTGCAAATATGTGAAGCAGAACACCATCGGCGTTCCGTGCCCGAAGTGCCATGAGGGTGAAGTGGCAGAAAAGAAAGCCCGCCGCGGTAATCTCTTTTATGGCTGCACGGCGTATCCCAAGTGCGATTTCACTTCCAACTACAAACCTGTGGCGGAGAAGTGCCCGGAGTGTGGCAGCGAGTATCTGGTAGAAAAGAATCTAAAGTCCGGCTCCTGGCTTGTGTGCCCGAATAATAAGAAGAACGCTGGTGAAGAAGAGAAGCCGAAACGCGGCCGGAAAAAAGCCGTTCCCGTAGACGAAGAAACAGCACCGAAATGCCACTTCGAAAAACAGATCGCTGATCCGGTTGAGCCGCAAGCGGAGCCGGTCACAACTTTGGTCCAATAAGAGGAGATTTTATGGCAAATGTATCCACTTCTGAAGCTGAACTCGTTTTGAAGCTGTACGACCTAAGACGCGAAGAGGTAATGCGCAAAGCGCGCAATTTCATCGTGGGGGATTTTTGGCCTAAAAGCGCGGATGACGTTCTTGCGGTTGCCAATGCCTGGGGCAGTGAGCAGAATGCGTACTTTCGGCAGGTCATCTCATTCTGGGAGATGGCTGCCAGCCTGCCTTTGCGGGGGGGCGGTGAATGCCGATTTATTTGCCGATTGGTCGGGAGAGATGTTCTTTGTATACGCGAAGATGAGCCCTATCCTTCAACAAACACGTGAGGCCATGGAGAACCCCGGCTTCATGGGGAACATAGAGAAATTTATCCAAAGCTCAGACGTCTTCGCAAGATGGCACCCCGTGTGGCAAAGATGGGTCAATCCCGACGCGCGTCTGCAAAGTAATCTACTCCCAGAATCAGAGCGCGTCTTCGTACGCGCTTTTCTCGTTAGGAGATGTATTCCTGAATGTATTCGTCACGGGATTGTCCCAGTTCCGGAGCTGACCCATCAAAGATCACTTTACCTTCTTTGAGGATCAGGAAACTGGTGTGCGTTTCCTCGCCTTGTTTGGTTTCGACCATCTGATTGCTGGCGCGATCAAAGCGATGGCTTGCCATCACGAAGGCGTCCTGCAACCGATGAGTCACCAGTAGAGCGCTGGTTTTTGACACGTCTCTTTGTTTCACCACCAGCTCAATGATGCGCGTGGAAGTGATCGGATCCAAGCCCCCGGTGGGGGAATCATAGAGGATCACCTCGGGTTCGGTGATGATGGCGCGAGCAATAGCGACGCGTCGCCGCATGCCCCCAGAGAGCTCAGCCGGAAACTTGGTGAGCGTGTGTTCCAACTCTACGAACCGCAATGCTTCGGTCACTCGGCGGTCGATCTCCTCCTGAGTGACGTGCTCTTCCTGCAAACGGTACGAGACATTGTCTTTGACCATCATCGAGTCAAACAGCGCGCTTTCCTGGAAGACCATGCCAACGCGGCGCCGCAGCTCGAACAATTGCTCTTCGGGAAGCGCAGAGACCTCTTCTCCCAAAACCCAGATGCGGCCTGAATCCGGTTTTATCAGGCCAAGTGCAAGCTTTAGGATGGTGCTTTTTCCGGAGCCGGCAATGCCAAGCAATATTTTCGTTTCACCGCGGCGAAGCTCGAAAGAAACACCTTGGAGTACGGCATTATCCTCAAATCCAAGATAAACATCTTCAAAAACAATCGTCTGTTCCACTGGCGGTTGGGTCTTTTCAGCCATCAGATCGCCGTGCCGAACCACACCATGATCAGGCGCGTGAGAAAGAAATCGAGCACGAGGATCAAAACCGACGAAGCCACCACCGCCTGTGTGGTCGCGCGGCCCACTCCTTGCGTGCCACCCTTCGTGGCAAGGCCGTAATAACAGCCTACGGTGGAGATGATGAAGCCGAAGATCACCGGCTTCGCCAGCCCCATCGTCACGTCCTCTGCTCCCAGGTTCTGATATGCCTGGCTCCAGTATTGAAAGCTATTCAGTCCCAACATGAAACTGGAGACGATCCAGCCGCCGGTAAGTCCCACAAGATCAGAGATGATGGTGAGGAAAAACATCATGACCACGGTGGAGAGCACACGCGGCGTCACCAGTTTCTTGGTTGGATCAGTGCCGAGCGCACGCATGGCGTCTATCTGCTCCGTCACTTTCATGGAGCCCAGCTCACTGGCCATCCCCGAAGAGTTGCGGCCCGCGACCATCAGCGACGTGAGTACCGGTCCCAGTTCCCGCACCATGCTGAGCGAGACCACCTGCCCAGTCAGCGACAGCGATCCGAATTTAGACAAGGTCGCCGAACCCTGCAGTGCGAGCACCGCGCCGGTAAAGAATCCGGTCAGCACCACAATGGGCAGGGAACCTACGCCGATCACATCAGACTGTTGAACGATGTCCGCAAAGTAACGCGGCTTCTGGAAGAGGTTTTTGACCGAGCGACCAGCCAGGCGGCCGTAGTCCTGCACCGCGAGTAGATTGCCTTTGACTATCTCTGTAGGTGAGAGCAGTTCCATAAGATAAGCGTCCGGTCATTGTACAGAGAAGGGCGACGCATAGAGCAGCGGAAAATGAAAATCTGGGATGCCGCCCTACTCTTTTCCCTTCTTCTTTATCTCAATGTTCAACCGTTTGATCTTCTGGTTCAGCGTGGAGAGCGGCACGCGGAATTTTTCTGCGGCATCGGTCTGGTTCCATTGGCATTTTTCCAGCATATCGATGATGATGCGGCGCTCGCAATCTTCCATGATGTCAAACAAAGATGCGTCGGGATGGGTTTCGAGGAGGCTTGCGATCGGCGCCCGTCCAACGATGCCGTCCGGCAGCAGCTCGGTTGCGATCGTCTGACCGGAAGACAGGACTACCGCGCGCTCAATCACGTTCTCTAGCTCGCGGACGTTGCCTTGCCACCCGTGGTCCATGAGCACTCGCATCGCATCCGGGTGGACGTTCAGCATCGCTCTGCCGTTCTCTTCACAAAAGCGCTTCAAAAAATGTTGAATGAGAAGTGGAATATCTTCCGCACGCTTGCGCAACGGTGGTAGATCCACGGCGATCACGTTCAAGCGGTAAAAAAGGTCTTCGCGGAAGCGGCCTTGCTTGACAAGCTCTTTCAAGTCCTCATTGGTGGCGGCGATGATGCGAACATCTACCTGGATCTCCTGTACGCCGCCCAGATGCATGAATTTCCTGTCCTGCAGAACGCGCAAGATCTTGGCCTGAGTATCCAGGCCCATGGAACCGATCTCATCCAGGAAGAGAGTGCCTTTATCCGCGACCTCAAACAGTCCCTTCTTGGAAGCAACTGCTGAGGTGAAGGCCCCCTTCACGTGCCCGAAGAGGCTCGATTCGAGCAAGTCCGTAGGCATGGAGCCGGTATTCACCGGAACAAAGGGACGGTCCTTGCGCGGAGAGTTGGCATGGATGGCTTTCGCGATCAGCTCTTTTCCCGTGCCGCTTTCTCCCTGGATCAGAACGGTAGAACGGCTGGGCGCCACTTGAGCCACCAGATCAAAGATGCGGAGCATGGGATCGCTCTTGCCCACGATGTTCTCAAAGTTGTACCGCTTTTTGAATGCGCGCTTGAGCTGGATATTCTCTTCTTCAGCTCGACGCCTGGTGACAGCAGCGCTCACATCCGCAAGCAGCTTTTCGTTGTCCCACGGCTTCTGGATAAAGTTGGTGGCGCCATTCTGCATGGCGCGCACCGCATTCTCTACCGTGCCGTAGGCGGTGATCATGATCACGGAGAGATTTGCATCACGATCCCGAATCTCGCTCAACACTTCCAAACCATTCTTGTCCGGCAATGCGAAATCCAACAAAACCAGATCGTACGGAGAATTCTCGAGCTTCGACAGGCCATCTTCGCCGGTCTCAGCGGTATCAACGGAATAGCCATCAAACGCGAGCAGGGTCTCAAGTGATTCGCGGATCGCTGCTTCATCGTCAATAATCAGGATGGACCCTTTGCTGCCGGGTTCAGAAGGGCTCGAGCTTTTGCGAGGTAAAACCGCGATCTCAGGCATGAACTGCTTTCCTGGTGCTGCCGATAGGGAACTCAAGATGGAACGTGGTGCCTTCTCCGGGCTGGCTTTCGACCCTGATCTTGCCCGCATGTTCCTGGATGATCCCGTAAGTCACGGAGAGGCCTAATCCAGTCCCACGGCGTTGGCCTTCTTTGATCGTATTCTTGGTGGTGAAGAAAGGGTCATAGATGCGGGCGATGTGTTCCAGCGCGATCCCGGTGCCGGTGTCAGAGATGCTCACCATCACGTTGTGCCCGTTGGCAGTATGTACGCGCAGGGAGCCACCGTCCGGCATGGAGTCTTTTGCGTTCAGAAAGAGATTCAGAAAGACCTGTTGCAGCTTTCCGGAGTTGCCATAAATAAGTGGCAGATCGTCGCTGGTCCGCGATTCGACTTTGATCCGGCCGGTCTTGAACTGGTGTTCCAGCAAGGCCAGGGTGTCTGCAATCACTTTGTTTACGTCGAGTTCCGCGAACTCAGTCCCGCTGGTGCGGGAAAAGTTCAGCAGGTTATTCACGATCTCAGACGCGCGGAATGTCTGGCGTGTGATCTTTTCCAGCAGCGGGGAAAGCTGCGGATCCTGCTGCACCTGCTTGGATAGCATTTGCGCATAGGAAGAGATCACTGCAAGCGGGGTGTTGACCTCATGCGCTACACCCGCGGCAAGCAATCCGATGGATGACATCTTTTCCGCCTGGGAAAGTTGTGATTCCAGTGCCATGCGCTCAGTGATGTCATCCACTATGATCAACCTGCCGACCACGGTAAAATTTCGTGTGACGAGCGGAGCGATCGCAACATTCGCAATGCGGGTCTCGCCAGTGGGCGTATTCAACCGGAATCTGTAAAGATTGTGGATGCCCGGATTCTGCCGGACGCGATAAAACTCCTCCATGAAATGAGCTGGAAGGATGTCACTCAGCAGCCGGCCTTTCGCTTGCGCTCGCTCCGTGGCGTACATCACTTCCATCTGCGAGTTCCAGGACTCCACGCGATCATTGAGGTCCACCGCGAGCACGCCGACGCTGATGGATTCCACGATGTTTTCGTTGAAGTCCTTCAAGCGCTCATATTCGACCACTTTTTGCTCGAGCGACGCATAAAGCAGCGCGTTCTGGATGGCGATTCCCAGGTATCCGGCTAGCGTTTCGAGCAATTCCACGTCTTCGCTGGAGAGGAAGTCGCCTTCAACCGTTTTCCCTAGGCCGAGCACCGCCATGGTGCGGTTCTGGATGCGGCACGGAATGTAATAGTTCAAGTCGAGCTGCGCGATTGTGACCTGCGCGGTGGAAGCCTCATGCGGGACTTGCCGGGTATTATCAAAAAACAGGTGCGGAGTCTCATCGTTAAATTGATGCGTTGCAAGGAAAGAAAAATCCAGCTCTCCCATGTAGGAGATTCCGTAGGACTTTGCCAGCAGGAAGCGTTCTGGTGTGTCACCGGTGGAAAGCACGATCGCGATGCGGTCCACCAATAAAGTCCGAGAGAGCCGCTCCACCACTGAGGACAACATGGTGCTGAGGTCGGTCTCAGAACTCAGCTCGCGGCCAAATTCGATCAGCGTGCGCCGGTAGTCATAGCGCTTGCGATAAAAAACTTTGTTTAAACGTTCCTGGATGATGTGCTTTATGGGCTCAAACAGCAGAGCGGTCACAATGATGGCGGCGATCAGCCCACCATTACCGATCGGCAGTTTTACGGCAATGAACTGGGCGATCAATCCCGCGATCCCGAAGTAAACCCCGACCACACTCGCCGTGGCAAGGGTGTAGATCATTCCGCGCTTGAAGATGATGTCTACGTCCATCAAGCGATACCGCACGATGGCATAGCCAAAGGTAAGTGGCAGGAAGATCAATGAAAGCACGGAGATTTTCATCACCGCCGTGGGCAGCGAACCATTTAGATAGGGAATCACGTAAAAGATCGTGAACGGCGCAATCGCCAGAGTGGTGCCGCGGGTGACGAGTTTCATCTGCTGGCGCAGCACGGGGTTATCAGCGCGGCGGTAGCTATCCCACAAAACAAGCGTTGCGACGGTGAAGAACGTCGCTAGATAGGACCAATGCATCTGGTCAAGCTCAAAACGAAGAAGTTCAGTGGCCTGCCGGGTCTGTAAAGCCAGGATGTGGACAGTCAGCAGGATCGCTGCTGGAAGATAGATCGCGGGCGTCAGCCAGCGGTGACGTACCAGGAGCTGACGTTTCTCCGGAAAAGTCAGCGAGAAATGCAAAAACAATGCCGGCTGCAATAGCCAAGCCACCACGTTCGCCCAGTAAATCGTCCAATCGAACGCGTTGAATTTGCCAGTGTATTTGAAAGCATAAAAGACGAAAGACACCAGGCAAAAAATGTAGAAGTGAGCTGATTTAGGCGCAGTCCACCTTCGAAGCAATACAAAAAGGCCGATTCCGAGATAAGTGAGTGCAATAAACCGCAATCCGGCGTTTAGAGAATTGTCAGCCGGAACCAGGATCAACGGAAGTTCCACGCGGACGCCATTGCGCAGCAGCGCGTATTTAGTCGCTGAGTAGATGCCTTTTCGGTAGAGCTGCTTTATGAGCGCCGCAGTGTTGGCTACCGGCTGCTCGTTCACTTCTATCAGCGCGTCTCCAGGCTTTACGCCGGCGCGATCGCCCGGGCCCTCAGGATGGACCCGCTCTGCAACCAGATGTCTGCCGTCTTCTACCCACCAGACGCCATCTGTAGGCACCGGAAGGTCGCGTTCCTGGCGATAATTAAGCCAAGCAAAGACGATTGCTGCCACCGTGGCAAGCGCCAGCAGCATGGCAGTTGTCCGGATTTGCAGATCCTTCATCATTGGACGATAGTCAGAAAGGCTATTCGGACTATCATTCATAGTTTGCAACTTAACTGCCAAGTGAACCTGCCCAGAAGATACTGAAAACAAGCGATTTGCTTAATTATATGTGGCTGGTCGATGAAAATATACAAAAAATGGGATGCGGATGTGATTGTTTGTAGAGTTGAAGGGGCTGAAACTTCGAACACTGAACCCCGTTTCTCGGCGTTTTAGGGTGAACGTTGGGGGGGACTTTCCTCAGGGACATTCTGAACGTTCATGCATCGAAAACAAAAAATGGGAGGGCTTTCGCCCTCCCTCTCAGAAAGCTAACAAGAGGCGTATCTGTAAGCTTGGAAGCAGCAACTCCGGAATCCGTTGCCCACAACCGATACAGTTCAAAGCCTGCGACCTCTGGTGCCTTCCGGCACCCAAGAGCGATGGGTACAGGTTCGAGGTATGCGCATGCGATATCTCTTCGCCGGTTCCGGGCCACCGCTCATCTTTGTCGCAGGATTGCTCGGTTTCTCTTTTTCCTGGACCGAGAATCTGGCTTTTTTCGCCGAAAAGTTTACGGTCTATGCTCCGGATCTGCTGAATACCGGCTATTCGGATCCCGCACCGTCTTCTGAATGTTTTTTACACTCGCTGGCGGAGCAGATTCGAGAGTTTATGGACGCGGTTGGGGTGGGACGTGCTTCGCTGATCGGCAGTTCGCACGGCGCCACGCTTGTCCTGCTCTTGGCCGCAATCCAGCCGGAGAGGGTGGAAAGGATCGTTCCTTGCGCACCGCCGCACCCCTGGTCGAACGAACCCAACAGGTTATCTGTGAGGGTTTATGCTTCAGCGCTGGGCCCCTTTCTCGGAGCGGTGGCGCGGGCTGTACCTCGGCCGCTTCGGTGGCTCTCTCTCTACACCGTCTACGCCCATCCACACCGAGCCAGGCCCGGCACGGTGGAGGGTTACGCCAATGCCATGTTGCGCAAGCCTTCCATCGATTATTTGCTGCGTGTCTTGCATTGCTGGAAGAATGATTTCGCGCGACTTGCCGATCTCCTGACTGGGGTATCCTGCCCCGTGCTCCTGGTCTGGGGAACCAAGGACCGTGTTGTCCCATTAAGGACGGCAGCGCCGTTGCAAGCTCATCTTGCCTGTGCCGAATTGAGTACGTTCCCCGATTGCGGACATTTGCCGTATGAAGAACTTCCGGATGAATTCAACACGCGCGTTCGCGAGTGGCTTTTGCGTCCACTCCAGGAGCTTTGCTAGGCTGCGAGCCAGCATCACATGCCACCATCCAAAAAATTCGCGGGATTCGACAAACTGGCTTGGTTGCGGTTCTTCATCGCTATTGCAGGGCTGCTGTTGGCATTTGCTTTCGCCATGTTCTCCACCGTGTTGCGCGAAAGCGGACACGTGATAGCCATGTCGGTTGCTGCCTCCGCCGCGTTGTTGATAGCAGGCGGCGTTGGCTTGTACACCGTTCCTTATCTTGCCAAGCGAGTCGCTCTGGAGAACGTCCGAGATGTATTCGATTATGACGTGACCATGGAAGGAGTCGTGTATCTGGGAACGGCGCTGGTGATCGGAGTTGCCGCGCTCAACACCGGGAACAATCTGCTCTTTATTGTAGTGGCTGCAATGTTGTCCGCGATCGTTGTCTCCGGAGTCGCTTCGGCGGCGGTGTTGCGCGGTCTGACACTGGAGCTTTCACTCCCGGTGCATGTCTTTGCCGGTCAGAAAGTGCCGGCACGCTTGAAATTGAGCAATCGGTCCATGATGCCGTCCTTCTCAGTGACGCTGGTGCCTCCGCGCGTTCGTGCGAAACGCTATCAGTGGCAACGGGGAATTTTCACCTTTCCTCCGAACAGGGTGCCGGAGCGCCAGTGGGTGCGCTTGCCGGATATCCAATTGCGCAGGGTAGAGTGCGGCCCTTTGCCAAACGGGATCTTCGGGGGATCTGTTTATTTTCCCTACATTTCCAGACGGTCAACTGTCCACGCTGAGGTCGAGCTGAATTTCCCTGCTCGGGGTAAATACGTGCAGGACGGATTCGGCTTGGCCACCCGATTCCCATTTTCATTCATGGTGAAGACAAAGCGGGTCCCCTTGGAACGCGAAGCAATCGTTTTTCCAAGCGTGGAGCAGACCGACGATTTTTTTGACGTGCTTCCGCTCATCAGTGGCGAACTGGAAAATTTCATCCGCGGCCGAGGCAATGATCTGTACCGTATTCGCGATCTCGTTCCCGGAGACCCGGCACGCTCGGTTGACTGGAAAGCTACGGCCAAGTCCGGATCGTTGAAGGTCCGGGAATTCACCCGCGAAGACGAGCGCCGTTTGCGAATCGTCTTCGACAACCCGGCGGCGGGCAGCGTCTCTCCTGAATCTTACGAGTCCGGAGTGCAACTGGCGGCATCTTTGGCATGGCACTTTGCCGAGATGAATGCGCAGCTCTCCTTCATGGCGCCGGGGATGGGATCCACCACGGACCTCTTCCAGTTTCTCCAATATCTCGCACTGGTCCAGCCAGCGTTAAAGCCCCAGAACTTGCAGCCGATTTCGGGGTCTGAATTCAATGTCATCGTTACCGCCAGCCGGCAGGGAAGCATTCCCGCGGAGCTTTGGTCAGGTTCCTACATCCTGTACATGGACCGCCAGCGCTGAACCGGCAATTCGCATCTGATAAAGGACAGGTGAAACCTATGAAAGATATTCACAGGCTTTTGAGTTTAATACTTGTTTCAATGCCACTCCTGGGTACCGCCCAGACGCAGAGCAACTCCGGCAGTTATGGTGACCCGCAATCTCAGTCAAATGCCGGCAGTTACGGCAATTCGCAGTCTCAGACAAACAATGGCAGCTATGGGAACACTCAAGGAACCAGCACCTACGGAAACGATGCTACCTACTCCAGCGGAAGCACCCGCATGGTGGTACCTTCCGGCACGATGCTGCATGTGCGGGTGAATGAGAACCTTTCCAGCGAGACCGCGCAATCTGGTGACCGATTCACAGGCACTTTGTCTGAGGCGGTTACAACGAACGGCAGCACAGTTTTCCCCCGCGGCGCTGACGTGGCCGGCCGAGTGCTGAGCGCGACTCCATCTGGTCGATTGACCGATTCAGGGACACTTGAGCTGACGTTGAGTTCAGTGCGCTTCAATGGGCAGACGGTAAACTTCGCCAGCGCGCCCCTGGTGATGAAAGGCGAGTCCCACAATAAAAGCAATGCCACCAAGGTCGGCGGCGGAGCGGCGCTTGGCGCGATCATCGGCGGCATCGCGGGAGGCGGCAAAGGTGCGGCCATTGGCGCGACGGTAGGCGCGGGCGCGGGTGCGGCGGGAGCCGCGGCGACCGGCAAAAAACCGGCGACTGTGGAATCAGAAGCGGTGCTCAACTTTACGACCGGGAATGACACGACCGTCTATGTTGCGCAGAACCAGCAGTCGCAGAACTCCTCCCAAGACCAGATGGGCAATGCCTATCCCGGCCGACAAGCAGACGACCAACCTGTTCTTCGCCGCCACGATGGATCAACGGCGAATAATGCCGGCAACAGCTCCAACACGAATAATGTCGGAATCCCCTCAGCTACGACTTCTGATCGCAATCAGGAGGATGGTATCTACACAAACAACTCCACCGCCAACCCCACTTCTTTCACCTTGCGTGACCGTCGAGTGATCCGCAGTTGTGTCGCAGCAAATCGCACCAGCTTGAGCTCAAGCGCCATGACCCGTGCGGTAGGAATCTCCGCCATGGCTCGCGGCACGGTACTGCCCGTAAGCGTGCAGCGGAGAGTTAGCTCACTGCCACTGGCCTGTGAGCGGCAATTGGCGCCAGAAGCGAACAACACGGAGCGGGTGATCTACAACCGCCAAGTTATGTTGATTGACAACAACGCGCGCATCCTTGACGCCTTTAGCCTCGACTACGGAAACTGAGGCACCAGCGTTCGCATGGGGCGGCACCTAGCCGCCCCATCATTTTTGTGCCGGCCCATGAGCGACTCACACTCGTCCCGGTTTAAAAATCACCAGGCGGTAGCGATGCTAAAATCGCGGAAACCCTCTCATGTGGCGTTCCAGCTTAACCCGTCAGCTTAAGAAGATCGTTGGCAAAGAAGCAGTCCTCGACCGCTCTGAAGACCTGATGCTCTATGAGTATGACGGCAGCATTGACCGCGGCACCCCGCAGTACGTCTGCTTCCCGCAGAATACGGAACAAGTCTCGCGCATCCTGCAGCTTGCCACAGCAACGGGAACGCCCATCGTGCCACGCGGTGCAGGAACCGGGTTAAGCGGTGGCTCGATTGCGAGCCAAGGCGGCATCGTGCTCGCTTTCGCACGCATGAATCGCATTCTTGAGATCGATATCCCCAACCATCGGGCAGTGGTACAGCCGGGAGTCGTGAATCTGGATCTCACGCATGCCGTGGAGAAACAGGGGTTTTACTTCGCGCCGGACCCGAGCAGCCAGAAGGCTTGCACCATCGGCGGCAATGTGGCGGAAAACTCTGGCGGACCACACACCCTGGCTAATGGCGTCACAGTGAATCACGTGACTGGCTTAGAAGTAGTGTTTCCCAATGGACGCATTGCGGAATTCGGCGGCAAAGCCACGGACTCCGTTGGCTACGATATGACCGGATTCTTTGTCGGCTCTGAAGGCACCATCGGCATCGCTACCAAGATCACGGTGAAGTTGACGAAGCTACCGGAGGCCGTTGCCACCCTGCTCGCCGTCTACAACACCATTGAGGAAGCAGCGAACACAGTAGTGGAGATCACCGCGGCGGGCATTACTCCGGGCGCACTCGAGTTGCTGGATGGCTGGACGCTGCGCATCGTTGAAGCTGCAACCCATGCTGGTTATCCACTGGATTCAGGGGCAGTCCTGCTCATTGAAGTGGAAGGTTTGCAGGAAACCGTTGCCGAGCAGGCAGCAGCTATTCGCGAGATCTGTGATCGCATAGGGGCGCGAGAAGTCAGGCAGGCCCAGAATGAAGCTGAACGCATACGGCTGTGGTCCGGGCGCAAGAATGCGTTCGGAGCGATCGGGCGTATCTCACCAAGCTATTACGTTCAGGACGGGGTGATCCCGCGCACGAAGATTCCCGAGACCTTGAGGCATATTGAAGCTGTAGGCAAGAAATACGGCTTGCAGATCGGCAACATCTTCCATGCCGGTGACGGCAATCTTCATCCGCTCATCCTTTTCGATAATCGCGATCCGGAACAAACCCAACGCACGCTCGCGGCAGGCAAAGAGATTTTAGAGTTCTGCTTAAGCGTTGGCGGCTCTATCACTGGGGAGCACGGCGTCGGCATGGAAAAGATGGAGATGATGCCTTATATGTTCTCAGAAGCTGACGTGGACGTGATGACGCGGCTGCGTAACTGCTTCAACCCGAACAGCATTCTCAATCCGCAAAAGCTGCTGCCGACCACGCGTAGCTGTCGCGAGACCTTCGCGCCCGGTCACGCAAGCCTTCCGGAGATCAGGGTTTGAGCCTTGTCACTCCATCTCTTGAATTGCAGAGTGATCTTGCGACCATCGTGGGTGATGTTCACGTACTCGCCTCGCCCAATACGCGCAACTTCTCTATAGACGATGTGGTTCCAGCGACGGTCGTTTCCCCTGGATCCCCGGAAGAGGTGGCTGCGGTGCTGCGCTTCGCCAGTGAGCAGCGCTTGAGCATCCTGCCCGCGGGTGGCATGACCAAGCAGTCCGCGGGATATACGCCGGGGAAGATCGACATCCTGCTACGTACGAACCGTCTCAATTCGCTGCAGCACTACGATCCCGGTGATCTCACCGTGGGCTTTGGAGCGGGTATTTCCATCGACGAGTCACAACGCATCCTGGCAGATCACAATCAATTTCTTCCACTCGACGTTGCGCATCCTGATCGGGCGACTATCGGCGGAGTTCTTGCCACCAATTCTCATGGCCCAATGAAAACCGGCTACGGCGGGATCCGGGACTTTTGTCTAGGCATCCAGTTTGTGACCAGCGACGGCAAGATCGCCAAAGGTGGCGGAAAAGTGGTAAAGAATGTTGCCGGCTATGATTTGATGAAGCTGCTCATCGGTAGCTATGGCACTCTCGCTGTGATCACCAGTGCAAACTTCAAAGTATTTCCTCGGCCACGACAATTGCGGACTTTTATCGCTGAATTCGCGACCATCCGAGAAACAATGGTATTCCGCGATTCGGTGATGCGCCTGCCGCTGGTGTTTCTAGCCATGGAGGTTATTTCCCCTCATGCGCATGAATATTTGCAGACCGCCGGTGACGCACGCGATCCCGATCATTACCGGCCTGCAGCCCCGGTGAAGCCACACGACCATTGGGGGCTGATGCTCCGCGCCGCGGGTAGTGACAATGTTCTCGCAAGGTACGCTCGCGATCTCGGAAACTCGGTACAGCCATTGGCAGGCGTAGAGGAAGCCACGCTGTGGGCAGCGATCGCGGCTTTTGAAGCGCTCGTCGCAAAGCGCTACCGCAATACGATGCTGATGTCAGTGAACACCACCATCAATTCCGTGGCAGGGATGCTTGATGCGGCTGAGCGCGCGGCCACTGAGCAGAACATGCTGTTCGCGGCGGTTGGGCGTGCCTCCCTGGGAAACTTTATCGTCACTTTCACGCCGCTCTCGGTGGATCCGCCGTCCGCCATGCAGTATGCCAACGTAGCATCGGCATTGCGGGCTTCTCTGCTGGAGGATGGCTCCGCTGTTGTTCTGCGCTGTCCGAAAGAGGCTAAGCCGCATTTCGAGATGTGGGGCACCACGCGGACCGACTTAACAAGTATGCGTGCTGTCCGCGCAGCGCTGGATCCGCCGCAGACCCTCAATCGTGGAAGGTTTCTGATATGAGAGATCTCCCCCCCATCGAAGACCGATCTTCCAATTTCACTGCCGCGGACAAGCCCACCTGGGATCTGTACTCCACCTGCATTCACTGCGGCCTATGCCTGAATCACTGTCCCACCTATCGCGAATTGGGCGTGGAGATGGATTCTCCCCGGGGGCGCATCTACCAGGTCTTGCAGGTAGACGAGGGGCGCCTGCCGCTTGGAGATTCATTTGTCACGCACATTGACCGCTGCCTTGGCTGTCTTGCTTGTGAGACTGCGTGTCCCTCCGGCGTGCAATACGGACGCATTGTGGAACGGGCGCGCGCGCAGATCGAGCAGAATTATCAACGAGGCCCGCTGAAAGGTTTTGTGCGCTGGTTCTTCTATGAAAAAGTGCTGCGTGATTTCCGCGTGTTGTCGCATGTGGCAATGCTCATGCGTTTCTATCAACGCTCAGGGCTGCGAACGCTTGCGCGAAAAAGCGGGATCCTGCGTGTGTTGAGGGTGGCAGATACGGAGCAGCTTTCACCGGAGATCGAGCGGACGTTCTTTTTCAACGAGATCGGCAAAGTGATTCCCGCGGAAGGCGAGCATCGCGGGGCCGTAGCTTTCCATGCCGGGTGCATCAACCATGTGGCTTTTTCTGGCCTGAATCATGCCACAGTGCGCCTGCTGAGTAAAAACGGCTTCGATGTCCACATCATGGCGAACCAGCAATGCTGTGGCGCCCTTCACGCTCATGCAGGAAAACGCAGCTGCGCACGAGAATTAGCCAAGAGCAACATTGAAGCATTCCAAGCCCTTGGCGGAAAAGTCGAAGCACTCATTACCAACGCCGCGGGCTGTGGTTCCATGATGAAGGAATATGACGACCTTCTCGCCGAAGATCAAGAGTTTGTGGCTCATGCAAAAAACTTCTCGCATATGACTAGAGATGTGACCGAGTTTTTGGCTGACAAGGGACTTCGTTCCCCGAATAAAAGAATGAACACACGCGTTACCTATCAAGACCCTTGTCATCTGGCGCATGCACAACGGATCCGCACCGCTCCACGCGATCTGCTGCGAGCCGCCGGGGCTGCGATCGTGGAACTACCCAATTCCGATCAGTGTTGTGGAAGTGCGGGCACGTATAACGTGGCTGAGAATGAACTCTCGATGAAGATATTAAAGCGCAAGATGGCGGATGTTGACTCCATCGCTGCGCAAGCCGACGTCCTGGCGACAGCGAATGTGGGATGCATGTTGCAACTACGCGCTGGAGTTAAGGCAAATGGCCTGAAACTTCCGGTCAGACATGTCGTGGAACTGCTGAATGATTGTTATTGAGCGAGTCACTTCTTGCCTTCCAATATCTCCTCTTCCTCTTTGCCCTGCCGGCTTAGAGTAAGGATCACGTTGTAATCCTCCAGCGTGGATGTGTCGCCAGCCACCGTCTTCGTGGTCACGATCTCGCGCAAAAGGCGCCGCATGATCTTGCCACTGCGTGTCTTCGGCAAAGCGGCAACATAATGGATCTTTTCTGGACGCGCGAGCGCCCCAATCTCTTTTGCCACCCACTCGCGCAGCTCACTGGTGAGAGCCGCCGTCTGAGGAATATCTTTCTTAAGGGTCACAAAGCAGTGCAGTGCTTCGCCCTTCACTTCATGGGGGGCCCCCACCACCGCTGCCTCTGCAACTGTGTTATGCCGCACCAGGGACGACTCCACTTCCATCGTGCTGAGGCGATGTCCAGCAACGTTGATCACATCATCCACGCGCCCCAGCACCCATATGTAGCCGTCGGCGTCAATGGTGGCAGCATCGCCAGTAAAGTATTTGCCCGGATACTTTGACCAATAGCCTGCTTTGAATCTTTCAGGGTTTTTGTAGACCGTTCGCAGCATCGCCGGCCATGGTTTACTGAGCACCAAATATCCTTTACCCACTTTCACCGCCTCGCCGTTCTCGTCCAGGACTTCGGCGATCACTCCGGGTAGCGGCCGGGTCGCCGATCCAGGCTTGGCCGGCGTGGCGCCCGGAAGCGGCGAGATCATGATCGCGCCGGTCTCCGTCTGCCACCACGTGTCCACGATCGGGCAGCGTTCCTTGCCAATGACCTTGTTGTACCAATGCCACGCCGTGGGATTGATGGGCTCACCGACGGATCCCAGCAAGCGCAGAGAAGAGAGGTCCCGCTCGTTGGGCCATTCATCACCTTGGCGGATGAACGACCGGATCGCAGTGGGCGAAGTGTAGAAGATGCTGACGCGATATTTTTCAATGACCCGCCAGAAGCGGTCCGGTCTGGGCCAATCTGGTGCACCCTCATACATCAATGTGGTGGCGCCCGCGGCCAGCGGCCCATACACGACGTACGAGTGGCCAGTCACCCATCCCACATCGGCGGTGCACCAATATGTGTCCTCTTCCTTCAGGTCAAAGACCCACTCCATGGTGGCAAGAATCTGTGTCAGATATCCGCCAGTAGAGTGGACCACGCCTTTTGGTTTTCCTGTGGTGCCGGAGGTATACAAAACATAAAGCGGATGCTCACTGTCGAGTTGCTCCGCAGCACACACTTCCGGCAACCCCGCGGTCGCGTCTTTCCACCAATGATCTCGACCAGGCTGCATGGTTACTGCCGAGCCTGTGCGCTTATAAACGACAACATTCTTGACTGTGGGGCACTGGGTGAGCGCTTCATCCACATTCTGCTTGAGCGGAACTTCTTTTCCGCGACGCAGTCCGGCATCCGCGGTGATCACCATTGACGCTTCCAACTCCAGTATCCGGTGTCTCAGCGCTTCAGCAGAAAAGCCGCCGAAGACCACGGAATGGATCACTCCGATGCGCGCGCATGCCAACATCCCCACCGCCGCCTCAGGAACCATGGGCATGTAGATCACGGCTCGGTCGCCGCTCTTCATGCCCAGCTTTTTCAGGGCGTTCGCAAACTTACAAACCTTGCGATGAAGCTCCTGATAAGTAAGGATGCGCTGCTCAAAATTCTCACCCTCCCAAATGATCGCTGCTTTGTTCTTTCGCCAGGATGCTAAATGGCGGTCAAGGCAGTTATAAGCAATATTCGTTTTTCCCCCGACAAACCACTTGGCGGATGGGGCGCCACTCCAATCCAGCACCTGCTTCCAGGGGGCGAACCAGTGCAGTTGTTCCGCCCGTGATGCCCAGAACTTTTCCGGATCATCCTCCGCAGCCTTGTAGAGCTGCTCATATTCTTCCATCGATTTGATCCGAGCATTTTTGCTGAATGCGGCCGGAGGAAAGACCTTTTCATTCTGTTCCATAGGAGTGGGGATTCTACCGTGAAAAGGCCCGCGAGGATCGCGGCCCTTGAACGGAGAATGCTACTGGGTCACGCTTGCAAGTGGGCTTCCAAAAAATAAAGATCCTTGTCCATCTCGCGCACTAATTCAGTGAAAAGATCGGCCGTGCCCTGGTCGCCGATTTTTCCCGCTTCGTCGATCGCTTCGCGATTGCTATTCGCTCCAATCGCCAGCCGTTCTGAAAGGGCGCGTACATGCTGCATGCTGTTTGTTGCATTCAGGTCATATTCCGGGATGCTGGAGCTGGCTGCTGCCTGGCGGGCTGTGCCGTTGGCCCGGCCTCCGAGTGCGGTAATGCGCTCCGCAAGCAGATCCGCTGCTTCCTCAAGGTGCTCAGCTATCTGATCGAATAGAAGATGAAGTTGATAAAAATCATTGCCCTTCACGTTCCAATGGGCGAACTTCGTCTGGCTTTGCAGGTCAAACGCGTCGGCAAGGCGCGCGTTCAGCAGTTTTATCAACTTTTTGCGATTGTCTTCAGGAATGCTGACGGAACTGCGGAACAGCTCCGACGCATCCGAACGGTTTGACATCCTCACTACTTGGTTGGACGGGTTCACTTTCGCCATCAGCTCTTTCTCCTTGGTGCTTCCTGTCATTGGATGAACCGCATCTTATGGCGGGTTTCACTTTTTTCCTAGGGTGTTGCTCTCGGCTCAAGGGCCTTTCTGAGCTGTTCTGGATCATGGATGAGCGGTTGGCAAGCAAATCCAGAGCAGATCACCGCTGCCGAGCGGCCCTCCCCTGCACCCGGCAGGTTGGGCAGGGTCTCTGCCAGCGCGGGCGGCAAGTTGTGCCCGACTGCTTTACCTATCTGTAAGACCACTTTCCCCAACTGAAAACGCTCTTGGGCAACACGCTCCAGAGTGTCTGCCACCTCATCTTCGCCCATGATCACTACCTGTGTATGCGCTGATGTGAGTAGCCGCAGCGCTATGCCATAGGTTGCAGCGAATATGCCAAAATGGTCCGCCACTCCGGCAAAGCATTCAAGTGTCTCTTCTGCACATAAGCGGTACCGCTCCTCATTCGTGTATTGGTGAAGCCGCAAACAAGCGATCGCCGCCATCGGATTACCGGCGGGCGTGGGCGAATCCTGCAGCGGCTTGCGACGAGAGATCAGAGCGCCAAGCTGCTCTCCAGCATCCTTCTCCGTATCGAAGAAGCCTCCCGCTGCTGCGTCAAAGAAGCGAGCGATCATCGCGTCGACAATGTTGTGCGCGAATCGGAAGTACGAAAGATCACTGGACGCTTCATACGCGTTCAGGCATGCAACCGCAAGAAATGCATAATCATCCAGCATGCCGCTGACCGCGCGCTTTGGCGCGTTTTCGTCAGAGTAGGCGATCACGTGCGCAAGTTTGCTCTCCTGTACATCCCATGCTTCAGCAAGGATGCGATCGAGCGACTTCAAGGCAAATCGCCGAACCTGTTGTAGATCGAGTGCTCCGGCGGTCTGGAGATAGGCGGATATCATCATTCCGTTCCAACTTACATATACCGTCTTGTCCACATATGGAGTCGGACGCTGCAATCGCGCGGCATACATCTTTTTCTTGGCCGAGGCGAGCAGATCCAGTATCTGGTCGGCGGATTTATTCGCGCGTTGCGCGATCGTTGCTATTGAAGCATTCACGTGCAGTACGTTCTTCAGATGGTTGTGGTGCATCTCGCCCACCTCACCAATGTCGTAGTATTCGCCGGCGACCCGGAGTTCATCTTCACTCAACACTGCGCGCGTTTCATCCAGGGTCCAGGTGAAATAATCGCCATCGTCGTCCATGGAATGGTCGGCATCCTGAGAAGCATAAAATCCGCCGCGCTCGCGGTCGCTCAGCCATTCGTCGGTCCACCGGATGATGTCTTGCGCGATCGCCCCAAAGCGCGGCTCACGGAAAGCCTGATAGGCATGAACGTAGTTTTTCAGTAACTCTGAATTGTCATAGGACATCTTCTCAAAGTGCGGCACGATCCATTTCTCATCCACCGAGTAGCGATGAAACCCGCCGGCTAAATGATCGTAGATCCCGCCCAATGCCATCTTTTGCAGCGTGACCGAAACCATGGTCCGTACTTCTTGGTTGCCGGTGCGGGCCGCATAGTCGATTGCCAGGTCGATCGCGCTTGAGTGGGGGAACTTCGGCGCGTTGCCGAAGCCGCCATACATTGGGTCGAACATCTTCAATGCCGCTTGGATGATGTTTTCAATGGTCTGCGGATCCACATCCGAGCTTCGTCCGGCAAAGAGCTCCTGGTGCGAGAGCGCATTCATCACGCTCTCAGCGGAATCCAAAACTTCGTCGTGCTTTTCCTTGAAAGCGGTCGCGATTCCCTGCAGCACCCGCTTGAATCCTGGCCGGCCCCAATGGTCGTCCGGAGGGAAATATGTTCCGCCAAAAAATGGGCGGCCGTCTGGAGTCAGGAAAGCCGTGAGCGGCCAGCCACCTTGTCCACTGATCGCCTGGACGGCCGACTGATATCGGCTGTCAACGTCAGGACGTTCGTCGCGGTCGACTTTGATGGCAATGAAATTCTCATTGATGATGTTCGCGACTTCAGCGCTGTCATAGGACTCGCGGTCCATCACATGGCACCAATGGCACCAAACGGCGCCAATATCGAGCAGGATCGGCTTATTCTCACGCTGCGCTCTCTGAAATGCTGCTTCGCCCCACTCATTCCATTGGATTGGCTGCCGCATGGCAGAACGCAGATAGGACGAAGCCGCATTCGCCAGAAGGTTTGTAGGGTGTAGCCCGGTGGAGATGTCGTGCGCCATTTGATTAGTTTAGAAGTTTCCTGGCCATCGTGTAGTAGATCTCGACCGCATCCATCAACTCGCGCTTGTTAATGTATTCCCGATCGGTGTGCGCCACATGGATCGAGCCCGGCCCGAAAAGCACTGGTTCTCCCCACCTGCTGAGCGCGGGTATATCAGTTGTATAGGCAGCAGTGAACGTTGGCAGGCCCTCAAAAGTGCGGAGCTTCACAAATGGGATCTCCAGCACAAAATCCACTTGTGCCAAGTCTCCCACAGCTTTCACGATGTCCTTCTTTAACTGCTCCGCGGGACCCACCAAACGATATAGAAGTTGTGCCTTCGCGAAGTCAGAGATCACATTAGCTGCGCGTCCACCTTCGATCACACCGATATTCATCGTCGTCGGCCCCACTTCAGGGTTCTCGGGGAGATCGACGCTGCGAAGGTTAAAGAGCGCGCCGAGAAGCTTATCGATCGCTGACTCTCCCAAATGGGGGTACGCCGAATGTGCCATCTTGCCTTGAGCGATGATCTCGACGCGGAGCGCTCCCTTCGACGCCAGCGCCACTTTGTTCTCAGTCGGCTCGCCGTTGATGAGGTATCGAGAGCCCGGTGCGTGGCCATTGGCGATCCTCGCCCCCAGGCTGTCCCGTTCTTCTCCCACAACAAAGAGCATCGCGATGGGCGCATTCTCCTGCTGTAGCCGCAGCGCTGCTGTGACCATCGCTGAAATAATCCCTTTGGTGTCGCATGCGCCGCGTCCGTAGATATTGTCATCGTCTTCAGACGAAGCGATAAACGGAGGGACGGTATCAATATGGGTGGAAAATACCACCATCGGCTTATCACCGGCGGCAGCATAGACATTGAAGCGGTTCTCTTCCACCGGCATGCGGACGGTTTGAAAGCCAAGAGCTGTCAGCTTTGCGAACAGAAACTCGCCAACCTGCTTCTCATTGCCGCTGATCGATTCAATGTCAATGAGTTGTCGCGCGAACTGGAATGTGTCGAACACCCTTCGAGCATAGCAAATGCGCACGTTTGCAGCAGACGCTCTCCAACATGTACCTTGAATAGTTCTTCAGGAAGCGGCGCGAGTGGCAGGTGAGATCAAGTCATTAATGTTGGAAGGTCCGGCAGGGAAGCTCGAAGCCTTGCTGAATGTGGGCCGGCCGGACGCTTCTTACTCTGTGGTCGTCTGCCATCCTCATCCTCTCTTTGGCGGCACCATGCACAATAAAGTTGTCTATAACGCCATGAAAGTGCTGACCAGTTTCGGCTTCCACGCGCTGCGCTTTAATTTCCGCGGAACCGGGTTGAGTGAAGGCCGCCACGATGAAGGCCGTGGTGAACAGGATGATGTCCGCGCTGCTCTGGATTTTCTACACGAAGAATTTCATCTTCCGATGATCTTTGCCGGATTTTCCTTCGGCACAGCGACGGGTCTCCGCGCTGCTTGTCCAGATGGCCGAGTAGTCGGCGTAATCTCACTTGGAACGCCAGTGAGTGTGGAAGGCCGGACCTATACCTACGATTTTCTCGCCGACTGCGCCAAACCAAAGCTCTTTATCAGCGGCAGTAATGATCAGTATTCTCCGCGCCTGCACCTTCAGGCAGTGTTCAGCCGAGCATCCGAGCCGAAGAAGCTGGTGATCGTTGAAGGTGCTGACCACTTTTTTGAAGACAAGCTCAATCACATGAGATCTGCCATCAACGACTGGGTTTGCGTCCATTTCAAGCCACCCGCTAAAGCCCACGAGCAAAGCTGATGCAACAGATGCGCATTATCGCCCGGGAGATCTTTCTTCACGCCTTGCATGAGGCGAGTATCCAGCGCGCATTTCAGAAAAATGTTCAATTTGAGCGCGGCGTGCTTCGCATCCGTGACGATCTTTATGACCTTGGGTCGTTCACGCAGGTACTCGTATTGGCATTGGGCAAAGCGGGTCACAGCATGGCGCAGGAACTTCGAGGGCAGATCGGGACGTTTGCCGGTGGCATCATCGCCACGCCGAACCAGGAAGTCTCACAGGTTGCGGGTTTTCGCTACTACCAGGGTGGTCACCCTCTTCCGAATTCTGAATCCATCCATGCGGCCGATGCCGTGCTTAAAACTCTTTCGCGGTTGCCATCGAACTCGCTCGTGATCTACCTGATCAGTGGTGGCGGGTCGGCCGTCCTGGAGCGTCCGCTTGGCGACAACATCTCTCTGGATGACCTGGTCGCCACTTATGGGACGCTCATTCACTGCGGAGCGCCGATCGCGCAGATCAATGCACTGCGAAAGCATCTCTCCGCCGTGAAAGGTGGCCGCCTGGCGCAGGCGGCCGCGCAATCCGGAGCGCGCCAGGTATCTATTCTCATCTCAGATGTCCCTGACGACTCGCTCGACTCGCTCGCATCCGGTCCCACGATGCCGGATAGCAGCACCATCGAGGATTGCTTTGAGATCGCGCGGCGATATTCCCTGACCGAACAGTTTCCTGAAACCGTTCGCTCATTATTCGCACGGCGCGCTCTCGAAGAGACTCCGAAGAAAGATGATCCGGTATTCCACGATTGCCGATGGTGGCCGATCCTTTCAAACGCTACCGCCGTGAAGGCGGCTGCAATGAAAGCATCTGAATACGGTTTTGCCGTGGAGATTGATAACACCTGTGATGATTGGGATCATGTGAAAGCGGCGGATTATTTGTTGCAACGGCTGCGTGATCTGCGGAGCAAAGTCTCACGCGTATGTTTGATCTCCGGCGGGGAGGTGACGGTGCGAGTTGCTGGTAAGGCCGGTATCGGCGGCCGCAATCAGCAGTTCGCATTGGAATGCGCGAGCCGGATCGTGTCGGAAAAGTTTTGCGTGCTGAGCGCCGGGACTGACGGCATAGACGGTAACAGCCCTGCAGCAGGCGCGGTGGTTGATGGCGAGACCATATTGCGTTCTTCGCATACTGGACAAGGCGCAAGCGTGGCTGATGCCATCAGGCGCTTCGACGCTTATCCACTGCTGCACTCCACAGGCGATTCGATAGTCACCGGGCCCACCGGGAACAATGTTCGTGACCTGCGGATCCTGCTCGGGTGGTGACCTCTACTTGAAAAATTGAGGAACACCTTCATCCAGTACCAGCACGCGATCACTCACTCCCGAAGTCTTGGCTGCTGCAATTAATCGCTCCACGGGTTCATTCATCGGCTCGTGTGAGAGTTTGAAGGTGCCGTAGTGCATGGGGATCATAAAATCAGCCTGCAGATCCAGGAACGCCTGCATCGCATCCTCCGGGCTGGTATGTACCGCGCGAAAAGATTCCGGATGATAAGCACCGATCGGGAGTAGAGCGATCTCAGGATTCAACTTTTCGCCGATCTCATGGAAGCCGCCGAAATATGCCGTGTCCCCGGCGTGATAAATAGACTGCTCCTTGCTGTGAAGTACATATCCGCCAAATCCGCGATGAGTGTCATGGATCACGCGAGCTCCCCAATGTTCGGCGGGAACGTGTGTGACCAGAAGTTCGCCTTCCTCGTATGCCTCCCACCAGTTAAGCTCGATCACTTCGTTGAATCCGAGCGTCTCCACCAGATCTGCCACGCCGGCTGGAATGATGATCTTGGGGGCATGTCCAGTCAGTCGCCGGGTGCTGCGCGCAATGCGCCGCAGTGACGGCCGGTGCAAATGGTCAAAATGAGCATGCGTCACCAACACGTAGTCAATCGGTGGCAATTCCCGAATTCGCAGGCCGGGCTTACGCAATCGCTTCAGTATGAAGAGCCACCTGGCAAAGTTCGGGTCCACTAGGACATTCTTGCCGGCTAGCTGAATAAAGAATCCCGAGTGCCCGATGAATGTGATCCCCACCTCACCGTCTTTGGCGAGAATGGGTTCATAGGTGCTGCCTTCAAGGCGCTGCAGGGCAGAATGGCGGATTAGTTTCGTGAATTGCGCGGCTTTGCGCCGCATGGTGATGTTTAACATGGCTTCGAGTTTGGTTAGACGCGCCATTGTCCGCCGAGGGTGAAGATTTTATCTTCTATTCTGATGCGCAACTCTGCTCGCGCGGCGTTCCACTTGCTACAACCATCGCTTGCATCAGACACTACTTGCTCCAAAGACTTTAACAAGGAGTATTCATGCGCATCGCTTTTCTCGGCCTCGGAATCATGGGCGGATCCATGGCAGCAAATCTCGTCAAGGCGGGGCATAGTGTCACTACTTGGAATCGTACCCCGGGAAAGACGGTTCCTGGCGCTCAATCCAGCGCGACACCCGCTGCCGCTGCCAAGGGCGCGGAGGTGGTTTGGCTGTGCGTCTCTGATACCGACGCGGTTGAGCATGTGCTTTTCGGTCAAGACGGCGCCGCAGGGTCTCTTGCTCCCGGCGCAATCATTGCTGATTCCAGCACCATCTCGCCCAGCGCGAGCCGTCGCTTCGCCCAGGAATTGCAGAAAAAAGGTATCGACTTCGTGGATGCTCCCGTGACTGGGTCGAAGATCGGCGCCGCAGAAGCTACCCTCATCTTTATTGTGGGCGGCAGGGAAGAAGTTGTCGCAAAACTTCAGCCTTTGTTCATGGTCATGGGAAAACAAGCGATCCACATCGGGGACATCGGCATGGGAGAGGCAGCCAAACTCGCCATGAATCTGCAGATAGCACTCATTTATCAGGGTTTCGCTGAAGGACTCACCTTGGCACGAAAACTAGGCGTGAAGGAAGAAGCCTTGTTCTCGCTCATTCAAGCCTCAATGATCCGTTCGGGCGTGGTGG
Source organism: Terriglobales bacterium (assembly GCA_038254775.1). Taxonomy (GTDB): domain Bacteria; phylum Acidobacteriota; class Terriglobia; order Terriglobales; family Acidobacteriaceae; genus JBBSFV01. The sequence continues at coordinate 14,080 of JBBSFV010000005.1, read as the reverse complement.
AATACAAGATGCCATTCGTCCGCAAAAGGGATTACTCTCCCAATTTCCCGGTTCGGCTGATGCGCAAAGACATCCAGCTCATGTTGGAGGCGTCGAACTTCCGGCGCTTGAAACCGTGAAAGAAATCTACGACGAAGCCCATAACAACGGCCAGGATGATCTCGATTACGCCTCTATTTTGCGCATAATTGAAGAGAAAGCTGGGATGTAAGACTTATGCGAAGAACGAGGAGAGCTGGTCAGGCCTTCGCTGACGCGCCCGTGGCGATACTCCGCAGGGTCTCAAAAATGTTCCATGTATCCTGCTCCGCCGGCTTGATAGCTTCAAGTGGAACTGTAGCGCGGAAATGGGGAGAGGTCTTACGGAACTGCAGTTGCAGATTGTCGCGCTGTTCGCAGTTCACCATCGATTGCACGATCGCCGCAACCTCCTTCCGCCAGTCGGGACGCGTTGTAAGCACCACGGGCGAGCCGCACTCAAAGTCCCAGTTGCCCTTGGTTGGATCGGCGTCCTTTCGGCTGCGCGCGAACCATCTCATGCTTTGGACTTCCAACGTCAACACCGGTTTTAGTTCCAAGTCCGCGGTAAAGGTAAGCGTCTCCGTTTGCTCCTTGCGCAGCTTTCCCATCAGCCAATTCAGAGGAAACTCGCGGGGCGCCAGGGTGACCACAAGCTTGGATTTCCGGAACGGCGAGGAAGCTAACCGAAGCGGTACCTCAAACTCGGATTGATTGATCCAGCGGATACCGGTCACGTGGCCTTGTCCGCCGAGGGCGTTCTCGATCCAATGCAGGATGCTCACCGCCCGGTTGCGATTCGCTCTCACCGACCAAAGGTACCAGCAACCCATCGCCAGGCCGGCAACTGCTACGTAGCTCAGCATCCATACCATCACATCAGCATAGATGCGGCTTGCTGCCGGCTTGGATGTAAGCCGCTGGAAAACGCTTAGCCCATAATGGCGCGGCACCACTATTTAATCAGCCACTCTGGTTGACAAGTTCTCCTGCGGCGCTGATACTTCGTGCCGTTACTTGGGCCATGTTCATTGTTCTTCAAATTCTTGACAGGGTGCAAGTGATGAGAACTTACCAATCTGCTTTGCCACTATTAACATTCCTTTTGATTCTCTGTGCACTGACTGTGCCACCGACATCAGCAGGGGCTGCCGGCAACACGCAGACTGCCGCGCCCCCGATTTCGTCAGCGCAGAACACAGTTCAGCATGAACTATTTGGCGGTTTCTGGCGGATCGATCACAGCTTTCAAGCGCGGCTGCGGCTGAAGAGCAGCCTTGTCGCGGATTCGATCACCGTAACACCTGTCCTCTACATGGCGGACGGTACGGAATTTGTGTTGTCGGAAACCAAGCTTTCACCAAACGGCTCGGCCACAATCGACATAAACAACGCGCTGCGACATGCACCATCGCAAATCAGCGGACATTCTTCCGTGTTCGGCAGCGCTTCATTGCGGTTTCAGCATGCATGGAATCCCATTGCGGGTGTGATTGACAGCACGGATGCACCAAGAAGCCTTGTGTTCACTTATCCTCTACAGGAATTCTCAAATACTGACTTCCAAGCCCAAGATGTGGAAGGACTTTGGTGGAAGCACGACGCAGGAGTACATAGTTTCACTGTCCTCACGAACTCCTCAGCCAATCCAGTTACCGCGATGTACCGCGTGACCGGAGCCCGGGGGACAGGTACAACACCGGAACCGCTAACAATTGCTCCACATGCCAGCGTCTGGTTGGAGCTTGAGACACTGATAAAGGAATTACCAAACGATGAGCAGCAGGTCGGAGGGTTGAGCTTCCGCTATACGGCCGCGCAGGGAGCGCTGACGGTCTCAGGTGGGATGGAAAATGCAATGATCGATTACTCGGCGACGATGCATTTCTCGTTTGATGAAACGAAGTCTCCTGATTTCAGGCGCTTAGAGGCGGAGGCCAGAGCTGGCCGTTGGAGTGTCGGGGCGAAACCCGGCGCTGGCACCGAGACCAACGTTGCGAGCGTGGGCTTGATGGCCGGAAAGCCTAACGCTCTGGAAGGTTTTCCCGAGGGGCTGCGCTTTATTCCTTACGCAGTAATGAGGAACGTCAGCTCCAAGCCCATAAAGGTCAAGGGTGCTCTCAATCTGATGACAGGCTCAACGATTGACTTGGGGATCTGGCAGTTTGCTCCGGGAGAAGCCCGGCAATTGGATTTACAGTCCGCGCTCTCTGGCGCTGGATTGGGTAACTTCGATGGCATGCTAACCCTAAGTTTCAGGCATAGCGGTGCCGCTGGCGAGCTACTGGTGGCTAGCGGAAGCGTAAGTCAGAACGGCAGTTACACGTTCGAGGTCGCGGCGAGCGCTGTTGGCCCGAGTGGAGGCAGGGATGTTCCGTTCTGGAGCGTGGGAGATGGCTATGACACCATGCTCACGCTGTGGAACTCTGGCACTGTCGCCGAAGATCTTGTCGTTTCTCTGCATTATGGCAATCGGAATGGTTCTTATAAGCTGCCAGTAAGACTGGCCCCCAATGCCTCCAGCACTATAAGCCTGTTGGAGGTCATGAATTTGCAGCAGCCGGACGACGATGGACGCGTGCTCCCACTCGACGTTCGTGAAGGCAGCGCTACGATCGCGAGTGCCAAGGGAGAAGGCCAGACAATAAACGCCACCGTCAGCGCCGGCGTTTTCAACGCGCAAAACGGCACTTGTGCGGTGATCACCTGCTATGGATGCAACGGGTTCGTCAGCTGGTACTCCGTCGTGGATCCATTCTCATTGGCCGCCTCGGGTTCGCAGCAATCTAGGGACTTCGTCACTTGGCATGATGGAACGAACTACGATAGAACCTCCGGCAGTTCCTGGAGTAGCACCGATACTACAATCGCCACAGTTCAAACAGCTGGGCAGGCCAATCCAGGGATGATGTACGGCGTTTCTCCAGGCGCATCACCGCTGTACGTGGTGGATACCAATGAACCCTATTACGTCAGCTCCATCTGCAACGCTTCATGTCCTTATGCCAATCCTGGCGGTAATGTGCATGGCAGTATCGTTGCCGTGCCGACAAATTTTAGGCAGCAGGGCGCTGCCGTCAGCGACAGTGATGGCAATTTGCATTTTAATTATCTATGGGACTCCTCCACCGGAAAGCTTTCGGATTTGTCCTCCTGCATCGTAGGAGAGAATGTTACCTACCCCGGGACGGGTGACTATTATTGGTCTAGCCCTCCCTACGGGCCCGCATTTGTGCATGCGAACAACCCTACGGCGATCAGTTTTAATGCTACGGACGGAGCCTTTGGTGATGTTCATTCCCATCCAGATTTTCTGACCCCTTACAGAGCGGATGGTTTTACCGCGACACAAACTTACCGATGGAGCTGTTCTAATTTCTTAGCCGGGTCGTGGCAGTCGTTTCAACAGAACACAATCGACCGCGCTGTAACTCAGCACAGCTTTAACTCAACCTGGTATTACAGCATCACCAAATCGGGAAGCGGCGCAGTGGTAGATCCGCTGCCCTAAGAAGGAGGTTAGATGAAAACTCAACTCAAGTGTTTTGCGCTGGCAATTCTCATCAACTGCAGTCATGCATTCTGTTCCGAGACCGCAGACGTGTCGGTGAAGTACACACTTGAGTCGCTGACGACCTCCATTTCCGAACCAGTGATCTTTTCGATAGTCATCAAAAACGGTACCGAGCAGCCGGTAACAGCGAAACTGGGGTGGCAGGGAACTCAATCGTTGAAGTTTACGGTCCGAGACCCGGACGGACAGGAAGTTTCATTTCGCCCACCTCTGCACGAAGGGATTGGTCCTCCCGACGCTATTTTCATAGGTCCACAAAGAGAGTTCAAGGAAAGCCTTGTGCTCTCAAATTGGGCCCGCTTCGATTTGCCTGGCACATACGAGGTTGCTGTGGCGTTCTCAGGAACCATTGAATCGTCGCATGGCGTCATTCCAGGTTTGCAACGCTCTGCCCGGTTCTCGTTGCAGGTGCTGACCCGCGATGAAAAACAGTTAAGAAAAAGATGCGAGGATCTGGCCAAAACAATTGAGAGAGCTAAGTTCTACGGCCAGGTCAGTGAAGCAGCCGAAAGTTTAACCGCCGTTCGCGACCCCATTGCGGTCCCGTACCTGCAACGCGTTGCAGCTCTTTGGCACTTAGCGGCCGCTGCAACGGGAGCTTTGGCCGACATTGGGGACGGTTCCGCAGTGGACGCTTTGCTCGGTCTGCGGCGGAGTTCAGACATCGAGGTCTCGACCCTCGCCGTCGGGGCGCTACGGCGTGTAGAACGCAAAACGAACGATGAAAAAACAAAGAAGCGGATCCGCAAGGCCCTGGACACAGAATTCAGCGATGCACACGACACCGCTAGATAGATTTGGTGGCCAAACTGGGTCACACCTGAGCCTTAAAACCCCGGATACCGTCCCCCATCCACCAGGATCGATTGGCTGTTCACGTACGCCGCGCCTTCTGACGCCAGCCATAAGATAGCCGATGCAACCTCTTCCGGCGTTGCCAGGCGCTTCGCCGGCACCTCGGCGGCCCACTTGGCATGGATGTCAGCTTCAGGTACACCTGCCGTCTTTGCACGTGCCGTGGCGAGTGATAGCAGGCGCTCGGTGGTTGTATATCCCGGCCCTACATTGTTGAAAGTGATCCCATCCCGGGCAAATTCCTGCGTCAGAGTCTTCAGCAAACCGACCACGGCCGGTCGGATGGAGTTTGAGAGCAAAAGATCGGGAATCGGCATCTTCGCGGAAACAGAGGTAATGGTGATCACCCGTCCCCATTTTCTGGCCTGCATGTGCGGAATCACCGCACGTGCAAGATAAACCACGGACATGAGGTTGGTGTTAAAAGCTCTCTGCCAGTCTTCGTCACTCGCCTGCAAAAATCCCTTGGCTGGGGGGCCAGCCGCATTTGCCACGCAGACATCCACGCCGCCGAATCGTTTCGCCACTCCAGCGACGAATCTGGCCACTCCCGCCGCGTCGGTTGCGTCCAGGGCTTCCGCCAGCACTTCGATGCCGTATTTTGCTTGAATCTCCGCGCCGGCGCGCTCTATTTTTTCCGCCGTGCGTGAAAAGATCGCCAGCCTGGCGCCTTCCGCGGCAAACAGCTCCGCAGCGGCGCGTGCAATGCCCTGGCTTGCCCCGGCCACGATCACTATCCTGTCTTTTAACCCTAAGTCCATTTCAACCCTGTGGTGTGTCAGAGATATAAACCTTTGCCGGTGTGCCCGCGCGGATCTTGTTCTTTTGTAAATGCTCCTTGATCCTGCGCCGCAACTCCCGGGTCACGCCATGTTGTGCACCTGGCTTTACCTTTGCGAGCACGAGATAATCCACTTCCTGCCCGGAGACACGGTCAATGCCCGGTACCTCCGGTTCATTCACCATCGCCTCATGGAAGCGCTCGTCATTGAACACCTCAGCCACCGCCTCTTGCAGCAGCTCGACCACTCGGCCACTGCTCTCGTTGTAATCCACTGAGATATGGAGTGACACCTGTGCCCAGTCGCGAGTCATGTTGGAAACGATCTTGATCTCACTGTTGGGGATGTTGTGCAAAGTGCCGTTAGGATCGCGCAGGATCGTTCTCCGCAGTGACATTACCTCAACCGTGCCGGTGCGGTCGGCGAGCCGCACCACATCGCCGATGTCGTACTGGTTTTCCACCAGGATGAAAAATCCATTGATCACATCCTTCACCAGAGTCTGCGCGCCAAATCCGATTGCTAACCCGGCAACGCCCGCGCTCGCTAATAATGGCTTTACGTCAATGCCGAAGACAGGCAGGATCTGCATCACGGCCACAAAGTAGATGACCATGGTGCTTACGCTGAAGATCACGCTGGAGAGCGTTCGAATTTGCTGTCCGCGCAATCCGCCGGGCACATTCTGGCGGGTGCTGAAGCTCTCCAGCCTGCGCGTGGCCAGCCGGACCAGGCGGATCAGTATGAACGCGATCAGCAGGATCCCGAGGATCTTCGGCGCGTCATGCCGTGCGAAGTGCGTCGCGTCCTCGCGCCAGTCCTTTAACAGGCTTGTAGCCACCTCTTGTTTCTGTTCTACCTGGGCGTGGAGCCGTTCATCGAACTGCATGCGGCGGATTATAGCAATGCTGTTTTTAGCGGCATTTTCACGCGATAATGTTGGAAGAGGTAGTTTATGGCCCGCTCCCACACAAGACCATTCATACGATTTTTCGCCCTCTGCGCTCTTCTATTTCTCGCCCCACCCGCCGGGGCTCGCCGTAAACCGCTTACGCCTAAGTCTTACGTTCTTAGCCCAATGGCTCAGCTACCGGACGCCTCCAATCAGGAAGCGATCTGTCCTGACCCGCAGTTCGGCGAGCGCCGCAATGAGCCGCTCTCCCGCATGTGCGCGGACATGCGCAAGAACCAGAACACGGCTCGCCATGATTCCCTCAAAAAAGATACCGACCGCTTGCTTGAACTTGCCACCGAACTCAAGCAATCCGTGGACAAATCCACCAAGGACACGCTTTCGCTGGAAGTGATCAAAAAAGCCGAAGAGGTAGAAAAACTGGCGAAGAAGGTCAAAGAGAAGATGCGCGGCTGAATCTTAGGGAAACAAAAAACGCCGTCCCCTGGAGGACGGCGTCTTCATTGCAAAAATAACTACGCGCGCACGGAACCGATCCGCATCCCGTAGAACGAACGGTACACGAAGAACAGCGCGATTGCGAAGAACACCAGCGCCATCACATGCGTCAGGCCCGAACCGTTTGACTTGGTGAGCTGAACCGCCAGCTCAACCGCCAATAGTCCGAACAATGTGGTGAATTTGATCACCGGGTTCATTGCCACGGAAGAAGTGTCCTTGAAGGGATCGCCTACCGTGTCACCGATCACTGTTGCGTCGTGGAGCGGAGTGCCTTTCTGCTTCAACTCAACCTCAACCACTTTCTTTGCGTTGTCCCAGGCGCCGCCGGCATTTGCCATGAAGATCGCCTGATACAAGCCGGAGATCGCGATCGAGATCAGATACCCGATGAAGAAATACGGTTCCACAAAAGCAAACGCCAAGGTTGCAAAAAAGACCGTCAGGAAGATGTTGACCATGCCCTTCTGCGCGTACTGCGTGCAGATCTCAACCACTTTTTTGCTGTCCGCCACGGATGCTTTCTCCGCGCCATCCAGCCGGATGTTCGCCTTGATGAACTCCACCGCGCGATAGGCGCCCGTGGTCACAGCCTGAGTGGAAGCGCCGGTGAACCAGTAAATGACCGCTCCGCCAGTGATCAGGCCGAGAACGAACGGAGCATGCAATAAGGAGAGCGACTCCAGATGCTCCGTCATGCCGCGGGTCAGGGCCATGATGATGGAGAAGATCATCGTGGTTGCGCCAACTACCGCGGTGCCGATCAGCACCGGCTTCGCGGTTGCTTTGAAGGTATTTCCCGCACCGTCGTTTTCCTCAAGCAAGTGCTTTGCGCGCTCGAAGTTGACGTCAAATCCGTACTGGCTCTTTAGTTCGCTTTGGACGTTGGGAACGTTCTCGATCAAAGACAACTCGTAGACGGACTGCGCGTTGTCCGTGACCGGGCCATAAGAATCCACCGCGATGGTGACCGGGCCCATGCCCAGGAAGCCGAAGGCGACTAAGCCAAAGGCAAAGACCGCCTCCGCCACCATGAGTGAGTGCAGTCCCATGGAGCTGATGTAATACGCAATGCCCATAAGAATGACCATCACAATGCCCAGCCAGAAGGCCGAGAAATTACCCGCCACCAGTCCGGAAAGGATGTTGAGTGAAGCTCCGCCCTCGCGGGAAGAGGTGACCACCTCCGCCACATGTCGTGAACTGGTCGAAGTGAAGACCTTCACCAGCTCCGGGATCACAGCGCCTGCAAGCGTTCCACAGGAGATGATCAACGCCAGCTTCCACCATAAGGTTGTGTCACCGCCCGGCCCCAGCGATGGGATCATCACCTTGGAAACAATAAAGGTCAGCACGATCGAGATCAAAGAAGTCAGCCACACCAGTGAGGTGAGAGGAGCTTCAAAGTTCATTTTGTCTGCCGTACCGTATTTCGCTTTGGCGAATGCTTCATTCAGGAAGTACGCCACAGCAGCGGCAATCACCATCATGATGCGCATCACGAAGATCCAGACCAGCAGTACCACCTGGTCCACCGGGCGATGCACGCCCAGTAAGATGAAGGTAATGAGCGCCACTCCGGTCACGCCATAGGTTTCAAAGCCGTCTGCCGAAGGACCGACCGAGTCGCCGGCATTGTCACCGGTGCAATCAGCGATCACGCCGGGGTTGCGCGCATCGTCTTCCTTGATCTTGAAGACGATCTTCATCAGGTCAGAGCCAATGTCCGCGATCTTGGTGAAGATGCCGCCTGCGATACGCAGAGCCGCCGCGCCGAGGGATTCGCCGATGGCGAAGCCGATGAAACAAGGGCCCGCATAATCACGCGGCACAAAGAGAAGTATGCAGAGCATGATCAGCAGTTCGACTGAGATCAGCATCATGCCGATGCTCATGCCGGCCTTCAGCGGGATCGCATAGATCGGGTACGGCTTGCCGCGCAACCCGGCAAATGCCGTTCGCGAGTTCGCGAAGGTGTTCACGCGGATGCCGAACCATGCCACCCCATAGCTGCCCAGGATTCCGATGATGGAGAAGGCAAGAATGATGACGACCGTCTGCGCTACGGGATGCCCGGGCACAGGCGAGAGCCATCCAAAGTACATTCCCATGACAACCGCAATGAAGACCCACAGGAACGCCAGGAATTTCCCCTGCGTGAACAGGTAAGTCTTGCACGTCTCATAGATCAGCTCTGAGATCTCGAGCATCGAGCGATGCACCGGCATGTTTTTCAATTGCACGAAGATCAACATGCCGAAAGCCAGGCCGAGGAAGCAGACGATCAATCCATACTTCAGAAGCGTGTCGCCCTGAATGCCCTGGAAGGAGACAGTGCTTAGGTCGGGAAGTTTCAAGTTCGCTTCACCACCGGGCTCGTGCTGCTGGGCCTGGGGGGACGGGCCGTTCCCCTGGCTCATATCAACCTGGCCGTTGGGCGCAGCCGGCTCGTTGCCGGCGGGTGGGTTCTGGGTAGCGGGCGCAGCCTGCTGCGCAAGTATGGGTGTTGCAAGCATCGCTAGAACGGTGAATAGGGCGACGAGTGCCATCAGTGGGCGAACGCATCGCCGCATGGCAAGCATGGACATAGAAGAACTCCTCCAAAAGGGGTCGTGAAGTTGAGAGTGTCAGGAACAGAAACGACGTTTTAACCCGACCAGCGTAGTGTCAACCGCCGGCATTGTTACCGCGCCATTCTGGACCGCGCTTCCACGCCAAATCTAAGAAGGGAATTGATGTTTGGCCGCGTCAGAATTGCATCTCTCTCCGGCGCGAGCGACTGCATCCGGAGAGCTGGAACCAACTGATTTTTATACCATTTGCAGTGCGCTGGGGGCAAGCAGAAGGAACTTAGCTAGTTATTTAGAGAGTCAGAGTGCCAGTTTCTCGGCGTCCGCCATAACCTTGTCGCCCAGCGGTAAACGGCTTCGACAATCTGCAGGAAAAAATCGAGCAACATCTATTCCTTTTCCGGATGGGTCAGCGTTAGATGGGTCAGCGTTGATAGTTAATCCCTAAAACCCCATGATGTTGTAGCCGCAATCCACGTAGATGGTCTCGCCGGTGATCCCGGTAGACAGATCGCTCGCCAGGTACAAGCCAGTGTCGCCCACTTCATTCACGTCCACGTTGCGTTTCAGTGGCGCTCGCTCTTCGTGGGATTTCAGCATCTCGCCCAAGCCTGAGACGCCGCGGGCAGCTAACGTTTTAATAGGCCCGGCGGAGATAGCATTCACCCGGATCTTCTGCGCGCCCACGCTGTTGGCTAAATAGCGAACAGTGGCCTCGAGGGCTGCCTTGGCAACGCCCATCACGTTGTACTTGGGCACCACTTTTTCCGCGCCATAGTAGGTAAGCGTGATCACCGAGCCGCCTTCGGTCATCAGTGGAGCGGCGGCGCGGGTGACCGCGATCAGGGAATAGACGCTCACATCATGCGCAATGCGAAAGCCTTCGCGAGAAGTTTGCAGAAAATCATTCTTCATCTCTTCCGCCGGCGCGTATGCCACGCTATGCACGATGGTGTGCAGGGTGCCGTATTTCGATTTTAGTTCGGCAAAAAGCTGATCGATCTCAGCGTCGTTGGAGACATCGCACTGGAACGCCTCAGCCTCAGGCAACGATTGGATCAAGTCATGGGCTTCAGCCTTCATGCGCTCGTTCTGGTAAGTAATGGCGAGCTTAGCGCCTGCTTGTTGCAGCTTTAGCGCGATCGCCCACGCTATGCTGCGCTTATTTGCCACTCCGAATACGACTGCTGTACGGCCCTGCAATGAGATCATGGTCGCGTCCTCGAACCGGACAGAATAGCAGGGGGGGGTGGCACCCCCCACCCCTAGTCCATATAACAAAACAAAAGACTTATGGCTGAGCCATCGCAAAAATTTGAAAACAAAGGAGTTAAAGCTAGAAATTTGAAAACAAAGCAGTTATATCAATGGCATGTGTACGGAATAGTTAATATAGCTCTTTGTTACGAAAAAGTCAAGTGTTTCGCTTTGCATTCGGCGCAACTCGTGAGGGCCGCTCATCATGTAATCCGCTTTTTTAGGAGGGGGTGAAGAGATCCTTCGCTCCTCCACCCCAACGAGTGCGCTCGTAGGAGAACCCGGTTTCGCTGAGAATGACAAATTACATTTTGTCCTGCTGCGTTATGAGCGCAAAGCAATCACATTCCAGGCTTCACCCGGCGAGACAGTCATTCCCCAAGACTAAAGCCCTCCATTATCGGAAAATCACCGGACTAGGCCGGGTGCCAGTGTATCGACCAATCTCAAGACGTGAGCCGCGTGACTGGGTTTATCTTTTTCTCGTTGCTTTGTATTCTGGCGGCTATCATCTCTGGTGATTATGCGTGCTCCGCTGACCATTGTTTTATCCTTGATGCTCCTAATGGCATTCACTGACAGATTGCGCGGCCAGACCGTCCCTGTACCCAGTCCGCTCACGCAGGTGGCAAAGATCGCGCAGATGCGGGAGGTGCATAGCGCCTTTCAGTGGTTCCAGTCGCATGAGCCGGAGCTGCGCAAGTGGCAGCTTGAGATGGTGGCAATCGCTGCGCCCCCGCATGGAGAAGCCAAGCGGGCGCAATGGGTAGCACAGCGCTTCACTGATCTTGGATTGCAACATGTTGAAGTGGATGCCGAGGGCAACGTGCTGGGTGTGCTGCCGGGGAGCGACCCCGGAGCCAGGTATGCGGTGCTAAGCGCGCACATCGACACCGTTTTCCCGCCGGAGACGCAGCTTAACATTCGCGCAGAGAGTGACAAGCTCTTCGGCCCGGGCATCAGTGATAACGGCGCAGGCGTGATAGGTATGCTGGCGGTGCTGGCGGCGCTGAAAGAGTCACCGGTGAGGCATACGGCGCCGATCCTTTTCGTCGGCAATGTGGGTGAGGAGGGTGAAGGGGACCTGCGCGGCATGCGCTACCTTTTCACGCAATCGAAGTGGAAGGACGAGTTAGGCTCTACGCTGGTGCTGGATGGCGCGGGAGCGGACAGCGTTGTTACCGAGGCTCTGGGCAGCCGCCGCTTTGAGATCACCTTCCGGGGACCGGGCGGACATTCATGGTCTGACTTCGGGATCGTGAATCCGATCATCGTTCTCTCCCGCGCGGTGGCAAAGATCAGTGAGGCACATGTTCCCACCGAGCCAAAAACCGCATTGAACGTAGGCGTGATCGCGGGGGGGACGTCTGTGAATTCGATACCCGAAGCTGCCAGCGCGAAGGTTGACATCCGCTCCGCCGATCCCGCGGAGATCGATCGCCTGGAGAAGATCTTGCGGGAAGCGGTTGCCAATGCTGTGAGGGAGTCTCAGGCAGAAAAGTCAGTCAAGAGCGCCGGTCTGTCGGCCGATGTGAAGGTGATCGGAAACCGTCCTGCGGCGGACCTGCCGGCGAAATCTCGGATCTTTGAAGTGATCCAAGCCGTTGATCGCCACCTGAATCTGCGTACGACAACGCGTCGCGCATCGACTGATGCGAATATCCCGCTGTCACTGGGGAAAGAGGCAATCAGCATTGGCGCGGGCGGGAGCGGGGGCGGCGCGCACACGGTGCATGAATGGTATGACCCAGCGGGCAGGGACCTGGGACTGAAACGCATCTATCTAACAATGCTTACGTTGGCTGGGGTGGAATGAAAAAACTTATTTTCGCGTGGCTTGTACTGCTGGCTTCGGCCATGGGGCAACAGCCGTCACAATCCGCAGATGTAATTTTTGTGAATGCCGCGATCTATCCCGGAGCAAAGCAGATCGCAAACATCGCAGAGCTTCCGATCAGTCACGACACGGGATGCGTGAATGAGACTCGTGTTCGTGTCGATTGCGACAGCATTGCCATCTCACACGGGAAGGTGCTTAGTCTTGGAAGGCAAGCGGATGTAAGAAAGCTTGCCGGACCCAATACCAAGATCATCGACCTCCACGGCGCCTTCGTCATGCCAGGCTTCAACGACGCACATCTTCACTTTGGCGAAGCTGGCGCAGCCAAGCTGAACGTAAATCTCGAGGGCGTGAAGTCGCTTGCCGAGATGCAACAGCGCATCAAAGATTGGGCAAAAACCTCTCCGAAAGGCGAGTGGATCGTGGGGCACGGCTGGGACCATACCAAGTGGCCAGGACAGGTCCTGCCTATGCGTCTCGACCTGGATCAGGTGACAGGCAATCATCCTGCGGTCTTTGTCCGCATTGATGGACATATTGCGGTCGCGAATTCCGCTGCTCTGAAAGCTGGCGGCGTGACCAGAGAGACGCGCGATCCCGAGGGTGGCAAAGTCGATCACGGTGAGGCCGGGGAGCCGACCGGCATCCTGCGAGAAACCGCGCGAGAACTGGTGGAGAGCAAGATCCCGAAAGTCACGAAAGAGAAACGCCGCAAAGCGATCTTGCTTGCTCTTGCCGATGCGGCGCAATGGGGCATCACCAGCGCGCAGGACAATTCCGACTGGGAAGACTTTCTGATCTATGAGCAACTCGAAAAAGAGGGCAAGCTCACGGTCCGCATCAGCGAATGGCTGCCATTCAACCTTGATGTTGAGAAGTTGAAGGTGGCGCGCGTTCACCATCCCCAGGATGATCCCATGCTGCACACCGGGATGCTGAAGGGATTTATGGATGGATCGCTGGGGTCGCGCACTGCCGCGCTGCTTGCGCCGTACAGTGATGACCCGATTAACTCCGGCATCCCGCGCTACACGCAGGACCAGCTCAATACGATGACCGTTGAACGCGCGGGAGCAGGATTCCAGATCGGTTTTCATGCCATTGGGGATCGCGGCACGGAGATGGCACTCACGGCCTACAAACTGGCCCTGAATGGCGCGATCGACCGCCGATTCCGGGTGGAGCACGCGCAGGTCACCAATCCCAAGCAGGTACAGGAGTTCAAAACATTGGGAGTGGTGGCATCGATGCAGCCAAATCATCTGCTCACAGATATGAATTGGGCGAAGGCGCGGCTGGGCGAGGAACGCGCTGCCACTTCGTATGCATGGAAGGGATTTCTGGCAGCCGGCGTGCCGCTTGCCTTCGGCACGGATTATCCCGTGGAACCCATTACCCCTTTTCGCGGTCTTTACGCCGCGGTAACACGCAAGAACGAAGCGGGCACGGAAGCTTATTTTCCTGACCAAAAGCTGACCATCGACCAGGCCATCGCCGCGTACACAACCGGTTCCGCATATGCAGAATTCGCAGAGACGACCAAAGGGACGCTCACGCCGGGGATGCTGGCGGATTTCGTAGTGCTTGATCGTGACATCATGAATATCCCCGCCGACGAGATCCTGCAAGCAAAAGTATTGCGCACGGTGGTGGGAGGCCGGACGGTGTATCAAGCGCCGGAGCAAAAATCACAAAGCAAAGCTAAGCACTGATGGCGCTCTCGCGCTCCTCGAAGGCTCATATTCTGCTGGTGGTCGTCACCTTTATCTGGGG
>JBBSFV010000004.1:0-108301 GCA_038254775.1 Terriglobales bacterium | reverse complement strand
GATGCCGGGGGACAACGTGCAACTGGAGATCGAGCTGCATACTCCGGTGGCGATGGAGAAGGGCTTGCGCTTCGCCATCCGTGAAGGTGGACGCACGGTGGGCGCGGGAACCATCAGCGAGATTGTTGCGTAAGAAAAAAACGCCGCTAGTTGCTAGGTCGCTGGCCGCTAGCTAAAACCGGGTAGAGACATAGCGACTAGAGACATAGCGACGGAGATAGCCATAGAGATTTTGGTTTTTGGCTAACGACTAACGGCTAACGACAGAATTTAGAGGTAAAGGAAATGCGGGACATCATCACGTTACAGTGCGGGGATTGCAAGAATCGCAACTACTCGACGACCAAGAACAAGAAAACCACGACCGGGCGGTTGGAGTTCAAGAAATTCTGCAACTGCTGCCGGAAACATACGGCACATAAAGAGACCAAGTAATTTGTAATTTGTGATTTGTGATTTGTAATTGAAAAGCGCGGATCGTCAGAAGATTGCCGGTTTGAAAACGGCCAGTGAAAGATTGGCCTTAAAAATTACAAATCGAAAATCACAAATTGCCAATGAGAATAGGGGCGTAAGCTCAATGGCTAAACTGTCGGTCTCCAAAACCGAACTTGAGGGTTCGAATCCCTCCGCCCCTGCCAACTTCAGTACCTAGTACTCAGTAGCTGGTACCGAGCAAGTACGCAGTAGGCAGTACGCAGTAGGCAGAAAGAGCAAAAGCAGATTCCTCGCTGCGCTCGGAATGACAAGAGAAATATACGTAACGCAAGATGCCCACGGGAATTGAGAGCAAGGGAATTGAGAGCAAGAAGATGGCGAAAGCAGTAGTAGCAACCGGCGGAAGCAAGAACGAGCTAGCGGAACGCAACAAGTCTTTCCCGGAGAAGACCAGGGATTTTTACAACGACGTGCGCACGGAGATGCGCAAGGTCACCTCACCCTCGATGAAAGAGGTGCAGGCGACCACCGCAGTGGTGATCATCACGGTGTTCCTGTTCGCGGCATATTTTTACGGAGTGGACCGGGTGATCGGCTTTGCGATCGACAACCTATTGAAGTGGGCGAAGACGGCGTAAGGGGTACCGGATACTGAGTATTGGGTACCGGGAAAGTTTCGAGTTTAAGCAAGGCAAATGCAGATTCCTCGCTGCGCTCGGAATGACAAAAGAAGTAGGCAGTACGCAGTAGGCAGTACGCAGTACACAGAAGAGTCATAGGCAACAGCAAGAAGTAAAAACAAAATGGCAGAAGAGCAGAACAACACGCAAACAGCCGAGACGGAAGCGGTGCTTCCGAACGGCGAAGCCGGCGCGGTAGTCGATGGGGTACAGCCAACGAACCCGAATTTCAAGTGGTACATCATCCACGCCTATTCAGGTTTTGAGCGCAAGGTAAAAGAATCGCTGGAGTCGCGCATTCTCGCATTCAGCATGCAGGACAAGATCGGCCGGGTGGTGATCCCCACGGAGCCGGTGACGGAGATCCGTAACGGGAAGAAGTACACCACGGAGCGCGCCTTTCTGCCGGGTTATGTTCTGGTCGAGATGGAATTGAACGATGATGTGTGGCATGTGATCAAGTCCACGCCGCGGGTCACGGGATTCCTGGGCACGGGGCAGAACCCCTCGCCGCTGAACGAAGAGGAAGTCAACCAGATCGTCTTCCGGGTAAACGTCGGCAAGGACAAGCCCAAGCTGAAGGTGAAGTTCGAGAAGAACGAACAGGTACGGATCACCGAAGGCGCATTCGCCAACTTTAATGGCGTGGTGGATGAAGTGAATGAAGACCGCGAGACCCTGAAGGTGATGGTCACGATCTTTGGCCGCGGGACGCCGGTGGAATTGGAATTCGGACAGGTGGAGAAGATCGCTAGTTAGTAACGGGTCGCGAGTACCGGGTACCGAGTGGAGTACACGGAGTAGCCAGTAGCCAGAGAGAACAGTAGCAGTAACGCAAGAGCAACATCGAGATGCAGATTCCTCGCTTCGCTCGGAATGACATGACCCGGTACTTGGTACCCGGTACACAGATTAGAGGCAAATAGATGGCACCGAAGAAAATCACTGGATATGTAAAGCTGCAGATCGAGGCGGGCAAGGCCACTCCGGCACCGCCGATCGGCCCGGCACTGGGCCAGGCGCAGGTCAACATCATGGAGTTCTGCAAGCAATTCAACGCGCGCACCCAGAACAAGGAGATGGCGGGGCTGATCATCCCGGTGGTGATCACGGTCTTTACCGATCGCAGCTTCACGTTCATCACCAAGACCCCGCCAGCGGCGATCCTGCTGAAGCGCGCGGCGAACGTCGCCAAGGGCGCGGGCGCGCCCAACAAGGACAAAGTGGGCAAGGTGACGGAGAAACAGGTGGAAGAGATCGCCAAGCAAAAGATGCCGGACTTGAATGCGGCATCGCTTGAGGCTGCGGTGCGCAGCATCAAGGGCACTGCAAGATCGATGGGAATCGAAGTGGTGTAGGCAGTAGCCAGTAGCCAGCAAGTACGCAGTAGACAGTACGCAGTACGCAGAAGATCAAGAGCAAAAGCGAAGCAGATGCAGATTCCTCGCTGCACTCGGAATGACAACGAATTTGTGATTTGTAATTTGTGATTTGTAATTTGTGATTTCAACACCACGGCGTTGCGGAAGAGCGCTCCAGCGGTGGAAGTCAAAGAGGGAAGATATGTCGAAAAAGATGGGAAAGAACGTGGAGAAGGCGCGAGCAGCGATCGAGCAGCGTCCATACGCATTGCCAGAAGCGGTGACGGCGCTGCAAAAAGTGAAGTTCGCAAAGTTTGATGAGACGGTGGAAGTGACTCTCCGGCTGGGCGTGGACCCCAAGCACGCCGACCAGATGGTGCGGGGCACGGTGGTGTTGCCGCACGGACTGGGTAAGACGAAGAAAGTCTGCGTGATCGCAAACGGCGAAAAGATGCGCGAGGCGGAAGCAGCGGGCGCGGATTTCGTGGGCGGAGAAGAGCTGGTGGAGAAGATCCAAAAAGAGAACTGGACTGATTTCGACGCCCTGATCGCCACGCCGGATGTGATGAAGTCGGTGGGCAAGCTAGGCAAGGTGCTGGGCCCCAAGGGGCTTATGCCGAACCCGAAGACGGGAACGGTAACCTTCGACGTGGCCAATGCGATCAAAGAGATCAAGGCGGGCAAGGTGGAATTCCGCACCGACAAGACCGCGCTGGTGCACGTTCCCGTGGGCAAGATCTCATTCACTCCGGAGAAGCTGGTGGAGAATGCGACCACGGTGATCTCAAGCGTGGTGCGCGCGAAGCCCGCGGCGGCGAAGGGCAAATACATCAAGGGAGCGTATCTCTCCTCGACCATGGGCCCGGGAATCTCACTGGACACGACGGCGATCGAGAACGCGTCAAAAGCATAATCAGGATCTGAAGGAGCCGCTCCCGCGGAATGCGGGATGAGGGCAGAGAATAAGGAACCGAAAAATGGCCGTTACCAAAGCAAAGAAACAGCAATTACTGGAAAAGCTGACCAGCGACCTGAAGGGCGTGAACAACGTGGTGGTGGCCACGTTCAGCAAGCTGACGGTGGGGCAGGATTTTGAGCTGCGTAAGACCATCCGCAACGCAGGCGGCAAATATGCCGTGGTGAAGAACAAACTGGCGCAGCGCGCGGCGGAAGGCACTCCGCTGGCAGAGGCCCTGACCGGGCTCAAAGGCGTGACCTCGATCGCTTACACCACCGGTGACCCGGTGGCGCTGGCCAAAGCTGTGGTCAAGTACCTGGACGATAATAAAGAGCAGATCAGCGTGAAAGGCGGCGTGGTCGAAGGCAAGAAAGCGAGCCCGGGAGAGATTTCCGCCCTGGCGACGATGCCTTCCAAGGAAGCCATGTTCGCGAAGCTGCTGTTCCTGATGAATTCACCGGCGCAGCGCCTGGTGACGGTGGCGAATGCCGTGGGACGCGACCTGGCGGTGGTGTTGAACCAGGGAGTGGAAAAACAAAAGTTTGCCGAGTAGCTCAGGCTGCTTCGGAAAGATGTAGACGGTTTGGCTGTTGATCTTGAGGGCGTTGCGCGTTGTTCGGCATCTCTGCTTTGTCTGAGCGGGATGGACGGCAAGGCGCACTGGAAGCCTGAAGAAGGCAGCATGGGCAAGTAAAAAGAAGCTTTTAACAAATTCGGAGAATCAAAATGGCAGATATTCAGCAGTTAGAAGAATCAATCGTTGGCCTGTCGCTGCTTGATGCGGCACAGCTTGTGAAGCGTTTAGAAGAGCGTCTTGGCGTATCCGCCGCCGCTGCGGCCCCGGTCATGATGGCGGGTGGTGGCGCGGCAGCAGCTGCTCCGGCAGCAGAAGCGCAGACCGAGTTCACCGTGACCTTGACCGCCGCCGGCGCGAAGAAGATCGATGTGATCAAGGCTGTGCGTGAAGTCACCTCGTTGGGCTTGAAAGAAGCCAAGGACCTGGTGGATGGCGCGCCCAAGACGATCAAAGAGAACGTGACCAAGGAAGAAGCCGAGACCATCAAGAAGAAGTTCACTGACGCCGGCGCGACCGTCGAAGTGAAGTAACTCTTTCAGGGGCAAAGCGGCAGCGGGTAAGAACCGGCTGCCGCGCTCCGGTACTGAATCGGCTTTTAACGAAGCTTCAGTGCTGAACGCTGTTTGGTTCTTCGCGAGCGCGGAGACTCACAGATACCTTTGCGGGCGGTGCCCGCTGGGGAATAGGGCTTTCAGACTGGCAGAGTCACAGACAACTGAGAAGGCACAAGCGCTGCGAAGGGCGCCGGTGGGGACGCTTGTCCCTACGGGCGCATCGCTGTCTTTTCGGGGAACCCGTTCTAGCAAGCCAGGACGGGCCACCCGGATCTTGTACTCACGCTTGGATGCAATCGCGAGTTGTCAGGGATTGTAGGAAACAAAAAACGTCCGCGCAAGAAGGCAATTTGTTGCCCAATTGAAAAAAAGCGGACGTCGCAGGTTGAGGAAAAACAGCTCTCCGTTGCCCACCGGCGGAGGTGCTGCCCAGCTGATCTGCGGAACCGTGGGAATGGCGAGGGGGCCGCGGGGTCCTCTCAAAAACAGGAGTTTCTTCTCTATGGCAATGAACAGCAAGCGTGCCAAGCGGGTTCGTCTCGATTTCTCAAAGATCCCAGCGACCATCCAGATCCCGAACCTGATCGAAGTGCAGAAGCGCTCGTATGACCGCTTCCTGCAGATGGACAAGCTGCCTTCCGAGCGCGACGACAACGGGCTGCAAGCGGTCTTTCAATCGGTCTTCCCGATCACTGATTTCCGCAACATGTCGCAACTGGATTTTGTGGACTATGCGATCGGCAACTGGGAATGCAAGTGCGGCCATTTAAAAGGGCTGCATCATCTGCGCACCACGTGTAAGAATTGCGGCAACACGGTCATCACCGATCCGTTCCATCCGGGTGACGTGCTGTGCTCGAATTGCGGGACCTACAACGCGAACACCCCGGACTTCTGCAACAAGTGCGGCGACCCGGTGGGCCTGCAACTGAAATATGACGTGAGCGAGTGCGAAGAGCGCGGCATGACGTATTCGGCGCCGCTCAAGGTCACTATCCGGCTGACGATCTTTGATAAGGACATCGAGACCGGCAACAAGACCATCCGCGACATCAAGGAGCAGGAAGTCTTTTTCGGCGACGTGCCGCTGATGACCGACAACGGAACGTTCATCGTGAACGGGACCGAGCGCGTGATCGTGAGCCAGTTGCACCGCTCGCCCGGCGTCTTCTTTGAGACGGCGAACAATCGCACGTATTTCCTGGGCAAGATCATCCCTTACCGCGGATCATGGGTAGAGTTCGAGTACGACCAGAAAAATATCCTCTACGTCCGCATCGATCGTAAGCGTAAATTTCTGGGCACCATCTTCCTACGGGCGTTAGGACTCCGTTCTGACGAAGACATCCTTCGCACCTTCTATACCGTGGACCGCATCGCGCTGCGGAACAATAAGCTGTTCTGGACGCTGGAACCTGGAGTGGAGCGCCCGACGAACCTGCTGGGCCTGAAGCTGGCGCACTCGGTGAAGGCGAAGAACGGCGACGAAGTAGTCCACTCCGGCCGCAAGATCTCAGCCGCTGTGATGAAGGACATCCAGAAGGCAAAGATCAGCGACATCGAGATCGACACTACCGACCTGGAAGGGGCGTTCACCGCGGCGGACATCGTTGATACCAATACCGGTGAGATCCTGCTGGAGGCGAACAGCGAGATCACGGCTGACAAGCTGAGCAAGATGCTGGATGCCGGGGTGCAGGACGTCCATGTGTTCTTCCCGGAGCGGGACGATGTGGGCAACGTGATCAGCGCGACCCTGCGCCGCGATTCAGTGAAGACGCCGCAGGAAGCGCTGATCGAGATCTATCGCAAACTGCGTCCGGGCGATCCACCGACGCTGGACACGGCGACGGCACTCTTCCACGGGATGTTTTTCGATCCGCGGAAGTATGACTTCTCGCGCGTGGGCCGCTTGAAGTTCAACATCAAGCTGTATGACCGCAATGAAGGCGGCGCCTCGCTCGAGAAGCGCACGCTGGATCCGGACGACTTCTATTCGACCATCCGTTACCTGCTGAAGCTGCGCAGGAGCATCGGGTTGGTGGATGACATCGATCACCTGGGCAACCGCCGCGTGCGCGCGGTGGGCGAGCTGATGGAGAACCAGTTCCGCATCGGACTGGTGCGCATGGAACGCGCGATCAAAGAAAAGATGAGCGTGTACCAGGAAATGTCCACGGCGATGCCGCATGACCTGGTGAACGCAAAGCCGGTGATGGCGGCGATCCGCGAGTTCTTCGGATCGTCACAGTTGTCACAGTTCATGGACCAGACCAATCCGCTGTCAGAGATCACGCACAAGCGGCGCCTTTCGGCGCTTGGGCCGGGCGGCTTATCCCGTGAGCGCGCCGGGTTCGAAGTGCGCGACGTTCACCCGACACACTATGGACGCATCTGCCCGATCGAGACGCCGGAAGGCCCGAACATCGGACTGATCTCCTCACTGAGCTGCTATGCGCGGATCAATGATTACGGGTTTATCGAGTCACCGTACCGCAAGGTGAAGACCGGTCGCGTACTGGACTTCATCACCGTGGTGAATGCCGGCGACAGTGACCATCGCGTGGGCGACCACGTTGAGATGCATGAGCTGGAGAAGACGAATGGAGACCTGAAAGACCGTCGCAAGCGGCAGATCGAGTGGGAGCCATTCAGCTTTTATCTTTCCGCATGGGAAGAGGATAAGCACGTGATCGCGCAGGCCAACATCGAGCTGGACGATAAGGGACGCCTGGTAGGCGATCTGGTGAATGCTCGTAAAGCAGGAAACTTTGTGCTGGTGCCGAAGGAAGAGGTGGATTACATCGACGTCAGCCCGAAGCAACTGGTATCGGTCGCGGCATCGCTGGTCCCGTTCCTGGAGCATGACGATGCGAACCGCGCACTGATGGGCGCGAACATGCAACGCCAGTCCGTGCCGCTGCTGCGTGCCGAAGCCCCGATCGTGGGCACCGGCATGGAAGGGGTAACGGCACGCGATTCCGGCGCCGTGGTGCTGGCCCGCCGTAACGGCATCATTGATTCGGTTGATTCCGAGCGCATCATCGTGCGCGTGGAAGGCGAGCATCACCCCACGCAGCTTTCGCGTGAGGTGGGCAGCGACATCTATACGCTGACCAAATTCAAGCGCTCCAACCAGAACACCTGCATCAACCAGAAGCCGCTGGTCACAAAAGGTGACCGGGTGGTGAAAGGACAAGTGATCGCGGACGGGCCTTGCACGGATGGTGGCGAGCTGGCGCTGGGGCGAAATGTGCTGGTGGCGTTCATGCCCTGGCGGGGATACAACTTTGAGGACGCGATCCTGATCTCGGAAAAGATGGTGAAAGAGGATTACTACACCTCGGTCCACATCGAGGAGTTCGAGATCGAGGCCCGCGATACGAAACTGGGGCCGGAAGAGATCACGCGCGACATTCCGAACGTGAGCGAATCCGCTCTGCGTGACCTGGATGAAGCGGGCGTGATCCGCATCGGCGCGCTGATCAAGCAGGGCGACATCATCGTGGGCAAAGTGACGCCAAAGGGCGAGACCCAGCTCACGCCGGAAGAGAAGCTGCTGCGCGCGATCTTCGGGGAAAAAGCCGGCGACGTTCGCGACGCTTCGCTGACGTGCCCTCCGGGCATTGAAGGCACGGTGGTGGACGTGAAGATCTTCTCGCGCAAGGGGCAGGAAAAGGACGAACGCGCGAAGTCGATCGAAGGACAACAGATCGAGAAGCTGGAGAAGAACCTGGCCGACGAGATCCGAATCCTTACGGACGAGCGCTTGAAGCGTCTTGATGGGATCCTAGGCGGCAAGGAAGTGCAGGCTGACCTGCATGACGAGCGCACCAACAAGCGTTTGCTGACGAAGGAAGCAGTGCTCGATCGCGAGACCATCGAGCGCATCTCCACCCGCAACCTGAAGCGCATCAAGTACAACGATAAAGACCCGCGGGTGAACGAACAGATCGACGAGATCGAAGAGATGACGTCTCGCCAGATCGACGTGCTGCGCAAGATCGTGAACGAGAAGATCTCAAAGCTGCAAAAGGGCGACGAGCTTCCTCCGGGCGTGATCAAGCTGGTGAAGGTTTATATCGCCATGAAGCGCAAGCTTTCAGTGGGCGACAAGATGGCGGGACGCCACGGTAATAAGGGCGTGATCGCGCGCATCCTGCCGGAAGAAGACCTGCCGTACCTGCCGGATGGGACCCCGGTGGAGATCGTGCTGAATCCGCTGGGCGTGCCCTCCCGAATGAACGTGGGCCAGATCCTGGAGACACACCTGGGATGGGCGGGCCACGAACTGGGCAAGCGCATCACCAAGTTCATGGAGGAGAACAGCCGCGAAGAATTGATCCGCAAGGAATTGCGCCAGATCTTCAAAGGCACGGCATTCCTGAACTCCATCAATTCGCTCAATGAGGACGAATTGATGGCGGCAGCCGAAGGCATGAAGACGGGCGCCCTGTTCGGCACCGCGGTGTTTGACGGCGCGCATGAGGCGGAGATCAAGAGCTTGCTGGCGGAAGCGGGATTGCCGAGCTCCGGCAAGACGACGTTGTTTGACGGCATGACGGGCGAAGCGTTCGAGCAGCCGGTGACGGTGGGCTACATCTATATGTTGAAGCTCTCGCATCTGGTGGACGACAAGATCCACGCACGTTCGATCGGGCCGTACTCGCTCATCACGCAGCAGCCGCTGGGTGGCAAGGCGCAGTTCGGGGGCCAGCGTTTCGGTGAGATGGAGGTTTGGGCGCTGGAAGCATATGGCGCGGCTTACATCCTGCAGGAGCTGCTGACGGCGAAGTCAGACGACGTCTATGGCCGCACCAAGATCTATGAGGCGATCGTGAAAGGTGAAGCAGCGATCGAGCCCGGCGTGCCGGAATCGTTCAACGTGCTTATCCGCGAGTTGCAGTCACTCTGTCTGGATGTGGAGTTGATCACTACCGGCGAGAAGAAGAAGGTGCTCAGCACGGCGGCTGATGACTAGTTGCTAGTACCCAGTACCTAGTGCCGAGTACCTAGTACCTGGTACCGAGCAAAAGCAGAAGCGAAGTACGCAGTACACAGTACGCAGTACACAGAAGGACAAGTACCGAGTAGCGAGTACCGAGTACCTGGTGCCAGAGTGAGTACCGAGCAAAGAGCAGAAGCGAAGTACGCAGTACGCAGTACACAGTACGCAGAGAAGATCAGAAGCGCAGTACGCAGAGAAGATCAAACAAGCCGTCCGCACCCAAGGGGTGCGGGCGGGCCAACTCAGTAGCCGAAGTGGTATAGGCCGCTGAATGTTCTAGTCGGGACCGGGTACTGAGTATCCGGAACCGAAGGAGGAATACCTTGTACCGTTCTAATCCACTGGATATCGGTAGTCAGCACCTGGAATTCGACTCGATCCGCATCAGCCTGGCGTCGCCGGAAAAGATCCGCAGCTGGTCACATGGCGAGGTCACCAAGCCGGAGACGATCAATTACCGGACGTTCAAGCCGGAGCGTGATGGGTTGTTCTGCGCGCGCATCTTTGGCCCGGTCACGGACTGGGAATGCTTGTGCGGAAAATACAAGCGCATGAAACATCGCGGAGTGATCTGCGACAAGTGCGGCGTGGAAGTGACGCTCTCAAAGGTTCGGCGAGAGCGACTAGGTCACATCGAACTGGCGTCGCCGTGCTCGCACGTATGGTTCTTCAAGGGCCTGCCATCGCGCATCGGCCACTTGCTGGACATCTCACTGCGTGAACTGGAAGCGGTTCTCTACTTCGAGTCATACGTTGTGATCGAAGCCGGCGAAGCCCCGGTGAAGGAAAGCGAAGTCATCAAGGAAGAGAACCGCTACCGCGAACTCGACCAGCAGCATCGCGCCTCCGGCTTCAAAGCCATGATGGGCGCGGAAGCCATTAAGGAACTGCTGAAGCGGGTGGACGTGGAAGAGCTCTCAGTGGAATTGCGGGAGAAGATGCGCAATGAGACCTCACTGCAGAAGCGGCTGAAGTTCACCAAGCGGCTGAAGGTAGCGGACGCATTCCGCAAGAGCGGCAACAAGCCGCAATGGATGATCCTGGATGTGATCCCGGTGATCCCGCCGGAGCTGCGCCCGCTGGTTCCACTGGATGGCGGCCGGTTTGCGACCTCAGACCTGAACGATCTGTATCGCCGCGTGATCAACCGCAACAATCGCTTGAAGAAATTGATGGACCTACACGCTCCTGAAGTGATCGTGCGCAATGAAAAGCGCATGCTGCAGGAAGCGGTAGACGCGCTGTTCGACAACGGACGCCGCGGCCGGGTGCTGCGTGGCGCCAACAACCGTCCGCTGAAGTCACTCTCTGACACGCTGAAGGGCAAGCAGGGACGCTTCCGCCAGAACCTTCTGGGCAAGCGCGTGGATTACTCGGGACGTTCGGTGATCGTGGTGGGCCCGGAGTTGAAACTCAACCAATGCGGCTTGCCGAAGAAGATGGCGCTTGAGCTGTTCAAGCCATTCATCTATCACCGCCTGGAACAGACCGGGCAGTGCACCACCATCAAGCAGGCAAAAGAGATGGTGGAGATGCAGGAGCCGGTGGTGTGGGACATCCTGGAAGAGGTCATTAAAGACCATCCGGTACTGTTGAACCGCGCGCCAACACTGCATCGTTTGGGCATTCAGGCATTCGAGCCGGTGCTGGTGGAAGGCAAAGCGATCAAGATCCATCCGCTGGTCTGCACCGCGTTCAATGCTGACTTTGACGGCGACCAGATGGCGGTACACATCCCGCTATCCCCGGAGGCGCAGGTTGAAGCCAGCGTGCTGATGCTGGCTTCGCACAACATCCTTTCGCCGGCGTCTGGCCAGCCGATCACCGTTCCTACCCAGGACATGGTGTTGGGCATGTATTACCTGACGAAAGCGAAGCCGGGCGCGAAGGGTGAAGGGAGGGCGTTCGCCAACATCGATGAAGTATTGCTGGCGCTGGAAGCCAAGGAAGTGGAAACACTTTCTCCCATCCGCCTGCGCTACACCGGTGAGGTGATGGACCTGACGGCCGCGTATGACGATCAGGACCTGGTGCACGCAGAGCTGGTGAATTTTGAGCGCCAGTTCATCAACACCACCGTGGGACGCGTGATCCTGAACGATCGCCTGCCCCAGGGGATGCCGTTCATCAACGGCCTGCTTAAGAAGAAGGGCCTGGCCCAGTTGGTGAATTATTGCTACCTGCGCTTTGGCCTGGAGACCACGGTAAGGATGCTGGATGACGTGAAGCAGCTTGGGTTCAATTATGCGACCCGCGCCGGCCTCTCCATCGGCATTGATGACATGGTGATTCCGGAGCATAAAGCGGGCCTGGTGAAGAAGGGCGAGCAGGACGTGATCGCCGTGCAACAGCAGTACCTCGACGGCGCTATCACCAACGGTGAGCGCTACAACAAAGTGATCGAGATCTGGTCGGGCATCACGGAGAAGGTTGCGGATGAGATGTTCTCCGTGCTGCAGTCGCAGGACAAGTCCGGCGATCTGAACCCGATCTATGTGATGGCGGACTCCGGCGCTCGCGGATCGAAACAGCAGATCCGCCAGCTCTCCGGGATGCGTGGATTGATGGCGAAACCATCAGGCGAGATTATTGAGACGCCAATCACGGCGAACTTCCGCGAAGGCCTGACGGTGTTGCAGTACTTTATTTCAACGCACGGCGCGCGCAAGGGCCTGGCTGACACCGCGCTCAAGACCGCGGATTCAGGCTACCTGACCCGCCGCCTGGTGGATGTGGCGCAGGATGTGATCATAAGCGAGAACGATTGCGGAACGGTGGACGGGATCTACGTGGGCTCGATCGTGGAGTCAGGCGAGATCATTGAGCCGTTGCGTGACCGCATCATCGGCCGCGTGACCCTCGAGCGCATCAAGGACTACGAGAGCAGCGTGATCGTAGACGTGAACGAGGAGATCTCAGAAGAGACCGCCATCGCGATCCAGGCAGCGGGCATCGAGCGGGTGAAGATCCGTTCGGTGTTGACGTGCGAATCCAAGCGCGGCGTTTGCATCAAGTGCTATGGCCGCAACCTGGGTTCGGGACGCGTAGTCGAGATGGGCGAGGCTGTGGGAGTGATCGCAGCGCAGTCCATCGGCGAGCCGGGGACGCAGCTCACGATGCGTACCTTCCACATTGGTGGAACGGCTTCACGAGTCAATGAGCAGTCGCGCCTGGATGCGAAATCAAACGGCGCGGTGCGCTTCATCAACCTGCAAACGGTGAAGTCCAAGTCGGGCGACCTGGTGGTGATGAATCGCCAGGGATCGATTGCCGTGGTGGACGAAAAGGGCCGCGAAAAAGAGCGTTACTCCGTGCTTTATGGCGCCAAAGTAAAGGTTGCCGAAGGCCAGGCGGTGACGCTGGGCCAGGTGATGGTGGAGTGGGACCCGTACACGTTCGCCATCCTGACCGAGATCGGCGGCACCCTCCAGTTCAAGGACTTGCAGGAGGGCATCACGCTGAACGAGGAAGTGGACGAAGTGACGGGATTGTCCCGCCACGTGGTGGGCGAGTCGCCGGACGAGAAGCGCCAGCCTGCCATTGTGATCAAGGGTGGCAAGGGAAGCCGCCGTTACCTGATGCCGCACCGCGCTCACCTAATGGTGAACGATGGTGATGAGGTGCATCCGGGCGACGTGCTGGCGAAGATCCCGCGCGAGACCACGAAGACGAAAGACATCACCGGCGGCCTGCCGCGCGTGGTGGAACTCTTCGAAGCCCGCAAGCCGCGCGAGACCGCCGTCATCAGTGAGATCGATGGCGCGGTGAAGTTCGGTGAAGTGAGCAAGGGACAGCGCAAGATCTACGTGACCGCCGACAATGGGACGGAAAAGGAATACTCAGTCCCCAAGGGTGTGCACGTGAACGTCCAGGAGAACGACCGCGTGCGCGCGGGCGAACCACTCATGGACGGCCCGCTGAACCCGCATGACATTCTTGCCGTGTTGGGGGAGAAAGAGTTGCAATCGTACCTGGTGAATGAGATCCAGGAGGTCTATCGCTTGCAGGGCGTGACCATCAGTGACAAGCACATTGAGGTGATCGTTCGGCAGATGATGCGCTGGGTGAAGGTGGAAGATGTGGGCGACACCGGCTTCCTGCTGGAACAGCAGGTGGACAAGTTCCGCTTCCGCGAAGAGAACGAGCGGGTGATCACCAGTGGGGGCAAGCCGGCAACCGGCCGTCCGCTGCTGCTGGGCATCACCAAGGCATCGCTCTCGACGGAATCTTTCATCTCCGCGGCATCGTTCCAGGAGACCACGCGCGTGCTCACGGAAGCCAGCATCAACGGCGCCGTGGACCACTTGCGCGGCCTGAAAGAGAACGTGATCGTCGGGCGCTTGATCCCGGCGGGAACCGGCATGGAGTACTACCGCAACATCCAACTGGCTCCGGAGCTGGAAGAGGCGGCGGCAAAGGTCCAGGAAGAGGTCTCGCAGGCATATGAAGAAGCCGAGCGGGCACTGGAGCTGATGCGCACGGAAGGCGAACAGGAAGAGCTGGCGGCGGAATAGGCGCAGAGCCGGAAGAAAACGAGAACGCGGTCCCTCGGGACCGCGTTTTTGCTGTGGGAAAGCAGTTACCTCGGTAATGTCCTAAGACCATTTTGGGTAACACGGAAGTGCTGGATGCCGTGATACTCTCGGCGGTGCTGGAGCGCATGGCTAAAAGCTATGCGCTTTTTTGACCATGGCACATCCTGCTCAAATCCCCTTCCGCCTGGCGGAACGTCCGACGCTCAGCACTCCGGCGCGCTATGGCGTCGCTGTGGCTTGCGCGCTGTTGGCCCTGGGGCTGAACCAGATCTTTTCAAATAGCGAAACCAGCCTCGGGTTCCTGCTGTTTGCTTTTGCGGTGGGAGCCAGCACATGGTTCGGCGGAGGCAAGGCTGGGGTGCTGGCGATCGTCATCAGCAGCCTCTTCAGCGCACAATCGATCCATTGGCGGCAGTTGGATCTGGCCACCCTGAGTGGGCGACAGGCGTATGTGCGTTTCGCCATCTTTGTAACCATGGAGATCATCATCAGCGGATTGACATACGCTATCCGCAACAACCGTGACCAGGCACGCCGCAGCGACGCAAAATTCCGCGCCGTGGCTGATACCGCCAACTCCGCCATCTTTATCTTCGATCCGGAACGCTTTGTTTTTGTGAACCGCGCCACGGAGCTCTTGAGCGGATACTCGCGGGAGGAGTTGCTGGAGTCAGGCATTGAAAAGTTATTGCACCCCGACTCGGTACAACTGTTCGCGGACAGATTACAGAGGCGATTAGCGCATGAACCGGTAACGCCACGCATCGAGTTCAAGATCATCACCAAACTTGGGGTGGTGAAGTGGCTGGACTACAGCTCAGAGAAGATCGAGTTTGAGAATGGTTGGGCGATTCTGGCGACTGCGTTCGATGTGACCGACCGCAAGCGAGACCAGCAATTGCAATCCGCGCTCTATCGCATCGCCGAGAGCGCGAGCAACGCGGAGGACCTGCAGGAGTGCTTCCGCAGTATCCATCGCGTGGTGGGCGAGTTGATGGTGGCACGCAACTTCTTCATCGCTTTGCTGGACCCGACGCGCACCCTTATTACCTTTCCTTATTTTGTGGACGAGAAGGATGAGCAGCCGGAGCCGAGCGCGCTATCGGGCAAAGGGCTGACAGATTATGTGATCACCACGGGAGAGGCGCTGCTGCTGACCCCGGAAAAGGAACTTGAGCTGACGGAGGCGGGACGCCTGCACAGCATCGGGACGCCATGCGTGGACTGGATCGGCGTGCCGCTAAAGTATGGCGAAGACACCATCGGCGCAGTGGTGGTGCAGACTTATTCTGAGGAAGTGCGATTCGGCACAAAGGACCGCGACATCCTGGTATTCGTCTCACAGCAGATCGCGTCCGCGATCAAACGCAAACAGAACGAGAAGCAGCTCCGGGAGTCAGAAGAGCGCTATCGCACCCTGGTGCAGAGCGCGGTGCATGGCTTATATCGCGCCAGCAGCGCAGGCAAATTCCTGGATGTAAATCTGGCGCTGGTGCGGATCCTTGGGTATAACTCGATGGCCGAGCTGTACGGCTTGAACATGGAAACTGACGTCTACGTGGACCGAAGCGAACGAAGGGAGCTCCTGCGCCAGTTCGAGAAGACGGGCCGCGCGGAAAACGTCCATGTGCGGTGGAAGCGGAAAGATGGCGAGATCATCACGGTAAAGTTGAGCGGGCGGGGGCTCATCGATGCGGACAATGGTGAGATCATCTTTGAGATCATCGCGGAAGATGTGACTGAGCGGCGGCATCTGGAAGACCAGTTGCGGCAGTCGCAGAAGATGGAAGCAGTGGGACGCTTAGCGGGTGGAGTGGCGCACGACTTCAACAACCTGCTGACCGTGATGAAGGGTTATGGAGAGCTGCTGCGCGAGGAATTAGCGGGTTCGAACACGTCGATCGTCTCAAAGATCGATGAGATGAACCGGGCGGCGGACCGGGCAGCCCTGCTGACCAAACAGTTGCTTGCCTTCAGCCGCCAGCAGATGCTGGCGCCTAAAGTGTTCAATCTCAATAACACCGTACGCAACATGCATGAACTGTTGCGGCGCCTGTTAGGTGAGGACGTGGAATTAGAGACGATGTGCCGGGCGCGCAAGGCCAGTGTCCGCGCAGATTCCGGACAGATCGAGCAGGTTCTAATGAACCTTGCGGTAAACGCGCGGGATGCGATGCCGCGGGGCGGAAAACTGACCATCGAGACGGCTGAGATCAAACTTACGCAGGATTACAGCAACGAACATTTTGAGGTCGCGCCGGGCAATTACGTGCTGCTGGCGGTGAGTGATACCGGCATCGGCATGGATACGGCGACGCGGCAGCGGGTCTTCGAGCCTTTTTTCACCACAAAGGAGCAGGGTAAAGGCACGGGTTTAGGGCTTTCAACCGCCTACGGCATCATCAGCCAGAGTGGTGGCCACGTGTTTGTATATAGCGAACCCGGTATTGGCACCACATTCAAAGTCTATCTGCCACAGGTGGTAGCAGGCATCGAATCCGGAATCATGGAGAAGGCGCAACTGGCCTCCGGCGGCGGAGAGACGGTGATGGTGGTAGAGGATGAGCATGCCGTGCGTGACCTGGTAAAACACATCCTGGTGCGCAGCGGGTACCACGTGCTGACGGCAAAAAATGGCGAGGAAGCATGCACCGCTTGCCATTCTCACGATGGCCCCATCGCCTTGCTGCTGACGGATGTGGTGCTGGCCAAAGGCAGTGGACGCGAGGTGGCGGAACAGTTGAGTGACATGCGCCCGGAGATGCGCGTGCTATACATGTCCGGGTACACGGACGATGCAATCGTGCGCCACGGCGTGCTGGATGCCAACACCGCTTTTTTGCAGAAACCTTTTACTCCTGACAATCTGCTGGGAAAGATCCGCGAAGTGCTGGATATGAAAGCCCCTTTGGCCGCCAAATCCCACTGACGCGCCGCGCACCGCCTGTACCCATTGCGTGAAGCGTCGCGGACGGGTACATTGAGCAACAATGCTGCGCTATATAAGTCACGTTCGCTCGGCAATCTGGCGAACGGTCCAGCACGGTGGCTTCGCGGTAGCGAAGGCAGCGGCGTATTCCTCCATCCTTACGCTCTTTCCCGCGTTCATTGTTGTCACCTGGATCCTGAACCAGACCAATACCACCGCAATACTGGTGAATGAAGTGGCATACGCGATCGGGGTGGTTCTGCCGCCAGGTTCGCGCAGCGTCGCGGTGGATTACTTCCAGCAGCACAACCAGACCAATCGCGAGATCTATTCCGCGTTCTCAATCATGTTGTTTGCCGCCTCCGGGGTCATGATCTCCTGGATGAGCGGATTTCGCCGGGCTTACGACATCTCAGAAAACTGGGGACCGATCCGGGAACGAGCGGTCGCGCTCTTTCTGGTGCTGCTTGGCTTTGCTCCCATGGCATTCGCGATGGGCCTGATCGCCTTCGGAAATCTGATCGAGAAGTATATTGAGTTCAAACTGCTGCACAACCAATACGGCGTAAACGCTTATTTAGTGCTGCTGTGGACAAGCACCCGATGGTTCATTGCGGGCGTGACGAGCGTGACGGTGATCATGCTGATCTATCACTGGGCGCTGCCGCGGATCCAGCCCTGGCACAAGGTGGTGCCGGGGGCGGTGCTGGCGACCATGTTGTGGTTTCCGGTGACCATCCTGTTCGGCTGGTATGTTACGAACTATGCCACTTACAACCTGGTCTATGGGCCGCTGGGAGCGGCAATCGCGCTGCTGGTGTGGTTGTATATCATCTCCATCATCATTTTGATCGGTGCGGAATTCAATGCTCAGGTAGCGCCGCGGCTGCCGCTGAAAGACCGCCGCCTGGCGGATAGACGGCGGGCAGACCGGCGAAGTCCCGAAACCCCAGCCGACGCGATACACTAAAGATTCCGCCACTCGAGAGTCAGGATGCCCGAAAGCGATTCAGTCACAGGCCGCAGCATGCGGCGCAAAGCCAAGATCGTCAGCACCATCGGTCCCGCCACCAATAGTGATGTGATGTTGCGGGAGTTGATGCGCATCGGCATGGACGTTGCCCGTTTGAACTTTTCCCATGGCACGCATGAAGATCATCTGAAGACCATCCACCGGATCCGCCGCGTGGCGGCAAAAGAAAACCACTCGATCTGCATATTGCAAGATCTGCAAGGCCCCAAGATCCGCACCGGCAGGCTGAAGAACCGCATCCCGGTGGTGCTGAAGACAGGCTCCCGGATCGTGATCACGCCCACGGACATGCAGGGGACGGCGCAGATGGTTTCAACCACGTTTCAGACACTGGCCCGTGAGGTGGAACCGGGATCGCGCATCCTGCTGTCAGATGGATTGATCGAGCTGCGCGTCCGGGCGGTGCGTGGTGACGATGTGGAATGCGAGATCGTGAATGGCGGGATGCTGGGTGAGAATAAAGGGATCAACCTTCCCGGCACCGTGGTATCTGTCCCCTCGATCACGGAAAAGGACGAAAGAGACCTCGAGTTCGGGCTCAAGCACGGCGTAGATATTGTTGCGGTGTCATTTATCCGCACAGCGGACGATGTGCGCTACGTGAAGCGACGGGTGCAGCAGTTTGGCAGTGACGCATGGGTGATCGCGAAGCTGGAAAAGCCGCAAGCTATCGAACACCTGGAAGACATCCTGGATGTCTCCGATGGCGTGATGGTGGCGCGCGGCGACCTGGGCGTGGAGATGCCGCCGGAGAAAGTGCCGATCATTCAAAAGCACATCATCTCCCGCGCGGCGGAGTGGCGAAAGCCGGTGATCACCGCCACCCAGATGCTGGAGTCGATGATCGAGAATCCGCGGCCCACCCGCGCGGAAGCCAGTGACGTGGCGAACGCCATCTTTGACGGGACGGACGCGGTGATGTTGTCCGCCGAGTCGGCGACCGGAAAGTATCCCCGGGAAGCTGTGGCCATGATGGCGAAGATCATTTCCGAGACGGAAAATCACATGCTGGAGCATTCCTTCCCGCGCCGCCGCGAATTGCGCCGCCTCTCCATCTCAGAGACGATCTGCGAATCCGTGGCGCACGCCGCGCAGGACCTGGACATGCGCGCCATCGCGGTTTATACCGAGACCGGCACCACGGCGCGATTGATCTCAAAATATCGTCCCCAGACTGAGATCTACTCGCTCACCTACATAGAAAAAGTTTGCAATCGCATGAACCTGCTGTGGGGTGTACATCCCATCATGTGCAAGCACACCCCGGCGGTGGAAGACATGGTGTTAGGCGCGGAACGCGAGTTGACTAAGCGGCATCTGGTGCAGCATGGAGACATAATGGGCATGGTTGCGGGCACCAAGACTACTTCGGGCTCGACGAATTTCCTGCGGCTGCATGTGATCGGAAGCGGCGATGACCGCAGTATCGCTAAACAAGTAAGCCGCAAGGCCAACAAGATGGCTGCGCGGGATGCAAGTAGCAATGGGAACAGCAAGGCGTCTGGCCGGGCAAAGAACGGCAAAGCCCGGAAGCGGGTGGTGCAGGCGGAAGAACCGGTGACTGGGTAAGCAGACTGATTTCCAGGGCTAAAGCCCTGATTCTTTTGGATCGTTTCACCCGACTAAAGTCGGGTGCCCTTGTGTTTGCGAGGGTGGATCATTTCACCCGACTAACTTTATCTAGTCGCCCTAACCGGATTACGAGATCAATTGACCCAGGGATCGTCGTTCTTTCCCGAGTCGTCCTTAGAATCCGGGCCGCGGTAATTTCCGTATTGATCAAAGTATTTGCTGCGGTCGTGCTCGCGTACGAATACTTCAAACTTTTTGGCGGCGCGCCGGCGTTTCCACTTCTGAAAACGGTTTCGGATGCCGTAATAACCCTCGGAAGTGGCATGAGAAAGGCCGCGCTTCGGCAAGGCTTTGAGATAGAGGTATCCGAAGAGAGCGCCGCCCAGGTGGGCCACGTTGGCCACGCCGCCGTTATTTCGATCCACCGCGCCGAACAGAGCCAATGCCACCCAGATGACTGCGAGCCACTTCGCCTTGATGGCAAAGATGCCATAGACGTACACGCGCTGTTCGGCATAGAGGATGCCAAAGGCGACGATCAATCCGTAGATCCCGCCGGAGGCGCCCGCGGTAAGGCCGTTCGGGCTCATGCCGAGGATGTGCGAATAGGAGAGGGCGATGGTCGAAAGCGCCGCGCCCACCACGCAAAAGAAATAAAACTGATTGAAGCGCGCCATGCCCCAGTCCCGCTCCAGGGTTGCGCCGAACATCCAGAGCGTAAGCATGTTGAAAAATATGTGCGCGGGGCCGATGTGGATAAAGGAATAGGTGATCAACTGCCATATCCATCCGTGTATGACCGCCGAGGGCAGCAGCGCAAACGTGACCATCGCCTGGTTGTAAAGGCTGGCCGCGGTGAGTTGAAGCGCGAACATGGCGATGAAGATCGCCACATTCACAAATACCAGCACCTTCACCGCACGGGTGAAAGGGGGGAAGCCGAAATCTTTAAGTCCGGGCATATTTTGACGGCTAACGTTCCGGAGAGGGAAGCACGGTCAAGCTCTGGTTCCCGTGACTATCGAGCGAGCGCACTCCGAAGACTACATTATCCTTTGATTCCCTGATCGTGAGGCGGGTCGCATTTCCTGCAGACTGGGCATGTTCCCAATCCGGCGCGGTGGTGGCACGCCAGACAACCTGATATCCCGCGGCACCTGGTGAGGAATCCCAAGTGAGCGTGGAATCATTCTCAAGCTGCTTGGTGAGGAGTTTGACATTTCCCGGAGCGGCGGGCGCTGAGGCGAGTGAAGCCAGGGTAGCGGCGTTCACCCGGGCAACATTGGCGACATAGTCGAAATCCACGTACTTGGGCAGGTCGGCATATTCGACCCCACTTTCC
The DNA here is from genome assembly GCA_038254775.1 of Terriglobales bacterium. Lineage (GTDB taxonomy): Bacteria > Acidobacteriota > Terriglobia > Terriglobales > Acidobacteriaceae > JBBSFV01. Next base: position 87,314 of record JBBSFV010000004.1, on the reverse strand, counting down.
GTGCGCGGTGTTTGATGCTGGCGGTTGAAATCTTCCAGCCACTCGGTGAAGCGGACAGCGGCAAAACCCTGTTCGTTGAAGGATGTATGGTCTCCGCCACGCAGGTAGCGGTCCGGGCGGAAGATCATCACCGGCTCGAATCGTTTCCCGAAATAGGTTGCGCCAACCTGGTGGATATAACGCGCGAGCTGGCGAGAAGGCGCGTCGCTCTCAGCGCCGATGGCGCGGATGAACTTCAGTTGCCGCTCGGTTGCAGCCGAGGGAATCCCTTCAGAAAAAACGCGCACCAGGTTTGTGCGCTGCTGCGGAGATTTGTTGCCACCCACAATGTCATTATTCAGAGCAGCGTCAATGTTCCAGCCTTGTTCTTTCGCCATCTTGGCAAAGTGCGTGGAGCCGTTGAGGCCCTGCTCCTCGCCGGCAACGGTGAGGTAGATGATGGTGGCGGGAAACTTGTGTTTGCTGAGCACGCGCGCGCATTCCAGGCTTACGGACGTTCCGCTGCCATCGTCATTGGCGCCGGGCGCCGGGTCAGTCACGTTAAAGGTGTCACTGTTGCGAGAGTCATAATGCCCGGTGACAAGGTAGATCCGCTTCGCGGCTTCAGGATCGGTCCCGCGCTGAATGGCGTAAACATTCACCAGCTCAGTAAGCTTGGGAATGCGCGGCGCGGGGCCTTCTGTAAAGACGTCCGTCTTAACTTCCAGACATCCGCCGCAATCTTTGGAGTAGCGTTCAAACTCAGCGCGGATCCATTCGCGAGCGGCGCCAATGCCTTTGCCGGAGGCGATCGCTTGCGGGTCAGATGCACTCAGAGTGTTGCGATTGTGAAAAGATACGAGCTTCTCAATGGTGGCCTGGATCTGCCTGGGTGAGATATCTTTCAGCGCAGCGGCGAGCTGCGGATCAGCTGCCGCGCCTGGGGCTGAGGCCGCGGGAGACGCCTGAGCAACCGCGCAGCATGCGCAAGACATCAGAAGGGCGACTGCGAGAACGGAATGTCGCATGAATAATCCTTTTCAGCGGACTTGACTCGACCGGCGAAGAGTTTTAAATATAAACGAGGCGGGCGATACGGGTTTGCGTGGTGCAATCGTTTATCATCATCTGCTTGACTGAAAGGTAAGAAGATCATGGTGCTGTGTCCTGAATGTGAGAACGAGCTCGATCTTGATCCAGAAGAACTCGAGGAAGGCGATGCCGTTTCCTGCGCGGAGTGCGGGACCGATTTTGAGGTGGTCACGACCGAACCGCTGGAGCTTGCGGCCGTCTCTGACGAAGACGACGAGGAAGAGAAAGATGACAAGGACGATGACGAGGAAGAATAGGCTGCGGCTGGTGGCCGCAGTCGCGCTGCTCATGGCGGCTCCGGCATGGAGCTCTGATAAGCACGCACCCTATTCGCTGATCTTTGGCACCGTCTTTGGCGCAGACCAGCATCCGGCCGCAGGGGTAAAAGTCAGGATCCGGCGATCCGGCGACAAGAAAGCGAAGTGGGAGCTGGTCTCAGACCGGCGGGGCGAGTTCGCCCAAAGGCTTCCCGCGCCTTATGGACTACGTGGTATGGGCGGAACTAAAAGACCGCCAAGCTACTCAAAAGACAGAGGTTAAAGTCCACATTGAAAATGATGAGCGGCAGGATATCACGCTGCATCTAATCCAGTAACAAAGCAAAAAAATCTGGGTTTATAGGTAGCAATGAGAAAACTGCACAAATTCGCGATTGCTGCCGCTATTTTAGGCGGCGTGGGATTCCTGACCGTGCCCCGCGTGGGTGCAACTTCGACGGACAACCAACAGGTCTCCTCTGACCGGGACCAGACCCGCAGCGTGGTGGGCAGCGTTCATGACGGCAGTGATGCCGCAATCTCCGGTGCCGTGGTGTACATCAAGAACACGAAGACGCTGGCGATCAAGAGTTTTATCACCGAGCAGGATGGCAGCTTCCGCTTCCATGCGCTTTCGCCGAACATTGATTATGAGCTTTATGCCGAATACAACGGTCAGCGCAGCGGGACGAAAACCCTGAGCTCGTTTGACAGCCGCAAAGAGGTGAATATGACGCTGAAGGTGGATGTAAAAAAGTAATCGCGGCAAGCAAATAAAAAACCGCCCCGAGAGAGGCGGTTTTCTACGTTCATGAACGCTTATTTGTCGTCGTTGCTGGCGCGTTTCCAGTTGATCAAGTCTCCAATGGTGCTGCCGCCGGTGCTGCTGCTACTGCTGGCGACAGGCTGCTTGTAGGCTTCCACATCCACGCGGCTGGCTTCTTCGCCGACTGCCCGGATACTCAAGCCCACCTTCTTCTCATCGGGATTCATCTTGATGATCTTGAACTCGTGCTCCTGTCCAGCTTCCAGCTTCAGGCCCGCGCCATGCTGGTCAGAGGCTTCCGAATTGTGGCAGAGGCCTTCAATCCCTTCCGCAATCTGAACAAAGGCACCGAACTGCGCCAAGCGCAGGACCTTGCCATGTACCTGGTCACCCACACGATGGGTATTGAAGAAATGCTCCCAAACGTCGGGCTGCAACTGCTTCATGCCGAGCGAGAGGCGGCGATTATCCGGTTCAATGGCGAGTACCACCGCCTGCACCTTGTCGCCTTTCTTCAACACTTCAGAAGGATGCTTCACGCGTTTGATCCAGCTCATGTTGCTCACATGGACCAGGCCATCAATGCCGTCCTCAATCTCAATAAATGCACCGAAGTCAGTGAGGTTGCGTACGCGGCCTTCGACCATGGCACCGACCGGATACTTCTCATGCAACGTCTCCCAGGGGTTGGTCTCAAGCTGTTTCAGCCCGAGTGAGATGCGGCGCTCGGTGGGGTTCACGTTTAACACCACCGCTTCCACTTCCTGGCTGGTGTTCAGCATCTTTGAAGGATGCTTGGCGCGCTTGGACCATGTCATCTCACTCACATGGACCAGGCCTTCAATCCCCTGTTCCAGCTCGATGAACGCTCCGTAATCGGTGGTGCTGAGGACGCGGCCCTTAACATGGGCACCGACCGGATAACGCTCTGAGGCGTCCAGCCAGGGGTCTGGCGTGAGCTGCTTGAAGCCAAGCGAAACGCGCTGCTTCTCTTTATCGAACTTTAGGACTTTCACGTGGATCTCATCCCCCACATGAACCAGGTCACGGGGATGGGTCAGGCGTCCCCAGGACATGTCCGTGATGTGGAGCAGGCCGTCAATGCCGCCGAGGTCCACAAACGCGCCATAGTCTGTGAGGTTCTTCACGGTGCCGGTCAGGATGGCGCCTTCTTCCAGGCCTTCCAGCGTTGTGGAACGCTTGGCATTGATCTCTTCATCGAGGATCGCCTTGCGGGAGACGACGATGTTGCCCCGCTTCTTATTCAACTTTACGACGCGGACTTCCATCTCCTGGCCTTTGTATCCGTCCAGGTTGCGCGCCGGCCGGGCATCCACCTGGGAGCCGGGCATAAATGCCTTGATGCCATTGATCTCTACGTTCAACCCGCCCTTTACGCGATCGACGACGTATGCCTTGATGTTGCTCTTCTCGTTATGAGCCTTCTCAATGTCATCCCAGACCTTGGTGCGCGCGGCCTTCTCATGGGAGAGGAGGAAGTATCCTTCCGCATTGTCACGGCGGCCGACGACCACATCAATGCTGTCACCGGGCTGGAATTTGATGGTGCCGTCACGGTCGGTGACCTCGGCGATGGGCACCATACCATCGCTCTTATTGCCGATATCCACGGCAAGAAATTTGTCAGTGACGTTGATGACGGTGCCCTTGACCACGTTTTCATCAGTGGGGGCGGCTTCTGCGTTTGCGCTCTGTTCAGCTTCAAACGATTCGAGTACGGAGGCGAAATCTTCAGACATGGATTCGTTTTCTTTACGAGTAGGACCCTCGGCGGGCCGCTCGTGAGTGGGATTTGCGTTCATAGTTGGGGGGTGCGGGACGGACTGGGGTGAGGGCACAGGACTTTCCGAGCTTGCACTCTGATCATGAGACGCTGAGTTATCGGCGCGGGCTGTGCTGTCATCAAACAACGGTCTAAAAAACATCCTTCGTTCCGGTCCACCCAGGAGAAACGTTTTGCGCAACCAAAAAACGTGCGTGCGCGGAGACCCTGAAGGAGCGGAGTGGTGGCTGCTCAAGTCTTCTGCTTTGAGACCCTGCTTTTGGAGGCAGGCACTGGAGAACCAAGCGGCCGGATCCACGTGTTAGTGGACTCTTTTGACTATAACAACCGCGCTCAGAGAGTGTCAAACAAACGGGTGCGCGGAATGAGACAATCTCCCGCATGGATCATCTCTGGACACCCTGGCGGTACCAGTACATCCAAGGCGCGGACGCGAGCCCAGGATGTGTGTTTTGTGAGAAGCAGAAGGAGCCGGACCCGGAGGCGTTCATCGTGCACCGGGGTGAGCACTGCTTCATCATCCTCAATACCTTCCCTTACACATCCGGACACGTGATGGTGATCCCCTACGCCCATCTGGATTCGCTGGAAAAGCTGCCTGAGGCTGCCGCCACGGAGATGATGGCTCTCTCCCAGCGGATGGAGGGAGTGTTGCGCGAGCTGTATCGTCCTGAGGGCATCAATCTGGGCATGAACATTGGCAAAGCGGCGGGAGCGGGAGTTGCAGGACATATCCACATGCACGTACTACCGCGATGGGCGGCGGACGCCAACTTCATGAGCGTTGTGGGAGAGACCCGGGTGCTGCCGGAGGCTCTGGACGTGACTTGGGAGCGGATGAGGTCTGCTTTCAATCAGTTCCAGGGCTAAAGCCCCTCCGCTTTTTCTGATTTTCACCTGACTCGGGTGCCCTTGTGTTGCGTTCTGCTTTTTTACGCGAATGATGCAGAGTTTCGCAAAAGGTTTAGTCCTGAATGAGGCGCTCGCGCCAAGCGCTCGCAACATTTAGACCCACCCTTGCCTCACTTCGTTCACCAAGAATGGGGCACCCGGCGTTCAACGAAAATGGGAACACCTGACAACAGCAGCTCCCGATTCGCTCCCACCCGGCAACATCACACGGCATCTTACTGAAGGAATAAGTATGCAACTTTGCAGCTTGGGAGAGAGCCATGGCAGTGTATGGAAACTTGAAAGACTTTAAATTCGCGCAGGGCGAAGACGATATCCGTGGATCCAACGTGTACGGAGTGGACGGAGAAAAGCTGGGGGAGATCGATGATGTGATCTTTGACCCGCACAGCAGTGAACTTAAATACGTGGTGATCGATACCGGAGGATGGCTGAGCTCCAGCAAGTTTCTGGTGCCATCGCGGCAGGTGATGGAGCGCGAAGAGGACAACCACTTCCGCGTGGCGCTGACGAAGGAACAGATCGAGCGCTTCCCTGCGTATGACGAGAAGCAGTTGGACAGCGAAGACGACTGGAAGGACTACGAAAAGAGATACAACGATTCCTTGAGCGATGGCCCGGTCCTGCACCGCGAGGGTTCCACCCATGTGATCACACCCACACCGGCGGAGATGCCTTCGCTCGGGGGCAGTGGCAAGCCGGCATCGGGCGAGCCATTCCGCGGGATCGCGCATAACATGCCGCGCTTTGGCGCAACTTCCAGCAGTGACAGCAGCACCGGACACAGCGGCGGATTGTTCTCAGAAGAAGCGGACCGGAAATCGTCTTTCCCGGATGCTCGGGTCTCGCGCGGCGGAGAGCGGCAGGCTGCCGAAGGCTCCTTGGAGAACCGCGTGGGCGAAAGTGACGCATCGCGCATCCGCGCAACCAGCGAACGCCATGAGCATGTTCATGGAGAAAAAGTACCGCAGCAGTATGAAGAGAGCGATCGCGTGGTGCATGACCAGGAGCGCCCGGAAGAGTTGACCCCGCGCATCCGTCAAGATGAGGCGGAGCGTTTAGGACGCGAGGTGCAGCAGGATTCGACTGAGATGCCTTCGGAATATCGCGCGGGGGTGATGGATAGTGGCGCGGCTCCGGTGGCGGACATCGGCCCTGAGGGTGGACGCCGTTTCCGCGAGTTCCAGGAGAGGCTGCGCCGGGATCGCGAACAGATTATCAATCGCAGGAACCGCGACGCAGCATAAAGTGCTGAGCAGCACAAGATCCAGGGCTAAAGCCCTGGATCTTTTATTTCAACGCAAAGGGCGCAAAGGTTCGCAAAGGAAGCTTAGCCTTTAGTCCGGTACTCATTGCCTGGTTTCGCGGCCTGGTTTCGCGGCCTGGTTTCGCGCCTACGGCGCTCGATGGTTATTCTCGCTTACCCAGCGCTTACGCGCTGGGCTAACGAATGTCGCGGCTCCGCCGCTTATGCGTTCTGACTTTTCCACGTTAGCTCCGCAACCCTGTACCAAGATTACTTGGTGCCCTTTGCAGGTGCGGGGTTCGAAGGCACGTTAGCTGCGCGAACCTGGGAGCGCAAAATGGGACTATTTTCTTTGCAGCCCGAGCAGATGGAGCAGCCGAGGTTCGTCCATGATCTCGACACCGAGTTCGCGGGCTTTATCGAGTTTCGATCCGGCTTCTTCACCCGAGAGGAGGTAATCTGTTTTCTTGCTGACCGAGCCGGAGACCTTTCCGCCGGCATCCTCGATCAATCGCTTTGCCTCGTCGCGAGAATAGTGGGGAAGGGTCCCGGTGATCACAAAGGTCAACCCCCGCAGCTTGTTGCCGCGTTGCTTTTTCTCTGCGGTGAAGGTGAGTCCGGCCTTGCGGAGGCGCTCTACCAATCTTTTATTTCCGCTCTCCTGAAAAAATTCGACAATGCTGTGTGCGATGCGCGGGCCCACTTCATCCACCTGTTGTAACTCTTCCTCTGTCGCGCTCATGAGGGCATCCATCGAGGCAAAGTGTTCGGCGAGGAACTCAGCGGTGCGCTGGCCCACGAAGCGAATGCCCAGCCCGAAGATGACACGATCAAGCGGCAGCTTCTTTGCCTGCTCGATCTCGCGCAAAAGATTCTGCGCGCTCTTGGCGCCGATGCGTTCCAGTGAGAGCAGCTTCTTTTGGTCCAGTTCGAAGATGTCCGCGACATTTTTCACCAGGCCTTTATCCGCAAGCTGATTCACCAGCGATTCGCCCATGCCTTCAATATTCATGACACCGCGGGAGGCAAAGTGGAGGATGCTCTCGCGCAGCTTGGCGGGGCAGGCGGCATTCACGCAGCGATGGTCGGCTTCACCTTCCTCGCGCACTACATGGCCGGCGCATACCGGGCATTTTTCCGGCATATGGAATGCGCGCGTGTTTCTGGGGCGCTTGTCTTCGATCACGCGGACGACTTTGGGGATCACGTCACCACCCCGCTCGACCACCACCCAATCACCGATCTTCACGCCCAGGCGCTCGATCTCATCCTGATTATGCAGCGTAGCGCGGGTTACGGTAGTTCCGCCGATGGGCACGGGCGCCAGAGCGGCTACAGGAGTGAGTTTTCCGGTGCGCCCTACCTGGATCAATATGTCTGCGATCTGGGTCTCACCCGAGCGGGCGGCATATTTATATGCGATCGCCCACCGCGGGGCTTTGCCGGTAAAGCCCAGTTCATGCTGCAATGCGGTGGAATCCACTTTGACCACGATGCCGTCGATCTCATAGGGGAGCGAATCGCGCTTGCCCTCCCACTTGGCGATGAATCTCAAAATATCTTCAACCGACTTGGCGAGAGCGCGTTCGGGATTAACTTTGAATCCGGCGGCGGAGAGCGCGTCGAGGGCCTCCGAGTGACGATCAAAGAGTTCGCGGCCATCCGCGGTCAGCGCGAAGTATCCGTAGTAATCAAGCCGCCGCTGCGCAACGATATTGGGCTCCAGCACGCGGATGGTTCCCGCCGCTGCGTTTCGGGGATTGGCAAATCGGGAGAGTCCTTGCTGCTCCCGCTCGTCATTCATGCGGCGGAAGGATGCCACCGGCATGATGACTTCGCCACGAACCTCGAAGTCGGCGGGCAGCTTCATTCGTTTGAGCTTGGCGGCGTCCAAGGACAATGGGATCGAGCGGATGGTGCGCACATTGGAGGTCACGTCTTCGCCGATCGAACCATCGCCGCGGGTGATCCCTTTTGCGAGCACACCCTGGCGAAACCAGAGCGCGAGTGACATGCCGTCCATCTTGAGCTCGCAAACATATTCCACCTTCGCCTGGCCGGTCAGCTCGTGCACGCGGCGGTCCCAATCGCGCAATTCAGCTTCGTTATAGGCATTGTCCAGGGAGAGCATGGGCCGCGAGTGGGGCTGCTTCACAAAGCCCTCACGCGGTTTCCCACCCACGCGCTGGGTGGGAGAATCCGGCGCCAAAAGCTCGGGATGCTCACGCTCCAGGGCTTTCAGCTCATTCATAAGCGCGTCATAGTCAGGGTCTTCGATCTCAGGCGCGTCCAACACATAATAGAGGTGCTCATGGTGGCGGATCTGATCGCGGAGGTCGTCCACGCGGCGCGCGGCAGATTTAGCGGTGCTGGAAGGCATCGCCCGTATTATAGGTTTTAGGAAAACCACAGATGCGGAAAGCTGCACTCATCTACAACCCGATGGCTGGACAGAAGCGCCACCTGCGCATGCAGATGCTTCAGGCAGCGGCAGCAGCGCTGGGCGGCGGAAGGGTTGAGGCATCGCTCATTGCCACGGAAGGGCCAGGCTCAGCGGGCCGGCAGGCGAGTGAGGCCATCGCCAGCGGGCATGACTGCATCTTCGCGTGTGGCGGCGATGGAACGCTGCATGACGTGCTCCAGGGTGCGATCGCAGCCGGTGGTGAGGTGCCCATCGGCATTGTGCCGCTGGGCACGGGAAATGTGGTGGCAAATGACCTGCAGCTCCCCCGCGATCCGGTGGCGGCGGTGCGGGCCCAGCTCGCATTCACGCCAAAGAAGATCGCGGCAGGACACGTTGAGTTCCAGGCGCGAAGTGGAGGACGGGATTCGCGGTGGTTCATCTCCATCGCCAGCGTTGGCGTGGATGCGGAGATGCTCTACAAAGTGACTGCGGAGATGAAACACCGGTTCGGGATGATGGCGTATTACGTTCAAGGCGCGCGGTTGGCGGCGATGCCACACTTCCAGCGCTTTGCCGTGGAATACAAACAGCAAGAGTCGACGCGGCGAGAGGAAGTCTGCCAATTCATGGCGGTGCGCGTGAGCACGTTCCCGGGGATCGTGGGCAGGTTGGCACCGGGGGCGGCGCTGGAGCGTAATGACGCGCAGCTCGGACTCTTTCGCACCAGTAACCGCATCCGGCACACGCAATTTTTTGTGCGCGCGGCGATCGGACGGGAGTGGACGGTGCCGGGCATTGACCTGGTGCACTCCACGGAGGCCCGCTGCGAAGAGCTGCCGGGTAAGAACGCACGACGGGTTTATGCGGAAGCCGATGGCGAGGTGTTGGGTGGATTGCCGATCGCCATCCGCATTGTGCCGCAGGCATTCACATTGCTGATGCCGCCGCTGGTATCCTAACTTTTGGATCCGGTCACACATTTTCTCTTTGGCGGAGCAATGGGCCGAGCCGGCTTCAACCGGCTTTCCGGTCTGGCGACAGCCACCCTGGTGCTGGCCGCCGAGGCTCCTGACCTGGACATTCTGTGGAGCTTTGCCGGTCCGGTGGCAGGGTTCGCGCATCATCGCGGGATCACCCACACCTTCCTGGGCGCGCCATTCATGGCTGCGCTGGTCACCGGACTCATGGGGCTGGTCCACCGATGGATGCGACGACGAGGACGCAACACCATCGTCCCGGTCCGCTGGCGAGTGCTCTATCTTCTGGCACTATTGGGGAGCCTGAGCCATCTACTGCTCGATTTCACCAATAATTACGGGGTCAGGCCGTTTTTTCCGTTTAATCCGCGCTGGTATCACTGGGACATTGTGTTCATTGTGGAGCCCGCAATCCTGGTCGCGCTGGCGCTGGGATGGATCGCACCCTGGTTCGCAGGATTGATCGGCGGCGAGATCGGCGCGCGCAGGCAGAAGCTGCCCGGACGCATTGCCGCGAGCACCGCATTGATCGCGGTGGCAATGGTCTGGTGGGTCCGCGACTACAACCATCGCAAAGCAGTCACGCTGCTGAATGCGGGAACGTATCGCGATGCGGCGCCGATGCAGGTGGAGGCGAATCCCTACATGCTGAATCCCTTCCACTGGCTTGGCGTGGTGGAGACCCAGGATTTCAGACTATGGACGTGGATTCGAACAAGGAAGTGGTGGACCCACAGAACAATGCTGAGACCATTTTCAAGCCGGAGGAGACACCCTCAACCCTGGCGGCGAAGAGGGCGCGGATGGGGCAAGCCTATATGGATTGGGCGGCATTCCCGGTGACCGAGACGGAAATCTTGCAGCCGGAGAGCGAAGGCGTGAAAGTCCATTTTTTTGACTTGCGCTACGCCTATCCGGACCGCGCGCGAGGACTGCTGGGCGCGTTCGTGGTGCTGGATCCCAAGCTCCATGTGGTGGAGCAGAGCATGGGGAAGCGTTCGGAAGGACCGTGAGTTAATATAGAGATTCGTTTTTTGAGGTGTCTAGATGCTGGCATACCTTTTTATCGCACTCGCAATCCTGATCCGTTTCCTTCCGCACACCTTCCATTTCACGCCGGTGGGGGCGGCGCTTCTGTTCTTCGGCGCCAAGCAGCCTGCCCGGCGCATGTGGATCCCCATCGCGTTGTTCGCGGGCTCAGACGTGCTGCTGAACCTGTTTGTGTATCACTTTCCGGTCTCGCTTGAGACGTTCTCCAGCGTGCTGTGGTATGCCGCGTATGCGGGCATTGGAATGCTGCTGAAGAACCGCGAGAGCGTGTTGAACGTGGTGGGCGCGTCGTTTGCGGGAGCGACCTCATTCTTTGTGCTGAGTAATCTTCTGGTGTGGCTGGGCGGGACCATGTATCCCTTGACCACGGCGGGACTGGAACTATGCTTCATCAACGCGATCCCCTTCTTCCGCGCCACTTTGCAGAGTGATGTGCTGTTTACCGCTGCTGCCTTTGGTGTGGCAGCAATGGCGAAGATGGTTTCGGAGAAGCACTTAACATTTAGCACTTAGCATTGAGTGGGAAAAGGACAAGCCGAGGCAGATCGCCTCGGCTTTTGTTTTGCATGTGCCGTCTCACCGCTTCAGCAGATCCACCGGCTGGCGCACGTCGGTCACGCGGAAGTATTTGGCGAGTGCCGGATAGCGCTTCGCCGTCTCTTCATACATGCCATACGCTACATTGCGATAGGAGGTATGTCCCGCAGGCGTGGTGCGAAGTTCAGAGATGTACAGCGCCTCAGAGAAATCCATGCTGAACAGGCAACGTTTGCGATAGGCGAGTGGCAGCAGGTAATGCGAAGATTGCTCGGCTTCGCCGGCAGGGCTGGCGGAGATCGCCGCCATCGCATTCGCGGCGCGAGCCATGGTGGCGCTATAGCGCTGCAATAAGTCTCCGCCTGCTTGGGCGATCTCTTCCGGGGTATCAAAGCCATGCGCGGTGGTGTAGCCCTGTTCGATCTGAACGCATTTCCGGTGGCGATGCATATCGCGGAATCCGCCTATGTCCATCAAGATGTCAAAGCGGAATCGCTGGCCCGCCGAGAAGGGACGCAGCAGCTCATCATGCTTGCCGCGATGGCGCAATCCGAGGTCGATGATCTCATTGCGCTGGTCTGCATCGAGCGCAGCAACCGCTCCCCGCACCTGCCGGTAGGGATAGTGGCAATTGCCATAGAGCAAAGTCGTAGCAAGCTCGATCTCCAGAGGATCTTCATCGAGCAGCTCTACCGCCCTGCTGGGCTGGATGGCGGCGCCTTTCATCAGCTCCCGCGCCGCCTGCTGCAATCCGCGGCGCGTCTGCATCGCATATTCATTTGCCTGGGCATACTTGACGAGCGTAGGCGCAACACGCACCTCGCGCATCAGATCGGGCTTGATCTCCCGCGCCAATCCGGGATCGATCGCCTGGATCTTTTCCATCACCGAGGCCAAGCGGACATGGTCCACATTAAAGGCGGGCTTTCTAGCGGCCTGTTTCAACATTTCACCGAGCTGGCGGATCTCACTGTGGTCCTCAGAGAGGAGCCGCGCCACCTGCGTCTCCAGGGTGCGAGCATTCACGATCTGGCCAAGGGAAGTGTTGGTCGCCAGCGGAAGCAGGTAACGCGAGATATCGAAGGCGCGGGCTTTTAATGTTCGATCGTAGGCACCCTGGTCCATCTCCGCGGGCCTGGGAGTGCGGCCGGCAAGGTGATGGAACATCGCTTCAGAGAAGCCTTCATACTCGGCAAAGAGGAACTGCGCGGTCTCGATGAACAGTTTTTTGCTGCCCTCGTCAGTGCCAAAATCCGGGGTGAAGAACCCGCTTTTTTTGAAATTCTGGTAACGAGTGGAACGTTCCTGGCCATCCCAGCGTTGTTCGTCTACCACAGAGATCGCCGCCAGCAGGGAAAGCCGCTCTACTGCAAATGCCACATGCGCCAAGTCTGCGATGGAGCGGTGCCCGTACTGGAAGTAAAAAGTGTTGAGGAACTGCTCGGCTTTCTGCTCACTGATCTCCTGGAGCGATTCGCGCATGGAAAGCGATGAGCGCGAATACTTTGCCATTGCGTATGCCTGTACCTCAGGGTCAGCGCCGTGCACGGCGAAGACGTTGGTCTGGGGGATCTCTGAGGTAGGGGGCAGGGAGTCATTCTGCGGCTGTTCGGGTTTGGGGGTGGAGGAGAGCTTCATCTGCGGGCTGGCCATAGGTCCTTGAGGAGGAAACAGATATCACTTTCCCGCGTTCCCGGCAAAATGGGAAGCAAAAACGTCTGTGGAAACTTTTCGATATGCCTTTTGCAGCGTGATCAGTGCCGCGGTGAAGTCCTGGTTTGAGCACGGCGCTGCAACAAAACCGCGTCTGCGCGCATATTACTGACGTTCCTTGCTTTTCCGCCGTAAAGCCAGGTTTTCGGGCTACAATTCCGCCACTCAAAGGCAGCCCTCCCAGTGCCCCAAAGCCGCATGCAAAAAGTCGCCATACTTTACGATGCCAGTCAGGCCGTCCTCTCCACGTTCGATCTGGATGAGGTGTTGGCCCGCATCTTGACGATCCTGCGTGACTATTTCCAGATGCAGAATGCCGCCATCCTGCTGGTGGATCCGAAGGATGGCGACCTATACGTACGCAGCCACTTTGGGCGGTCGCAGCCGGAGACCGACGTTCGACTGAGGCCGGGGCAGGGTTTGATCGGCGCAGCGGCAAAATTGAGGCGCCCTGTCTATGTCCCTGACGTAAGCAAAGACAACCGGTATCTCCAGCATTTTCCCAGCACAAGATCTGAAGTCGCTATCCCGCTGATGGTGCGTGAATCCGTGGTCGGCGTCCTGGACTTACAAAGCGAGCAATTGGATTTCTTCGACCGCGAGACGATTGACCTGATGACCCTGTTCTCGACGCAGGCATCGATCGCGATTGAGAACGCCCGGCTGTATATGTTAGAGCAGCGGCGCGCGAGGCAATTGGAAGCCATCAACGCGATCGCGCGGCAGACAACGGCGCTGGTGGAGATCGCCCAGTTGCTGGATAAGGTCTGTGTGCTGGTGCTGGAACGTTTTCCCGTGGACCACGTGGCGATCATCCTGGCGGAGGAGGGCCACTTGCGCGTGGGAGCGCACCATGGGAACCTCACGCCGGTGGTGCAGAGCGGCGCAATCATCCCCGAAGGCACCGGCCTGGTCTATCAGGCCTTGATGGGAGCCAGGACCATCCTGGTGAATGACGTGAAGGTGGTGGAGGGCTACTTCCCGGGATTTGAAGAGACGCAGTCTGAGATGTGCGTGCCGCTGGTATTTTTTGGGGAAAAACTTGGCGTGCTGGTGCTTGAGAGCGCGCGCCTCCATGCCTTTGAACAGACTGACGTGCAGCCTTTGGAAGCGGTGGCGGACATCTGCGCCGCCGCCATTCAAAATGCGCATTTCTTTGAGCGCGCGAAACAACTGGCGTACCTCGATGGCCTGACCGGGATCTTTAACCGCCGTTATTTTGAGATGCGCATCGGAGAGGAGATTGAACGCGCCCGGCGCTACGAATCCAATCTTTCCGTGGTCATGATGGACATTGACCACTTTAAGCGGCTCAATGATGAATTCGGGCACTTGCTGGGGGATGAAGTGCTTCGCCAGATATCGAGATTGTTCCAGCAGCACCTGCGCAAGAGCGACATCATCTGCCGCTATGGTGGCGAGGAGTTCGCCCTGCTGCTGCCGCAGACTACCGGGGAAGACGCGATGGATGTGGCGGAAAAGCTGCGTAAGACCATTGAAGCCTATCCGTTCCCGGGAGTCCCTCGCCCGGTCTCGATCAGCGCGGGAATGGCAGCGTATCCGGAATTCGGCAAGACCCGCGACGAGATCGTTGCCAGCGCGGATGCCGCGCTCTACCATGCCAAGCAGAACGGCAGGAACAGGATTGTGAGCGCGGAACACGTCCGCCAGACGAATGCCTGAGCGCGATTGAAACCTTCTCTCCGGCGGGCCCGTATCCACACTGAAGCCTTCGCTGGACCGACCTACCTCGGGTCAAAGACAGAACCTATCTCTTCCCATGAACACACTTGAACTCATGAACACACTTGAACTGAAGAATGTATGCAAGGCTTATGACAAGTTCGTAGCTGTGGACGACCTGTCATTCAATATCGCGCCGGGAACCATGTTTGGGCTGCTGGGGCCGAACGGCGCCGGCAAGACCAGCACCATCCGCATGATGATCGGCATTACCATGCCGGACTCCGGCGAGGTGCGTATGTTTGGCGAGCCCTTTCATCGTGGCCAGTTGAACCGCGTTGGGTATCTGCCTGAAGAGCGCGGCCTTTATCCCAAGATGAAAGTCATCGAGCAACTCACCTGGTTCGGGGAGTTACACGGCCTCTCCCGTTCAGAGTCAAAGAGGCGCTCGCAGGAGTGGGGCGAGCGCCTGGACATAGCGCAAGCCTTCCAGAAGAAGACGAATGAACTTTCAAAAGGGATGCAGCAGAAGATCCAGTTCATTGCCACGCTGCTGCACGAGCCTGACTTCATCATCATGGATGAACCCTTCTCCGGACTGGACCCGCTCAATGCGCGATTGCTGGAAGATGAATTGTTGCGCTTGCGCAAGCTGGGCCGCACCATCTTGTTCTCTACCCATCGCATGGACCAGGTGGAGAAGCTGTGTGACTCCATCTGCCTGATCAATCAGGGAAAAGGCGTGCTGCAGGGTGACCTGCGCCAGATCAAGTCACGGTACGGGAGAGACACCGTGCAGATCGCGCTGGAGGGTTCCCCGGACGCCTCATTCATCGGCAACTCAGCGCTGGTGAAGTCGATGGAAAGTTATGAAGGCTACATTCAGGTGAAGTTGGCGCAAGGCGCGGATTCGCAGCAGCTTTTGCGCTCCATCACCGACCGCTCACGGGTGAACAAATTCGAGTTGATGGAACCTTCTCTGGAAGAGATATTCATAGAAGTTGTGGGGAAGACCATTGCGTAGCATAAATCTTAGAAACATCTTCCTGATCGCGCGGCGGGAGTATCTGGAGCGCGTGCGCACCAAAGCTTTCATGATCTTTACCCTGCTGATGCCGGCCATCATGTTCGGCTTTAGCGTGGTGCCATCGTTGCTGGTGATGTCAAAGAGCGGCGGCACGCTTCACATAGCCGTGGTGAGCGCGGATGCAAAGCTTGCGCAATCCGTGAAAGTGGAGATCCTGCGCTCTCCCAGCGGCGCCGAAGCGCAGCAGGAAGAGAAGCTTAAGCAACAAAAAAGACGCAGCGCGCAAAGTGGCGATGTGCAGTACACCGTGGACGTGAATACGGACGCATCGGAAAAAACGCGGACCGAGCTACAGAAAAGGCTCGACGCAAAAGAAATGGATGGCTTCATCTGGCTGGATGGGAAAGCGATCGCAGAACACACCACCACCTACACCGGGCGGGACGTCAGCAATTTTGTGGAGTTAGGGAAATTGCAAGGCCGCATCCGCACGGGGGTGTTGCGTTACCAGCTCGCGAAGAAGGGGTTTGATCCCAATGAGTTGCAATCCTTCATGAAGCCATTCGACGTTTCCGCCATCAAATGGGAAGGCGGCAAAGCCAGCCAGACCGATCAGGGCACGCAGCTACTCGCGGTGGTATTCCTGGTGATCACTCTGTACGTGACGGTATTGATGTATGGGGTGAACGTGATGCGCGCGGTACTGGAAGAGAAGACGACCCGCGTGATGGAAGTGCTGATGGCCTCAGTCAGCGCCACGGACTTGATGGCGGGCAAGATCATGGGCGTGGGCGCCGTGGGACTCACACAAGTGGCGGCGTGGTTCACGATGGCTTCTGTCGCCGCCGCGCCGGGCGCCTTCTCATTGGCGGGCAAGATCAGGGAAGCCAACTTCTCCGGGATGACGGCGGTCTACTTCGTGATTTATTTCTTGCTGGGCTACTTTCTCTATAGCTCGATGTGCGCCGCGCTTGGCGCGCTCGTCACCTCCGAGCAGGAAGCACAACAACTGCAATTCTTTGTGATCATGCCGCTCATCGTCTCAGTGATGTTCATGATGTTCGTGATGATGCATCCCAACGATCCCCGCGTGGTGGCGCTCTCACTCATCCCATTCTGCACGCCGGTGCTGATGTTCATCCGGACAATCGTATCGCCTGTGCCGGCATGGCAGGTGGCGCTGAGTATCGGGCTGATGCTGGGCACGATCGCTTGCGTGGTCTGGGTCTGCGCTCGCATCTACCGGGTGGGTGCGCTCATGCACGGCAAACGCCCAACCCTGCCTGAGATCGTGAAGTGGGTGCGATACGCTTGATCGTTGTTTCCGAGTACGCTCGGAAACTTTTAAATACAATCTGGCCCAGTGCCTTCACAACCAACATTCACGCTCAAGCAGCGCATACGGCTCTGGTGGATCACGGCGCTGGGCACGCTCGCCATTCGAGTGATCGGGCCCACGCTGCGGATCACCATGTCTGCCGAAGAAGGCGGATCAGTGGAACCGCAACATGCCATCTATGCTTTTTGGCACCAATGCGTATTCGGCTCGGCATGGCTTTTTCGCGAATCAGGCATTGCAGTCATGACCAGCCGCAGCTTTGATGGTGAGTACATCGCCCGCATCATCCAGAACTTAGGCTACCGCGCGGTGCGGGGATCGAGTTCACGGGGCGCGGTGGTTGCGCTGATCGGGATGAAGCAGGAGCTTGACGAGCACCATCCGGTCGCATTCACGATTGATGGGCCGCGCGGACCAAGATTCATCGCCAAGCCCGGCCCGATCTTGTTGGCGAAGAAGACTCAGCGTCCCATCATGTGCTATCACCTGGCGCTGGAGCGCAAGTGGATGCTGCGCAGCTGGGACCAGACGATGATCCCGAAGCCATTCTCACGCGGACATCTGCGGGTGAGTTCACCCATGGCGGTTGCCGCAGACGCTGATGATGCCGCGACGCAGCGGATGCAGGTTGAAATGCAATCCGCTCTGGAACGGGTGCAGGCATATGCAGAACAGCAGGCGGCTACTCAGGTTGACAGCCCGGACCAAGCCGATTAGTTTGGAGTGCAGTATCCAGTTTTAGGTTCGCGTGAACGGGAAGCGGGTTTGAATCCCGCGCTGTCGCGCAACTGTGATCGAGCCAGAGTACCGGCACCACGCCACTGTGAGAAGTTTCATGGGAAGGCATGCCGGATCCGAATACTGAAAGGTATTCAGCTCGTCAGCCAGGAGACCGGCGCGGACCGCAGACGGACAATCCACTCGCGTTTAAGGAGGATTGCGTGCGCAACGTTCTCGCATTCTTTTTGTTCTTTGCCTTTGCGGCCGCATCATTCGCGGCTGATCGCCTTCATGTAAAGATCACTGACCCGCAGGGCGCTGTCGTCGCCGGCGCGCGCGTCACCCTGTTTGCCGCCGATAGCAGCCGGGTGGTCGCCACCACCAACACTGACTCCAGCGGGATAGCCGCATTTGACCTGCCGGTGGGCGATTATGGCATTGAAGTCCTGGCGCCTACCTTTGCGGGATACACCGGGAGGATCCCCGGAAGCAGCGAATCCACAGTCCAGCTTAAGATCGGCACCCGGCCGGAGACGGTCACCATCACCGCGGCCCAAACCCCACTTGAGTCGGACGCAACCGCCCGCCAGACCGAAGTAGTGGACGCGCAGCAACTGCAGACAGCGCAACCGCTGACCGCGAGCGATGCGATCCGCTTTCTTCCCGGGGCGATCATAGCGACTTCAGGCCAGCGCGGTTCGCAGGCATCGCTCTTCGTGCGCGGAGGAGACTCGCGCTACAACAAAGTCATTGTGGATGGGGTCCCGGTCAATGATCCCGGTGGCAGCTTTGATTTTGGCGTGGTCCCCACCGCGGGCTTTGATCGCATTGAATTCGTGCGCGGAACAGAAAGCGCTCTCTATGGCTCGGATGCGATGACCAGCGTGGTCCAGTTCTTTTCCGCGAATGGCCGTACCCCGATCCCGGAGCTTCGTTTCGGGGCAGACGGAGGAAACTTTGCGACCGCACACGGATACGCTTCGCTAGCGGGCTCCCGTGGGCCATTCGATTACAACGCCTTCGGGGAGCAGGAAAATACCGACGGCGAAGGCAACAACAGCGCCTACAGCAACTCAGCGCAGGGCGGGAATGTTGGGCTTGCCTTCACCAGGAATATCGGCCTGCGGCTGCGTGCGCGCCATTACAACTCCCGCACCGGGCTGCCCAGCGCATTCCGCTTTAACAACGATCCGCAGTTCGCTCCGGATGCCGACCAGTTCACCCGGCAGAACAATTTTCTCTCCAGCCTGGAATTGACTGCCAATTCCGGCGCCCACTGGCGGCACACGCTGCGTGGTTATGAGTACAACCATCAGTACCGCTTTAATGACAGCGTTGCTGACCGCGGCTGTGACGTGACTGTCTTCAACTTCTTCGACTGCTTCGGCGATTCCCGCAACAAGATCAATCGCGCCGGGATCACCTACCAGGGGGAATATACCCCGCGCCGCTGGGCGCGAAGCGTCTTTGGGTATGACTTTGAGGATGAGAATGGTCGCTTCGTCAGCCAATTCGCTACGCTCGATTTCGTGACTTTTCTGCCCGCCACTGGCGTGACTGATACCAAAGGCCTCCGCCGTAATCATGCGATCTATGGCGAACAGTTGATCACCTGGAAACGCATTGCCGCCTCCGCGGGCGTTCGCTACGTTCACAATGAAAGTTTTGGCGACCGTGCCGTGCCGCAGGCGAACGTTGCATTCCAGCTATTTAAGGGTGGCGAAAATCTCAGTGGCACGCGTCTGCGATTTGGCTACGGCGAAGGCATCAAAGAGCCGCGATTCGAAGAATCCTTTGGCGTGACCGGCACTTTTCAAACTCTGCCCAATCTGAGACTGAAGCCCGAGCAGAACCGCTCATTTGAGGCGGGCATAACGCAGAACCTGGGCAAGGTGGCGGCTTTTTCAGCCACTTACTTCAACAATCAGTTCCGCAATCAGATCGCGTTCAATTGCGATCCGGTCACCTTCCAGTGCAGTTACGTAAACCTGAACCGCTCATTCGCGCACGGCGGCGAAGCGGAGCTGCATCTGCGTCCCACGCAACGCACGAATGTGGAACTTGGTTACGTGCATACTTCGTCGCAGATACTGCAGGCGCAGGCGGCATTCAATCCGGTGCTGGCGCAAGGAGCTCCGTTACTGCGCCGCCCTAAGAACTCATTGACCGCGCGTTTGGGATACCTGGGAAACCGCTGGGGCGGGCAACTCTCCTCGGTCTATATCGGTGAGCGTCCGGATTCAGACTTTGGCGCGCTAGCCGTGCCGGTGAATTATGCGCGGGCGTACTCGCGGTTCGATCTCTCCGGCTGGTACAACGTGCATCGCCGCGCCACTGCATATTTCAACGTGGAAAACATGTTCAATCGCAAGTATGAAGAAGTGCTTGGCTTTCCTGCCCTGGGAGCCAGCATCCGCGTGGGCATGCGGTTCAGACTGGGTGGCGAATAGCGAATGAAACGCACGCTGCTCTCGTGGTCGTCCGGCAAGGACAGCGCATGGACCCTGCATCGACTGCGCCAAAGCGGCGAGCATGAAATAGTTGGCCTCTTCACCACGGTGAATCAGGAGTTCCAGCGAGTCGCCATGCACGGCACTCGCGTGGAACTGCTGCGCATGCAAGCCAAAGCTGCGGGGTTGCCGCTCCGGGAAGTCCCCCTGCCCTGGCCATGCACAAACGAGCATTATGAGTCTGCGATGCGAAGCTTATGCAAAGATGCGCTCTCTGCCGGAGTAGAAGTGATCGCCTTCGGCGACTTGTTTTTGGAAGAGATACGCGCCTATCGGGAAAAACAACTGGAAGGCACCGGGCTCAGCCCGATCTTTCCGCTATGGGGACTTCCCACCGCCGAGCTTGCGCAGACGATGATCGCCGGAGGACTGAGGGCGAGGCTGACCTGCGTGGATCCAAAACAGCTTGCGGGTGAATATGCGGGCCGGGAGTTTGACGCTCAGCTTTTGCGCGACCTTCCCTCGAAGGTGGATCTCTGCGGAGAGAACGGCGAGTTTCACAGCTTTGCCTATGCCGGACCAATGTTCCAAGGAGAGATCGCGATTGAGACAGGAGAGACTGTGGAACGGGAAGGTTTCGTGTATACCGACCTTGTTCCCGCGTCTATTTCTTCCGAGCGTTGAACGGCAGCCGCGAAACCTCTTCGCGGGTGCGGCGGATGGGGCCTGGTGGCATGGTGGCCACTGATTTATTTGCTTCGTACTTACAGCGAGCTTCCACCAGTTTCTGGATATCAGGTTCTGACAACCTCTGCGGAGTCCCGATCTGCAGCGCAGCCAGCATGATCTTGGCAAAATGCTCAACCGCCTCCATCTTCAGATATGCCGCCATCAGATCGCAGCCGTAGGCAACGGCGCCATGGTTTGCCAGCAGGATGGCGTCATAATCCGGGATCCAGGGCAGAAGCGATTCGCTCAACTCCGGGGTGCCGGTAGTCCCATATTCCGCGAGCGGCACAGCTCCCAGGGTCACAATCACTTCCGAGCAGATGGGCTCTTCCAACGCGCGCCCGCAAGAGGCGAAGGCGGTGGCGGTGGCGGGATGGGCATGCACCACGGCACTCACGTCTGGACGCATGCGGTAGATGGTCAGGTGCATCGCAAGTTCGCTGGACGCATTGCGCTGCCCCGCCATCTTTTGGCCGTGCATATCCACAAGCACCATGTCATCGGGAGACATCATGCCTTTGCTGACTGAGGTAGGTGTGGTCAGGACGGTATTCGGGTCTATACGGACGGAGAGATTCCCATCGCATGCGGAGACGAATCCGTGCTGGTGAAGCAAACCTCCAAAACGTACCAACTCCTGCCGGTGCTCACGCAAACTTTTCAATCGGACTCCTACAGGGGGCCCCGCGTACAAGTTACTACAATTTCACGCACCTATAATCAAACAAAGTGCACGTTTCTGAATTCGACTTCCATCTACCTGACGAGTTGATCGCGCGACATCCGTTGCCGGAGCGTGCTGCCTCGCGCATGTTACACCTGCGGCGAGACAGTGGCGAGTTTAAAGACCGTTACTTTCGTGAGTTCCCGGATCTGCTGCGTCCAGATGATCTTTTGGTCTTGAATAGCACACGCGTTATTCCGGCGCGGCTCCTGGGCCGCCGCAGCGGAGAACGCGCGCATCCGATCGGTGATCGCAATCCAGCGGCACCGGAATTCCTGGCCGGACGGGTGGAGGCGCTGCTCACCCGGCAAATCGCGCCCAATGAATGGCAAGCGCTGGTGAAGCCGGGGCGTAAGATCGGCATGGGTGAAAAGCTCACTTTTACCAGCACGGATGGCTCTTTAGCGCTTCATGCTGAGGTGGTATCTCGGGGCGCGTTCGGGGAGCGCACCTTGCGATTCGCGCCGGTGGAGGATTTTGCCGGCGCGCTGGAGAAGATCGGGCACGTTCCCTTGCCGCCTTATATCGACCGCATGGATACATCGGAAGACCGCAGCCGTTACCAGACGATCTATGCCAAAGATGCCGGCTCATCCGCCGCGCCTACAGCCGGACTACACTTCACGCCAGAGATATTGCAGCAGATTGCCGCGCGCGGGATCGAGATCGCGGAAATCACCCTCCATGTTGGCTTAGGGACGTTTCAGCCGGTGCGGCATGAGCGAGTGGAGGACAACCGGCTGCATAAGGAGGATTATCAGGTCTCCGCTGCCACTGCGGAGCGCATCAATTCGGCGAAAGCATCGGGACGCCGCATCGTAGCCGTGGGCACAACCACAGTGCGGACACTGGAATATATTGCGCGAGAGAATGGCTGCAAACTTGTTCCTGGCCGTGGTGAAGCAGACATCTTTATCTATCCCGGCTTCGAATTCCGCCTGGTGGGTGCCATGCTGACGAATTTTCATCTGCCGCAGTCGACGTTGCTCATGCTGGTGAGCGCGTTCGCGCGACGTGATCGCGTACTTTGCGCCTATGCTCACGCTGTGAATGAGCGATACCGGTTCTTTTCTTATGGCGACTGCATGTTCGTGGAATGATGCTTGCCGCGGCACACTGCTAAACTTTTCTACTTGGCAACCCAGAAAAAATCCGCAGCTGAATCCGGCGCGATCGGCAGCGCCACTCAGATAAGGCCGCGCATCTTCCTCATCGATGCGATGTCTTTCATCTTCCGCGCTTACCACGCTATGATCCGCCAGCGGCCCATGTCCACGCGGACAGGGCTGCCGACGAGCGCCACCTATGTCTTCGTGAACATGCTAAACAAACTGCGCGAAGACTTTCAGCCTGAATACCTGGCTGCTGTCTATGACCTGGCCGGGCCTACATTTCGTGATGTTCAGGCGAAGCAACTGACCTCGGTGCGCAAGTTCGACATCAAGACCCAGCAATTCCAGGATGTTGAGTATGGTGGCTATAAAGCGAACCGCGCGGAGATGCCGCATGACCTGGCACAACAGGTGCCGTACATCAGTCGAGCGCTTGAGGCCTACCGGATCCCTATCCTCTCGCATCAGGGCTTTGAAGCCGATGATGTGATTGGCACGCTGGCCCGGCAAGCCGCCGAACAGGGGCACCCGGTGTATGTGGTCTCGAGCGATAAAGACATGCTGCAACTGGTGAATGACCACGTTTTTGTGCTCAACCCGACTAAAGACAATCTGATCTGCGATCCGGAAAAAGTAGCAGAGATCCTTGGAGTCCCCGCCAGCCAGGTGATCGACGTAATGGCCCTGCGCGGCGACTCCATTGACAACATCCCGGGCGCGCCGGGGATCGGCGACAAGGGATCCGTAGAGCTGATCAAGCGCTTCGGCACGGTGGAGAATGCGCTGGCGCATGCCGAGGAGGTGGAGAAAAAGACCTATCGCGAGTCGCTGCAGAACAATCGCGAGACTATCCTGCTAAGCAAAGAACTTGTGACCATTGATTGCAATGTTCCAGTCATGCTGGAGCTGGAGAAGATGAAGGCGCAGCCACCTGATTTTGAGGCCTGCCGCACGCTCTTCAATGAACTTGAGTTCACCACGCTACTCAAGAACCTGCTGCCCACGGCGCAGACTGCGGAAGGTGAGTATGGAGAACTCCGATCCATCGCAGAGTTGCAGGATCTATTGCGATCGGCAAAAAATCACGGGCTCGCGGTGGCGTTCGAGGCTCTGAAGCAGATGGAAGCCCTGGAGCCGGAAGCCGAGGGCGAGCTGCCGGAGCAACCCAGCGTTACCGGAGATCTTTTCGCCTCCGGGCCGGTTGCGAAAGCTCCGGCGTGCACCCAGCGCATTGGACTTGCCGCTGAAAAGGGGAGCGCATTTCAGGCGGACCTGGCGGGCGATTTGCGGGATGCGATCAAGGCTGCGCTCGAAGACAGCTCCTTGCCCAAGATCGTGACTGATCTCAAGTCCGCGCTGCGCCAATGCAACGATGCGGGCATCAAGATCGCCGGGGCGCGGCACGACCCGATGCTGTATTCATATTTGATCGAACCAACGCAATCCAAGCACACGCTGGCGGAGGTTGCGTTGCGGCGGCTGAATCTCAAGATCGGCGATTCTTTGGCGCAAGCCGCGGATGTGTCAGCGCAACTTGCGGAGATCCTGCACCGCGATGTGCTCGAGCGAGAGCTTCACAGTTTGTATGAGCAGGTCGATCTGCCGCTCTCACCGGTGCTGGCGCGCATGGAAGAAGCCGGTGTCAAGGTGGATACGTTGGTTCTGGCGGAGATGTCTGAGCGCTTCGGGCGCGAATGTGATGCCAAGGCGCGTGAGATCCATGAGATCGCGGGCATAAAGTTCAACGTGAATTCGCCCAAGCAATTGGGGGATGTCCTTTTCAACAAGTTGAATCTGCCCAAGCCGATGAAGTACGGCAAGGGCAAGACCATTTCCACTGCCGTGGATGTTTTGGAGGAACTTGCGGAAGAACACGCGGTGGCGCGAAAAGTTCTCGATTTCCGACAGCTCTCAAAGCTGAAATCCACATATGTGGACGCCTTGCCGTCTTTAGTGGATCAGCGCACCGGGCGCGTGCATACAACTTTCAACCAGGCAATGACCGCGACCGGAAGGCTTTCTTCTACGAACCCGAATCTGCAGAATATCCCCATCCGCACTGAGATCGGGCGTGAGATCCGCGCGGCATTCACCGCGGAAAAAGGGCATGTTCTGCTGGCGGCTGATTATTCACAGATCGAATTGCGGCTGCTGGCGCACTACTCTGAAGACAAGCTTCTGGTCCACGCATTCAAAACCGACCAGGACATTCATACGCTCACCGCATCGGAGGTCTTCGGCATAGCTCCTGAGGAGATTGATGCCGAGCATCGCCGCCGGGCGAAGGCAGTCAATTTCGGCATCGTGTATGGGATCTCGCCCTTCGGGCTCTCACAGCAACTTGGCATCGATACCAAAGAGGCGAAGACGTATATCGAACGTTACTTCGCGCGGTATGAAGGCGTCCGAAGATTCATTGATGAGATGCTGGAACAGACCCGCCGCGACGGGTTCGTGCGCACCCTCTTTGGGCGGGTCCGGCCGATCCCGGACATCAACAGCAAGAACGCGAACATGCGCGGATTCGCTGAGCGTACCGCCGTGAACTCGCCCTTGCAGGGTACGGCGGCAGATCTGATCAAGCTGGCGATGATCCGCATTGATGCTGAACTACACACGCGCAAGATGAAGAGCCGCATGACCCTTCAGGTCCATGACGAACTCGTCTTTGAGGTGCCTGAGGCAGAGATTGAGGCCGTGCGCGAACTGGTGCAGGACCACATGCAGAATGTGCATGCTCTGCGCGTGCCTTTGATGGTGGATGTGGGTGTCGGAACAAACTGGCGGGATATGCACTAGACGCCGAGCGCGGCTTGCATTGCTTGGGCGATCGCGTCTGCGTGTTTATTCATCTTCTCTTCCGATGCCGCCTCGATCATGACCCGGCACAGCGTCTCCGTGCCTGAGTAGCGCACCACGACGCGGCCTTCGTCTTTCAGCTCCTCCTCGGCACAATGGATCGCGGCGCTGACTTCGGGAATCTGGTCTAAAGGAATCTTCTCCCGAACCCTTACATTCTTGATCACCTGGGGGTAAGTCTTCAGGTCGCTGAGCAGGTCCGCGAGGCGCTTTCCGGAGGCTGCGACCTTCTCCAGCAATTTGAGCGCGGTGAGCAGTCCGTCGCCGGTAGTGGCAAAGTCAGAGAAGATGATGTGCCCGGATTGTTCGCCGCCCAAGACCGCTCCCGACTTCTGCATCTGCTCCAGAACGTATTTGTCACCGACTGGCGCGCGCAGCATCCGGATACCTGACTGTTTGAGAGCCGCCTCTAGTCCCATGTTGGACATGGTGGTTGCCACCACCACGTTACCCTTGAGCGCTCCTCGTGATTGTTTCTCTCGCGCAGCGATCAGCAATACCGCATCGCCGTTCACGATCTTTCCGGTGTGATCGGCGAAGAGTGCGCGATCGGCGTCGCCATCAAAACAGATGCCAAGGTCCGCGCCGGCGGAGAGCACTTCCTTTGCCACTACCTCAGGATGCAGCGCTCCCGAGTTCGCATTGATGTTGCGTCCATCCGGTGAGTGATGAGTGAATGTGGCATTCACTCCGCACATGCGAAAGAGCTCTGGAGCCACCCGGCTCGCCGCTCCATTCGCACAGTCGACGATCACGCGCAATCGACTCAAGTCCGCCTGAATGAAGGATGCCAGCCAGTGCTCATACTGCCGAGCCAGAACGGCTTCACCCGGAAGCGAACTGTTCTTTGGCTTAGCTAAGTTCGGTCCGCTTGCTGCGATGCGGGTGAATATCTCTTTCTCGATCTCAAGTTCCAATTCATCCGGCAGTTTGAATCCGTTGCCACCGAAGATCTTGATCCCATTGTCCTGCCAGGGATTGTGCGAGGCGGAGATCACCACACCGGCCGAGAATCCTTCTGTCCGCGCGAGATAAGCGATCGCCGGGGTCGTGACCACGCCCGCGCTCACAACCGTGCCCCCCACCTGCTCAATACCCGCGGTGAGCGCATCCGCGATCCATGCGCTGGATTCGCGGGTATCTTGCCCGATGACGATGCGCACAGCGGCGCCGCCATTGGCCAGGTGGTGCGCGAGTGCCGAGCCGATGGCGAAAACCGTGCCGTGATCCAGTGGATACCGGCCCGCGATGCCGCGGATGCCGTCTGTGCCGAACAACTTACGCAAAGAAAGTTCCTGACTGAGAACGAGAGATGGTGACTATTTTAGCGTGTCAGCGAGTGCTGTCACGGTTGGAACGCTCAAACGCGCTCTCCGGCTCTGACACGTCCAGCGCGGTAGGCAAGGCGGTGGGCGGCACATAGCTGCCCAAAACCTGGCTCAGTTTTTCACGCAAGGTCTCCGGAGTGATGTCCCGGGTGATCTGCGCGCCTTGCGCGATCGAGATCGCACCGGTCTCTTCAGAGACGATGATGGCGATGGCATCCGTCTCTTCCGTGATCCCGATGGCGGCACGATGCCGTGTTCCCAACTGGTTCGACAATACCGGGTTCAGGCTCAATGGCAGGAAGCAGGCGGCGGCGGCGACTCGGTCGTCCTGGATGATGACCGCGCCATCATGCAGTGGCGCCGATGGGCGGAAGATGGTCACCAGCAAGTCATAGGAGAGCCGGGCATCCATGGGGACCCCGCTCTCGATGTAAGTGCGCAATCCAACTTCACGCTGGATCACCATAAGGGCTCCGATCTGATGCTGCGCAAAGTAACTCGCGGCCAGCACGATGTCATCGTAGGACTGGGCCTGAGCGGTGCGGGAATTACCGGAGCTGATCGCGCGCCCTAACCTGGAAAGCAGGTGCCGAATCTCTGCCTGGAAGATCACAATGAACGCGAAGCCCGCGTAAGGCATAAATCTGGTGATCGCCCAGCTCAGCGTTGGCAGTTGCAAGTAGCGGGCAGCGGTGCCCAGAGCGATCATGCAGAGCAGCCCTAACACCATCTGCTGGGCGCGCGTGCCCCGCACAATGCGCAGGAACTGCCAGAAAAGCAGCACCACAATAGCGATATCCAACACCGCCGCCGCGGCGAACCAGGAGATCAGATTGTGGGCTTGCGCGCTCAAATGAGGTCCTTTAGAACCTCTCATTGTAGCTGCTGGATTAGGCCTGGGGCATTGCCTCAGCATGTGCGGCCACCGCCTGCACCTCGGGGAGCGCCTCAGGATAATGGCGGAAGAGCACGCGCAGGATGAGCGGAGCGAATACCGTGGTGATGCCGGTCATGAAGATCACCACCGCGTAGGACTGTTCCGTGATCACCTTCATATTCAGCCCTACCAGGGCCACGATCAGGCCCACCTCGCCGCGCGGGACCATTCCCACAGCCACTTTTAAAGCAGTACGCCACCCTTCATGCAAAACGGGAATGCCACATCCCAGCAACTTAGAGACGATGGCGAGGATTGAGATCACGATCGCCACACGCGCCACATTCCAGTTGAAGACCTCTGGATTCAGCTTTGAGCCCATCACAAAAAAGAAGAATGGCGAAACGAATTCAGTGATGCCCGTTACCCGCGCACGCAGGTTCCATTCCGGAGCATAGTCGGCAAATGCCAAACCGGCGAAAAATGCGCCAATGATCGCCGCCATCCCGATCTTTTCCGCCGCCACCGAGAGGCCCAGACAGATGGCGAGCGAGAGCGCCAGAGGCGCGTCATGGGTGTGAAGTCGTTTTAGGCCGCCACGCATCCTGTCCACTACGCGTGGAGCATAAAAGATCATGAAAACGGTGAAGGCGACGGCCTCCACAAGCAACAGGCTGAGTTGCATCCACTGGATCCCCGCGGAAGTCGCCAGCCCGGCTACTAGCGCTAGCAGGACCATGCCCAGAACATCGTCAAAGACCGCTGCCGCCAAAATAATCCTTGCCGCGCGCGTATGCAGGACTTCCATGTCGCCCATCACGCGGGCGGAGATTCCCACACTGGTAGCCACCATGGCGGCACCCACAAAAGTGGCTTCGTGGGCTGGAAAGTGCCAGAGCAAAAGATAAATAAAGCCGAAAGAGAAGGGAACTACCACCCCGAAGATGGCAACGTTGATGGAGCGGCGGCCCACACTGATCAGCTCACCGGGTCGCGTTGCCAATCCAACGCTGAACAAAAGAAAAATCGCGCCTATCTCGCCGATAGCCTCAATCTCATGGCTGGGATGAACCAGTCCTGCGGCGAAGGGGCCAAGGGTGATGCCGGCAAGGATCTCACCCAGCACCGCCGGCAGCGTAAGCTGTTCAAACACCTCCCCGAAGATCTTCGCCCAAAGGAAGATAACGAGCAGTTGCAGCAGGAACGGATCGGCAGCGTGCAGCATAGAACCTTAGTGGGAACTCTCAGGCCCAGGAATCAGTTGTACCGTGCGTGACTCTGCAAAGCGAGAAAAATCCAGAGTAGCTGGCCAGAGTAGATGCTGCGGCGCGTACGCAGCTCTCGATTTCGAAGTTGCGCAGCCTGAACGCATCATCCAATAAACAGGGAAAAAGTGTTCGATGAAAACGTTCCTGCAATCTTTACGTAAACCCCGGATTCTAAAGCTACTGAACTTTCTGATAGGCGCGGGGCTATGCGCCTCGGTGGCGGTATTCGTCTGCCTGATATTCCCGATAAGCGCACAAAGGGCTGCGGTTCCAATGATCTTCACGTTGGTCATCATCGCCATGGCTATGCGGTTTGGTGCAGGCGCAGGGGTGCTGGGCTGCCTGCTCTCCGCCATCATCTTCGCATTGTTCCTATTCAAGCCGATGGGAAGCGTCGCAATCGCCAATCCCTCGGCCAAGAGCAACCTACTCTGGATGATCCTTTTGGGAGTTCCCGGCAGCTATTTATTCGCGCCGATCGAAGCTGAGCCTGCGAAAGACGACAAGCAATCGAAGTAGAAGTCGGGTGGTAACATCCACTCGTGCTTGAGCTCGATTCACCGGTGAAATTCGTGAAAGGCGTTGGCCCGCGAATCGCGGAAACGCTCGCCACCAAGGGCATTGAGACTGTCGAAGACCTTCTCTACTATCTGCCATTCCGTTATGAAGACCGGCTGAATCCGCGAGGCATTGCGGAATTGCGTCCCGGTGAGATGGCGAGCGTGATTGCAGAGGTCCGGACCTCCATGCTTTTTCGTACCAAGCGTGCTCCGTTGTTTGAAGTCACTTTCGGGCAAGGCCGCGCCACGCTGAAAGCCATCTGGTTCCACGGGACATATTTGAAAGATACTTTTCGCCCCGGCCAGCTGGTAGCGCTGTACGGCAAGGTGGAACAGAACACTCGGGGTCGTGGTGGACTGCAGACCATCCAACCGCAATTTGAGATCCTCTCCGGCGGCGTGGGCGTGGCGGTGACGAGCGAGGATCAACTCGAGTCGCGGGTGCAGGAATCGCTGGAGATCGGCCGGATCGTTCCGGTCTACGAATCAGCGGCGGGCCAAAAGCTGACCTCACGATGGTTTCGCCGGGTGATCTATTCCGCGTTGCAGCAGCTTTCGCCAGAGATAGAAGACGGAGTGCCGCGATCCATCCGTGAAAGCCTCAAGCTGATGGACCGCCGTACCGCCTTTGAGCAGGCGCACTTTCCGCCGGAGGGGGAGAGCTTTGCCAACCTGCAGGCAGCGCGCACTCCCGCGCATTTTCGCCTGATCTTTGAAGAGATGTTTTTTTTGGAAGTGGGGCTGGAACTCAAGCGCAAACAGTTCCGCGCCCGTCCGGGGATCGCCTTCGGCCTGAATGACAAAGTGCGAGAGGCCATCAAGCGTTTTCTTCCGTTTCACCCCACCGCGGCGCAAAAACGAGTGCTGAAAGAGATTGCCGATGACATGAAGCGCCCCTCGCCGATGCGCAGGCTCTTGCAGGGAGACGTCGGCTCGGGCAAAACCATCATCGCGCTGCAAGCGGCGGTCATTGCTATCGAAAACGGTTACCAGGCGGCTTTAATGGCCCCCACTGAGATCCTTGCGACGCAACATCACATCTCTGCCCGACGGCTGCTTGAAGAACATGGCTACCGCACGGTGCTGCTGACCGGATCGCTCGACCAAGACCGCAAGCGTGATGCGCGCCGCCACATCGCCCGCGGCGACGTACAGTTGGTGATCGGCACTCATGCGCTGATCGAAGACAAAGTTGGATTCGTAAAACTAGGATTGGTGATCGTAGACGAGCAACATCGTTTTGGCGTGATGCAACGCTTGCGCCTCATGCGCAAGACCACCGAGCTTGAGCCCGACGTGCTGGTGATGACAGCTACGCCCATTCCCCGCACGCTTGCCCTCACGCTGTATGGCGATCTGGACACCAGTACGTTGGACGAGTTGCCGCCGGGGCGCACGCCCATCACCACGCGCCGTGTAAAAGACGACCGCGCGGAAGAAGTGTGGGCATTTGTGCGCAAGCAGGTACAGCAAGGCCGGCAGGCGTATGTCGTGTATCCCGTGATCGAGGGCGCGGAGGAAAACATGCCCGGCATGACTGAAGACGAATCGGCCAAAGGCAGGTCAAAGCTGGGGTTGAAAGCAGCGGTCAGCATGTATGACGAGCTTCGCAAAAAATATTTTCCTGACAAGCGCGTAGGGCTTCTGCACGGCAAACTCGATCCCGAGGAGAAAGACATCGTCATGCGGCGTTTCCATCGCGGGGAGATCGATGTGTTGGTCTCGACTACAGTGATAGAGGTAGGAGTGGATGTACCCAACGCCAGCGTGATGGTGATCGAGCATGCGGAGCGCTTCGGCTTATCTCAGATGCACCAACTCCGCGGCCGGATCGGGCGTGGCGCGGCCAAGAGTTATTGCGTGCTGATGACCGGCGGGAAAATCTCTCCCGAGGCCGAGCGCCGCTTGGATACGATGGTCAGCACCCAAAACGGGTTTGAGATCTCAGAGACTGATCTCGAATTGCGCGGCCCTGGAGAGTTCTTTGGCACGCGACAAGCCGGAGTGCCCAGCCTTCGCGTGGCGAATCTGCTGCGTGACCGCCAGATATTGGAACTCGCAAAACAATCAGCCTCAGCGCTCATCCAGGGGGAGAACAAGGACGTGAGTGACGCTGAAAAACGACTGGTGATGAACCATCTGCGCGCCCACTGGCAACGCCGGTACGGACTGGTGGAAGTGGGATAGTCGGGTAGCGCAAGGACCTCTCCTCCGAAAGCCCGGCGTAGATGGGATAATCTTTCAACGTGCCCAGCACCTCTAATGCGCTCTTTCGCCGGCTCCCCAGCGTGGACGAAATTCTTCGTGATCCTGCCTTGAGCGAGCTGTGTTCGCAGGAAGGCATGGCCGCAGTCACGGATGCCGCGCGTGAAGTGTTGGCGAAGGTCCGCGCGGAGATCACCTCGGGCGCACTCGACGAGCAGAGCGTGCATCTCGCGCTCTCCGGCTTAGCCGATGCGATCCACCGGCAACTAGCGGAGACCCTCTCCTTTTCATTACGCTCGGTGATCAACGCTACCGGCGTGGTGCTGCATACCAACCTGGGACGCGCACCGCTCTCGCAATCCGCGCTCAGGCACATTGCGGAAGTTGCCGGTGCCTATTCGAACCTGGAATTCGATCTCAGCTCAGGGGAGCGCGGCAAGCGCGACGTGCATGTCCAGCGGCTCTTCGCTCGACTCTTCGCTGATGCCTCGCGGCATCCGCTGCAAACGGTGGTTGTCAATAACTGCGCTGCGGCGGTCATGCTCGCGCTGAATTCTCTAGCGGAGGGTGGTGAGGTCATCGTTTCCCGCGGAGAACTGGTGGAGATAGGCGGCAGCTTCCGCGTGCCCGACGTGATGGCGAAGTCACAGGCCGTTTTGCGAGAGGTGGGCACTACCAACCGCACCCGGATCCAGGATTACGAGCGCGTCATCACCGAACGAACAAGATTATTGTTGCGCGTGCATCGCTCGAATTTTTCCATTGTTGGCTTCACCGAGCAGCCCACGCTTGCAGAACTTGTAACCCTGGGGCAGAAACACAAGATCCCGGTGATGGAAGACCTGGGCAACGGAGCATTGCTCGATCTGCGATCGGTCGGAGTGAAGGACGAGCCCGGCATCCTGGAAAGCCTGCGTGCCGAAGTGGATGTGATCACCTGCAGCGGTGACAAACTTCTGGGAGGCCCGCAGGCAGGCATCATCACCGGTCGGGAGGAGTTGGTGGCACGGATCCGCTCCAACCCGATGTTCCGCGCGCTGCGTGTAGATAAACTTACATATGCGGCGCTTGAAGCAACGTTGCAGGAATACATTCGCCAGAACCACAATGCGATTCCGGTCTTGCGCATGTTGCGCGCGGACGCCGAAGCGGTCCGAGCGCGCGCGCAAGCGATTGCGGGGAATGTGTCCGACAGATTTCAAGCGCAAGTGATTCCTGGAGAATCAGTGATCGGCGGTGGAACCACGCCGTCGGCAGTGCTGCCAACTTACCTGATCGCCCTGGGTGGCGAACATCTAAGCGCGGACGCATTACAAAACAAGCTGCGCAACTCTGAGCCACCGATCATAGCGCGCGTTGAAGAGGGAAAAGTATTGCTTGATCTGCGCACTGTTTTTCCTGAGCAGGATGCGATCCTCCAACAAGTGTTGCAATCGCTGGCCTGAGGATGGCGACCGTTTTCACCATCGGCCACTCCACGCGGGATCTCGCCGACTTCACCGCGCTGCTGCAATCGCAGGGCATTGATTTGCTGGCTGATATTCGGGCCTTTCCCGTGTCAAAGCGTTATCCGCATTTCAATGGCGAGGCGCTGCAGATGTGGCTGCCGGAGGCGGGGGTGGAATACGTTTGGTGCAAAGATCTAGGAGGACGGCGCGGCAAACAGGTCGGCGATTCTCCGAACCTGGCATTGCGCAACCAATTATTCCGCAACTACGCCGACTACATGCTGACACCGCGATTCCAGAGCGCTGCCG
Source organism: Terriglobales bacterium (assembly GCA_038254775.1). Lineage (GTDB taxonomy): Bacteria > Acidobacteriota > Terriglobia > Terriglobales > Acidobacteriaceae > JBBSFV01. Next base: position 53,939 of record JBBSFV010000004.1, on the reverse strand, counting down.
CTACGGTCGTCAACTTTGCAGAGCAAAAGCACACAGCCATCATGTGCGCGGAAGCGGTTTACTTCCGCTGCCATCGCATGCTGGTGTCAGATTATTTGGTCGCCCACGGCCATTCAGTGATGCATATCACGGACCTAAAACCGCCGCGTGAACACGTGCTCACAAAAGAAGCCCGCATTGTGGACGGCGCGCTGCTCTACCGTGGAGATAGACTCTTCTAGTGATCGTAGGGACCGGGATCGATATTGCGGAAGTGCCGCGGATCGCGCAGGCGATCGAACGCTTTGGCGAACGCTTTGTGTGCCGCGTGTTTACCGCGCGCGAGATCGCTTACTGCCGTTCAAAGAAGAATTCCATCGAAAGATTTGCCGCGCGCTTTGCCGCTAAAGAAGCGGGAATGAAAGCGATTGGGACCGGATTGCGGCTCGGCGTTACCTGGCATGACGTGGAGGTATCGCGAGAACCCAGCGGGCGCCCCATCCTTCTGTATTCCGGGCGCGCCGCAGAGTTCGCGCGGAGACTTGGCGTGAAGCGCATCGCGCTCTCCATCACTCACACCACCGAGATCGCGATGGCGCAGGTGATCTTGGAAGATTAGCTGGGGCCGGGGAAGACTGGTTGCGCGCCAACAGCCTGCCACCACAGCTCGAACGCTTCCAGCGCTCGGTCACAGACCATTTTGTGCCGCGCTTTCTTGTCCCGTATCTTGCGCCGAGTCTCTTCGTCCAGTTGCTGCAACAGATCGAATGTGATGTTCGCCGGTTGGAAGCTCTTCGCCTCAGCATTGGTGATGTAATGCACCAATGACCCTAGCGCAGTCTCGCGAGGTGGCGGCATCATCTCCGCGCCCATCGCTAGCAAAGCAACCATAATGCCAACCACCTGCCCAGTGGCGATCGATTCGGTATAGCCCTCAACGCCGGAGATCTGCCCTGCAAAAAATACATTTGGATGGTGCTTCATCTGTAGATGCGCATCCAGCAGCGTGGGCGCATTGATATAGGTGTTGCGATGGATCTGCCCGTACCGCAGGAACTTTGCATCCTCAAGGCCGGGAATCAGCCGCAGCACGCGCGCCTGCTCTCCATATTTCAGATGATTTTGAAAGCCGACGATGTTGTAGCTGTCCGCCCGTAGATTCTCCCGGCGCAACTGCACCACCGCATAAGGAATATGCCCGGTCTTGGGGTCGCGCAGGCCAACCGGCTTCATCGGACCAAAGCGCAACGTGTCTCGCCCGCGCCGTCCGATCTCTTCGATGGGCAGGCAGCCCTCAAAATAATTCAGCTTCTCCCACTCATGTGCCGCAACCAGCTGCGCCTCCATGAGCGCGTCATAGAAGCGGTCATATTCATCTTTTGTGAATGGACAATTGATGTAATCCGCCGTGCCCTTGTCATAGCGCGCGGCAAAATAACAACGTGACATGTCAATGGAATCAAAGTCCACGATGGGACTGATCGAATCGTGAAAGTACAAATGATCGCTTCCCGAAAGCCGCGCCACTTCTCGGGAGAGCGCGTCTGAGGTCAGCGGGCCGGTTGCCACCACGGTTATGCCGTGGTTCGCGTCAATGTGCGTGGCCTCTTCCCGGCGGATGGTGATCAGCGGCTCACGCTCAATGGCTTCGGTCACGAGCTTTGCGAACATCTCCCGGTCCACGGCTAGTGCATGTCCGGCAGGCACCGCGCTTTGGTCAGCGCAGCGCAGCAGCAACGAATCCGCGCGACGCATCTCTTGCTTCAGCAGCCAGGGCGCCGAGTTTTCGCTCTCAGATTTCAGTGAATTGCTGCAGACCAGCTCGGCAAAGTCAGCGGTCTCATGCGCGGGCGTCTTCTGCACCGGACGCATCTCAAACAATTCCACGGAGCCCCCCCGCTTGGCGCACTGGTACGCCGCTTCGCTTCCCGCCAGGCCGGCGCCGATGATCTTGATGGGCCTCACTTCGCCTGCATGCCGGCGAGTTTGCGCAGCGGCTCATCCGGCTTTTCATTCATGATGCGTACGGTGATCCATTCGCGGAGCAGCTTTGCGCCCAATGATTCGTAGAAGTCAATGGCAGGCTGGTTCCAGTCCAGCACCTGCCAGCGCATGCCGTAACAGTCCTCGCGCAGCGCCACGCGCGCCAGTTCGGCTAGCAGCGCTTTGCCAATGCCTTTGCCGCGCATGTGTGGTTTCACAAACAGGTCTTCCAGATAAAGCCCGGGCTTGCCGATCCAAGTGGAGTAGTTAAAAAAATAAAGCGCGAATCCCGCCGGTTCGCCATCCCAATGTGCAAGCAGTACATGGAACTTCGGCGGAGTGCCTTCGGTGAAACCATCGCGAATGAGGTCGTCGGCCGTCGCAACCGCGGCCTGCGGCTCACGCTCGAACTCCGCGAGGTCGCGAATGAATTCGAGGATCAGCGGAACGTCAGTATTGGTTGCTGGGCGGATGGAGAGCATAAAGCAGTGAATCGATTATACGGAGCCGCTATCGAGTCTATCCGTGTAAACACTTCCTCACAGGATCACTCGCGCGTCGCCTTCACGCCGCGTCACTCGCTCGCGGTCCAGGAACTCCAGCAACGGGATGGCGTATTTGCGGGAGACTCCGGTCAATTCCTTGAACATCGCCACGTCGATCTTGGGCGACCTGGTTTTTTGCGCCTTCAGGCTTTCTCGCAACTGCGAAAGCGCGTCGCGATGAAAGACCAGATCATCGCTCAACTTCACCAGAACGCGGTCCCGCAGTAACAAAGTCACGATCTTTTGCGCTCTGGTTCTGTCCACGGGAAGCATAGCCAAAACTTCTTTAAGCGCCGGGACTTTCAATCCGGCGGTGGCGAATGCCGCTTCAATAGTGCGTTTGGATTCGGCCTCTTCATCCTTCATCACCACGCCGTGGCCGGCGAGCCGCAAAGTGTCTTCGGCGATCTCAATCTTTTTTGCGGTCGCAAGATACTTTTCGGTAGCGTGGAAGATCGATCCCGGAATGCCTAACCGTTCCTGCAACTCACTGCGGCTGATCCCCGCCACCAGCGGATTTGATTTGTGAAATCCCGTAAGCGCTTTCACAAATGTTTCTTGCGTGGAGACAAAATGCTCGGTCGCAAGCAGTGCATCCCCTGCGCACACTATTTTTTCGGCATGCAGTAGCCGCTCCGCGAGCTCGCGGATCCGTTCCGGCGTCCAGCCCGTCTGGGTGATCGCAGCATCGGCCGTCATGCCCTGCTCCTTGGTTCTCGAGATGCGCGCCAAAAGCTGTTCGGCATTCGATCCATTCAGCAGGATCTGCAGGAAGTCTGCGGTTTCCGCAGAAACGCGTTGCGGGGGAAAGGAGTCCAGCACCACCCCGCCGCCGATCGTCACCACCGGCGAAAATTGCCGCACTACGAATCTGTCACCCGGAGAGAGCAGAAGTGGGTCGGCGGTGCGCAGTTGCGCAAAAACGCTTTCGCCGGGCTTGGCCGCCTCCTGCTGAAGCACCACCTCCGCCACCACCTCCGCCGCATAGGCGTGAAGATGGACGCGGCTGCGATTTCTCAGCCTCGTTGCTCCGGATAGCAAGGTGAGTTGCACGTCAAAGCGCTTCGATTCGCGCAGCCGGCCGGGGCTTGCCAGCATCATCCCGCGGACAATGTCCTCCCGCTGCACCGCCGCCAGGTTGATGGCGGTCCGTTCGCCGGCGCGTGCCCGCTCCGCGGGTTCGCCATGCACCTGCACCCCGCGTACCCGAATCCGATCTCCGCCGGGGAAGACCTGTACCTCCTCGTCTTTGCTGACCTGGCCAGAGACCAAAGTGCCCGTGACCACCGTGCCAAAGCCCTTCATCGTGAACACGCGGTCAATGGGCAAACGGAAGAGCGCAGTCAGATCTTTTGCCGGGACAGCCTCCGCGGCGCGCGCCAACTCAAGGCGCAGCGCGTCGAGTCCGGCACCTGTTTTCGCGCTCACCGGCAGGATGGGTGCATGGGTGGCGTCCAGAAAAGAGCCGCGCACAAACTCTTCCACTTCCATCCGGACAACGCCGAGCGTTTCCTCGTCTACCGCATCACTCTTGGTGAGCACCGTGATCCCGCGCTGGATATTCAGCATTCGGCAGATGTCAAAGTGCTCACGCGTCTGCGGCATCACGCCTTCATCGGCGGCGATCACCAGTAGCACCAGGTCGATCCCGCCGATCCCCGCCAGCATATTGCGGACAAAGCGTTCGTGTCCGGGTACGTCTACAAAGCCGAGCCGATAGTCGGCGGCTCCGGGTTGCGTAGGATTTCCATCCCGCGCCAGTTCGAGGTGAGCGAAGCCGAGTTCGATGGTGATCCCGCGTCGCTTCTCTTCTTCCAGGCGGTCGGCATCGATTCCCGTCAGCGCCTTTACCAGCGAGGTTTTCCCGTGGTCAATATGTCCGGCGGTACCGACGATGACGGATTTCATACGCAGGAAGTCTATCGTGCGCTTGAACGTAAGCTATTTTCGGGGATCCAGAAAACGGGAACTGAGGTCAGTCGCCCTGGCGAGGGACTCAGGCAACTCCGCGGGTTCTCGGCTTGCCTGAGCGGACCCGTATATTCACAGCGGTTACTGCATTATGACGGGTTAAGGCGTACGTAACCTATGATGGTGAGCAGCTCTGCCGGGTTGCTGCCTTCCGCCGTGCGAAAATAGCTTCAGACCACATGTCGCAAAAAGTGTCGCAAATCAGCCCCCCCGCCATCACGCTGGAGGTCATCGCCGAGCATGGCATGACCCCCGACGAATACCAGAAGATACTGCAAGCCTTGGGCCGCACGCCTACCTTGACCGAACTCGGCATCTATAGCGTGATGTGGAGCGAACACTGCTCCTACAAGTCCTCTCGAGTCCACCTGAAAAGGCTTCCCACGCGCAGCAAGCTGGTGCTGCAAGGACCGGGCGAGAACGCCGGGATCATTGATATCGGCGACGGCTGGGCATGCGCCTTCAAGATCGAGTCCCACAATCACCCCTCTTTCATTGAGCCGTTTCAGGGCGCGGCAACCGGCGTAGGCGGCATATTGCGGGACATCTTTACCATGGGCGCGCGCCCGCTTGCGGTCATGGATTCGCTGCGTTTTGGGCCCATCACTGCAAAGAGCGCAACTGAGCAGGACACCATGCACCGTAACCACTCCATCTTGGAAGGCGTGGTCAGCGGCGTCGCCTCATACGGGAATTGTTTCGGTGTGCCTAATCTGGGCGGCGAAACGCGCTTTGAGCCCTGCTACAACGGCAATCCGCTGGTGAATGCCTTCGCGCTCGGCCTTGTGCGCAAGAATGAGATCTTTTATGCCAAGGCTGCCGGAGAAGGGAATCCGGTGATCTACGTGGGCTCCAAGACCGGGCGGGACGGCATCCACGGCGCCACCATGGCGAGCGAGGAATTCAAAGAAGGCTCGGAGCAGAAGCGTCCCAATGTGCAGGTCGGCGATCCCTTCATGGAAAAGCTGCTGCTTGAGGCGTGCATTGAAGCCATGCGCACCGGAGCTGTTGTGGGTATCCAGGATATGGGGGCTGCCGGGTTGACTTGTTCCACCTGCGAGATGGGCGCACGCGGCGGCGTCGGCCTTGAGATCGAACTCGACAATGTTCCCCAGCGCGAGACCGGCATGAATGCCTATGAGATCATGCTCAGCGAATCACAGGAGCGCATGCTGCTGGTCGCTGAAAAAGGCCGCGAGCATGAAGTGCTCAGGGTATTCAGCAAGTGGGGGCTGGATGCGGTTGTGGTCGGACGTGTCATCAACGAATCACGCATGCGGGTGTTGCAGCATGGCAAGGTGGTTGCTGATATTCCCAATGAGTCGCTTACTGATGACGCTCCGCTTTACACCCGTCCCATGGAGCCGTTCACGCCCAAGTTTCCGCGAGAGAAGCCGGCACATGTGAGACTCGGCAGTCGTGATCCGTTGGCAGACCTCAAACAGCTCTTGGCCTCACCTAACATATGCAACAAGAGCTGGATCTTTGAGCAATATGACTCCATGGTGCAGACCAACACCGTTTCCGGGCCGGGCTCCGATGCCGGCGTGATGAGGATCAAGGAGACCCAGCGCGGTCTCGCCATGGCACTCGATGGCAACGGCCGCTGGTGTTATCTCGATCCCAAGCTCGGCGCCATGCACGCGGTGGCGGAGGCGGCGCGCAACGTTGTCTGCTCTGGCGGCAAGCCGGTTGCCGCCACCAATTGTCTGAATTTCGGCAATCCGGAGAAGCCGGGAATCATGTGGCAACTCTCGGAGGTCATTGACGGCCTTACCGCAGCCTGTGAAGCGTTGGAGACACCCATCACGGGCGGCAATGTCAGCCTCTATAACGAGACACTCGGCGAAGGTATCTATCCCACGCCTGTGGTCGGCATCGTTGGCATCGTGGATGACATTGCCAGAGTCGTGAACTCGCACTTTGCCGCATCCCAGCAGGACATACTCTTACTGAGCACGGCTGCCACAGAGCCGGTAGAAGCCGCTGAACGGCGCTTCGGCTCCAGTGAGTTTGCCAAAGAGATCCTCGGAGGAGTCTGGGGGCTGCCCCCCGCGCTCGATCTCCCTCAGGAGGCAGCACTGCAGAAGTGCATCCTGGAGTTGATCTCAGCACGGCTATTGGGTTCCGCGCATGACTGCTCTGACGGCGGCATCGCCGTAACCTTGGCGGAATGCGCCTTCAGCCGCAACATCGGCTTTACCGTGGACCTGGCGGCGCGGGGATTCGGCCCGGAGTTGGTGCTATTCGCGGAAAACGCTTCTCGCGTGGTGATTTCCTGCGACCCGCAAATGACGCATACCATCCAACAAATAGCGATAAAATCAGGTGTATCTGCGGAACTTTTAGGGCAAACTCAAGGGCAGCAGATCCAAATCAGCATTGATGGGAAACCGGCGATCGCGGCCAGCGTCTCTGATCTAAAAAATGCCTGGTCGGGAGCGCTCGCCCGTTCATTGCATCTGGAGACCTCAAAGCATCTGGTGGGAGAGGTTTTACAAAAGAGCTGAGGACGCATGAAGGAAGATGGGGAGTCAATTCCCCCTGCGATGACACGAGCGGAGTACGTGACGGTGCAACTTTGATGATCGAATCAGACAAGCTGCGTGAAGAGTGTGGTGTGGCGGCGATCTTTGGCCATTCGGAGGCCTCCAAGCTCGCCTACCTCAGTCTGCACGCGCTGCAGCATCGCGGCCAGGAATCGGCGGGTATCGCATCTTCGGATGGCAGCACGGTTTTTCTGCACAAGAACATGGGCCTGGTGATGGACATCTTCACTGAAGAAGTCCTCAGCCGCCTTCCCGGGAATATCTCGATCGGCCATACCCGATATTCCACTACCGGTGACTCCGCGCTCTTGAACGCTCAACCCATCCGCGTGGACTGCAACAAAGGGATGCTGGCGCTGGCGCACAACGGCAATCTGGTGAATGCGAATGAGATCCGTACCCGGCTGGAGCGGTCAGGGTCGATCTTCCAGACCACCAGTGATACTGAGGTCGTGGTTCATTTGATCGCGCAATCGAAGGAGCTGGCTTTAGTAGATGCCATCGCCGACGCCCTGCGCCGGATCGAAGGCGCATTCTCACTGGTCATGATGACCCGCGACCGCGTCTTCGCCTGCCGCGATCCCCGAGGCTTCCGCCCACTCTCCATGGGAAAGATCCCCGGAGCCAATGGACGCGAAGATACCATCGTCTTCGCCTCAGAGACTTGCGCGTTTGACTTGATCGGCGCCGAATACATTCGCGACGTGAAGCCCGGCGAGTTGGTCATCGTCGGCGCCGAGGGCGTGCATTCGCGCTTTTATGCCGAGCAGAAGAAGCAATCGAGCTGCATATTTGAGCACGTGTATTTCTCCCGCCCAGACAGCAACATCTTCGGGCGCTCCGTGCAGATCAGCCGTGAACTGATGGGGCGCCAACTGGCGCGCGAATCCCACGTGGATGCAGACGTCGTGGTGCCGGTTCCTGACTCCGGCGTGACCGCCGCCATCGGCTATGCCGCCGAAGCGGGGCTGCCATTCCAGTTCGGCTTGATCCGCAATCACTATGTGGGCAGAACATTCATTGAGCCCGAACAGCGCGTCCGGGACTTCGGAGTGAAGCTCAAACTGAATCCGGTACGCAGTTTGCTGGAAGGCAAACGGATCGTGTTGGTGGATGATTCCATCGTGCGTGGAACCACCAGCCGCAAGATCGTGCGCATGGTGAAGGACGCCGGCGCCAAAGAAGTGCACATGCGCATCTCCTGTCCGCCCACCATCTCGCCCTGCTTCTACGGCGTGGATACTCCCTCCAAAGAACATCTCATTGCAGCCAATAAGAGCATTGAAGAGATCCGCGCTTTCACCGGCGCGGATTCCCTCGCATATCTCTCGCTCGAGGGCCTGCGGAAGGCTGCCGGCGAAGGCGAGCAGACCAGCTATTGCACTGCGTGTTACACCGGGATCTATCCCACCGAGTTTGTGGACGTGCAAGACATTCACCCCGCACCCGCCCTGGCTCCCAGCACCTGAGTACCCGCCCCGCAGCTCTCCTTGCTTTATTCTTTGCGTTTGTCCAATCCTTCTTCTACCTACTCTGAAACATAACGCTTCTGAGGGCGGTTGTGTCGGTGCCTATTTCCCACTAGGTTTGTTACATCGCCAATTACCTGACTTCGGGGCAACCCCACTCCTTACCCTGTCTCCGGTCCTTGAGTTTGCACGGCACGCCCGTCACAGCAAAATAGCTATAATTCTGCTCACTAAATGCTTCCGGCTGCGTCTATTCGTCCTGTAAGCGATACCCGCCCTGACCCTGGGGCGCGAAGCGGGAAGATGACAAGTGAAGCCAGGTGCAGCAGCCATTCGCAGCGTGGTCCTGAGCGCACCAGCGGGTGTACGAGGCAAAGGTAAGCCAGTGGGAGCGTCCCCGGGATCCGGGCTTATGGTCGGCACGACTCTGAATCGCGTGGACGATACCGATCTGATTCGGCAAGCGCAGCACGGTGACCGTGTGGCGTTTGAGGCACTGGTCCGCCAATACGACCACGCCGTCTTGCGGCTCGCATTCCACCTCACTAAGTCAGAGAGTGACGCGCAGGACATCTACCAGGAAGCGTTCTTGAAGGCGTATCGCCATATCGGGAGCTTCCGCTTTGAGTGCTCCTTTTACACCTGGATCTACCGGATCGTGACCAACCTATGCCTGGACCATTTGCGGCGCAAGCAGACGAGACGGGAAGATGCGCCAGTCAGTACGGATTCGAGCGGTGAAGAGTACAGCCTGCTGGACCGGGTTGCGGACGATCGAAGCGGAGCAGACCCGGAGCGCGATTTGATGCGCCGAGAGTTGGGCAACAGGATCGCTACTGCCCTGGAGAAGCTGACGCCGCGCGAGCGCATGGTCTTTGAATTGAAGCACTATCAGGGGCTCAAGCTGAGAACCATCGGCGAGATGCTCCACACCACGGAAGAGACAGCCAAGAACACTCTCTTCCGCGCCACGCAAAAATTGCGCGGCGTTCTGGCGCCCATGAGGTAAGCAATGAACTGTGATTGGGTCAAGACGAACGGCACGCTCTATCTTTACAACGAGCTCGGCGATGACGCCCGCCATGAGCTGGATATGCACCTGAACCGCTGTCCGAATTGCGTCCAGGAGATGGACTCGCTGCGCGCTTTCCACGTCACGATGGGCGCGCTTCCAGTGACAGATCCCTCTCCCAGCCTGCTCGCCTCCGCGCGCATGCGTTTGCAGGAGGCGCTTGAAACATCCGAGCAGGCGCATCGCTGGAAATGGGCTCTGGATGTTGCCGGGTGGTTACATCAGGTGCGCTTCTCACCGGCACTGGCCGCCGTGTTGCTGATGATCGGTTTTGCCGGCGGAGCCTTGACAACGTTTGCTACAAAAGGTGGCGCGCTGCGCCCGGGCAATACCGCTGCGGCGAATATCGTTTCTGCGGAGCAGGCGAGCATCGCCGGCATTCGCGGCATCGAACAGGATCCGGCGAACGCGAACAATGTTTCAATCAAGTTTGATCGGCTGGTGCCGGATCAGGCGCAGGGTTCGATCGATGACCCGAAGATCCAGCGGCTGCTCTTGTATGCGGCGCGCAGTAATTACAGCTCCGGCGTGCGCATGGATTCGATCGAAGCATTGACCCGCAAGCCTGAAGACCAGAAGATCCGCGAGATGCTGATCTTCGCGCTCCGCTATGACAAGAATCCCGGGGTGCGATTGAAAGCCATGGAAGCGCTCACAGATTATGTGAAAGAAGACGTTCGAGTGCGGGACGCGGTCATCGAAGCGCTGATGCGGGATAGCAACCCCGGTGTGCGCACTGAGGCCATCCGCGCATTGCGGCCGGTATCAGCCGATAGCAGCGTGCGCCAGGCTTTGCATGTGCTCGCAGCGGAAGACAGCAACAAGTTTATCAAGAGCGAGAGCCAACGGCTGCTTGCATCATTGCCGGAGATCCAATGATGGCCGGGGATGCGATATGGAAGAACATGAATCACTTAAAACTTACCTTTGCCGCCACCTGCATCGCCCTCGCGCTTGCAGCCACCGCCTCCGGGCAGGAGGTGAAGTTCTATCACGACGCAAGCGGCTGGGTGGAAGAGACCACCGGCAGCGTGCCTTCAGGGCGCAGCTTCAGGCTGAGCGCCGCGTATGGCTCGGTCCAGGTCAAGGGCGCGCAAGGGCAGTCCACGGTGATATTTGTGGTGAAGAAACACATCCGCCGCGTGGATTCCGAAGCACAAGCGCGTCGCGAGGCGGCTGCGCTGAACATCCGCATATCCCGGGGAGAGAACGTTGTGCTCACCGGCGAAGGTGGTAATTCGTCGCGCATCTCCGCCGAGTACTTTGTGACGGTGCCAAAGGCGACCGAATCGGTCAAGATCAACACCATGGGCGGCAGCATCGGAGTGAACGCCATAGCCGGTCGGGTAAGCGCGGAGACCGCGGGCGGCAGCATCACGTTGTCCGATATCGGCAACGCAGTGATGGCGGAGACGCTTGGCGGCAGCATCAATCTTTCTGCCGCGGGTGGCGATGTCTCATTGAAGACCGCGGGCGGCAGCATCAACATCGGAACGGTAGCGGGAAAAGTGCTGGCAGAGACCTCCGGCGGAAGTATCCATGTGGGCGAGGGCAAGCAATCGGTGCAGGTTGAGACCGCGGGTGGCAGCATCTCCGTGCGGCAATGCGCCAAAGATCTTCGCGCAGAGACCGCGGGCGGCAGCATTGAGATCGGCGATGTGGGTGGCACGGCGGTGCTGGAGACCGCAGGCGGCAATATCCGCTTGCTCTCAGCCCAGGGGGTGGTGAAGGCGAATACCGCTGGCGGAGGCATTCGCCTGAGCAAGCTGATGCGGGGCGCGTTTGCTGAGACCGCCGCCGGGCCCATCGAGGTGGAGTTCATCGGCTCGGGCAACAACTTTACAGAATCAAGATTCGAGACCAGTATTGGTGACATTGTGGTGTGGCTCCCGTCTGACTTGGCAGTGACGGTGAAGGCGTCGATCGAGATGGCAAATGGGCACCGGATCCAAACTGACTTCGACGGCCTAAAGATCACCACCGACGGGGGCCAATATGGGCCGCGAGAGATCTTCGGTGATGGGGTATTGAATGGCGGAGGCCCCACCTTGAAAGCGCATACCACCAACGGAAATATCGAAGTACGCAAGACCAGCGCGCGGCGCTGAACATTCATCCGCGCAAGACGGGAACTGAAGCAGGAGAGAAACAAAAATGACGATGCGTACAGCAGCAGCAATTGTGATCACCGCAGCAATCTCGATGGGAGCCGTGGGCGCATCGGCAAAGACACGGGCGGTCGCCCCCATGCCTTCAGCATACGGATTCATGGGCCGCTCCTATTTGGGCGTGAACGTGTCAGATGTGAGTTCAGACCGCGTGGCGGCGCTGAAACTTAAAGAAGAGCGAGGCGTGGAGGTCACGCTCGTGGACCAGGACTCACCCGCCGGCAAGGCGGGCATGAAAGAACACGACGTGATCCTGGATTTCAACGGCAATCGCGTAGAAGGCACGGAACAGCTCACGCGCATGATCCATGAGACTCCCGCGGGACGTATGGTCGCGCTGGGGATCAGCCGTGACGGCCAACCGATGCAGATCAAAGTCACCCTTGGCGATCGCGGAAAAGAACTTTCGAATACCCGTATCTACCGCATGGCGCCGCACATCATGGCCCCAAACATGCCCGACCTGCCGGAGATGCCCGATATGCCCAACATGCCGGACTTCAATATTTATATGAGCGGATCGAGCGCCAGCGCCGGAGCCATGGTGGATAACCTGACTCCACAATTAGGCGAGTTTTTTGGCGTGAAAAACGGCTCTGGAGTGCTGGTGCGATCGGTCGAAAAGGGAAGCGCGGCGGAATCGGCGGGCATGAGGGCCGGCGACGTGATCGTGAAAGTGGAAGGCGAGAAGATTGACAACCGCAGCGACTGGCGCCGGGCGTTGCGCGCGCGCAAAGCCGGCAAAGTGGCGGTCACTGTGGTGCGAGACAAGCGTGAACAGGCGCTCACGCTTACCCTCCCGGAACCGAAGCAGCGCGACAGTTCAGACAACCGCGAGTTCACCATCGAAGTCCCGGAGGTTGATATTGATATCGCAAACCTGGATGCCATCGAGAACATTGCGCCCATCGTGGAGCGAGAGATGATCAAGGTGCGCCCACAGATCGAACGCGAGATGCAGCGGATGCAGCCGGAGATCGAACGCGAGATGCAGCGGGTGCGGCCGGAGATCGAACGCGAGATGAAAGAACTGCGCAAAGAGCTGGAGCGCTCGTTAAAGAGCGTCAAGGTGGAAGTGCGGACGTAGCACACCAACGGAAACTACGAAGACGCAGCTCAGGCTGCGTCTTTTTATTTCTGTTCCGCCGCCGCGAGGGCGCCCTTCATGGTCTGCGCCACTTTATCCGCCGCACCTTCCATCCAGAAGTGGACGAAGACCATGCGCGGCTCGTCCTCAAGCAGATGATTGTGGATAGCGGCGACGATCGCTCCGCCCTGCCGCAAGCTGGCCAGGACTGGCTGTACCTCGCGCTCGCGCAAAACAAAGTCTCCGGTGGCGGCAACGCCATTTCCGGCAGGTTGAAAATTGATCGCCGTCGCCATGCCCATGGCCGGAGGCAATGCGGACTTATGCATGGTGATCTCATGCGAACGGGCAAAGCTGAAGGCGAGCACTGGGCCATTCGCTGTCCCGGATTTGCCCAGCACCTGTTCGATGATCTTCTGCTGCGCCAGCGAGCCGGTTGGCTGCGGTGTGGGGCCGAGTGGCGTCCGGGTCTTTTGCAGCGCATTATGGAGTGCGCGAGCGGTCTCCACGGCGTCTCCGCGGCGGAAGAAGTGCATGTACATTACCTGCGGTTCTTCGCCGATGAGGTGATTGTGCAGCGCGGTGATCTCAAAGCCCGCAGATTGCAAAACAGACATCACGGTCGGAACTTCCGCGCTCAACAAAACCAGGTCGCCATCCGCAATGGCGGTGTTGCCTTCAGCGCGCAGCGCGATCCATGAACCGAGTCCCGCAGCCGCGAGCACCCGCGTGTGGCCGATGCGGACGTTCAAATCGTTGCGGGGAAAGCCGACTTTGTAAACCCCATCCTGCAGCTTGCCGGCTTTGCCTAAAGCTTGAGCGACGGATGACCATGGGCCCTGTGACTGTGCAAATGCGAAGCTGCTGAAGATGAGAATGCAGAGAGGAACTAATCGGCGAATGGGGGACATATGTCGAATTATAGGCGCGCCTGAGAGATCGCAGCCGGCATGAAGGCGAAGCGTTATCCCTGCCCACCGGGACGAAAGTACCCGAATCGCCGGCGCAGGCGCACTATTCCGTCCAGCGCTTGAAGATAAGTGAGCCGTTGGTGCCGCCAAAGCCGAAGCTGTTTGACAGTGCATACTCAAGCGATGCCTTGCGCGCAGTGTTGGGAACGTAATCCAGATCACACTCGGGATCGGGATTGGTGTAATTGATCGTCGGCGGAAGGATCTGGTCACGCAGCGCGAGGATGGTGATGGCAGCCTCCAGGCCACCGGCGCCCCCCAGGAGGTGTCCCGTCATGGATTTGGTAGAGCTGACTGCGAGTTTTTTGCTGGTGGCGTATTCGCCGAAGCAACGTTTGATGGCTTTGGTTTCCAGCACGTCACCAATGGGGGTTGAAGTGCCGTGCGCATTCACGTAGCCAATGTCTTCCGGTTGCAATCCCGCGTCCTTGATGGCGGTCATCATCACGCGGTAGCCGCCCTCGCCTTCTTCCGCGGGCTGGGTTATATGGAACGCATCCGCGCTCATACCGTAACCGACGATCTCCGCGAGGATGTTCGCGCCGCGGCTCTTGGCGTGTTCCAACTCTTCCAGGACCACGATGCCGGCGCCTTCTCCGATCACGAAGCCATCGCGCTCCTTGTCCCATGGGCGGCTTGCGGAGGCGGGATCGCCATTGCGGGTAGAAAGTGCACGCATCGCGGCAAACCCTCCTACGCCCATCGGGGTGATGGCTGCTTCGGTGCCGCCGGCGATCATCACGTCTGCATCATTGCGCTCGATGATGCGGTAAGCGTCTCCGATGGCGTGCGCGCTGGTGGTGCAGGCGGTACAAGTGGCCTCATTCGGGCCTTTGGCGTTGAAGCGAATGCTCACATGCCCGGCGGCAAGGTTCACGATCGCCGCAGGGATGAAGAAGGGAGAGATCTTGCGTGGGCCACCCTGGAGCAGATTGCTATGCTCGCGTTCGATCACGTCAAAGCCGCCGATTCCGCTGCCGATATGCACGCCCACCCGGGTGGCATTCTCTTCCGTGACCTGGAGGCCGCACATCTTCATGGCTTCATCACTGGCGGCGAGCGCCAGATGGATGAAGCGGCCCATCTTCTTGATCTCCTTCTTCTCAATGAAGTTCAGAGGATCAAATCCGCGGACCTCCGCGGCGATGGTGCAGGCGAACCCGGCAGTGTCAAAGTGCGAGATCTGGGCAACGCCACTCTTGCCTGCGAGCAGATTCTGCCATGATTCGGGGACGGTGTTGCCGACCCCGCAGATAACGCCTAATCCTGTGATGACTACCCGCCGATCCGGCCCACGTGCCACGCGCAAGGTTACTTGCCGCCTTTCGAGTGCTTGTCAATGTACTCGACGGCATCCTTCACCGTGCGGATCTTCTCGGCGTCTTCATCGGGGATCTCGATGTCAAATGCTTCCTCGAACGCCATCACGAGTTCCACGGTATCGAGCGAATCCGCGCCCAGGTCGTCCACGAATGAAGCGTTCGATGTGACTTCACCCTCGTCTACACCCAATTGTTCCACGATGATCTGTTTGACCTTGTCTTCCACGCCTGCCATTGATTGTGCCTTCCTGATACTGAGAGTGTTATTGCTTCACGACTTTGGAATTCGTTTGGATGTAATCCACCGCGTCCTGGACGGTCTTGATGGTCTCGGCTTTTTCGTCCGGGATCTCCAGGTCGAACTTCTCTTCAAGCGCCATGATCAGCTCCACGCGGTCGAGTGAGTCTGCGCCAAGATCGTCTACGAATGAGGCGGTGGGCGTGATCTCGCCGGCGTCTACGCCAAGCTGGTCCACGATGATCTGCTTCACTGCGTCTTCAATATTTACCATTGCTTCAGAGCCTCCGGAGGCGATGAGGGTAACCGATTAGTGTAATGAGCGGCTGCGAGGTTTGGCAAACTGGAACGCAGTAGCCGGTACGCAGTACCCGGTACTCAGTTAAATTAAATACAAAATCAAAACCCGGCAGATCATTCGGCAGTGGTGGGGTCGATGGTGGTGCGAATCTCTGACACGCGGTTGGCAGGGAAGCCGCCCTCGGAAGCGTGCTTGCGCACCATCTCTTCATTGGGCGCGATATAGACGCAATAGATTTTGTCGTCGGTCACGTAGCTATGCAGCCATTGGACAGATGGGCCGAGGTTGCGCAGCACGCCACAAGATTTTTGTGAGATGGCTTGCAGCTCTTGCGGTTTGAGTTGACCTGCTCCGGGAATGTCGCGTTCGATCACATATTTAGGCATATTGCGCTCCTCAGTCTCGCGCCTCTGGCGCTCGGCATCACGGACAATGCTAACCCAGCGCTTACGCGCCGAGCTAACGGATTGCGCGGCTCCGCCGCTGATGAGCCTTGCACCACACTGCGGTCACGTGAGGGAAGCGCTAAATTCTAAAAAGAGACACCCACCCCAGATTAGCGTTACCGCTTCGAGTAGGCATCCCTCAGCAGCGTCTGCTTGCTGACCATGGGGATCTCACGTCCCGCTATGAAGACTTGCTTCACATCCGTCTTCACGTCCAGCGGATCGCCATTCGCGATCACCACATTGCCGGTCTTGCCTACGTCGAGCGAGCCAAGTTGGTCTGCGACTCCCCAGATCTCGGCGGGAGTGAGGGTGATGGCGCGCAGGGCTTCGTCATACGGCAGGCCATAAGCGACGGCGTAACCGGCAGCGTAAGGAAGATTGCGCACCTGATGCGAGTCATAGGAAGCGAAGGCGATGCGCACTCCGCGCTTTTGCAACTCAGCGGGCAGGCGAAACACCGTGTCATAGCGCTCGCCATTCCGGGGTGTCTCATAGATGGAGCCCACCACCACCGGCAGCTTGCTGGCAGCGATCTCATCCAACATGCTTTGCGCATGCGTCACCTTCCCCAGGATGACCTTCAGATTGAATTCACGGGCCAGCTGCATGGCAACTTTCAGGTCGCTGGATTCCTCTGCGGTGAGCACCACCGGCTTCTTGCCTTGCAAGTATGGGATCAACGCCTCGAACTTCAGGTCACGTTTGGGCGGGCTGTTGGGCTTCTTGTCTTTGGAGTCCTTTGAGTCTTTCTTGTCTGCCGCTGGACTTTTCTGATACTCAACCCATTTCTGCATATAGTCCTGAGCATCAATGAAGGTCTGGCGAAGCTGTGCCGCCATGCCCATGCGGGTGGAGGGATATTTCACGCCACCATCAGCACCGCGACCGCCGCCATTGCGACGCTGGTCGCCGGTAAAGTTCAGGGGCATGGCGATATCGCGCACCAGGATCATGTCATCGCGATCGTGGCCATCGAGCTGAATAAAGGAATCCTGGCCGGGAAGCGTGTCACGCGAAGCAGGCGCTACGATGGCGTTGGTCACGCCGTTGATGCGGCTGACGGGGATGAGTTCGCTCTCGGCGTGAAAGGCATCCGCCACGCTCATGTGCGGCATGATCTCTTCACTAGTCTCTACCAGGTCATTGGTCATCTGGTCGGCGGAGATTTCCGTCAATCCCAGTTGGGTCTCGGAATCGATCAGTCCGGGATAGACGGTCATGCCGGTGGCATCGATCACGCGGGCGTTGCCGGGAATGCGGACCTGGTTTGCGGCTCCCACGGCAGTGATCTTGCCGTTCTCTATCACCACCACGCCGTTCTCGATGACACCATGTGAGATGGTGAGCAGCTTTCCGCCGCGAATAGCCACACTTGGAGCGGCTGTGGTCACTGCCGCCTGCGATGCTGGCTGGGCGCGTTTCGACTGCTTGTGCGCTTTCGGCTGTGAGGTTGCGGGTTGCTGCGCGAGCGCCAGCCCGCTCAGGAGAAGCGAAGTGGCTAAAAATCTATTGATCATCATTAGCGTGCTCCCTCATCGTCACTGCCACCGGATCCGTTCCCGCTCATGGGGCCGCCCTTCCAGAAGGGCAGGCCATATCCCGGCAGGCTGCTGTCAAAAAATACCGCTCCATCGATGATCGCTTTTTCAACGCGCGCATAACTGGAGAGCGGATGCTTGTCCCAGATGGTGATGTCCGCGTCCTTGCCCACATCAATGGAGCCGATCCGATCATCCACGCCCAGGATCCATGCTGCATTCAGCGTGATCATCTTCAGCGCTTCTTCTTCCGTGGCGCCGCCGTAGCGGATGGTCTTAGCTGCCTCTTGATTCAGGCGGCGGGCAAAATCATTCGAGTCGCTTTTGATGGAGACGATCACTCCCTTGCGCATGGACATGACCGCGTTCCAGGGAATCGCGTCCCAGGCTTCATACTTGTATCCCCACCAGTCAGAAAAAGTTGCCAGGCCCACATGCGCGGCCGCCACTTTGTCCGCAACTTTATAGACTTCAAGGCCATGGTGGAAGGCGCGCAGGTTATAGCCGAATTCCTTGGCAATGGATATCTCCGTGAGAAATTCATCGGCACGGTAGCAGTGGATCTGCACCATCACTTTTCCCCGGAGCACATCCGCAAGCGCTTCAAGTTTCAGGTCACGCTTGGGGGCCTTCGCGTCTTTTTCGCCGGCCTTGACCTTTGCATCATAGGCATCCCACTCATGCATGTATTCCCGGCCTTCTTGCAGAGCGGCGCGTTGCACCGCGAAGTTGCCCATACGGGTGGAGGGGAGCTGTCCCTTGGAGCCATAAACGCGCTTGGGGTTTTCGCCGCTGGCGAATTTGATGGAACGGGGCGCGTTCGGCATGAGCATGTCGTCGCGATCAAGCCCGAATTTGTGTTTCATGATGACGGCTTGCCCGCCGATCACGTTGCCCGAGCCGTGCAGCAGCAGCGATGTGGTCACGCCGCCGGCAAGCGAGTGATAAATGCCCTTATCAGTGTAGTCAAAGGCATCAATCATCATCATGTGTGGCGTCACCGGGCTGGTGAGCTCGTTAACGTCGCCATCGAGTGCCACGTGGGAGTGCGAGTCGATGATGCCGGGCATAACGAATTTGCCGGATGCATCAATGATCTTCGCGTTCGCGGGAGCGTGCACGGTAGCGCCGACCTCGGCGATCTTTCCATTGTGGATCAGGATGCTGCCGTTCTGGATGGTGCCGTGGGTTACGGTAAGGATGGTGCCGCCTTGAATCACCAGGTCCTGGGGAGCGGGCGCCGCCGCCATCTGCGCCAGCGCGAAGGCGTTGAAGAGCAGGAGCGCGAGTATCACTCGAAGTAATTGCTTCATGAGATCTCCTTGGGGGATGAAGAATAGCATTCAGTTAGCATTCAGCATTCACAGAACAATATACGGAAGCTGATACGCGCAATAGGATTACGAAGCCCGGCGCGAAAAGTCTCAAACCTTCCTTGAAACTTCGGGCTGGAATCTGGAAACTGCTTTTATGAAGGTTGTGCTCCAGCGGGTAAGCCGGGCGAAGGTCACCGTCGAAGGCGAGGTCACGGGCGAGATCGGTAAAGGTCTTTTGATCTTGCTGGGAGTGTCGAAGATTGACACAAAAGCATCCGCAGAGTACCTGGCGGACAAGGTCCTGGGGCTTCGCGTGTTTGATGATGCCGCCGGCAAAATGAACCTCTCGGTGCTCGATGTGGGCGGGGCGGTGCTCGTGGTCTCGCAGTTCACGCTTTATGGCGATGCCCGCAAAGGCAAGCGTCCCTCATTCGACGAAGCAGCCCGTCCCGAAGAGGCGAAACGGCTTTATGAATATTTTGTGGCCCGCATTCGGGACACTGGCATGCGCTGCGAGACCGGGCGCTTTCAGGCGATGATGGATGTGGAACTGGTGAATGATGGGCCGGTCACGATCGTGCTGGAGAGCATTTAGTGTGCTGCCAGGATCGCGTCCGCAACCCGCACCGCGTCCACCGCTGGCTTCACATCATGCACGCGCACAATGTGCGCGCCTTTCAAAACTGAGGCAGTGACAGTCGCGAGAGTGCCATAGAGGCGCTGGTCTGGAGGGGCATCCTGCTCCCCGCTTCCAAGCGTTCTCCCGATAAATGATTTGCGGGAAGTTCCTGCCATGAGCGGCATCCCCAACTCATGCAATTCTTCGAAGTGCGCCAGCAGCGGGTAGTTCTCCTCAAAATTCTTACCGAAGCCGAATCCGGGATCCAGCACCAGCGATTCGCGGCGCACTCCGAATTTAATTGCGACATTGGCGAAATAAGCAAGTTCCCGCTTGATGGTTTCCACCGGATCTTTCAGCGGCGGAAGCGTGCTCCACTGCTCCGGGAGGCCGCGGGAGTGCATAAGCACTGCGCCGCATCCCGTCGCCACAATGGCTTCCGCCATGTTGCTGTCCCACTGGAAGCCGCTTACGTCATTGATGATCTCCGCGCCAGCTTCCGCTGCCTTGATTGCCATCTCCGCGCGATAGGTATCCACCGATATCACAGCCTCTGGACGCGCAGCCAACACGCCCTGGATCACCGGCAGCACGCGTTCCAGTTCCATTCCTATAGTGATAGGTTCTTTTTTGCCGGGACGAGTGGACTCTCCCCCAATATCGATGATGTCGGCACCCTCATCGAGCAGATGAAGCGCGTGAGCGATGGCGAATTCCGCGGTTGCGAATCGGCCGCCGTCGGAAAAGGAATCAGGCGTGACATTCACCACACCCATGACCAGGGTGCGTTCGCCGAGAGCGAGCGTTCGGGTGCGCAACTGCCATTCGAACTTGGGGCGCATAACGGTGGTCAGCATAGCACCCGATTGCGGTGCAGCCGCGCAGCAGCTACCATGCGCGCATGCAATCTTGCCGCTTCGTTCTTGTACTGTTGGCCACTTTATGGGTCTCGCCCTCCACGCAAGCCTCTGCGAAAAAACCTGTCGCGAAGGCGACCCAGGAGACGCTACGCATCAGCAAGGCAGTCGATGCCATCCTCGCGAGCGAGCCCAATGCCGCGCGGGCGTTCTGGGGGGTCCAGATCTTTTCGCTCGATACCGGCTCGCCCATTTATTCGTTGAATCAGGATCGGCTGTTCACCCCGGCATCGAATGCAAAATTGTTCACCACTGTTTCCGCCCTGACGCTGCTGGGGCCGGAGTTCCGCACACGAACGACGGTTGAATCCAGTGGCAACATCGTGAACGGAGAGCTGACGGGCGACCTGATCCTGGTGGGGCGGGGCGATCCCAACCTCTCCGGGCGGGTGCTTCCCTATGCCCTCAAAACAGAGCGCTCGACCCCGCATCTACGATTGCTGGAAGAGTTGGCCGACGAGGTGCTGCGTAAAGGAGTGAGGGTTGTAGACGGAGACGTGGTCGCCGATGACAGCTATTTTGCCTGGGAGCGCTTTGGCGAAGGCTGGTCGCAGGATGATCTCCTTTGGGAGTACGGAGCACCGGTCTCCGCCCTGACGCTCAATGACAACGTGTTCTTTCTGACCATCGTTCCTGGTGACAAAGCCGGCGACCCAGCAAAAATCAAACTGGATCCCGACATCGCTTATTACGATATCGATAACCGGGTGGTCACGGCAGCAGCGGCAAGCGGTGCGCGCAAGATCTCGATCGACCGCCAGCCGGGATCGAAGACGCTGACGTTATGGGGCACCATTCCGATGGATGACACCGGATACAACGAAGCGCTGGCAATCAACGATCCCGCCGAGTATGCGGCGCAAGCATTCCGCGGCATGCTGGAGGCTCGCGGCGTGAAGATCATCGGGAAGCAGCGTGCGCAGCACCTTTCCCCGGCGAGTGCTTTGCCCGCGCACCTGGATGCCACCGTATTGGGTGGCGGAGTGAATGAACCTTTACGGAACATATTGGTGGAACGCCGCTCGGCCGCCTTGATCGATGACGTGCGGGTGATCAATAAAGTAAGTCAAAATCTGCATGCCGAGCTTACCCTGCGGTTGTTGGGCCATGAGAAAGGGACCACCAACACCACGGAGGCGGCGCTGGAAGCGGAAAAGGGGGTGCTGGCGCAAGCCGGGTTGATGCCGGCTGAGTATTTTCTGGTGGACGGTTCGGGGTTGTCGCGGGAGGACCTGGTCTCCCCGGCGGCCGTGGTGAAGTTGCTGGTGTATGCCGCAGACCAACCCTGGGCACCCGCATTTCGGGACTCGCTACCGCTTGCAGGAACGGATGGCTCCCTGGCGGACCGATTCAAAAAAGGAGCAGCGTTCGGGCGGCTAGAGGCAAAGACGGGAACGCTGGGCCACGTGAACGCGCTCTCAGGCTATGCGCAGACGTTGGGTGGCAAGCACATTGCATTCTCCCTGCTGGTGAATAATCACATGTTGACCAGCAAGGGGGCGCAAGCCTTGATGGACCAGATCATGGAAGCGGTGGTGAATGATCTGCCTGCGGTCAAAATCGGGCGCAAACGCCGGGCTGCGCGACACTAGCTGGCCGCGGTGAAAGCGACGGGTCTAGCTGCTAGTGGGCCGGCGAGGATGCCGGCGAGGGTCAGAGGGGCCCTCATATCCCGGAGCACGGTATTCCACCAATGCATCGCCGATCTGCATCACTGAGACGTGTGAGAGCGCGCTCTCTCCCTCGAAACACCGTGCGCACAGGCACGAGTAGCGGCGCCATTCATCATCCTTCATGATGCGGACAGGGATCACATGGCGCACGTGAGCTTTGCACATGGAGCATCTTGCTCCGCCATGCAGTTGGAACCTAAGTTCCGCAAACGATTGCAATAGACGGTTACAGCGCTTGCTTCCCGCCAGATCTGAATGGGCGGTTGCAACATTTTCCAGATATTCCTGGAGGTAACGCATAGGAAGTTTTATGGCGCGCGACATATTTGATTTCTGTAAGGGACTGGAATGAGGTTGCGGTATTAGACCATGCAAATCAACGGTAAACAACGTTGCTTATGCGGATACCTCTTTGAAGAGGCTGACTTTAGTTTGGTACTTGCGGATGGCCGATGTTACTGGGGGTTACCGATCGCTACCAATCCCGTGCTCTCCGCCTGCTCATGCGCGTGATAGCTCGAGCGGACCAGTGCTCCGGACTCAACATGGCGAAATCCCAGCTTCAACGCTTCCTGCTTGAGGAAACGAAACTCGTTCGGCGTGTAATAGCGAGTGATCGGCAAATGGTCTTTGGAGGGCCGTAAGTACTGGCCTACGGTGAGGATATCCACCTTGATTGCAGCAAGATCGCGAAAGACCTCTACCAGTTCCTCGGTGGTTTCGCCGATACCGACCATGACTCCGGTCTTGGAGACCATGCCGGGTGCAAATTTTTTCACATTCGCCAATAGATCGAGTGTTCTCTGATATCGGGCCCCGGAGCGGACAGCGCGATAAAGCCGTGGAACGGTCTCCGTGTTGTGGTTTAAAACTTCTGGCTTGGCGTCGAGAACGATCTGGAGCGCGTCTTCACGGCCTTGAAAGTCCGGGATCAGGACTTCCACCTGGCAGCCGGGCTGGGCGGCACGGACCTGGCGAATGGTTTCGGCAAAGACTTTGGCGGCGCCGATGTTGTCATCATCGCGATTCACGCTGGTGACCACTGCATGTTTCAAGCCGAGCGTGGCAACAGCTTCCGCAACCCGTCGGGGCTCGTCAAAGTCAATCGCCTGCGGGCGTCCCTTGGGCACCGCGCAAAAGCCGCAGCGGCGGGTACAGAGATTGCCCAGCAACATGAAAGTAGCGGTGCGGTGGTTCCAGCATTCGCCGATGTTGGGGCATTGCGCTGATTCGCAAACAGTATGCAGATTCAGGCTGCGGGCCAGCTTCTTCAGCTCGTGATATCCCTCGCCCATGGGCGCACAAGCCTTGAGCCACTCCGGCTTTTTGACCGGGCGCTGCGGCAAGAGATCGATCTGAACGAGTTCCGCGGGGGTGGTAGCCACTGCATTTATTCTACGACGGCGGCGCTAAAGCGTGTGCAGATAGGCGATGATGTCGTTCATCTGCGCGGGGGAAAAGATGTCTCCATACGCCGGCATGATCTTGCGGCCATGCTGCAACAGGTCATGGACACGCTCATCATTGGCGGGGGCCCCGCTGGGCAAGTACTTCTTGCGGAAGACGCCTTTGAGCCCCGGGCCCGCAAGCGGGGTAGTGGAATCAGCGTGATGGCAGGCTGCGCAGGTAGTAAGGAAGATGCGTTGGCCGTGTTGCTCCTGCAGGGTGAGCGGGCGGTCGAGGGCACCGTCAGAGGTGCAGCCCAACAGCGAAGCGGTCATGAGCGTTGCCCCCAAAATCGTGAATTGGATGAGTTGAGCCGGTATGCGCAAGTGGAGATTATAGGGGTTCGGCACCGAACACCCTGCCATATCGGGCCCTCGCGCGTGCGCCGAGGGTGACCGATCGCGGCAGATCTCCACCTTTTAGCGGGAGAGCCGCTCCTTTGCCAGTAGAAGTTCTTTGCGCCTTACTCCCCAGCGGTATCCCGAAAGTTTTCCATCCTTGCCCACCACCCGATGGCAGGGAACGGCGATGGCGACCGGATTGGTGGCGCAGGCGCGCGCAATGGCTCGCGTTGCCTTCGCGTTACCCGCGTTCTTCGCCAGCACGGAATAACTGACGGTCTCCCCACGCGGGATCTGCCGCAGCAGCTTCCAGATACGGCACTGGAATGCGCTTCCGCGCAGGTCAAGTGGCAAGTGTTCGAGCGTGGTGCCATTGCGGAGGTGGTCAAGCACTGCGTCGCGATGGCTTTGCAAAGCTGTATCTGCCCGAAGGATCTCAGCAGCGTGGAAATCACACTTCAACTGGCCTGCAAGTTGTTCCACATCCTCCCCCAAGGCGATACGGCAGATGCCTTGCTGCGTAGCGGCGATCAGGATGCTTCCCAGGGGAGAATCGAAAGTGGTGAAGTGTATCTGCTCGCCCGCGCCTCCCTTTTGCCAGCGCTTTGGCTGCATGCCCAGCTCGTGGGCTGCGCTTTCATAAAAGCGGCTGCTGGAGTTGAAGCCCGCGTCATAAATAGCATCTGTCACGTTGCTCGAGCGGCGGAGCGATTCACGAACCGCTGCCATCTTTCGAACGCGTACATACTCGCGAGGCGAAACGCCCATCGTCCGCTTGAAGACGCGCTGCAAATGAAACGGACTGAGGCCGATCTTTTTGCCCAGCTGCTCCAGGGTCATGCCGCCGGGGAAAGAGTCAAGCAGGCGAACGGCTTCGCGGACCAGGGCCTGAGTCTCATCTGCCTGCGTCGGGCGGCAGCGATGGCAGGCGCGGAAGCCCGCTTGTTGCGCTAGTTCACACGAGGCAAAAAATTCAACATTTTCCGGTTTCGGGCGGCGGCTGGGGCAGGAGGGCCGGCAAAAGATGCCAGTCGACCGGACCGCGTAGAAGAATGGCTGCTCGGCACGCGCATCGCGTGCCAGTACCGCTGCCCAGCGTGGGTCGGATTGTGGTGTGGCTTGCATACCTGAAGCGTAGCGGCGGGGATGAGCAGAGAATATCCGAATCTTGCGGTCAAATAAACACGCAAGGCCATTCGACTCCCCCGCGCTGTGCTAGGAATGGCGTCCCGGCGGGCTGGGGCACCAGGATCGAGGGCAGCGCGCAAGAAAATCCCTTTTGCCGGGAAGGCAAAAGGGACTTTCCATTACGTTCACAGCAGGGCTGGGTATTGCTTCTACCAGACCCGACATTGCTTGTCGCGGACCATCGGCTGGCCCTGCTTGCAGCCAAAGGCTTTTCCGAACTCAGGCATGTTGCTGACCACGCCATTGGTGCGGAATTCGCCGGTCGAGTGCGGATCAGTCTGTGCCAGCGTGCGCGCGCGCTGTTCCTTGATGTTCTGGCACCACACGTTGCCGTAAGCGATGAAGAAGCGCTGCTCCGGTGTGTAGCCATCGATCTTCTCTTCCCGCTGCGCCGGAGTGAGCGAGTCGATATACGCCATGTATGCCACGCGAACGCCGCCGTTGTCGCCGATGTTTTCGCCCAGCGTGAGTTTGCCGTTCAGGTGAACGTCATTTTCAGGATGCTCTTTGTCGCGGACGGAATAGAAGCCGCTATATTCGTCTGCGATGCAGGAGGCCCGCTCTTCAAAAGCCTTGGCGTCTTCCGGCGTCCACCAGTCTGCCAGGTTTCCATTGAGATCGAATTTTCGGCCCTGATCGTCAAAGCCGTGGGTGTACTCGTGTCCGATCACGGAACCGATAGCTCCATAGTTCACCGCGTCATCGCTCTCTTTATCAAAGAACGGCGGCTGCAGGATCCCAGCGGGGAAGACGATCTCAGTGAACGGCGGATTATGGTAGGCGTTCACCGTAGGCGGCGTCATGCCCCATTCGCTCTTGTCAGTCGGCTTGCCGATCTTATTGCGATTGCGGCGGACCTCAAAGGCATTCGAGCGGCGCACGTTACCCAGAAGATCTTCGCGCGTGATCTTTACGCTCGAATAATCCCTCCACTTGTCGGGATAGCCGATCTTCTTATGGAAAGCAGCGAGTTTCTGCAGCGCCTTTTCCTTCGTCGGTTCGGTCATCCAGTCAAGGTTTTGAATGTCTTTACGCAGCGCCACGGTCAGGTTCTCCACCTGCTTCTGCATGCGTGCCTTGCCTTCGGCGCCAAACGTTTTTGCCACGAATAACCGGCCAAGCGCCTCCCCAAGGTCGTTATCCACTTGCCGGACGCAACGCTTCCATCGCGGCTGGTTCTCTGGGGTGCCATTCAGGTAATGATTGAAAAAATCGAAATCCTCGCTCACGAACCGAGCGGAGAGATACGGAGCAGCCTCGGTCAGCACACGCCAGCGTAGATAGGTCTTCAAGTCCTCGAGCGAGGTCTTAGCGAGTGTCTCATTCACCTGCTTGAAGAAGCCAGGATTGCCTACGTTCACTTCAGTGAATGCGGGCACCTTTTCCGCCTGGATGTAGCGCGCAAGTTCAAAATTAGGCGCCATTTTTTGCAGGTCTGCAAAGGGCATCTTATGGTCGCGGTTCACGGGATTGCGACGTTCCACGCGATCCATATAGCCCTTCGCCAGTTCAGTCTCAAAAGCCAGCACGGTCTTGGCCTCAGCCGCGGCTTTGGGGGATGGATCACCCAGCAACTCGAACATCCTGGTGACGTGCGCAACGTACTTCTCGCGCGCTTCGATGGATTTGGCGTCGGTCTTCAGGTAGTACTCGCGGTCCGGAAGGCTGATTCCGCCCTGGTCGAAGTTGACGGTGATCTTGTTGGAGTCTTTCAGGTCTGTGCCTGCGCCGAAGCTGAAGAGCCCGGAGGTACCATTGTTGTGCATGGCAGCGATATATGCGATCAGTTCAGCGCGGTTCTTCAGTGCATGGATGCGCGCCAGATCAGCGGCGATCGGCTTTGTGCCTTTCGCTTCAGCTGTGGCTTCGTCCATGCAGGCGCCGTACTCGTCGCCGACCTTGGCTTCAAGGGCATTGCGCTTCGCCTTCGGATCAGAGACCTTCTCCAGTATCTGATGGAGCACAGCCAAATTTCGCTCCTGCAGTTCAGCTCCGCGCCCCCATGCCGGGCGATCCGCAGGAATGGGATTGTTCTTGCGCCAAGTGCCGCAGGAGAATTCATAGAAGTTGATGCAGGGATTTACCGCCTTGTCGATGGCGGAGGTGTCAAATTTTTTGGCAGGCTGCGCTCCGCCGCCGGCGGAGCTTTGTGCGGAAAGCGCGCCGGCACACAACAGCAGGGCAGGCACGCCTAAAAGCATTCGGCGCATGGTGTTTCCTTTCAATGGGAATTGCTGCAGAGGCTGGTACGAGAGGGAAGGCGGGAAAGTTTCAGCTGCACCAAAGAGAAAAAGCCGGAGGATCGCTCCTCCGGCAGGTTAAAAAAGAAAGATCTACCAGACGCGGCAGGTCTTCTCCGGCGCCATCGGTGTCCCCGCTTTGCAAGCCCAAGCCTGGCGGAACTGCTCCATGTTTTGCACCGTCCCGTTCACCCGGTAGCTTCCGGGCGAGTGCGGATCGCTTTGTACCTGCAGACGCGCGGCTTCCGGTTTCTGGTTCTCACACCACACCTGTCCCCAGCCCAGGAAGATGCGCTGCTCCGGAGTAAAGCCATCGATCTTGCCCGGATCTTTCGATTGTTTGAGCGCTTCCATGAGCGCCATGTAAGCGATACGGAGGCCACCGTTGTCGGCGGCGTTCTCACCCAGAGTGAGTTTGCCGTTGACATTGATGTCATCAACTTTGAAGCCGGAATATTCGTCCACCACGCACTGGGTGCGCTGCTTGAATGCGGCTTTATCAGCCGCCGTCCACCAGTCGCGCAGGTTGCCCTGTGCGTCGAACTGGCTGCCCTGATCGTCAAAGCCATGGGTAAGCTCGTGTCCAATGACCGCGCCGATCCCGCCATAGTTCACAGCATCATCGATCGCGTTATCAAAGAACGGCGGTTGCAGTATGCCCGCGGGGAAATTGATGTTGTTCATCTGCGGGTCATAATATGCATTCACCGTGGGAGGGGTCATAAGCCACTCCATCTTGTCCACCGGTTTCCCGATCTTATCCAACTGGCGATGCAACTCGAATTCGCCGGCGCGTTGGGAATTGCCCCAGGCGTCACCCTTGGCGATATGCACGCTGGAGTAATCACGCCATTTCTCGGGATAGCCGATCTTGTTGGCAATGGCGGTGAGCTTTGCGATCGCCTGCTGCTTGGTGGCGGGAGACATCCAGTCCAGCGATCGGATGTCAGCGCCCAGCGATTTCTCCAGGTTCTGTACCAGCTTCAGCATGCGCTGCTTTGCGTCTGGGGGAAAAGTCTTTTGCACGTAAGCGATGCCCAGCGCTTCACCCAGGGAGTTGTCCGTCATCCGAGTGCAGCGCTTCCAGCGGTCCTGCAATTTTTCTTGCCCGCTGAGCGTCTTGCCGTAGAAATTGAAGTTCTCGTCCACGAATTTTGTGGGCAAAAGCGGCGCTGCTTCATGGATCGCATGCCACCGGAGATATGTCTGAATGTCCGCCAGGCTGCGCGCCTGGATGATCTGCTGCATCGCTTTGGCGAATTCCGGCACCCCTACATTCAATGAATTCACCTTGGGCGCGCCGATGCCTACCATGTATCGCGCAAAGTCAAAGTCTGGCGCCAGCTTCTGAAAGTCCGCCTCCGGCATGCGGTGATAGACCTTCTCAGGATTGCGGCGCTCCACCGGAGTGTAAGAGCCTTGGGCGAGGATCTGCTCGATCTCCATCACCGCCTTGGCGTCGGCGGCGGCGCGTGATTCGTCTTCGCCCGCCAGCTTGAACATGTTGGCAACGTGCTGAACATATTTTTCACGCAGAGAAACAGACTTGGGGTCCGTGCGAGTGTAGTACTCCTTGTTGGGAAGTCCCAGTCCGCCTTGATCGAATTGCGCGATCACCTCTGAAGAATTCTTGAAATCCTGGCCCGAACCGAAACTGAAGAAGCCGGGGCCATTGGTGCGGTGCATGGCGATGACCGCAGTGGTCACGTCCTGCTTGGTCTTGATGTTGTTGATGGAATCCATCCAGCTCTTCAGCGGATTCAATCCCGCTTTGTTGATGGTCTCTTCATCCATACATGCGCCGTAAAAGTCGCCGATCTTCTGGTCCACGGCATTGCGATTGCTCCCGCCGCGGGCTGCAGCCTCCAGGATCTCGCGCTCTACCAGCCGGTTGCGTTCCGCAAGCTCGTTAAAGCGGCTCCAGCGGGATTGGTCAGCGGGGATGGGGTTGTTCTTCATCCAGCTACCACAGGCGAACTGGTAAAAGTTGTTGCAGGGATCCGCGGTGCGGTCCAGCGCGTTGATGTTGAACCCGGTGCTCTTCGGTTCCTTGGGGCTGCCGGCGGTCTCTGATTCAGCTTTCTTGCCCGCGGGGGTCTGCGCCGGTTTCTTGGCGGCTTCTGATTTTTGCGGATGGGTGGTTGACTGCGCCCACATCAAAGATGTGAAGAACGCGACCATCAGGTATCTCTTGATCATAGGTAGGGCTTCTTTCAAGGAAGAAATAGGCGAACCGGAAAGTCTAAACCAGCGGGCTATTAAGCACGAATCACGGCGTATTTATTGAATTGTCACCCTGAGCGGAGCGCTCTCACAGTCTGAAACTGTCACCCTGAGCGGAGCGAAGCCGCAATCTGGAACTGTCACCCTGCGCGAAGCGTAGCGCAGCTGCAATATGAAACTGTCACCCTGAGCGAAGCGTAGCGCAGCTGCAATATGAAACTGTCACCCTGAGCGGAGCGCAGCGCAGTCGAAGGGTCTATGTATTTAATCTATGTATTTAAAAGGCTTACCCCATTCTTCGCTGAGATCCCGCCAGGTTGGGTTCATGGAAACGATAAGCCCGATCTTCTTCACTCGCGTCCATTTCTTCAACTGCTTTTCTCTGGCGATCGCGCTATGCACATAGCGGAACGTCTCGAAATAAACCAGCCGGTCCAGTTTGTATTTAGAGGTAAACCCTTCAAAATCACCGGACTTGTGCTCGGCGGTCCTCCTGTCTAGCGAGTTACTCACGCCTATATACAAGGTTCTTGAACGATTCGTCATTATGTAGACGAAATACTTATGTTCGGGCATAAATGCATAGATCCTTCGACTCGCGCACCGAACGCGCTCGCTCAGGATGACAGTTTCAATTTGGAAATTGTTACCGTTTTCTGCCTACTGCCTATATCGACGGTCATGTGAGCGCAGCCCCAATATGAAAGCAGCCTCAATATGAACTGTCACCCTGAGCGGAGCGGAGCGCAGTCGAAGGGTCTATGTATTTAACAGGCTTGCCCCATTATTCGCTGCGCTCTCCTAATATGAAACCGTCACCCTGAGCGGAGCGAAGCGCAGTCGAAGGGTCTATGCATTTACGGTTTCCCCGAATCTCCCTACTACCAAACTGCAGCTAGAACAGCTTCATGTGGATGGTCAGGTATTTCTTGGGATTCTCGCGCACGGCTTTCACAAGATTGCGGCTCTCCACCAGCATCGCGTCAGCATTGTTGTAGATGGAAGGGTCTTTCAACAACTTGCCCGCGCTGCCTTCGCCCGCTTCCAGGCGCTCGCTGATCGCCGAGAGGCGACCCACGATATTGTCGATCTTGCGGCGGAACTCCGCATCCTGCGCGACTAACCCCAGTGTGCCTTTGCCGGCGTTGATGTCGTCCACCAACTTGTTGAGCTTGGCCACGGTCTGATTCGCGTTGCGGTAGAGCTCTTCATCTTTCAGCAGCTTGCCGGCATTGCCTTTGCCGGCGTTGATGTCATCTACGATCTTGTTCAACTTGTCCACTGAGGCGTTCACCTTGCGGTACATCTCATCATCGTTGAGCAGCTTGCCGATAGAGCCTTTGCCCTTGGCCATGCCGTCGATCATGCCCTGCATCTCCGTGAGCATGGCATTCGCGCGGTCAAAGAGCGCGGGGTCCTTCAGCACCTTGCCGATGGATCCTTCACCATTCTCAATGCCGCCCACAATTCGGTCCACGCGCTTGATCAGCACGTCCACGTTTTGCAACGTGCCTTGCCCTGCCTTGATCATGTCATTCAGGTCAGGACGGTCTTCTGACTGCAACACGTCGCCTTCTGAGACCGGAGCGCCCTTCGCCGCCTTGCTATCAATGTCGAGGAAAAGATCGCCCAATACGCCGGCAGAGGACAGGCCAACTTTGGAGTCCTTCTTGATGAACTTCAGATAATCGCCGCCCAGCTTCAGCGTGACTTCAACCGGAGTGAGTCCGTGGCCTTCCACAATGTGTATGGACTTCACATTGCCCACCACCACGCCTTGCAGGTTCACCGGTGCGCCGGCACGCAAGCCGGCGGTGTTCTCAAAATAGGCTTTGACCGTCATCTTCTTGTTGAACAGGCCAGTGGCATTGTTCATCAGGAAGATGAGGATGAGCAGGATGATGCTGGCGACCACGATGGTGATCCCCACGCGAAGCTCGGACCACCGAAGCTGCTGCTGGCTAGGCACGTTTTCTCCCCGGCATTGGCACTACAGGAATGTGGGCTAATGTATCAGATTCGCGCAGGATTTTATGCATTGATTGCGGCAGGCATGCGGAAGCTGCGCACCAGCGCCGCCGCAACCACGTAAGCCAATGCGCCACAGACCAGGGTCACGTTCAATCCGAAATGGATGGCGATGATCATCGCCGACACCGATCCCAGCACGCTGGCGGCCGCATTCAGCGCCCACGCCCACTCCACCCGGCGGTCCTGCGCCTCGTCCAGCGCGCGCAGGCCGGTGGGAAAGGGCATGCCCATCAAGAAGCCCAGCGGGATGATCAACAAGCCGCTGAGAAGAAGTTTCAAAATGAAACTGGCACCGATTGTCGCGTGGAGTACGGCGGGCAGTAGTACCAGATAACTGCAAACTCCAGCGGCGATCAGCAGCAGCGGAATGCGAACACTCGAAACACGTGCCAAATATCTGCGCGCGGCAAACGATCCCGCGCCGCTCGAGAGCAGCATCAGAAATACCACCACGGTAAGCGCGTACGTTGGATGTCCCAGATACAAAACAAAGCGCTGGATGAGCGTGATCTCCACCAAGATGAAGCCCAAACCGACCGCAATGAAATAGATGAGGCGGCCGATGCCTCCGCTCGAGCTTCCCGCTTCCTTGTCAAACGCCAGCGGCAGGATAAGGAATGCCAGCACCGCCACAATGCTGATGGCGAAGACCATGAAGAGCACAGTCACTCCGAGATTGATGCGCCAGTCCATTCCTCGCCCCGTACCCGCAAGGATGTTCTTGAAGACATGGCTGGTCTTAAGGGTGAAGAAGAAGAAAGGATTTTTGTCGTAAACGGGAGAGATGTTGTAGGGATAGTTGCGAACGAAGATCCGATCTTCGTGAATGCTATTGCAAATAAGCCCTCCAAACGCCACGACCGCTGGGTTTGCGGAATATTCGCGATAACGTTTCATCCAGTTGTTTTTGTCCGGCCCGGAGTGAGAGCAAAATTCTTCATCAGCAGGTGAATAAAGCAGGTGGAGGTCAGCGTGGGAAGCAATAGCTTGCTCTACCAATTTAAGTTCGGGCTCGGTGAATGGGTTTTTCTTGATGACGACAGCAACCGGCCGTCCATCCACATCCAAATCGCCATCGCTGATCACTAGAATATTGGTTCGCGTATTGTGAACTCCTAGAATTTGCAGCGCCTCAATCCCCTGGCTCACCACCCGCAACGCCTCTCTCGGCTCTTTGAACTCCCACCGCGTGATCGCGATCATCCCGTCCGGCTTGAGATGATTGAAATATTCCTCGAACGCCTCCACCGTGTACAGATTGTTCTCGCTCAGTGCAAACGCCCCCGCGGCAGTCGACGCCCAGGTATCCACCAGCGTCATCTGGATCACGTCATACTTCTCTTTCGAGTTGCGGATAAAGCTGCGGCCATCGCTCACGTGCAAATGCACCTCCGGCCGCTCATATAAGTGATAGGAGTAATCAGCGTATTTCCCGCGCATCACATCCGTGGCAATGATGGGGTTGATCTCAATGGCGGTCACGTCCTTGCTGCCATTGGCCACCGCGCGCAGCACATCCACGCCTCCCCCGGGGCCGATGATGGCAAATTTTCCGTTCGGACGCAGCACATTCGCAATCGCCGGCGCCGCTGACATCAGGTCTTTTTTCCAGTTGTAGCCGCCCTGGTCTTTCTTGTCTGGCCGATCGATCAGATTCAGATTGTTGGGCGCACCGTTGGTGTCCCATTTTTCTGGCGGAACATTCATGATGGCAGTGGAAGCGTCGGCATCGATCACGATGTACTTCGCCTCGCCCGCCTGGTCCACTTCAATGCGCGAGATGGCGTTCCACTTGGAGTAGAGGACCCAGGGCTGGTCTCGGCGCTTGCCTTTGGCATACACAATGTCAATCAGCTTGCCGTGCGCGTTCGCGCCAATCAGAATCAGAAGTGCCGTGCCCAGTGCGACCGCGCGCAGCTTGCGTTTGCGCGTATCTGTCCAGATCAGCGCGGAGACCGCCATCAGCACGCCGGAAAAGACGATCGCGTTTGGCCCGCCTATCGTATTCAGCAATGGCACCACCGCCATGCACGCCAGCGCACCGCCTAGCAGGTCCGCGCCATAGATCGACCCGATGCCCCGCGCCTCCCGAGCGAAGACCACCGAGAAAAGCAATCCGGTCACAAAAAATGGAACAGCAGACGCCAGGTACAACGCTGTGAGCTTGGCAAAGTTTCCCCAACTCAGATCAAGCGAAATGGGAACATGAAGCACTACCTCAAGCACGATGAGCACCAGCAGCGCATTCGCCGCACCCAACCAGAATCCCAGGTCCAGGGAAGCAAATCGATCCAGCCAGGTGCGCCGCACATAGGCGAAGACCCCGCCCGCGCCCAACCCAAGCAGCGCGCAGGAGATCGCCAGGAACGCAAAGTGGTAGAAGAGCACGACTGAATACAAGCGCGTGAGCCCAAGTTCGAGCAGCAGGCTGGCGCAGCTCATGGCGCCAATAGCGGCCATGATGCGGGTTTTATGAACTGATGCCGGAGCGGTGGAGGTGGAGTCGCGGATGATTGCCATGAAGTCCAGAATTGTAAATGCGAAGCTATTGACCAACGGCGGGAGCCGCATTAAGGTTCGCGCATGTCTCTGAAGCCCATCTCTCCGGTGGACGCCATCTCGCCGGCGCTCGAACGCACCAAACATCTGCTGTTCCGTCCCTTTAACTGGTCTCGATGGTGGCGGGTGGGCCTGCTCGGCCTTGCCACCGGCGAGATTTTGAGCAGTGGCGGCTGCAACTTCGGCAACCTCGGCGACCTGGGCAAAAATTCCGGCAACAGCTCAGTGGGGTCAATGGGATCGATCCCCGGAGTCTCGACCACGCAGATGGCATTGATCGTGACCACTCTGGTGGTGGGCATCGCCTCCATCGTGCTGGTCCATTTATATGTCGCGTGCGTCTTGCGCTTTGTTCTCTTCAGCGGGACCATCAATGGAAATTACCGGCTGCGGCAAGGGTGGAAGCACTGGCACGACAAAGGCGTTCGCTACTTCGGCTTCCAACTGCTGTTCACGCTGGGCATGCTGGCATTGTTTGCCCCGATAGCCATCGCAATGTGGAAGGCTTTCACCCTCGGTAAGGGCAATATAGCCGCGGTGATTGCGTCGCTGCTGGTGTTTCTGCCGGTGATCATGGTCCTTGGGTTGTTGGCGGTCCTATTCCAGATCTTTGTCAAAGATTTTTGTATCCCTATGATCGCGCTGGAAGACCTGAAGGTGCTGGAGGCGATGCGTCGGGTGTGGCGCATGATCAAAAGTGAGGCAGGAAATTATGCGGGATATCTGCTGACTAAGATCGTGCTGGTGATCGTAGTGGGCATCGCGTTGGCGATCGTACAGTTCATCATCTTGTTGGTGTTGCTGATACCGGTGGGGATCGTTGCTGCCGTCATCGGCGTGGGCTCGGGAATTGATTTTGCCAACATCTTTCACAATCCCATGTTCCTGGCGGCTGTTGTTGTGGGCGGGATGGTGCTGGTGGTTCTTATGCTGCTGGTGATGGGCATCATCGCTGCGCCGGTCGCCGCGTTTTATCAAAGCTACGTTCTGGAATTCTTCGGCTCGCGTTACCTGCCGCTGGGAGAGCTGCTCTATCCCGCGCCCCCGCTACCGAACGTCCCCTCTCAAGCTTCTTCTAACATTCCGCCCGACTCGTTCGCGCCGCCGTCAGAAGAGCCACCGCCAATCCCGATCGGGTGAGGAACCGCCACGGATTCCAATCGGGCGAGGAAAAGAAAATTGTGGTGCCCCACGTCCCGCTCGCGCAGCGAGCTGACGTGGGAAACGTACAAGGGCACCCGACTTTAGTCGGGTGAAAAGGCCAATATCGGGTGAGTCGTAAGTACAAGGGCACCCGACTTTAGTCAGGTGAAAAGGCCAATGGGTGAGTGGTTCACACAAGGGCACCCGACTTTAGTCGGGTGAAAACGACCCTAACCGAAGGGGCTTTAGCCCTGGGGCCAATCTCTCGCCCCACTCACCGCTTCTCTTTCCCCAGCTCCACCTTCTTGCGGGGGCGGTTCTTGATCCAGATCGGCGAGCCTTCAAAGCCAAACGCATGGCGGATCTGGTTCTGCAGAAAGCGTTCGTAGGAGAAGTGCAGCTCCACATCTTTGTCAGTAAACAGCACAAATGTAGGCGGCGCGACATTGGTCTGTGTCATGTAAAAGACCCGGACCCTGCGCCGGTGCGGCACCGTGGCGCGCTCAAAGTCCACATTCTTCAGGAAGCGGTTCATCTGTCCGGTGGTGATGCGCTTCCTGCGCTCTGCCGCCACGTGCTCCAGCTTGGCAAATATCTTGTCTGAATTCTTCCCCGTCTCCGCCGAGATGAATAGCATGGGCGCATACTCCAAAAATTTCAGCGCGCGGCGTACTTGCTCTTCAAAGACTTCCCGGTCAGCCGGCGGCTTACCATCTTTGCGCCCCGCGCCGATCAGGTCCCACTTATTAATAACGATGATCACTGAACGGCCGCTCTCATGGGCGTAGCCACCGATAGTGGCGTCAGCATTGGTCACACCCTCCGCCGCGTCGATCACCAGCAGTGCCACATCTGCGGCCTCAAGATGTTTGCGCGCCATTACCACACTCATCTTTTCCGCCATCAGGTCGGTCTTGCCCTTGCGGCGGATGCCGGCGGTATCAATGAAGCGAAACTTCTTGCCGTCACGTTCGATGAGTTCGTCCACGGCATCGCGGGTGGTGCCGGCGATCGGCGAGACAATGGCGCGGTCAGTCCCAGTCAGGCGATTGAGCAAAGTTGATTTGCCTACATTCGGCCTGCCGATGATCGCCACCTTGGTCTCGTCAGGAATGTATTCGCCATGGTGATGGACGGTTTGCTCCAGTTCCGCGGGAACATCGTCAATGATCGTCTCTGCCGGCTCTTCAATCCGCTCTTCCTCATCGGCGAGGGCGGGCGGCAGCAAGGTCAGCAGATGCTCCAGCAGTTCCGCCACCTGCTCGCCGTGCTCGGCGGAGATGAAATGCACATCGCGGATGCCAAGCTGGCGGAAGTTCTCCGCTGCCGCCTGCAGCTTCGGCGTGTCCACTTTATTCACCGCGAGAATGATCGGCTTGCCGCTGCGCATCAGCAACCGCGCCAGGTCCATGTCCGGTGAAGCCAGTTCAGTGCGCGCGTCCACCACCATCAGCACTACGTCGGCTTCTTCAAGTGCCACCTGCGCCTGCCGGTAGATCTCTGTGGGGATGAGCGCCTCATCATTGGGAATCACGCCGCCGGTATCAACAATGCGAAAAGTTCGGCCACCCCACTCGCCGGTGCCATAGATGCGGTCCCGCGTGATGCCCGGCTCGTCGCCCACGATGGAGCGCCGCGAGCCCACTAGCCGGTTGAACAGCGTGGATTTGCCTACGTTGGGTCGGCCCACGATGGCCAGAGTGGGCTCTCCAGAGGGCTGTTTCTTTTTTCTCGGCTTGGATTGTGAGTAAGTTGGCATCAGGTGAACGAAACGCGCTGCGGCGAAGGCGAACAGACTTATTATAGAGACTCAGCGCGCGTCTCAGTTTCTTAGGCCCCGTTCATACCCATGTCTTCCACTCCTCAGTTCGCACCAGATAGCTCCGCCGCGCAGCCCGCCCGCGCCAGTTTCTCTTTGCATCAATTCTTCGCGCCCAATGGCTTGCTTGCCCAAGCGCACCCGCACTATGAGTTTCGTCGCGGGCAGCTCCAGATGGCAGAAGCCGTCGAGCAAGCGCTGGCGGAAAAGCGCCATCTCATTGTGGAAGCGGGCACCGGCACCGGCAAGACCCTGGCGTATCTGGTCCCGGTCATCCGCTCCGGCAAGCGCGTGATCATCTCTACCGGAACCAAAAACCTTCAGGAGCAGCTCTTTTTTAAAGACATCCCCTTTTTGGAGCAGGTGCTGGGGCCGTTGCGCGTCACATATATGAAGGGCCGCAACAATTACCTATGCCGGCAGAAGCTGTATGAGCTGAGCACGCAGCCCATCCTGAATGGCCTGGAAGAGATCGACCAGTTCCGCCAAATCGCGGAGTGGGAGCAGCAGACCGAGAACGGAGACCGCGCCGAACTCTCGCAGCTTCCCGAGAACAGCGCGCTTTGGCACAAGCTGGATGCGCGGGGCGAAGCCTGTATCGGCAGCAAGTGCGCGCAGTATGACAAGTGTTTCATCACGGAAATGCATCGCCGGGCAGAAGAGAGTGACATCGTGATCGTGAACCATCATCTCTTCTTTGCCGACCTCGCCATCCGCCAGCAGACGGAGGGCACAAACGCGGGCGGGATCCTGCCGGAATTTTCCGCCGTGATCTTTGATGAAGCGCATGAGTTAGAAGACATTGCAGGCAGCTACTTCGGCGTGAGCGTTGGCAATCTACGCTTTGAAGATCTGGCACGCGATGTCGAGAACACGCTTAAGCAAAAGAATCTGCTCACGCCCGG
This sequence comes from Terriglobales bacterium, assembly GCA_038254775.1. GTDB lineage: Bacteria > Acidobacteriota > Terriglobia > Terriglobales > Acidobacteriaceae > JBBSFV01. Next base: position 15,877 of record JBBSFV010000004.1, on the reverse strand, counting down.
GGTATTAAGCGCGGTCGCTTCGCTGCGCGAACGGTCGAACTTTTTCTTTGCCCTGCTTCCGCCGGGCGATCAGCGCTTCGCCTTCACATCGCGCGCGGAGTTCTTGGAAGAGAACGGCGAGGACTATCTGGCGGTCACGAATGCGCTGGTCCGGTTGTCGAGCGAGTTGGAGAGCATGAAGCAGAAGCCGGATGAGGTCTTCAATCTGATCCGGCGCACGAATGAGTTGATGGCGAGCTTGTCATTCGTGATGGAATCGCGTGACCACAATACCGTCTTCTGGATCGAGCGTCGCGGTGGTGGTGGAAGTCGCCGCGGCAAGCAGAACGTCTTCATCCAGGCAACGCCGATCGATGTTTCGCAGATCCTGCGGCAAACTTTATTCGAGAACGTTGAGACCGCGGTGTTGACCTCGGCTACCCTCGCCGTCTCCGGCGGCTTTGATTACATCCGCAAACGCGTGGGCATGGACCACGCGCGAGAGTTCGTGGTGCCCTCGCATTTCAACTATCCCCAGCAGGCGCTTTTTTACGTGCCGCCGGACATGCCGGACCCGCGGGCGGAGAATTTCTCGCGCAAAGCGGCAGACACCGTGCGACGCGTCCTGGAGTGTACTGAGGGCCGCGCATTCGTGCTCTTTACCAGTTATGCGCTGATGAATGACGTGCATGACCGTCTGCTGGGTGAGATCAAATACCCCATGCTCTTGCAAGGCTCCGCGCCCAAGAACGCGCTGCTCGATGAGTTCCGCATCACCCCCAACGCGGTGCTGTTCGGAACCTCGTCCTTCTGGCAAGGCGTGGACGTCCAGGGCGAGCAATTGAGCTGTGTGATCATTGACCGCCTGCCATTTGCGGTGCCCAATGATCCCGTGGTCGCGCAAAGATTGAAGCCATCAACTCAGACGGTGGCAATGCCTTTTTTGATTACCAGGTGCCCGCCGCCGTCATCACGCTCAAGCAAGGCTTTGGCCGGCTCATCCGCTCGCTCAGCGATCGCGGATTGCTGGTGCTGCTGGATAACCGTATTCGCACCCAGCGCTACGGAAAGATGTTTGTCGAGAGCCTGCCGAAATATCGCCGGACCACTGACTTCGCTGAGGTGGAGTTCTTCTTCGGCAAGCGCTGAGAACGCCGTGGAAGAGAAGTGATGCCGGGAAGTGAAGCCGGGAAGTGATGCCGGGTGCCCCATTCTTGCCGCAAGGCAAGGGTGGGTCCAAATGGTGCGAGCGTAGCGAGCATCGTAGCTCGTGTGTTTGTCATTCCGAGCGCAACCGGGGTCCCCGACGAGCGTAGCTCGTTGGGGTGGAGGAGCGAGGAATCTGCATTTCAATTACAAATCCCAAATTACAGATGCCGGGTGCACCATTCTTGCCGCAAGGAAAGGGTGGGTCCAAATGTTGCGAGCGTAGCGAGCATCGTAGCTCAGCCCGGAGGACGACACTGCGTAGCCCGGCACGTGAGTCCTGCAAGCCGCGTAGCGGCGAAATTCGTTAGCCCAGCCCGTAAGGGCTGGGTACCATGCCCCTAAAAATCAAGCGCCATCGGCGCGACACACCCAGACAGCCTGGGCGATTACAATATTCTGTTGACCACCTATGTTTGAAGTCACCGTAGAACGCTCCTTCGCCGCCGGACACTTCCTGCGCAATTACAAAGGCAAGTGCGAGAACCCGCACGGGCACAACTATCGCGTGCTGGTCACGCTGCAGGGCAAGCAGCTCGACCACGCGGGCCTGCTACTCGATTTCAAGGATTTGAAATCCGTCATGAAGGACGTGGTCAATCGCCTTGACCACCAGATGATCAACGAGGTGGCGCCGTTCACTGAGATAAATCCTTCGGCGGAAAACCTGGCGAAATATTTTTACGACGAGACTAACGTGTTGCTCAAAAAAGTCACCAATGAACGCATTTGGGTGAAGCAGGTCACCATGTTTGAGACCGACACCTCCAACGCCACTTATTACGAATGATCTCGGAAGCTGTTTATGAGATTTCCGAAGCTGCTCAGGTGAGGCTGGAATCTGCCTCGGTGAGGCTGGAAACTGTTTTTTATGTTGGGTTTTAACGCTGTTTTAAGCCGTAATCAACAAGGCGATTTTTCACTGAATGCTGAATGCTAAGTGCTGAATGCTGAATGCTAAGTTTTCAGTCGCATCCAACAAGACCATGTTTCACTAAATGCTAAGTGCTAAATGCTAAGTGCTAAAAATGCTTTCCATCATTGAGATTTATAAATCCGTACAAGGCGAGTCCACCTGGGCGGGGCTGCCGTGCATCTTTGTTCGACTTGCAGGTTGCAACCTGCGCTGCAACTGGTGTGACAGTGAGTACACCTTTAGCGGCGGAACCCAAATGTCCGTCGAGGAGATTGAAGCTGCGGTGAAAGCCCTGGCCCCGGTAAAGCTCGTTGAGATCACCGGGGGTGAGCCCATGCTGCAGGCCCGCGAACTCATGCCGCTCATTAATCGGCTGCTTGAACACGAGTTCACCCTGTTGATCGAGACCAGTGGGGAGCGCCCGCTGGCATACCTTCCGCAACAGGTCCGCAAGATCATGGATGTGAAATGTCCCGGGTCGGGCGAGGGGGGAAAGTTCCTGCCGGAAAATCTGCAGGCGCTCACGCCCGCGGATGAGGTCAAGTTCGTGATCGCTGGCCGCGCTGACTACGAATTTGCGCGAAACTTTGTCCGGGTGCACGGACTGGAGCAGCGGGTGAAGGCGGTGCTCTTCTCTCCGGCGTTCCGCAAGGACCCCACGCCTGCCAGGGGCACCGAGAATTGCCTCCTCGATCCGCGTGAACTGGTGGAGTGGATTTTGCAGGACGGGTTGAATGTCCGGCTGGGTATGCAGATCCACAAGTTCGTCTGGGAGCCCGCCACCAAAGGGGTGTGACCTCCCCCGGCCTGGCGGGATTCATGCGAAAATCGCGGTACTTAAGTACAGCCAGAGACCCGTAATCTTCATCTGATTGAGTAAGTTTCCGAATGCATAAAGCAGAAAAGCTGAGGAGTGTTGTGCTCCTGAGCGGCGGCATGGATTCCGCCGTGTGCGCGGCTCTGGCCTCGCGTGAAAGCCTGGCTGCCGCCCTGCATATCAACTATGGTCAACGGACGGAAGCCCGCGAGTTACACGCCTTTCACGCGATCTGCGATCGGCTTAGGATCGTGGACAGGCTGGTGGTGCAGAACGAGTTGTTCCGGAAGATCGGCGGGTCGGCGCTGACCGACGAACGCATTGCCGTGCCCCAGGCGGGCGCCGACATTGGCCATGACATCCCGGTCACCTATGTCCCCTTCCGCAACGCTCATTTTTTGAGCGCCGCCGTCAGTTGGGCGGAGGTCTTGGGTGCCGGTCGCATCTATATTGGAGCGGTGGAGCAGGACAGCTCGGGATACCCGGATTGCCGGCCTGAGTTCTTCACCGCATTTGCGGAAGCCATCCGGGTGGGGTCAAAGGCTGGGGCGGAAGGTAGCAAGCTGGAAATAAATACCCCGTTGATCGGGCTGAAGAAGAGTGAAATCGTTCGGCTTGGTGTTGAAGTGAATGCGCCCTTGGATTTAACGTGGTCATGCTACAGCGGGGAAGATCTGGCCTGCGGTGTTTGTGAAAGTTGTGTTTTGCGCCTGCGAGCATTTGCCGGGGCGGGGATCGAGGACCCCATCCCGTATGCGCAGGCGGTAAGTTCGTGACCATTATCTGAAATGCAGCCCAGGAGGCTAGAACATGAGATTCAAAATCAAACTATTTGCCATGATGCTGGCAGTCGCCATGATCGCATCAGCAATACCCGCGATGGCACAGGCGGGTTACGCAAAGATCAAAGGCAAGGCACTCAGCGAACAAGGGCAGATCCTCGCGGGCGCCTCTATAGATCTTGTGGGCAAAGAGAACGGCGCAAAATACCACTATAAGACGGATAAAAAAGGCGAGTACTACTCCATCGGCATCCAGCCGGGAGTTTACAAAGCCACTCTTTCAGACTCCACCGGCAAGGTGTTGTGGACCAGCGATAACGTGCAGATCCGGCTGGCGGTTGAAGATTCCCTGAACGTGGTCGACTTCGATCTGGCCAAAGAGAAGAAGAACGCCGTCAATGATCCCAGCAAGCTCACCCCGGAACAGCGCAAGCAGATGGAGCAGTACAAGAAGCAGAACGAACAGGCTGCGAAAGAGAATGAAACGATCAAAGGCCTGAACCAGATGCTCGCCGAGCACCGCGCCGCCATGGCGGCTGGGAACCCGGAACAGGCTATCGTCATCATGACGCAAGCCACGCGGATTGATCCAACCAAAGATCTGCTTTGGTCTGCCCTGGGCGATGCTCATCTCGCCGCCGCCAAGAAAGCGGCTGGGGCGGAGCGGACGCCACACTATACGGAAGCCGTGGGGGCATACAAGAAAGCGATCGATATCGCCGCCGCAGTCCAACCCGCTGCTGATCCTAAGAAGCTGGCGCAGTACAACAATAATTATGCTGAGGGACTCTCCAAATCCGGGCAGATAGAGCCCGCCGTGGCCGCCTGGGAGAAGGCAGCGCAACTCGATCCCACCACCGCCGCAATGTATTACTTCAATGAAGGAGCCACTTTCACCAACATCAATAAACCGGATGAGGCCGCCAAAGCCTTTGAAAAATGCGTCCAGGCGGATCCCAAGCGCGCCGATGCCTACTATCTGAAAGGCACGGCTCTGCTCAGCAAAGCCAAGCTCAATGCGGATGGAACCATGACGCCTGTCGCTGGCACAGCAGATGCTTTCAATAAGTACCTGGAGCTGGCTCCGGATGGGCCGAATGCAGAAGCCTCAAAACAGATATTGGCCAGCATAGGCGCCAAGGTAGAGACCAGCTATAAAAAGGGCAAGCCTGCGCCAAAGAAGTAGCTTGAATCTGCTTTCATGAGACGGGCGGCTCCGGCCGCCCGTTTTGCTTGCTTGCTTCCATTGTTTAGCTCCCCAGCATGTGTGGCTCCCCAGCATTGTTTGCCTCCAATCGCATCTCAGGCCCGGTGGGGGCGCATTACAATCACTTTTCATGTCTTCACCTGAATCACTCCTGACCTTCGACCAAGCCCGTACCCTGGTCGAATCCCATGCTCGTGAAGTGGCTCCGCCCGCATCGGAAGACGGTCGCCTGCTGGACTCCCTGGGGCGTGTGCTTGCGGAAGATCTTCAAGCTGACCGTGACTTCCCGCCATTCCCACGAGCCACCCGGGACGGTTACGCTCTACGCGCGGCAGATGTGCAGCAGGTACCCTGCACCCTGCAAATGGTCGGACAGATCAAAGCCGGCGATAGCCCAACCCTGGTCGTCGGTCCGGGGCAGTGCATGGAGATCATGACGGGAGCGCCGGCTCCCCACGGCGCGGATGCCGTAGTCATGGTGGAATTCACCTCTTCCCCCAACCAGAACAAAGTGGAGATTCGCCGCGCGGTGGTTGCAGGTGAGAACGTGGTTGCTGCGGCCAGCGAGGCTCATGCCGGGGAGACGCTGGTCACCAGAGGAACGCGGATGAGCTTTCGCCAGATCGCCCTGGCGGCTGCGATCGGCAAAGCCTATGTGCGGCTCTTTCGCAAGCCGCGCATCGCCATTCTGCCCACCGGCGATGAACTGGTAGAACTCTCCGCGCAACCCAGCAGCGCCCAGATCCGCAACTCGAACAGCTATTCATTGGCGGCGCAGGTCAGCGCCGCCGGCGGGCATCCGGTACTCTTGCCCATTGCCCCTGACGAGCGCGGCAGGCTCTCTGAACTCATCCATCGCGGCTTGCAATCAGACCTGCTGCTGCTGAGTGGCGGCGTCTCCATGGGCAAATATGATCTGGTGAAGGAAGCCTTGAAGGAGTTCGGCGCGCAGTTCTTCTTTACCGGTGTCAGCATCCAGCCGGGAAAGCCCGTTATCTTCGGACGGGCCTATGCCGGGCGCGAAACCTTCTTCTTCGGGTTGCCGGGAAATCCCATCTCCACCATGGTCACCTTTGAATTGTTTGCGCGCCCTCTGGTGGAAGCGCTCTCCGGCGCCTCACCCCAGGCGTTGCCATTCATGCAAGCACGGCTCAACAAAGCGTTCCGTGCCAAGTCGGGACTCTCGCGATTTCTGCCCGCCATTCTCACCCACCACGCGCAGCAAGCGGCGGTCGAACTGGTAGCATGGCAAGGTTCCGGCGATGTGGCGGCGATCGCCCGCGCAAATTGCTTCCTGGTGGTCCCGCCGGATCGTGAAGCACTTGAAGCCGGGGAAACAGTGACGGTCCTGCTGCGCTGAATGGCGAAACTCTCACATTACGACCGAAGTGGCCGAGCCAAGATGGTGGATGTCTCCGCAAAAAAAACCACGCCACGCACGGCGCAGGCCTCAGCCTTCGTGGAAATGTCCGCCAAAGTACTGAAGGCGTTACCCGGCAACAAAAAGGGCGATCCGCTCGAAGTAGCACGATTTGCGGGCATAACCGCCGCAAAGCGCACGGCAGAGTTGATCCCCATGTGCCATTCCATCCTCTTAAGTCACGTTGATGTGCTCATGGACGTATGCGAAAATGGCGTCGCCATCCGCTCCCAGGTGTCCACAATTGCGCAGACCGGAGTGGAGATGGAAGCGCTGGTGGCGGCAAGTGTTGCCGCTTTGACGGTGTATGACATGTGCAAAGCGCTCGATAAGGGCATTTGCATCCGCGAGATCAAGCTGGAAAAGAAGACCGGCGGGAAGTCCGGCGATTACTCCCGCAAAAAAAGATCCGGGGTCCCTGGCGAGCGCAGCCCGGTGGGATGGAAAAATTCCGGGGTCCCCGGCGAGCGCACTTTGGTGGGGTGGAAGAAGTAGCCTGTGGCCGCAAACATTCAATTGCTGCTCGTTGAAGATAACCCCATGCTGCTGGAGATGATGCGGCAGGCACTCTCTGCGCACGCCACTGTGATCACGGCCACCGATGGCGCGGATGCATTGCTGCGCGCCATTGACAATCCTCCTGACCTGATCGTGACCGACTACACCACTCCCAGCATGGATGCGCGGCAATTGGTGGAGAAGCTGCGCGCCCGGGTGAATACCTCCCGGCTTCCGGTGATCATCATCGCCAGCAAGAATGACATCGCGGAAAAGTTGAAGGTCTTGCAGGATTCGGTGGAAGACTTCATCGAAAAGCCCTATTTCATCAAAGAAGCCACCCACCGCATCAAACGCGTGATCGACAAGATCTCGCTCGAGAAGATGGCGCGGGAAGCCCCCGGGGAAAGCGTGTTGCGGGGCAGCCTGCAGCAGATGAACATCATGGACCTTTTTCAGTCCCTGGAGATGGGCCACAAGACCTGCTCGCTCACCCTCACCAACAATGGCCAGAAGTGTGAGATGTATTTCAATGACGGCCAGGTGAATCATGCCGTCTATGACAAGGTCCGCGGGGAGGCAGCCGTTTATAAGGTGATCTCCTGGACTGACGGAAGCTTCGCCATCGACTTCACCGGCAGCAGCGCCGAGCAATCCGTCACCAAGTCCACGCAGGGTTTGTTGATGGAAGGCCTGCGCTTGCTGGATGAAGCTAATCGCGGCAGTGAAGAGAATGTGCTCGAAGGATGAGCATCACCGCGGCAGTGCTCACGGTGAGTGATGGGGTCTTTCACGGCACCCGCAAGGACGAATCCGGCAAAGCGGTCGCTGAATATCTCAAAACCCATGGCTTCACCGTGGGGGCGCCGGAAGTCGTCGCCGATGAACAGCCCGCGATCCAGGCCGCTTTGATCGCATTGTGCGGTGTCGCGCGCTTCGTTGTGACCACCGGCGGCACCGGCATCTCCCCGCGAGACGTCACGCCCGAAGCCACACTCGCAGTCTGCGATCGAGTCATTCCCGGTATCGCCGAGTGGATGCGCGCCGAGGGAATGAAGCACACGCAGTTCTCTGCGCTGAGCCGCGCCGTCTGCGGCAGCCGCGGTGAATCGCTGATCGTGAATCTGCCGGGAAGCCCGCAGGGCGCGCGCCAGTCTCTCGAAGTAGTGATGCCACTGGTCAGGCACGCGATCGATCTGCTGGCGGGGAAGACGCAACACTAATCTCTTCGCGAGTGTCATCCCGAGTGAGCCTGCGGAAGGGCGTGGCCCTGAAGCGTTTAGGCGACGAGGGACAATGCCTCTGCTGTCGCGTAGCGACAGCCCGCCTCTGGCGCACAAATGGCTGCGGGAAGCGGCAGCACGACTGAAATTGTCATTCTGAGGACCGTAGCAACGAAGAATCCCTTTGCAGCCCACCCCGAATCCCCAGCTTGTCATTCCGAGCGCAACCGGGGTCCCCGACGAGCGTAGCTCGTTGGGGTGGAGGAGCGAGGAATCCCTATAAACAGCACAATGACGGCAATTGCCGTAATCTACATCCCGAGCGAAGCGAGGGAGCCCTACAAACAGCACACTAGTCTTACGTGCCCGACCATCCCCAGCTTGTCATTCCGAGCGCAACCGGGGTCCCCGACGAGCGTAGCTCGTTGGGGTGGAGAAGCGAGGAATCCGCATTTCAATCACAAATTACAAATCCCAAATTACAAATTCCGGGTGCCGGGTGCCCCATTCTTGCCGCAAGGCAAGGGTGGGTCCAAAAGTTGCGAGCATAGCGAGCATCGTAGCTTAGCCCGAAGGGCGACACTACGTTAGCCCGGCACGTGAGTGCCGGGAAAAGTATCCCCGATCAGAAAGTCCCGCAGGGACGCCACCTCTATAAGAGGTGGGAGTGAACCGAAATCATCCGTGTTTGTCATTCTGAGCGAAGCGAAGAATCCCTTTCTCCCCAAGACAATCCGCAACAGGGTTGTCATTCCGAGCGCACCCGGGGTCCCCGACGAGCGTAGCTCGTTGGGGTGGAGGAGCGAGGAATCCGCATTTCAATCACAAATTACAAATTTCAAATTACAAATGCATTTAAGATTTTCCCTTGGAACTCGCCAAGCTCCTCTTCGCAAAATACAAAGCATTCTTTGTCGGCATGCTCGCCTACCTCGGCGGATGGGGCGTGCTGGTCGTTGCCACCCTCGACGGCATCGTCCCCGTCATTCCACTCGATCCTGTCGTAGCCAGCTACGTTTACGCCTCGCCGCACAAAGCCTGGATCTACATTCTGAGCGGCGCCATCGGCTCCGCCATCGGCAGCATGGTTCCATTCTGGATTGGACGCGCCGGCGGCGAACTGCTGCTCCTCAAGCGCATCGATCGCCACAAGCTTGAGCGGATGCGCGACAAATACGAGAGCCAGGAATTTTTCTTCATCATGATCCCCTGCATGCTGCCGCCAGGCACCCCGATGAAGCTCATCATTCTTGCCGCCGGTGCCTTTGAGATGCGCGCTGTGCTTTTTTTCCTGGCGATACTCGTCGGCAGGATCCTGCGCTTCGCCATCCTCGCTTACTTGGTGATCCGCTTCGGCCCCGGCGTGATGGACATGTTTACCCACCACTTCATCGCGGCGATTCCGGCGATTCTAGGCACCATCGGCGTCGCGTTATTGTGTTACTCGATCTATAAAATGGTGAAAAGGCGTCGCCGCAGCCGCGAGGAAAATGTCTCAAAAAAGACACTTGACACATAGCGAATAAAGAGCGAACATGGACTGCGACCGTCGTTTGCCCGGAACTCCAGGCACTCACTTTGGGGATATCGGCGCGAGATATCCCCCGAAAGCAGCATTGAAAACACAGCACTTAGCATGTTTTCCACAGATATCTCCGGGATATCCCCAAGCTAAGTTGATGATTCTAAAGGCAAAAGGTATATCCCCCGGGGGGGGGATATCTGATATATCCCCTCTGCGGATTTCTAACAACCGGGTTTTACACAGCCCCCGTTGACCGAACGGCTTACAATCGGCAAGGCTTTAGGAGAAGTTATGGCAGACGATAAGGTAGAGCGGGCAAAAGCAGTCGATCTTGCGATGTCGCAGATCGAAAAGCAGTTTGGCAAGGGCTCCATCATGCGCCTGGGTTCGAAAGAGGTTGTTCCCATTGCCGTGATCTCCACCGGCTCCATCTCATTCGATTCCGCGCTCGGTATCGGGGGCTTTCCCCGGGGCCGCGTGATTGAGATCTTTGGCCCGGAATCTTCCGGCAAGACGACCGTCGCCCTGCAGGTGATCGCCGAGGCGCAGAAAGCCGGCGGCGTTGCCGCATTCGTGGACGCCGAACACGCGCTTGATCCTATCTATGCCCGCAAGCTCGGCGTCGATGTCGAAAATCTTTTGGTCTCGCAGCCTGATTATGGCGAGCAGGCGCTCGAGATCGCGGAAGCGCTCGTCCGCTCCGGCGGCATTGATGTGCTGGTGGTGGATTCCGTCGCCGCCCTGGTGCCCAAGGCCGAACTCGATGGCGAGATGGGTGACAGCCACATGGGGCTGCAAGCGCGATTGATGTCACAGGCGCTGCGTAAGCTCACCGGCATCGTCTCCAAGTCGCATACCTCATTGATCTTCATCAACCAGATCCGCGAAAAGATCGGCGTCATGTTCGGCAATCCTGAGACCACCACCGGTGGCCGCGCGCTCAAGTTCTATTCGTCTGTGCGTTGTGATATCCGCCGCATCGCCGCCATCAAGGATGGTGACGTCGTGGTCGGCTCCCGCACTAAGATCAAGGTGGTCAAGAACAAGACCGCCGCTCCCTTCCGCGAGGCCGAGTTCGACATCATGTATGGCGAAGGCATCTCTAAAGAAGGCGACCTGCTCGATCTGGGCGTGAACAATAACATCGTGGAAAAGTCCGGCGCCTGGTACAGCTACAAGGGTGAGCGCATCGGTCAGGGCCGCGAGAATGCCAAGTCCTTCCTGAAAGAGAACAAGGAGATCACCGCGCGCATGGATGTCGAGCTGCGCAAGGTGCTCGGCCTGGCGCCCGCGGGGGAGCGTGCGCAGGCAGCCGCTGCCACCAATGGCCACGCTCCATCTGAGGCGGCGCCCACCCGGAGCGCGCCACCTGCGGTCCGCAAGTAGCCAAGGGGGACAACGGGGACCGGGGGGCAACGGGGGGACAACGGCATACGTAACCGGAGGGCCGCCCAGGTGGCCCTCCTTTTCCTTTGCCCGGCAGCCTTTTTTGGATACAATTCGCGCGCTCGCGGAAACGTCCCGGCAAGGAGGCTCTATGGCACGCGGTAGCCTGCAGATGGCCTGGATCAATAAAGGTGAGAACGCTGAAGAGCACTATCACCTGATGTACGGCCTGGATGGCGAGAACATGACCATGAAAGCCCGCACCATCCGCGGCCGCAAAGTGCTGACCACCCTGCTTAAGTCCGACCTTAAGGTGGCGGACGGAAACGTTGCCGGAGTCATCTCTGACCTTGAAGCAAAGGGCACCGCCTCGGTCGAGGACCTGGATATCGATGTCGCTGACCTGCGGCGCTTAGATCTGGTGTAGAACCGGGGAAAACGGATCATAGTCCGCCCGCTTCCCCGATTGGGCTAGGACTTACTCTACTGTGAAGTCAAAGCCGCGACCATATACCTCTTTCAACTTGTCGGTTGAGCCCACCTGGTAAAGGATATACTCACCGCGCTTGAGTGGCGTTGCTACAGCAACTCGGAAGCTGTTATTCCCTAACGCTGTGATGGACATTTTTCGGATTGCTTCTGCGCGAATTCCGCTTTTTGAACCGACTATGCCGCCGATAGAACCAGTTTCAAGTTCGCGCCGATCTCCTTTACCGTCGAGTTCCACCAAGATGTAGTTCTCGACAGCTTCTGCTTTAGGGAGTTCCAGCATAATCTCTGGGTTAGGCGAGGTTACGATTGCTGCATGGGCTCCCTGAAGGTAAGCCTTTTCTTTCACCGATTTGATGCCGTAGGTAAAAGCGTTTCCAAGCCTGCCGCCAACTTTTGCCTGTCCAAAAGTGTGTAATTCTGCAAATTTTTTATCAATTGTGACCCTTGCAGCAGTAATCGCACTGACATCGAGCATGGATGCGATCACCTTCGAAGACACACCGGCTTTTTTCAATGACATTAAATCAGCGTCTTCCAGCTTGAATTTGCAAACGCCTGATTTCATTTTGGCCACAATGACGTCGTCGTCCATGCCCATTTTCGTAAGCTCAATAACGCGATCATTGGTGAGATCCGTGGTGGATTGGGCTGTGCTCATGAAACAGAGTAAGCCCATCAAAGACACCCATATCAAAACCCTCTTATACTTCATACTGCCTCCTGACACTCAGCTTTAGGTGGGGCGGATTATATTCAGCCAGCCAGCTGAAGCAAGTGGAATTGTGGCGACTACTTTCACAGTCGCAGCGCGAGCAGCGAGTTTGGACGTCGCGGACTTGCGGTGTCTCAACATCGTGTAACCCCGCAGGTACGCTGATTCGCACTGGCACGGCGCTGATGTCAAACTCTTTTGCCAAGGATCTACTCTGGATTCCAACCCGTAGACGCCAAGCTGCGTCTTAACCAGCAGCATGGACCTCCGCACCGCGATTGGGATTTTGGCCAACTTCATCCTGGTCGTGGGGTTGATCGTGTACGGATTTCGCCTCTTCGCCGAGTACCACGCCACCGGCAAGTGGGCAAAGAACATTACCAGCCTGCTCGCCGGCCTGGGGCTGATGGCGCTGGCGATCGCCCTGCTCATCACCCCGCGTAACGCGCAGATCATCCTGCTGATCTCAAAGACCAGGCTCTACATGGTTTTCCTGGTGGGCAGCAATGTGCTGCTCCTGGCCGCCATCGCCGCCTTTGGGATCATTACCTACTGGAAACCACTTCGCCTGCTGCGGCAGCGAAAGATTGAACGAGACCTGAAGAGTGAACTTCCCAAGATTCCCTAATTCGCAGAACCGCAAAGGCACCGCCGCGGACCGGGGACGGGTGCTCAATTGGCCTGACGAGACCGAACGCCGTGCCACTACACGCCTGCCGCAACGCGGAGGAGTTTTCCGCACGTTGGCGCCCGGTATGGTCACCGGCGCCGCGGACGTGGATCCAGCCATGGTGCTCACCGCCACCGTGGTGGGCGCGGTCTATGGCTTCTCCCTGCTTTGGGTAGCAGTGCTTTGCATCCCTTTTCTGCTGACGGTGTTCGGAGTCTCTGCCCGCATTGGCCATGAGACGCGCAAGGGACTGGTCGAGCTCATCTTTGAGAATTACGGTAGAAAGCTTGCCGTGGGCTGCGCCCTGCTGGTGGTGTTGATCAACATGGCAATGATCGTGGCGGACATGATGGCAGTCACGGAAGCCCTCTCCATCATCCTGGATCAGCGCCGGATCTTCTTCGTTGCCGCCCTCGCATTCTTCGTCTGGTATGTGCTGATCTTCCGCGACTATCACAAGATCACGCACGCGCTCGCCTTCCTCTCGCTGCCGCTTTTTATCTATGTTGCCGCCGCCGTGTTTTCCCGTCCACCGGTGGGCGAGGTGGTGCGCAATATGTTCATCCCCACCATTGGGGGAAGCTCCGGATATGTGACCGCCATCGTGGCGCTATTCGGCTCGCTGCTGACGCCCTACGTGCTGGTATGGCAGACCAGTTCGCGCGGCGAGAGCGCGGGCCATGGATATGAAGTGACTGAGGCGGAACACCGCATGGGGACGATCGTCACCACGGTGCTCTCGCTCTCCATCATGATCGCCGCGGCAACCGTGCTGCGCGGCACGGGCCTGACTGACGATCTCACTACCCGCCAGGCGGCGCTCGCCATGCAGCCGGCGGCGGGCAGCCTGGGCCCCATCCTCTTCTCACTCGGCATCATTGGCGCGGGGATGGTGGCGCTGCCGATATTGGTCGCCTCGCTTTGCTACAGCGTGAGTGAGGCCATGGGATGGCAGGGAGGGCTGAGCGAACATCCCTGGGACGCGAAAGGTTTTTACGTGCTGATCTCCGCGGCATTGTTCGTGGCGGCGGCACTGAACTTCGTCTCCATCAATCCGGTGAAAGCGCTTTACTGGTCGCAGATCCTTGCCGGCGTCTTGACCGTACCTATCTTGATCTTCATACTGCTGCTCTCGAATGACCGCCGGGTCATGAAGACAGTGAACTCGCGCTGGCAGAATTTCTGGATCGGCGCCGCCTCCGGCGCGCTCTGCGCCGCGGGATTGCTGGTGATCTGGTGGAAGCTGCGCAGCCTGTAGGCTGCAACGGCCACTTGAAGTGATATCTTCTGAAAAACTGTTATTGCTGATGGCGTTTCTTCTTCCCGTCCAGGAAAAGCCGGCGATCGTCGCCATTGATCATGAGCCGATGCACCGCCTGGTGTTGGAGAACGACTACGTGCGCGTCTTTGATGTGACCGTTCCGCCGGGGCAAGAGACCAAATATCACCGTCACGATCGCGATTACATCTTTGTCACGCTGGGTGACACGGATGTTGAAAGCACGCGCATCGGCGAGACGCCGGTGACGTTGAAACTGAAAGATGGCGAGGTACGGTTCACCAAAGGAGGCTTCGCGCACAAGGCAAGAGATCTGGCGGATACGCCGTTCCATAACATCACCATCGAGTTGAAAAAACCGGTCCTGGCGGCGATGGAAGCGTGCGCCTTCCCCAAGACCTGTGACCGCCGAATCACGGCCGGCGGCATGGAGGTGGGGACAACCAGGCTGCTCCTGGGGAACGGAAGTCTCAATGTATTTCGCACCGAGATTGCCAAAGGAGCGGGGCTTTCGACCACCTACTACAGTAGCGCGGGTGCAGATCATGTGCTGATCATCGCGCTCACCCAGCTGGATTTCACCAAGAGCGGCGCTGCGCAGTCGCTCAGCGCGGGCCAGGTCGACTTCGGCCCGGGTGGTGACTTCGATGTGGATTCCGCTGAGGAGCCCAGGTCATGGATCGCGGTGCGTATCCATGAGGCGGCGAAGAAGGAGGCGGCCGGGAAAAAGCAGTCGCTTAGATGAGAATGAGCTGTGTTCCATGGGTGAGAGCGCTGCCGCATTCTCTGCACATTGGGTTGTGCAACCAGTTGTGCACCAGCTTATGCAACAGGTTTTCCAGAGAAATCCTCAAAAAAGTGCTTGCAGGGGTTGCGCGCAGAGCGGCTGATTGATATATTCAAACAAGTCGTAACGAGTGGTGGCACGGTCAGCGACGCGCTGACGGCAAATTGAGTCTCAACGGACTCGAAAAGCATCGAATATAAAGATGCAAATAGCCCTGGCCACGGGGCGGTATTCGCCGGACACCTTCTGAAGAAGGCAAACAGGCTGGCGAAGGGTAAAGCGAAGTGATCCGTAGGATCCCACTGCAACACCTCTGAATGATCTTTATCGAATTTGAAGTTGGCTTTGGCCTTGTGCGCAAGCTGCGCACGCAAAATGGGCCAAGGCGCTTACCCGACGGGTATCAGCGAGAGTTGCTGCACGTCAGGTCTAAGATCAGCTGTCAGCGACTACTGCAGCGCTTTTGCTCCGCACGGTTTTGAATTTAGAAACCGGATGCGTCGAGCAGAGAAAAGCGGCAGTACGGGTTGACGGGCTGCTCCCGGACGCGGTAAGTTTGTAAGGTTCCCCTAAAAGCGGCGAGAGCCGCTGAGTAAGGGAGTGTTTCGAGGACGCACAGTCCTGACGGACTGTGTAAGTCCCAAACGCGCCACTCAGGTGGAGGGCGGATTGGGTCTTTGACAACTAGGTTGAACGTGCCAGTCGTGAGATGACGTGCTTGGCTTCAAGTTGAGCGATCTCACAAGTTATACCCATTCCGCCTTTCGAGGGCGGGATGGCAGTCTCCCCATAAATTGTCGCAGCCTGCAAAGGTTGAGGCGACCCGTCGGGGAGACGACAGGTTTCAAACGAGAGTTTGATCCTGGCTCAGAATCAACGCTGGCGGCGTGCCTAACACATGCAAGTCGAACGAGAAAGTGGAGCAATCCATGAGTAAAGTGGCGACCGGGTGAGTAACACGTGATTAACCTACCTTCG
>JBBSFV010000003.1:0-110003 GCA_038254775.1 Terriglobales bacterium | reverse complement strand
GTGGAGCGATACGGTTTCAGTGGCCAAGCCCACTGGCGCATCACCAATGTTCATTTTGAGGCGGAGAAGACGACTTGGTCGATCGAGCGGGGAGGAAACTTTTGGGCTGACTTTGAATTCCCACTCGCTGGAGAATACAACGTGCTCAATGCTACCGCAGCGGCTGCCCTCGCATCCATTTTCGGAGTGGCAACCCCTGCAATCGTGGATGCTTTAGCTACATTCAAGAGTGTAAAGCGGAGATTGGAAGTAAAAGCTGAGATCAATGGCATCACCATCATTGACGATTTCGCCCACCATCCCACGGCTATTGCGGAAACCCTGAAGGCACTTCGCACTCGATACCACGGACGGCGCTTGTGGGCAATCTGCGAGCCCCGCTCCAACACGCTGCGGCGAAAGATTTTTGAGGTCGAACTGGCGCGAAGCCTCTCGATCGCAGATGCGGTTGTGATCGCAGCGGTCTTTAATCTGGCTGCGATTCCCGAGCCGGAACGTCTATCGACCCAAGCTGTGATCGGCAGCCTGCGATCTGAAGGCAAAGAAGCGCGCGAGCTGCCTGATGCCGATGAGATCGTGCGTTGGATCGTTCCGGAACTTCGAAGTGGAGATGTTGTCGCGGTCCTTTCCAATGGCGGCTTCGGAAATATCTATGAAAAGCTGCCATTGGCATTGCAGAAGATAGGGTGATGTAAGCTGGTTCGCGAAACATGCAGAGACTTTTTTCTCTTTTCCTACTCCTCATCTTATGCGGTGCTTGCTTTGCGGCAGACTCGCCCGAGGTCCACTACCTCATCACCTTGCAAGACCCGCTGCAACATAAATTGCATGTTCAGATGAGTTTTCCGCGCTCGCCTGGCGGTGATCTGCAATTGCCCGTCTGGAATGCGACCTACCAGATCCGTGACTTTGCTCAGTACGTATCAAATGTCCGCTCTGGTGGGGTGCTGCTTAAGAAGACGAATACTTCAAGGTGGCATTTAGATCCCGGCGCGGATGGATGGACGACCGTGGATTATGACTACATTGCGGACATGCCCGGTCCGTTCGGCGCCAGCTACGATTCCAGCCATGCCTTCCTGAATTTCGCGATGTTGCTACTCTATCCGGTGGAGCAACGCGCAACCCAGGTTCGAGTGGAGATTCAAAATGTTCCTGCGGGCTGGCGGATGGCAACTCCGCTGCCCGCAATCGGTGGGGTGGAAGCAGGACGTGCGCGCTTCGCCCTCCATGCGAGAAATTATGACCATCTGGTTGATTCGCCGGTTGAGATCGGGAGGCTGACGGAATTTACCTTTCCTCTGGCTGAAGCGAACATCCGTGTCGCGATCGACGGTGATCCCGCGGATTTCGATCGCGAAAAAATCAAGACATCCTTGCAGAAGATCACGACCGCGGCCACTGACTGGATGAAAGATGTACCTTTTTCGGAGTACACCTTCATTTTTCATTTTCCTCATGGTCCGGCTCGTGGTGGGATGGAACACTCATACGCAGCAGCGATCGACATGAATGCCGATCGATTGAAGAGCGATTACTCCGCTTTTGAGAGCGTCTCCGCGCATGAGTTCTTTCATCTCTGGAATGTGAAGCGCATCCGACCACGGTCGCTCGAGCCCGTGGACTTTACCCGCGAACAGCCGACGACCGCGCTCTGGTTCAGTGAGGGCGTAACCAGCACTGTAGGAAACTACATCCAGCTTCGCGCCGGGTCGGAGGACAAGGCCCGCTTCATAAAACATGTGGAAGAGGCGATCACCACCTTGCAATCGCGTCCGGCGCACCTCTGGCAATCGGCGGAACAATCAAGCGTTGAGACGTGGTTTGACAAGTACGAATCCTATCGATTGCCCGATCGCAGCATTAGTTATTACAACAAAGGAGAGATTCTGGGATATCTCCTGGACCTGCGGCTGCGGGAAGTCACCCAGGGTAAAAAATCCTTGCGAGATATTTTTCTTTACCTGAATGAACATTTTGCCCAACAGCACAAGTCCTTTGCCGATTCTGCGGGGATCGAACAAGCGGTGGAGGCTGTGAGTGGGACGTCTTTTGAAGATTTCTTTTCATTGTACGTTGCCGGCACCAAGGAACTGCCTTATAACGAGTTCTTCCGCACTGTCGGCATGAAGGTAGTCCGCACCACGTCCACAACACTCGATCCTGGATTTGAAGCGGTTCATAACTTTAGCGGGCCACTCATCGTCATCCGCAGCGAAAACCCTGAGATCCGTGTGGGCGATGTGATTTTGAAGATTGACGGCAAGGCCTTGTCCAATGATCTGGAAGCAGAGCTTTCCCAGCATTTGCCTGGTTCCCAGATCCATCTAAAATTGCGGGCAGGCGACGGCTCTCTGCGAGGGGTTGCGGTGAGATTGCTAGGTAAAACCGAGCCAGGTTATCGCCTTGAGCAGTTCCCCAACCTCACCCAGCAACAAAAAACCTTGCAGAGACAATGGCTTTCCGGGGACAAATGTCCTGCGGATTGCTCAGAAAGCTCGCGCTAATGTTGCGCTCCATTATTCTGTTCGGTTTTTACGCGATCATGGTCCCACTTTCGGGATTGGTGGGGATCCCGTGGACGCTCATTTGCGGCCGCGTCGACTTTTTGTATCGCACGGCAATGCGGGTGGCTTTCGCCGGCATTCGTCTGGTGGGAATCCCGGTCGAAGTGATCGGCCTTGACCGCTTCGACCATGCCGGCACATACATCTACATGTGCAACCATGTATCCAACCTCGATCCCCCGATCGTGCTACCTCTGATTCCGCGACGCACCTCAGTGCTGATCAAGCGGGAATTATTCCGGATACCGGTCCTGTCCAAGGCGATGCGGCTCGGAAACATGGTTCCGGTCGATCGCCGCAATCGCGATGCCGCCATTGAGAGCATCCATCGTGCTGCTGAAGTACTTCGCGATGGAGTCAACATGATCATCTTCCCAGAAGGCACTCGCTCGCGTGACGGCGGATTGCTGCCATTCAAGAAAGGCCCGTTTCATCTCGCGCTTGAAAGCGGTATTTCCATCATTCCCATCACTATTTACGGCACCGAGAAATTGATGCCGAAGGGAGATTGGCGGCTGCACCGGGGAAAAGCGACCGTGGTGTTCCATGCGCCGATCTCTCCTACGGATTTTCCTGAACGCGATAAATTGATGCGAATCACCCGCGATACTATTGCCGGCGCACTACCGGAGTGGCAGCGCAGCTAGGGTCTATGAAGGTCAAGGGCGGCAATGAAATCACGACTTTAATCCCGTGCTTTGTTCTGAGTGTGATGAACGGGTAAAAGTTCTGTCTTTTCAGCGAAAAGCAAGCACAACCTCCAGCGTTGCGCGATGGTAGCGAGCAAGGATCGCGCCTTCCATTCAGGCGAACGACTCCCAACGGACTGGGGTATCGCGGCCCGGTGCACGCGTCCCGTTCATGAGAGGGCGCTGCAAGCCTCAGACCTCCAGCACACTGCCGGCCGAGGCTACAGTATGGTTCGGCGAAAAAATGATAAGCGAGGTAGCGCAGGCATAAGCAGTCCCGACGATTATGAAGGCGGAGGTCAGGCTTACACGATGGGCCACTATTCCTACTACAAAGCTCAACATCAACTGCAGCAACATGCCCCCGAAGAAAAATGTATTTTGCACGCGACCCATGAATTGTTTAGCGACCTTTTCCATCATGGAACTGGTGACCGCTATGCCCGCCATGCCACGTGCCGCGCCCATGAAAAGGAAAACAGGAGCCGCAAACATAATCACATGCGTGAGAGGAGCGATGAACATTCCGAGTGATAGCAGCGCCAGGGAGGCGGAGAAGGCATATCGCGCGCCGTGCTTCTTGATCAATCTGGTTGCAAAAAGAGCAACCAGGAAAGCTCCCACGCCCCAGGCACCGTTTAACCATCCGTAACCGACAGCCCCGGCCCGCAACACGCGATTGCTGAGTGGCGCGGTGATCACGCCTTGCGTAAGCATGGCACCCAGCCAGAGAGACCAAGCCAGCCCCATGCTGATCACATCGGGTTTTCCGCGCAGATATTGAATGCCTTCACGGATCTCATGCAAATATTTTGTCCAGGCACTCCTTAGATCCGGCCCTTGGCCCGCGATCTCCGGCTTCTTCACTACTTGCCTTCCTTTACGCACCATGAAATACAGAGTGAAGGAAACTACATATGTGCATACATCAATGAGGAGAATGCCGCTAAGGCCGATCTTGTTGTACAGAAAACCCACGACGGCTCCTGCGATCAGCCATCCACCCTGCACGCCGGACATCAACAGGGTGTTGGCCTCCACGAACTCAGCTTCTGGCGTGAGCTCCTGGATCAGTGCCGTTATCGTGGGCCAGAACATCCAGAATCCGAATCCCACCAGCATGAACATCACATACATATGCCAGAGTTGGACTCGATGCTGAAAAGCCAGATAAGCCACGCAAGCGATGGCAGCGCCGCGCCCAAAGTCGAGCAGCATCACGATCCGCCTGCGGTCTTCACGGTCGATCAGGACACCGCTGAAAGGGAGCATCAACATCGCCGGAATGGTCTGGATCACTACCAGCCATGCCAGGTTGGTCTCTGACCGGGTCGCTTGCAAAACGTACCAGGTGGTGGCGGCAGCATTCAGCCCGCTGCCAAACATGGATACCAGATTCGCCAGGAATATAAGGCGCAATCCGCGATGGTGAAAGGCCAGACGCACAGGGTTTCACTTTAGCAGAGCGATCGCGAAGCGGGCCGCTTATATACTTTTAATACCCAGATGATCCCTTATATTCATTTAGGCTTTTTTGATCTACCCACTTTCGGTCTGATGATGTGGGCAGCGTTCATTGCGGCATTCATGGCGCTGAATGCAGAGATGACGCGACGCCGGCTCCATGGTGATGCCTATCTGATGGTGAGCGTGATCGCGTTGGCAGGATTGACAGGCGCTAAGTTGTGGAACGTTCTGGAGTCTCCCAGCGAACTGTTAGCGCATCCGGTAAGTCTCATTTTCAGCCGCACAGGTTTCGCATGGTTTGGCGGATTCGTCGCCGGGCTTCTCACGCTTATTTATTTTGCGCATCGTTTCAAGATACCCGTCCTGCTGATGCTGGATACAGCCGCTCCCGCGGCGGCGCTCGGCTATGCCGTTGGGCGCATCGGCTGCCTGCTCTCCGGCGATGGTGACTACGGCATCCCCACTTCGCTTCCGTGGGGAATGAGTTTTCCCCACGGCCTGGTGCCAACCTCTCAGCGAGTTCATCCCACGCCCATCTATGAATTCGTCGCGAACGTCCTTATCTTCTGGTATCTCTGGCGACTGGGCACGAAGGCAACACGGGGCCCGCGTCCGCAAGGCCAGGTTGTGGCGGAGTTCTTGATCTGGAGCGGATTAGCACGTTTTCTGGTTGAATTCATTCGTATCAATCCGCGGATCTATTTTGGGATGAGCAACGCGCAAGTCGCAGCGCTTATCAGCACCGTTTCGGGAGTGGCACTGCTGATGACGGTTAAATCACGGTTTCGCGCGATCAAAGGAGAGCACCGGATCTTGCAACACTTTGAACAGCGTGGCGATGTGTTGCAGCCGGAATATCATCGCGCCACTGTTGAATGCCCGCACCCGGAACGCTGGAGCATGTATGACTCCATGACGGCTGAGATGGAAGTGCTGGAATTCCTTCGATGCCTGGTGACGACCCTTAAGCCGGAGATCATCGTAGAGACTGGGACCTTCATGGGGATCAGTACACTTTGGCTGGCGGAAGGGCTTAAACGCAACGGCTCTGGAAAGGTCATTACCTGTGAGTTCGATCCGCTGGTCTTTAAGAAAGCCAAAGCCCGTATCGAAGATTCGGGACTCAAAGAGTGGATCGATTGCCGGAATGAGTCCAGTTTGGAGACACGAGTGGAAGGCTCTATCGATATGCTCTTCAGTGACAGTGATCCGCCTTTGCGCGAGAAGGAGGTCCGGCGGTTCCTTCCTCAGATGAATCCCAATGGCATCATCCTGATGCACGACGCGAGCTCACATCTTGCCACCGTGCGTCAGGCGGCTCTGCGTATGGAATCGGAAGGCTTGATCTCGGTTGTGCTAATGCCCACTCCCAGAGGTCTGGTGGTTGCGCAAAAACGCGCTGGGCGGAGTTGAGGCTATTCGAACCAGATCTTTTCCCGCTGTACCTGGGAATGTTTCCGATAGTGCTCGTCATCATGGACGGGATAGTCGGTTCGGTAGTGGGCACCCCGGCTTTCCAATCGTGAAAGCGCGGACCGGGTGATCAGCCATGCCGCTTCACGGATGTTGCGGGCCTCACACGTGCGGCGAGAATTGGGCGCGGGCATCCTGTCCTTAAAAGTTTCAATGACCTCTACGGCTTCCCTTAAGCCGGCTCCGGTGCGAACCACGCCCACATTGCGCCACATCACATTACGAATGGTCTCAATGAAAGCTTGCGCTTTCTCGTCCTGTGCAGGCTCGCTCTCAGCTTGTGCAGAGTCCGGTGAGGAAGAGGAGAGTGCCAGATCACGCATGGTTTCTCCGGCGCGGGCTCCGAAGACCAGCCCTTCCAGCAGGGAATTGCTCGCCAATCGGTTTGCGCCGTGAACGCCGGTACAAGCTGTCTCGCCGGCAGCGAAAAGATTTTTCACAGTGCTCGCTCCTCGAAGATCCGTCTTTACACCCCCCATAAGATAGTGTGCAGCAGGGCGCACAGGTATCAGATCACTCGCCAGATCCAGGCCAAACTGAGCGCAGGTTGCGAAGATTCGGGGAAAGCGCGCTTGCAGATTGGATGTCTTGAGGTGACGCATATCCAGATACACGCAGGCATCAGGGAGGGAACTCGTTGCGATCTGTTCCGCGATCGCGCGAGCCACCACGTCTCTGGGCGCGAGTTCCGCAAGCGGATGCCGATCGGGCATGAAGCGGAAATGCCTGTCATTCAGCAGCAGCGCACCTTCCCCGCGCAATGCCTCCGAAAGAAGGAACCTGGGCGCGCCTTTTAGATAGAGCGCCGTGGGATGAAACTGGACGAATTCCATGTCACTGATCACGGCGTTTGCACGGTATGCCATTGACACGCCATCCGCGGTCGCCACCACCGGATTCGTGGTATCGCGATAGACCTGCCCCGCTCCGCCGGTCGCCAGCAAAACGGCTGAAGCATGAACCGCGCGACGGAGCCCGTCCGTACCGATCAATTGAATCCCGGCGCAGCGGGAGTCCTCCATCAGAAGGTCCGCAGTAAATTCAAATTCGTAAAATGAGATGCCGGGCAAAGTGCGGGCCTTCGCCGCCAGCGCACGCCCGATCTCACGGCCCGTCGAGTCTCCGTGCGCATGCAATATTCGCGAACGGCTGTGGGCAGCTTCTCGGGTAAAAGTGAGATGGCTTCCTTCGCGGTCAAATTGGGTGCCCCAGTCAAGTAATTCCTGGAGTCGGTCTGGGCCTTCTTCAACCAGGACCTGAGCCGCGCGCTCGTCCACGATCCCATCGCCCGCAATAATGGTGTCTTGAAGATGTAGCCCAATCTCGTCTTCATCACTGAGCGCTACCGCGATCCCGCCCTGCGCATACTGCGTTGCCGACTCGGTAAACTCCTGTTTTGCCAGCACCAGCACACGGCCCGCTTCGGCAAGCGCGATCGCCGCACGAAGCCCAGCAACGCCTGCACCTACCACGATGAAATCAGTTTCCGCAGGGGCTTGTCGCATGAACGACCGATACTAACACGCAGATTTTGTGGCTGCGTTGAACAGCCGACCCTCCGGGAGCGGTGCGATATCATGAATGTTCCCGTGCAGAAAATATCCGTAAGCTTCTCGTCTGGTTCGTACCCGGTCCTCGTCGGCGGAGGTCTGCTGCATGAGTCCGGCGTGCTGCTGTTGCAGGCACTTCAAAAGCCTCCGTCACGAGTGCTCGTAGTCAGCTCACCCAGGATATTAAAGCTCCACGGAAGATCAGTGGAACAGTCGCTAAGAAAGGCGAAGATCAGTTTTTCGGTGATCACAGCGCCCGATGGCGAACGTGCCAAGACTCTGCGCACGGTTGAAACAATACTCTCCGGATTCGCATCCGCAAGAGCGGATCGCCACTCTTGTGTGCTGGCGCTGGGTGGTGGGGTGATCGGTGATATGGCGGGCTTTGCCGCTGCAACTTACATGCGGGGGATCTCTCTGGTGCAAGCACCTACAACTTTGCTTGCTCAGGTGGACGCATCTATCGGTGGCAAGACCGGAGTGAATCTTGAAGCGGGGAAGAATCTAGTCGGATCGTTTTTTCAACCTCGTCTGGTGCTTTGTGATCCGGACGTCCTTCGCACTTTGCCGCAGCGCGAATATGTTGCTGGGCTCTTTGAAGTGCTTAAGAGTGGTTTCATTCGCGATCCCGCACTCATAAACCTGCTTTCAACCCGTAGAAGTGACGTTCTAAGGCGCAACGAAGAATTGATCGAGCAGTTCACGGCGGCGGCGGTCCGAGTGAAAGCCGAGGTTGTCGCCTTGGATGAAAAAGAAGAAGATCTGCGCCGCATCCTGAACTTCGGCCACACCATTGGGCACGCAATGGAATCCGCGACGGCTTATAAGACCTATCTTCACGGCGAGGCCGTCGGCCTGGGAATGTTGGCGGCGGCCTACCTCGCAGAAGTGATTGGAGTCTCTCAGAGCTACACCACCAGCCAGATCGAGTCGCTCATCCTTTCCTACGCTGATTTACCAAAGGCGACCGTTTCTTCGCGCGAGATATGGAAACGCATCGCGGGCGATAAGAAGACCCTCCATGGCGTTGTTCACTTTGTGCTGGTACCGCAGATCGGAAGTACCCGAATCGTTGCCGACATCCCCGAAAACCTGATCCGCGCTTCCTACGACCGAATGAAGAAGATGGTGAACGCGCGTTGAATGATACCGAACAAGGGCATGGCGCTTCCGGTGCTGCACCAAAAGGAGCCGTTGACGAGCAGTCCGCCGCGCAGGCGGTACGAAGGATGTTCGATGAGATCGCTCCCCGTTACGACTTGGCGAACCACCTTCTCTCCTTAAATGTGGACCGCTTATGGTGGTGGCGGACAGCGCGATACTTTCGCAACGCCCTCAACAGCCGCGATGCAGAGGTTCTGGACCTTTGTTGCGGGACCGGTGACATGGCGATCGCTCTGCGCAAGCAGGCTCCAGCAGGTGCTCGACCCTATTTTGGGGCGGATTTTTCTCATCAGATGTTGCTCCGGGGCGCTGTAAAGTTCCAATCGCGCGGCATCCTACCCGTGGAGGCGGACGCTTTGAGGCTTCCATTTGTGAATGGTAAATTTCGACTCGTCGTCTCCGCCTTCGGCGTCCGAAATCTCGCGAACTACGATATGGGTTTACTGGAGATCTACCGCGTGCTTCAGTCAGGCGGAGAAGTTGGGATTTTAGACTTCAGCGAGCCCGGTGGCATCCTGGGAAAGTTTTATTCTTTTTATTTTCGCCGCATTCTACCCACGATCGGCACAATGGTCTCGGGTGTTCGTGGCCCCTACGAATACCTGCCCTCCTCGGTTGGAAGTTTTCCTGAGCCTCCGCAAATGCTGGAAAAGTTGCAGGCCGCGGGCTTCAGAGAAGTCTCCTGGACTCCTTACACCTTCGGTATCGCCGGCCTGTATCGCGGTACCAAGCCGTAAGCCTTTCGAAACAAAGAAACCTTGGCAGCAGGTTCAATGCTGCCAAGGCATCTTTCTATTTGGGAGCGCTCGGAGTCGCCGGCGGGGGTGTTTGCGGATTCGCAGGCGGCTGTTGCGCTTGCGGTTTGCCCGGCACGGCCTGCGAAGGAGTGGGTGGAGGAGGGGGCGGGCCGAAATAAGCTTCGTTCAAGTCTGCTTTGACTCCGGCCATTGTCTGCCGCATCTTTTCCTGAAAGCGTTGCTGCTGCTCGAATTCAGCTATGTCCTTCTCTACTTCTTTGAACGGGATGGTGCGCCTGGAATCCACTTTGTAGATGTAGTAGCTCTGGCCATCCTCGATCACGGAAGAAACCTCGCCCGCCTTGAGCTGGACTATCTGCGCCTCATGGCGTGGATCCATCATCCCGCGGCGCTTAAGTCCCTGGCTGGTACTGGGCGGAGCGCCTGTCGCTTTCGTAGTGACCCATACCTCGCTCTGTAGTTTGTCTGGATCCTCACCCGCGGCGGCACGCTTCTGAATTTGTTCCACCAACGTTTTAGTATCAACCGGCGCGGCTCCTTTTCCCACGGTTTTTGGCACCGTGATCCTGCGCAGGGCAAGCTGCTCGAACTTGGAGCTGTTCTCCGTGTAGAAAGTCTGCAGCTCCTCATCGGAGGGTTTCGTCGATTCCTGCATCTTGCGTTCCGCGGTTTGAGCCAGCAGCCGCAGACGCTCCAGTTTCATGCGCTCCTCGAAACTGGGGTCTTTGTCTGCTCCAAGTTTTTCTCCTTGATTCGCCATCGCGAGTAATTGCACATATAAGCCGGCGATGCTGCGGTGCTGAGCTGCGGGAATGTTTGGGCTGAGCGCAGAAAGGAGCTTCTCAAACTCGTCCTTGGAAATGCTTCGCGTGCAGTCAGTCGGCGGCGCTCCGGGAGCACAGAGTCCCGTGACCGTGATCACGGTGGCCTTGGGATCAACATTGGCGCCAGGAGCTGTGACCTGCGCTGCCGGCGTAGCCGATGCCGCGGCCGGCGCACTCGATGGAGCAGACTTGGTGGTTGGCGCTTGAGCTGGTTTGGTCGTATTTGGCTTTGCCGCCGGCTTTGTTTGAGCCACCAAAGCACCACAGCAGAATACTAAGATTGCAAGAGGAAGCTTGTTTTTCACGTTCACCTCACGGATTGGGGCTGGACTGGAAAAGCGAATCGTAGCATAGCGTACTCTGCGGCTAAACAGCCGTCCAACATGCCTGAGCGATAATGGAGGGCAATGGCCACGCTCGCCCATATTGACTTGCAGCAGATGCAGGCGGAAAAGCGCCGGGTCGCGCTGAATTCGGTCTTTGTAGCGGTGGTGATCACCAGCCTCAAAGTGATCGTGGGATTAGCTACCGGCAGCCTCGGGATCCTTTCAGAAGCAGCCCATTCCGGGCTGGACTTCCTGGCCGCCATCATCACTCTTTTCTCGGTGCGAGTCTCTGACAAGCCTGCCGACGCGGAGCACCAATACGGTCACGGCAAAGTGGAGAATTTCTCAGCATTCCTGGAAACCGC
Organism: Terriglobales bacterium; assembly: GCA_038254775.1. Lineage (GTDB taxonomy): Bacteria > Acidobacteriota > Terriglobia > Terriglobales > Acidobacteriaceae > JBBSFV01. The sequence continues at coordinate 98,820 of JBBSFV010000003.1, read as the reverse complement.
ATTACTGTTGATCACCTGCGTCTGGATAGTGTGGGAGGCGGTCCGAAGGCTTTTCTTTCACGACCGCCATATCGAACCCACCATCGCCGCATTTGCCGTGATGTTCCTCTCCATGCTGTTGGACTGGTGGCGCTCAAGCCGTTTGCAGAAAGTGGCAAAGCGTTATGACAGCCAGGCCCTTGAGGCGGACGCACTCCACTTCAGCACAGACATCTGGTCAAGTGGCGTGGTGATCATCGGCTTGGCGCTGGTGTGGCTGGGTGACCGCTACCAGATCGGGTGGATGCAGAAAGCTGATCCGATCGCGGCTCTCGTGGTGGCTGGTGTAGTGGTCTATGTCAGCTCAAGACTAGCTCGGCAGACGATTGACGCCCTGTTGGATGCCGCTCCCGGCGGCATACGGGCCGATGTCATGCAACGTGTTCGTGAGGTGGATGGGGTATTAGATGTCGATCAGGTCCGCATCCGGCGCGCGGGTAACCGTTATTTTGCGGACGTCTCCGTTGGAGTGGCACGCAACGTCACTTTTCAGCATTCCGAGCGCACCGTTGGAGAAGTGACTGGGGCGATCCATGCGATCTTGCCCAACGCTGATATTATCGTCCGCTCCATCCCTCGGGCCCGGGGCGAGGAGAGCATCTTTGACCGCATCCGGGCGGTGGCTTCGCGGAACAATCTGGGAGTGCATGATGTGAGTGTTCAGGATCTGCATGGCCAGATCCACGTAGAACAACATTTGGAGTTGGACGAAAGGCTTTCGCTTAAGGAAGCTCATGATGTGGTCACGCGGATCGAGGCGGAGATGAAAGCTGATGTCCCCGAGATCTCTACCATACTCACGCATATTGAGAGTGAACCAAATACCATTGAGACCACGGATGGCATCCTCCGCAATGAGAAGCTTGAGCGTAAGCTCCGCGCCATCGCTGCTGAAACACCGGAGATCCTGGACATGCATGAAGTGGTGATCAAACGGGTGCGCGGGCTGCTCTATCTTTCTTGCCACTGCACCATGGACGATGAGCTGCCGCTTTCGCGCGTCCATGACGTTTCTACCGCGCTTGAGATCCGTTTCAAGCAGGCCGCCCCGGAGCTGTTCAAGGTCCTTATCCATACTGAACCGCAGACTGACAACAGGAGATGACTGTGGCGACAATCGTGAATGCGGAGGTCCAATGGTCTGATGGTGAACGCTTCATAGGTTCGGCGTCCAGTGGCCATGCCTTGGTCGTGGACTCGGACCGAAAGAGCAATACCGCTGCGGGGCCCATGGAGTTAGTGCTGATTGCCTTATGTGCATGCACGGCCACTGATATAGTCAGCATCTTGAACAAAAAGCGCGAGAAGTTTTCCGCACTTCGCGTCCGCGCGGAGGCAGTGCGCGCCGCCGAGCCTCCCACGGTCTACACCAATATCAAGCTGGTCTATTCAGTCGGCGGTGAGATCAGCCGGAAGGCAATGGAAGATGCGGTCCGGCTTTCAGAAGAGAAGTACTGCTCTGTCTCGCAGATACTGCAAAAGACCGCCAAAATCGAATTTGAGATCGAATATGTATGAACGTCGGACTTGTATGTCAGGGTTGGACCTAGCTTTTGAATCCTTGCTGCCGCGAAGATGATCTTAGTGTTGAGGTGAGCATGACCGAGAAAAAAGTTGTGGTATACAGCCAGGATGGCTGACCACCCTGCGCCTGGGTAAAGGCTCACCTCTCGGAGAGAGGTATTCCGTTTGAAATACGCGACGTTCGCGCCGACCCCGCAGCGGTCCGTGAGCTTGTGGGTACATACCACAGCCGCTCCACGCCGACTATCGTGGTTGATGGCCAGGTGATGATCGGCTTTGATCCCGCAAAGCTCGATCAGATGCTTGGATTATGATTCCTGAAGTCTGACCTCGGAGATCACGAACTGAGCGGCGGCAAGCAACCAAAATATCCCATTCTCGGATATATATATATCGCAGCTGCTGCGCTGCTCTGGGGCGCATCCGCAACCCTGGGTAAAGCGGTTTTCAGCGGCATGCTGGCTGCGCGTTCTCAGGGCGCTTCGCTTGACCCCGTCATCCTTGCGCAATCGCGCACCACCATTTCTTTTCTGGTGTTGGCGCCGATCCTGCTGCTGGCGCATAGAAAACCCGCTGCACTCTCTTTGCCCCGCAAAGACCTTCTGAGCTGTTTTGCGCTTGGCGTCGCTGGACTTGCCGCTTCCAATTATTTTTATTACTACGCGATCTCCAAGACCACCGTCAGCGCCGCCATCATCCTGCAATACATTGCCCCGGTCTGGGTCTTGCTCTATATGGCAGCCCGGGGGCTGCAGCGTGCAACCGGGCGCCGCGTGGCGGCAGTTTTCCTTGCAGTTTGTGGGATCGCCCTTGCCCTCGGTGCGCTCGGCCCCTCCTCAATGCCGCCGTTTCTCAGACTCACCGGGTTCAGAGTGAATGCTGCCGGAGTGGTGGCCGCCGAGCTCGCCGCGGTCTCATTTGCCTTTTACAACATCCTGGGTCAGCGGCTCGTGATGCTGCATGATCGCTGGAAGGTCTTGTTTTACGCGCTACTCGCATCCACGGTCTTCTGGCTTTTCGTGAATCCGCCGTGGAGGATATTTGCCGCTCACTACAGCAAAGGGCAATGGCTATTCCTTCTGGTATTTGCGCTCAGCTCCATGCTGCTGCCTTTCTCCCTGTACTTTTCCGGGCTGCGTTACCTGGATGCAACCAGGGCCATTGTCACCAGCTGCTTAGAGCCTGTATTCGCCGTCCTTTTCGCTACCATGTATGTGCATGAATCGCTCGCGCCAGTGCAACTTGTGGGAGTCGCGATCGTCCTGATTGCGATCATCCTGGTACAACTGCCTGAAGGCGCCTAGTCCAGCGTTTTCCCTTTGGTCTCAGGGAGCTGTGTAGCGGTGAGGCATGCCAGTAAGAAGCCGATGCCGCAAAGAAAGAACGCACCCGCCAGCTTGTAATGTTCGGCGGCCCTACCGATGACGAACGGCGAGATAGAGCTAAGAGCTCGCGCACCGTTGTAAGTAAAACCGAGCGCCCGCGCCCTGACACGGGTGGGGAAGATCTCACTACCGATGATGCCGGAGCCGGAGAAGAATCCGGTCCCGAAAAACGCCAGCACGATCCCTATCAGCATGATCGTCCACGGCTGACGCGCCATCGCATAGAGTGGGACGAGCGCCGCCGCTGCGAACGTATAAAGCATGAAGGAGCGCCTGCGGCCGATCTTGTCTGCCACCCAGCCAAAGCTGGCATAACCGGGAAACATCCCAAACAGATTCAGAGTGACCAGCAAGGTGGTACTCCTCATCACGCTGAAGCCACGGCCCCCTTCTGAGACCGGAAGCGACAGATAAGGCGGCATCCAGGTGAATAGCCCCCACCATGCGAACATCCCAAAGAAGTTCAAAAACAAGAGCGCGATCGTCTGCTTGCGGAAGGCCGGATAAAATATCTCGCGGAACGGAGCAGTCTGCGCGTTGTCTCTGAGCAATTCTCGGTTTTTCTTCCACATCTCTGATTCTGGAACGCTCCTCCGGATCCAGAGCGTGACCAATGCGGGAGCAATGCCGGCAAAGAAGACCACCCGCCAGTTGTAATGCTTGAGCAAGAAGCCCGCGACGAGCGCAGCGGCGGCGTAGCCCAGCGCCCACGAACTCTGGACAATGGAGATGGCCTTGGCGCGCAGATGCGTGGGCCACGTCTCGGCTACCAGCGTGGCGCCCGTGTTCCATTCGCCACCCATTCCCAGTCCGAGGATAAAACGGAAGACCGCAAGCATTCCCACTGAAGTTGACAGACCTGACGCGAACGAACAGATCGAATAGGTGAGGATGCTGAGCATCAGAGCTTTTGTGCGACCGATGCGGTCAGCGATAAATCCGAAAGCGATACCGCCGATCCCCGATGCCAGCAATGTAAAAGTATTCAACAAACCGGCAACCGACTTCGTCATGCCGAACGCCTTGATCACATAGGCGATGACCATGGCATAAAGCATTACGTCAAAGGCGTCAAGCGCCCAGCCGAGTGAGGCGGCAAGCAGCGTCTTGCGTTGGGCGGGCGTGGCCTGCGCAAAGCTGAAGCCGTTCGTCATCGGCCTTTGCCGCTTAGCAGCCGCTCAAGATGGAAGAACCTTCGCGCCCGATGAACGTCCCTCGCGATCTGCTCTCGCAAGCGCTCCACGTCCGGCCATTTGATCTCTGGACGCAGCCACTTCAGAAAACAGATCTCCACCACCACTTCCTCGGTGACCTCGATAGGATGAAAGTTCAAAAGATGTGTCTCTACAGCGAAAGAGTCTTTGCCAAAAGTTGGGCGATTGCCGACGTTCGTAACCGAATCGAACACCTCTGCGCCCATCCGCGTGCGCGTGATATAGACCCCATTCGCTGGAATCAATTCGTCATAGCGGCTGAGGTTGATGGTCGGGACCGTGAACTTGTGTCCGATGCCGCGGCCTGGACCCGGAGGAGCAGCGACCGAAAATACCCTGCCTAACAACTGCCTGGCGCGCGTGACCTTTCCCTGGCCCAGCAGGCGACGAAGGTTCGAGCTTGAGACATCTTCGCCATGCGCGCGCAAGATGGGGTAACTGCGCACCTCAAATCCGAGTTTCTCCCCCAATTCCGCCAGCCGAGACACGCTCCCTCTGGCCTCATGGCCGAAATGGAAGTTTTCGCCTTCATGCACCTGCTGCGCGTGGATCTTGTTCGCTAAGATTTCTTCAGCGAATTCCTCAGCGGTTCTCAGCGAAAGGTCGTGGGTGAATGGCAAAATCAGTACGGAGTCCAAGCCGCACTTCTCGAACAGAGCAATCTTTTTCGTAAGCGGCGTGATCAGCTTTGGTGCGCTCTCCGGCCGCAGGATACGTGTGGGATGGGGCTCAAAGACCATCGCCATGGCACGCCAGCCACGCATCCGGGCCTGCTTCACCACCTCACTCAGTACCTGCTGATGGCCTATGTGCACGCCATCAAAATTCCCAATGCTCAACACCGTGGGTTGGGCGGGCACATCCTCCAATCTGCGATAGACGATCAAATCTCGAACTCCAGCTCCAGGCCGTCGTGCGCGAGCCTTACATTTGCTGGTAGCCGGGCGTTTGTCTCTTCATGCGGCAGATCGTGCGAGATGTGAGTAAAAAAGGCCCGCTTCGGCTTCAGTCGCTCGACGATACGCAACGAGTTCTCAACCGTCGAGTGGGTCGGGTGCGGCTTGTAACGCAAAGCATCCAGGAACAGTACATCCAGCCCTTCAAGCTTTTCCAGGGACTCTTCAGGGATAGCACTGAAATCAGTCAGATAGGCGGCTGACCCGAAGCGGTATCCATCAATCTCCACTTCCCCATGGATCACTCCCACGCGCTCAAAGCGTGCGCCGAAGAGATCGACTCCAGAACCGATGTCGTTCAACCGCACCCGCGCAATGCCACCAAACTTGTAATCGTTATCAAAGATGTACTGAAAAATGTGGCGCAAGGTGCGGCTGGTGCTCTCGCCTGCATAAAGCGGCAGCTTCTCCGCATTCCGAAAACTCACCGGGCGAACGTCATCTAAACCCAGGATGTGGTCAGCATGCGCGTGTGTGTACAGGATCGCGTCAAGGGTTCGTATCCGCGCCCGTATCGCCTGCTCGCGAAAATCAGGAGTGGTGTCGATCAGGACATTGTGCCCTTCATATTGCACCAATATGCTGGGCCGCAGGCGCCGGTCATGCGGGTGTCTTGAAGTACACACCGCGCACTCGCAACCGATGGTGGGCACTCCCATGGAAGTGCCGCTTCCCAGCACAATGAGCTTGGCTCGCACCTATCGTTTCACTCCAGGCGTGCCCGGTGCCGGTGGCATCTTTCCTGGCGGTGGCGCCTGCGTCACGGCTTTGGTGATCTCGACGAATGCCATCCTTAACTCGAACAACGCGCTTTGCAGCATGCTGGCCTCGCGCTCGGAAAGATTTCCTTTCGTCTTTTCCTGCAGCATCGTGAGAATGTCGATGGTCTGCCGGGCGCCGATGATATCCGGACGCATCGGCGTGCCCTCATCGCGGATCACTCCCAACTGCATCATCGCTTGCACTGAGAGGGAATTCGCCAGCCCTTCGAATGAGACCTCCATCGCCGCTGGACGCTTTCCTGGAGCCGCATTTTTGAGCATCTCATCAATGGTCTTGCCGGCATCGTTATAGGCGGCATGTTGATGCAGTTGTTCGAACTCGGTCGGCATCGGATCTTCTTCGACCGATTGCAACTCTTCCTTCGCAGGTGAGGGCGGCTGTTCGGTAGTCGGTAACGGCTGCGACTCCGCCACATCCGGCGCCGTCAAATCGCCTTCCGCGCTGAAGCGCCTGCGATCCTGTACAACAAATGGTTCTTCCTGTCTTGCCATAAGTCCCTCTTAGATATTCCTGAATGGTAGTTCCGCTATTGTCGCCGAGATATCACCGGCGTGCAGTAATGTGCCGGGCGCCGCCTCCCGCCTCACATAGCCCAGCGCCAGGATTTTTTCCCCAGTTTCGGTCGCCACCCGCTCCACCGATGTGATCTCACCCATTGCTTTTTCCCCGGAGACAAGTTTTGTGCCAGGTGGCGCCGCCGCGTCCAGAAAGAACCCTGAGAACCTGCGATGCACCAATCCCCGCGAATGGATGCGTTCTACTATCTCCTGCCCCAAATAGCATCCCTTCGTGAAATTCAGGGCGTGCTCCTGCGCGGTCTCCTGGGGCAGGTCTTTGTCACGAATGTCCTTCCCATATTTCGGAACGCCCACCGTCACGCGAAATTTTTCCAGCGCCAGCGTACCGACCGGATCTGCTCCAGCCGCAAGCAACGCGTCCCAGAATGTAGCCGCCTTCTCAGCGGACAGCCACACCTCATAGGTGACGGCTACATCACTGGCCATGCGGGTTACTGAGATTCCCACACCGTTCCAATCGAGATCACATACCACCATCGGGTCCGCGCAGGGGGGCTGGATCCCGACCTGCTTTAGCAATCCTGTCGCTCCCGGACCCTGTACGCCGATCGAGACCAGCTTGTCCGAGCCATCACTAATCTCCACATCATCCATGATGATGAAACGATCCAGCAGCGGGATCAGCTTCTCCAGTTGCCATCTTTCCGTGTCTCCCAATAGGTACTCGCCGCGGTTATAAACGTACAAGTCACCCTGGATGCGCCCTTGCGCATTCAAGAGGAAGTTGTAATTCCCATGGTCCTGTTCCAGGTCGCGCACATTGTTGGTAGTCATTCCGTTCAACCAGCGCACGCGGTCTTCGCCGGTAAACAGGATCTTGCCTCGCCAGCCCAGGTCAAAGGCTCCACAACTCCCGACCAGCGCTCGGTATTCAGCATCCGGGTCGCCATAAGACGCAGCCGTCTCCACGCCGGAATACTCCGCCATCTGGCCGCCGAGGGCCGCCATTCTCTCGTAAATCGGGCTGCGCACTGTCATCTTGGAACCATCAGCAAAACATTTGATTATATGGGTTCAAAGCGGATTCAGAAGAGCTGAACGGCGACTCCGCCGTTTACAATCATCCGCTTATGAGCAAGAAACGCATCGCGATTGTCGCCGGAGACGGCATTGGCAAGGAAGTCATCCCGGCGGCGATCTCCGTGATTGAAGCGTCCGGCGCGCCCGTGGCCTTCACCAACCTTGATTGGTCAGCGGATCGCTATTTAAAAGACGGCACCACCGTCCCGGCAGATGGTTTTGAGATGCTGCAGCGCGATTTCGATGCGGTCTTCGTCGGTGCCCTTGGTGATCCGCGCGTGCCCACCAATATCCATGCCAAGGAGATCCTGCTTGGGATGCGATTCACTATGGATCTTTATGCGAATGTCCGTCCGGTGAAGCTGCTTTGCGAATCGCTTTGCCCTTTGAAGAACGTTCAGCCGGAAGACATAGATTTTGTCGTGATACGCGAGAACACGGAAGGCCCTTACATGGACTCTGGCGGCATCCTGAAGAAGGGAACCGCTGACGAAGTCATTATCCAGGAAGAATTCCACACCCGCAAAGGGGTGGAGCGCATTATCCGATTCGCCTTTGAACTCGCGCGCAAGCAAGGGCGCAAGAAGGTTTTGATGGCTGATAAATCAAACGCCATGACGATATCAGGTGGGCTTTGGCAGCGTGTCTTCAAGATAGTTGCGGCGGAATTTTCTGATATTCAGGCCTCGCACATGTACATTGACGCGCTCTGCATGCACTTGGTGCGTGATCCCAAACAGTTTGACGTGATCGTCACAAACAACATTTTTGGCGACATCGTGACCGATCTCGCCGCCGCACTCCAGGGCGGGCTGGGCATGGCGGGCAGCGCAAATATCCATCCCGGAAAGACTTCCATGTTCGAACCCGTGCACGGTTCCGCTCCGCCATTTGCCGGGAAAAATATCGCTAACCCCATCGGTGCCATCACCTCCGCAGCCATGATGCTCGAATTCCTGGGGCTTACCTTAGAGGCAGAAAGGATCCACGCTGCGATTCTCGCCGCCGTCCGCGAGAAAAAGACCACCAGCGATATCGGCGGCTCGCTCGGCACCCGCGAAAGCGCGGCGTGGATCGCGGAGCAAGTGGGCAAGATTTAATTTATCATTCCGAACGCAGCGAGGAATCTGCATTTTCCTCACTTCAAGTCCTCTGCGGTTGATTTAGTTTCCACCAACTGGTTGTATAATCTTTAAAATCCACCCCCGGGAGAGTCAATGCAAGCGATCCTTGCACTGGAAGATGGCCGCATCTTCAGAGGCAAAGGTTACGGCACCAAAGCCGAATCCTATGGGGAAGTCGTTTTTAATACTTCTCTTACCGGCTACCAGGAAATATTCACTGATCCCTCCTATGCCGGGCAGATCGTGGTCCTCACCAATCCTGAGATCGGCAACTACGGCACTAATCCTGAAGACAATGAGGCTACCCGTCCTTATATAGAGGGCCTGGTCGTGCGCGAATTCTCCAAAGTCAGTTCCAACTGGCGCTCGCAGCAGGTTGCGGAGGAATATTTAGAACGCTATCGCATCCCGGTGATCTCAGACATTGATACCCGCGCGCTTGTCCGCCACCTGCGCATCAACGGGACCCTCCGTGGGGTGCTATCGTCGCTCGAGCCGGACGCGGAAAAACTCATCGCCAAGGCGCGCGCCCTTCCCATCATGAACGGCCAAGACCTTGCGCGCGTCGTCAGCACCAAACAGCGCTATAGCTGGGATGAGGCCCTGGCAGGCACTCCCGCTGAGAAGCCCCTGCACGTTGTTGCTTACGACTTCGGCATCAAGCACAACATTTTACGCATGCTGAACCGCGAAGGATGCCGCGTGACCGTTGTTCCCGCGGAGACCAGTGGGGAAGACGTTCTCGCACTGAATCCTGACGGGGTGTTTCTATCCAACGGCCCGGGAGATCCCGAGCCAGTCACTTACGCGCAGGAAAATATCCGCCACATCATGGGCAAGAAACCCATTTTCGGAATTTGTTTGGGACATCAGTTGATCGGCCTCGCGCTCGGCGGCAAAACCTACAAGTTGAATTGCGGACACCACGGTGGCAACCATCCGGTGAAGCAGCTCTCTACCGGCAAGATCGAGATCACCGCCCATAACCACAACTTCGCCGTCGATCCGGAGTCGCTCAAGAACGCTCCGGTGGAATTCACCCACATCGATCTGAATGACAACACCCTCGAAGGCATGCGCCACAAGGAAATGCCGCTCTTCAGCGTGCAATACCATCCGGAAGCGTCGCCCGGCCCGCATGATTCGCAATATCTATTCAAAGACTTTGTGACCATGATGAATGAGTGGCGCGCATGAACAATCAATTGTTAATTGTCATTCCGAGCGCAGCGAGGAATCTGCATTTCAATGCCTACGGCTCTGAATTGAAAAGGCGCGCCGTAAAGCCGGACTTTGCTTTGCAAGGGCACCGCTTCAGCCGCGCCGTCCAGCCTTTATCTGCCCGGCGTTTTTGTCTTGAAGGGGCGCGCCTTCAGGCGCGCCGTGCTGCCGAAATAAGGACGGCTTTAGCCGCTGAGGTCAGATCGTGAGACCAACTCGAGAGCATGCCACGCACAACGGTCAGACATACTTTGTAACCTCCTCCACTTGGGGTAAACGAGGTGTGTTCCAGACCGATCGATGCATAAATCTATTTCTGGAGATCCTTTATTGCCACCGCCATACCTCTTATCTGCTGCATGAATTCGTTCTCATGCGCGACCCCTTCCACTTGCTCATCACTCCGAAGGAAAGCTTGGAAAAGTCAGTGCAATTTATTAAGGGAGGCTTTTCCTATCGCGCTAAGAAGGACTTCGGCATCAAGTGTGGGATCTGGCAAAAAGGTTTCTCTGACCATCGCATTCGCGATGCTTTTGACTACTTGATTCATCGTCATTACATCTTCAACAATCCGGTTAAGAAATATCTTTGCGAAAGAGCAGAAGACTACGCGTATTCTTCGGCGAACGGAAAGTTTGATCTCGATAGCCCACCTCGGCGGCTAAAGCCGTGCTCTGCGGCTGATAACGGCGCGGCTGAAGCCGCGCCCCTTCAAACCAAGGTTGCGGGAGCAGGCAACTAAACCCATGCCCCGTCGCGCTGACATCTCGAAGGTCCTCATCATCGGCTCCGGGCCCATCATCATTGGCCAATCCGCTGAGTTCGACTATTCCGGCGCCCAGGCATGCAAGGCACTCAAGTCGGAAGGCTATGAAGTTGTCCTGGTGAATTCCAATCCCGCCACCATCATGACCGATCCTGAGATGGCGGACCGTACGTACATCGAGCCGCTCACGCTCAAATATGTGGAAGAGATCATCCGTATAGAAGCTGAGATGATGGTCAGCGGAAAGTTTGCCGTGTTGCCGACCGTTGGTGGACAGACCGCGCTCAATCTTGCGGTGGAACTGGCGGATTCAGGCGTGCTCGAAAAGTACAACGTCGAGCTGATCGGCGCGCAGTTGGAGGCGATCAAAAAAGCCGAAGATCGCCTGATGTTCAAGGATGCGATGACCCGCATCGGGCTGGATGTGCCGCGTTCGGTGCTGGTGAACAACCTGAAAGACGGCGTTGACTTCGCCGCCAAGATCGGCTTTCCGGTGATCATCCGCCCCAGCTTCACCCTTGGCGGAAGCGGCGGCGGCCTGGCTTACAACCGCGAAGAGCTGATGGAGATCCTTTCACGCGGCCTGGATCTTTCGCCCGTACATGAGTGCCTGATCGAAGAGAGCGTGTTGGGTTGGAAAGAGTACGAGCTTGAGGTCATGCGTGACCTGGCCGATAACGTGATCATCATCTGCTCCATCGAGAACTTTGATCCCATGGGCGTGCATACCGGCGATTCCATCACGGTTGCGCCCGCGCAGACTCTAAGCGATCGCGAATACCAAATGATGCGCGATGCTTCGATCAAAGTGATCCGTGAGATCGGGGTCGAGACCGGAGGTTCGAACATCCAGTACGGCATTCATCCCCAGACCGGACGCATGGTCGTGATCGAGATGAATCCCCGTGTCTCGCGCTCTTCTGCGCTGGCTTCGAAGGCAACCGGATTTCCCATCGCCAAGATCGCAGCCAAGCTGGCGGTGGGCTATACCCTGGACGAGATCCCCAACGACATCACGCAGAAGACGCCCGCATGCTTTGAGCCCAGCATCGATTATGTCGTCGTAAAGATCCCCAAGTGGCAGTTCGAGAAATTTCCCGGCACGGACGAGTCGCTCGGCACGCAGATGAAGTCCGTGGGTGAAGCCATGGCAATGGGCCGCACCTTCAAAGAAGCCCTGATGAAGGGATTGCGCTCGCTCGAGACCGGCAGGCGCGCGGGCTCTGATCCTATTCAGCCTCGATTGTTGACCCATAGATTGGTCAGCCCGCATCCCGAACGCCTGAGCTACATCCGCTATGCCTTCACGCAAGGCCATACGGTAAAACAGATTGCTCACATGACCGGCGTGGACCCCTGGTTTCTGCATCAGGTAAAAGAGATCACAGACGAGATCACGCGACTGGAGGCTCTCCCATTCTCTTCTGTCGACGCCGACACCCTGCGTGAAGCGAAACGCATGGGCATCTCTGACGCGCGCCTGGCGGAGATTTGGCGGGGGCCTGACGAGAAAGCCTCGGCGGAAAAGGTCCATCAGCTGCGCACAAAGTTTGGCGTGAAACCGGTCTATAAATTAGTGGACACCTGTGCCGGTGAGTTTGAGAGTTACACGCCCTATCTTTATTCTACCTACGAAGAAGAAGACGAGGCTCCGCCAACGGACCGCAAAAAAGTCATCATCCTGGGCAGTGGGCCAAACCGCATCGGGCAGGGGATCGAATTCGATTACTGCTGTTGCCATGCTGCGTTCGCGCTCCGCGAAGATGGCTATGAAGCCATCATGGTGAATTGCAATCCGGAGACAGTCTCTACCGATTACGACACCAGCGATCGACTTTACTTCGAGCCGCTCACATTTGAAGACGTGCTCGCGGTGTACGAACATGAGTCCGCTGGCGGCGCTCCTGTCGGGATGATCGTGCAATACGGCGGGCAGACTCCGCTGAATCTTGCGCTTCCGCTCAGGGCCGCGGGAGTTCCTATCATCGGCACCTCGCCTGAATCCATCGACCTCGCCGAGGACCGCAAGCGCTTCGGCAAACTGCTTGACGAGCTACATATTCCGCAGCCTCCCGGCGCCATCGCTACCAGTGTGGAAGAGGCGATCGCCGGCGCGCGCAAGGTGCAGTACCCGGTCCTGGTGCGGCCGTCTTATGTACTCGGCGGACGCGCAATGGTGATCGCTTACGATGACCAATCGGTCGAGAAATACATGAAGGAGGCAGTCGAGTATTCGCAGGAGCGTCCCGTGCTCGTCGATCACTTTTTGGAAAACGCTACTGAACTCGACGTGGACGCGCTTTCAGATGGTGAGGACGTTGTCATCGCCGGCATCATGCAGCACATTGAGGAAGCCGGCATCCATTCTGGAGATTCTTCCTGCGTGCTGCCTGCGGTGGATCTTCCGGAGCACGTCCTGAAAACCATTCGCGAATATACCTTCAAACTCGCCCGTGCTCTGAAGGTCATCGGGCTCATGAACATTCAGTACGCGGTGCAGAATGAAAAGGTCTTCGTGATCGAAGTGAACCCACGCGCCTCGCGCACAGTTCCGTATGTATCAAAGGCCACTGGCATCCCTCTGGCAAAGTTGGGGGCACGGTTGATGACCGGCCGCAAGCTGCGTGACCTTCTCCCGAATGAAGTGCAGAGTGGAAGGGAACTTGGTACCGGCGAGCGCTATTACGTAAAGTCTCCGGTATTTCCGTGGAACAAGTTTCCCGGCGCGGATCTCGCCCTTGGCCCCGAGATGCGCTCCACCGGTGAGGTGATGGGCGTTGCCGACACCTTTGGTGAAGCCTTTGCCAAGGCACAGTTATCCGCCGGACAGGTGCTGCCGTCCACCGGGACTGTGTTTCTCAGCGTGAACGATCGCGATAAAGCGCACATCATCGAATTGGCACAACGCTTCGCGGAACTCGGCTTCAATCTGATCGCAACCCACGGAACAGCTGCGGCGCTAGAGTCCGCGGGCCTTGTGGTGGAGCGGGTGTACAAGGTGAAAGAGGGCCGTCCGAATGTGGTGGATTTCATCAAAGGAAACCGTATCCATTTGATCGTGAATACTCCCTTTGGTCCCGATCCGTTTTTTGACGAGAAGGCGATCCGCCGCGCTGCCATCGCGCAACGCATTCCCATCATCACCACCATCTCCGCCGCCCGCGCCGCTGTGGAAGGCATCGCTGCCATTCAACGAGGCGTCATCACTGTGTACGCGCTGCAGCACCTGCACGCCGAACACCTGCACGCCACGCGATAGAACGTTATTTCAGTTTGTCATTCTGAGCCGCAGGCGAAGAATCCCTTTTATAACTGCTGACTCTGTCATCCCGAGCGGAGCGGCGCAGCCGCGCAGTCGAGGGACCTTGCGCTTCGCGAAGGTCTAAAATGTGCCGCATGAAACACGCGATCGCGATTTTTCTCTTCTGTATTTCAATGTCTGCGCAACAACATCCCAGACCATCCCAGCTCGCGCATACCTTCTCCATAGTCGCCCGTGATCCGCAGACTGGGGACATGGGTGTGGCCGTGCAATCGCATTGGTTCTCCGTGGGCTCAAGTGTCACCTGGGCTGAGGCTGGAGTGGGCGCGGTCGCCACGCAGTCATTCGTCGATCCCAGCTATGGCCCGAAAGGCTTGGAACTGATGCGCGGCGGAATGAGCGCGGGAAAGGCCCTGGTGACACTTACGCAAGCCGACAAGAATTCCGATGTCAGGCAACTCGGATTCGTTGATGCTTCTGGTCACTCCGCTTGCTTTACCGGGCGGAAGGACATTGCCGCGGCAGGGCACAAAGCTGGTCTAATGAAAGGGCCCCGCCAAGAGGATGCACCTACAACGCAGCTCGCGGGCGGTCGTGTCGATTTTGGTGAGGCCTATTGCGTTCAAGCCAATCTCATGTCAAATGACGGCATATGGCCCGCAATGGACAAGGCATTTGTAGCGGCGAAAGGGGATCTCGCCGACCGCATGCTGGCAGCGCTCGATGCTGCGCAGGCCGCCGGCGGAGACATTCGGGGAAGGCAATCGGCGGCCATCATCGTGGTGAAAGCAAAATCATCCGGCAAGCCATGGAACGATCGCATCTTTGATCTGCGGGTGGAAGACAATCCGTATCCGCTGAAAGAGCTGCGCCGGCTGGTGGCGCTACAACGCGCGTACAACCACATGAACGCCGGCGACGAGGCCACAGAGCAAAAGGACAATGAAGGTGCGTTGCGCGAATATGCCGCCGCGGAGCAGATCGCTTCACAAACCGCCGATGTTCCGCAGAGTCGTTTGGCGGAGATGGTCTATTGGCACGCCGTTGCCCTGGTGAACATGGGGAAAGTGGATGAGTCGCTTCCGCTGTTCAAAAAGGCTTTTGGTTTGGAAGCGGGCTGGCGAACGCTCACACCTCGCTTGCCAAAGTCTGGATTACTTCCGGATGATGCAAAATTGATCCAGCGGATCACAGCGCAGTAACAGTGTTCCACGTGGAACTTATAGCGATGAGTAATATCTAATATATATCTTTAGGAATAGACGGTTTAAGTCTGCCCGCGAGCCTCTTCAAGTGATCCTTTAAGTGTTGGATCGGCGGTGCTTGAACAAGATCACGCCGAAGGCGAAGATGACGCCGGTGGCGGGCAACACCAGCATGGTGATGCCGTGCCGGAAGGCGCGCTGCGTTTTTACCGGCGCATCAGCCACGGCGTTCTTGCAAACAGCACAGCCCTGCGCATGAGCGGGCGGCGACCATCCGCCCAGCACGAAAAGCATCGCAAGCAGAAGCCGGGATCTCATCGCACCCAGTAGAGCACAGCGAAGATATACGCCCAGAGCGCGCCCATACCGTGCCAGTACCAGGCGCTCACGTCCACAACGATCTGCCGTTGCTCCAGCCGGGTTCGCCTGACTGACACTGTGGCCGCCCACAACAGGGCGCAGACTCCGCCGATCAAATGGAGAGCATGCGCTCCAGTCAATATGAAGAAGAAAGCTCCACTCGGGTTCGCGGCGAGATAGACGCCCTGGGCATTCAATTCACGCCAGGCGATGACCTGGCCCGCAAGAAATCCCAACCCAAGAATGAGAGTGATCCCCAGCCAGGGCAGCGAACGGGAGCGGGTTGGCGATCCCATTCCTAACCACTCTTGCGTGGCTTGTGGTTCGCGAAACATCTGGCGTCGCGCAAGCTCGATGGTGAGGCTGCTCACCAGCAGCAGGATCGTGTTGATCCAAAGGACCGGCGGCAGATGGATCGGGCGCCAGTTGTTGACCATCTCATTGGTGCGCGTGTCCAGCACCGTGGTGTTCTGGCGGATGACGTAAGCGCTGGTGATCGCGATGAAGAAAAAGAAGATTGCCACCAGGATCGCGGCCACCAGCAAGCGATAGCGCCGAAGCTTCTCTCGCGGACCCCGGCTGCCTTGCGGCCAACGGTCCCAATCATCTCGATCTGGCCCGCCCGGGGCTTGAGGGGGAGTGGGGCCCCGGCCGCCGGCCTGGATCTGCGGAGCTTCTACGGGGGTTACGTCGTGAATGATGGGTTTTGGCATGTTCGATCGGTTAGATGTTTCCAACGCTACTCATACGAATGTGCCGGGGCCAAAAGCCCTAAAAAAGAGAGCACATGGACGCGAGGCTAAATCCCCGCCCTTTCACCTTCTGGTTCTGACTGGGTTAGAAAGTCTTTTTCGCCCGGTGAGAACTCGTAAGGCCCGCGATGCACGATGATCTTCTCATCGTCCGCGAATTCTTCCCACTCGAGAGTGGTGGCTTTCCAAGGGTTCTGAGGAGACCTGCATCCATAGAAAATACTCCAGAAAAGATTTATCAGGAATAGTAGTTGCCCAGCCATGAGAACGATGGCTGCGTAGGTAATAAAACGCTGCAGCGGAAGCAATGGTTGGAGATACTGCGCTGATCCGGCTATCTGGGAGTAGCGCCGTGGATGTCCCGCCAAGCCCAGAAAATGCATCGGCACAAAAGTGGCGTAGGCACCCAGAAAACTCATCCAGAAATGTGCTTTGCCAAGGGGTTCATTCATCATTTTGCCGAACATCTTAGGGAACCAAAAATAGGTTGCGGCAAAAATGCCGAAGACCGCCGCCATTCCCATGATCATGTGAAAGTGCGCGACGACAAAGTAGGTGTCATGCAGGTAGACGTCCAGTTGTGGCTGCGCCAGCATTGGCCCCGTGAGACCGCCGGTAATGAACAATGACACAAAGCCGATGGAGAACAACATGGGCGTAGTGAAGAGAATGCGCCCGCGCCACAGCGTTGCCAGCCAGTTGAATGTCTTGACGGACGAGGGCACCGCGATCACCAATGTCAAGGCAGAGAAGGCCAGTCCGGCGAAGGGGTTCATCCCGCTCACGAACATGTGATGCCCCCAAACGACGAAACCCAAGGCACCGATCGCAAGCGTGGAATAGACCATGCCTGCATAGCCGAAGACCGGACGCCGAGAGAAGGTGGAGAGCAGGTGCGAGGTAAGCCCCATGCCCGGCAGGATCGCAAGATAGACCTCGGGGTGCCCAAAGAACCAGAACAGGTGTTGCCACAGCAACGGAGAGCCGCCAGAGTGCTGCAACAGATGGCCATTCACCATCACCAGGCCGGGCACGAAGAAGCTGGAACCATAATTCCGGTCGCAGAATAAAAGTACGGCTGCGGCAAGAAGCACGCTGAAGGCGAGCAGACTCATGAATGCGGTCACCAGCCAGGACCAGACTGTGAGTGGCATTCGCATGAGATGCATGCCTTCCGCCCGCGCGCGTAAAGTGGTCACGATCGGATTCAGCGCCCCCATGGTGGATGCCAGACAGAAGATGCCGATACTGATCAACCAGAGGTCGACCCCGACGCCCTGCCCGGCTCCGGGATCTTTGATCGCGCTCAATGGGGGGTATTGTGTCCAGCCTGCGGAAGGCGCCCCACCGGTGGCGAAGAGTGATGCCGTCATGATGAGGAAAGAAAGGCAGGTGAGCCAGAAGCCGGCGGCATTGATGCGGGGAAATGCCATGGCTCGCGCGCCGATCTGCGCGGGCAGAAGAATGTTGCCAAATCCATTTTGCGGCACCGTGGAGAGGACGAAGAAAACCATCATCGTGGCATGGATCGTCATTACACCCAGGTAGCTCTCAGGCTTCAGCGCTCCGATCAATGGAAAATGCGCGTCCGGCCAGACGATGTGTATGCGCATCAATAACGAGAGCAGCATCCCGATCAACCCAGCGGCAAGCGCGAGAAAGAAATACTGCAAGCCGATCACCTGATGGTCGGTGGAGAAGATTCGCCGCAGTCTCCCGGGGAAGTGGCTCCGTTCAGTTGCAACCGTCATTTTTGTGCTACCTGCGCATAGGACCGGTATTCCTGTGCGCTCATCACCATGAGCCGCGCGTTCATGCTGTAATGGCCCAGGCCGCAAAGCTCCGCGCAGGCGATCTCATAGGTCCCCGGCTTTTGCGCGGAGAAGTGAATATGCATCTCCGTGCCGGGCACCGCGTCCTGCTTGAGGCGCAAAGCGGGGACGAAGAAACTATGGATCACATCCTGCGCTCGCAGCGTGAGTTCCACGTCTTTGCCTTCTGGGATCACCAGCGTTGAAGTCACGCGATCGTCCCTGGCGGCTGGGTCCCGCGAATCTATACCCAGGGGATTCCCCAGTGAGGCATCGATCAGCGCAGGGTTGGTGGCCCCGAATCTTCCATCCACCCCGGGATAGCGAAAGTACCACCGGAACTGCACGCCAGTCACTTCAACGCGCACCGGCTCCGCTTGTGGTGAGTGGCCGAGGAATTCAGTGCCGCTTAGCATCCTTCCACCCGCGACGTTCAAACCGATAAAGATCGCCGCCGCGGCCAACATCGCGAAGAGTTCAGCAGGAGTGGTGTTCGTCGGTTTTTCCGCCGGGTGATGCGCTTTGGCGCGATAGCGCCAAACAAAGATACCCAGGGTGATCTGCGTGAGAACGAAAACCGAACCCACCACTGCGAAGTTCAGCCAGAGCTGATGGTCAGTGACAGCGGCATTCGTTGACGCAGCGGCAGGAAGCCAATTGTGATTGAAAAGGTAGGCTGTGCCGAGAGTGAGAAGCCAGATCGCGATCAGTAGGGCGAATGCCACGCTTAATGCTTCCCGTTGCGCACGAGCTTCAAGAACTCCGCATGGACCCGGCTATCTGCGGAGAGTTCGGGATGAAAAGTCGCCGCCATTATCTTGCCCTGGCGCACTAGGACCGGATCGTCTCCGAGCTTCGCAAGTATCTCTACTTTGCTTCCTGTGGTTGATATCCTGGGCGCGCGGATAAACACCATCTCGACCGGGCCGCCGGGCAGGGAAGAATCAACTTTTTGAATCGAGCTTTCGAGTTGCCGCCCATAACCATTGCGCAGTATGCCCATGTCAATGGCGCCCAGGCTTTCTTGCGCAGGGTTTTCTACTTTTCCGGCTAGCAGGATAGCGCCCGCGCAAGTTCCGAAGGTGGGTTTACGACGGACAAAATCGCGCAGCTTTTCGAAGAAGCCGTCGCGTTCGAGGAATCTCAACATGGTGCTGGACTCGCCACCTGGCATGACCAGCGCATCGACCTGATCAAGTTGTTCGGGCTTGCGCACCAGCACGGTCTCTGCGCCCAATTCCTGCAAACGCCGCTGGTGGGCCTCATAATCGCCTTGGATCGCCAGAACCCCAATCATCATGTCAGCAATCCAGATACAAGCGGGGATGAAGCCGCTGATTCACTGAACCTCGCCAGCGAGCGAAGCATCTACCAGCCGCGCGTCTGGAGCAACTGTCCGGCTTCGATCGCAGAGATCGCCAGGCCCTTCATGGCGCCGATGCACTCTTCGCTGCATTCCAGCAATACCTTGGCATCGTCAAAGTGTGTGGTGGCGCGGACGATGGCGCGGGCGCGGATCTCCGCTTCTTTCGCGTCCGCAAATTCGCTGGAATTCTTCATGAAGATACCCGAGCCGACGAATACAGCCTCCGCGCCGAGCTGGCGAACCAATGCTGCGTCTGCTGGAGTGGCAATGCCCCCGGCGGAGAAATTCGGCACAGGGAGCTTACCGGTCTTTGCAACCATGCGAACCAGTTCAAAAGGAGCGCGCAGTTCTTTGGCTTGAGCATAGAGTTCTTCCTCGCCCATCACGGTGAGCTGGCGCATGTCCTTCACGATCTGGCGCAAGTGTTTCACTGCATGAACCACGTCCCCGGTGCCTGCTTCACCTTTGGTGCGGATCATGGCAGCACCCTCTGAGATGCGGCGCAACGCCTCGCCCAGATCACGCGCGCCACAGACGAATGGGACCTTGAATGCGTGTTTGTCCACGTGGTGGAGCTCATCCGCCGGAGTCAGGACCTCAGATTCGTCAATGTAATCGACCCCCAGCGCCTGCAGCACCTGTGCCTCAACAAAGTGTCCGATGCGGCATTTCGCCATCACCGGAATGGAAACGGTTTCCATGATCTCGCGGATCTTCTTGGGGGATGCCATGCGGGCCACGCCGCCTTCAGCGCGGATCTGGGCGGGAACGCGTTCGAGCGCCATCACGGCCACCGCCCCGGCGCGTTCGGCGATCTCTGCCTGCTTGGCGTCGGTTACGTCCATGATCACGCCGCCCTTGAGCATCTCAGCCAGGCCGGTCTTCAACCGCAATTCGTTTTTTCC
The DNA here is from genome assembly GCA_038254775.1 of Terriglobales bacterium. Lineage (GTDB taxonomy): Bacteria > Acidobacteriota > Terriglobia > Terriglobales > Acidobacteriaceae > JBBSFV01. The sequence goes on along the minus strand of JBBSFV010000003.1, from coordinate 78,549 downwards.
GCTTCCATTTGCATCAGCCATAAGCGAACCTCCAGCAACCGCGCAGCAGCCAGGAATCCTGTTGTGTGGGAACTCTCTATTTTACTGCTTGTTTCTCTTCCGCGCGACCCTTGGTCCCCACCTGCGACCTCTGGCCGGCAAACATCTTCTCGATAGCAATGGCAATGAATAGGCCTTCACTCTTTGCCAATACTTGCCCCGTCGCATCGCGGATCTCGGCGGCATTCAGGTGTTTGCGCCCGTCCAGGGATTTTTCCCAGCCGATAGCGGTCAATTCAACGCCCAGAGGCACGGGCCGCATGTATTCAATTTCATGGTTTTTGTAAGAGCAACAGCATTGCGGAGTTTGTTGACCTTGCCCATGGCTTCATCGAGGATGACCGCGATGATCCCTCCGTGTGCATGCCCGGGCGGGCCCTGGTAACGATTTGCCAGCTTGAAATGAGAGACCGACTGCATCTTTTCTTCATCGAAGAAGAATGAAAGATGCATGCCCTCGGCATTGTCTTTGCCACATCCGAAGCAGTGGTTCTTCGGCATTTTGAAGGCCGGCGTGGAGTGGCCGGGAGCGCGAGTCTTTTTGGTCTTCTGTTTCGTAGGCATTCTGATCAACCGATTCTAGCAACCGACATTTCCATGCCGCTGGTTGCGGGAACTGATATACATATCGGTTCTGAAAAATATCGACATACGATCCAGGAGAGCACTCTACATGCGCCTTCGCGCCTTTGCCTTATTACTGTTCGCCGCAAGCCTTACTTTTGCTCAGAATGACAATCCGAAGAAACCCGACCAGACCCCGAGCAAGGCTGACTCTGACAAGAGCATGGTCGCGCAGCCTTCTGCAGCCTCCACCAAGACGCAGAAAAAGGCCGAGCCAAAGAAGAACACAAAGTCCGCGGCTGAAAAGAAGGGAAGCGCGCCCTCCGCCGGGGCCTCCGCCACCGATGAAGACAAGCCTGCGGAGCCGCTCTCTTCAGGGACCTTCTCGGGGTTGAAGCTGCGGTCGATCGGTCCGGCATTCGTCACCGGACGCATTCTTGCGATCGCGGTGAATCCACATAATCGCGCGCAATATTACGTGGGTGCGGCTTCTGGCGGGGTGTGGCGTACAGACAATGACGGCGCTACCTGGACCCCGGTGTTTGAGCATGAAGGCTCATACTCGATCGGAGCCCTCACCATGGACCCGAATGATACGAATGTCATTTGGGTAGGGACAGGGGAGAACAATTCGCAGCGCAGCGTCGCTTATGGCGATGGCATCTACCGCTCAGACGATGGCGGAAAGTCCTGGAAGAACCTGGGACTAAAAAAGTCAGAGCATATCTCCCGCATCCTGGTGAACCCGAAGGACAGCAATACCGTTCTGGTGGCGGCACAGGGCCCGCTCTGGGGACCCGGCGGTGATCGCGGCATCTTCAAGTCAACCGATGGCGGCAAGACGTGGAAGAACACGCTCGCAATCAGTGAGAACACCGGCGCAACCGAGCTGCAGATGGACCCGCGCAATCCGGAGGTGCTGTATGCAGCTTCTTATCAGCGGCGTCGGCACGTTTACACCATGATCGACGGTGGCCCGGAATCGGCTATTTACAAATCCACAGACGGTGGTGAGAGCTGGAACAAATTGAAATCGGGTTTGCCGACGGAAGAGATGGGCCGCATCGGGATCGCTATCTCACCCACGGAGCCGGACACCGTCTATGCGGAGATTGAAGCAGCGAACGGCAAGGGTGGCTTTTTCCGCTCGCGCGATCGCGGCGCATCCTGGGAAAAACGCAGCAGCAACGCCGCGGCCAACCTCTACTACGACAGGATCTATGTTGACCCAAAAAATCCCGAGCGCGTTTACATGATGAATGTCTTCGCGCAGGTGTCAGATGATGCGGGAAAGACTTTTCATCGGCTGGGTGAGAAGTCAAAGCATGTGGACAACCACGTGATGTGGATCGATCCCGAGGATACGGACTATTACCTGGTGGGTTGTGATGGCGGCTTGTACGAAAGTTATGATCGGGCCGCGACCTGGATCCATAAAGGCAATTTGCCGATCGTCCAGTTCTACGATGTTGCCGTGGACAACCGTCCAGCTTTCTACAATGTTTGCGGTGGCACGCAGGACAACTACTCCATGTGCGGTCCCTCGCGCAATAAGAGCGTCTCCGGGATCGTGACTTCGGATTGGTTCATCACGCAAGGCGGAGACGGTTTCCGCTCACAAGTCGATCCAGAAGATCCGAACGTGATCTACGCTGAGGCGCAGTACGGGAACATCGTGCGCAATGACCGTGCGAAAGGTGAAGCGGTCGGCATTCAGCCCAGTGAAGGCAAAGGCGAGCTGCAGCCGCGATTCAATTGGGATGCACCGTTCATCATCAGCCCTCATTCACACACCCGGCTGTACATGGCTGCGAACCGGTTGTATCGCAGTGATGACCGCGGGGATTCATGGAAGGCGATCAGCCCGGACCTGACTCGGCAGCTCGACCGCGACAAACTGCCGGTCATGGGCAAGATCTGGGGGCCGGACTCCGTCGCTAAGAACCAATCGACTTCGCTGTATGGCAACATCGTGGCGCTGGCGGAATCGCCGAAGAAAGACGGCTTGCTCCTGGTTGGTACCGATGACGGATTGATCCAAATCACCGATGATGGCGGCGCCCAATGGCGCAAGCTGGAAAAATTTTCCGGCGTGCCGGACCGGACCTACGTCAGCCGGCTTGCGGCTTCGCATTTTGATGATCGCGTGGTCTATGCCGCTTTCGATAATCACAAGAACTCTGATTTCCGCCCGTATCTGCTGAAGAGCTCGGATGGCGGCAATTCCTGGACATCGATCGCCTCCAACCTGCCGGAAAATGGGACGGTGTATGCGTTTGCCGAGGACACGGTGAATCCGCGGCTGCTTTTCGCCGGCACTGAGTTTGGGTTGTGGTTCACCATCGACGGTGGCGGAAAATGGATCCAGCTCAAGGGCGGCCTTCCTACCATCGCCGTGCGAGACGTCTTGATCCACCCCACCGCGAGTGATCTGGTGATCGCCACCTTCGGGCGGGGCTTTTATGTGCTGGACGACATCACGCCACTGCGCAACCTTCATCCTGAAGCTCTGCAGCAGGAGGCCGCGGTCATGCAACCGAGAGATGCGCTTTTGTACCTGGAGACCTACCCCATCGGAGGACGCGGCAAGGGCTTTATGGGTGAATCCTATTTCAACGCGGAGAATCCTCCTTACGGCGCAACCCTCACTTACTATCTGAAAGAGAAGTACAAAACACCTCGCGAGCAGCGGCTTGAGGCAGAGAAGCAGGCCGGCAAGAAGACCAAAGGCGATCCTTACTCTCAACTGCCCTATCCCACACAGGAGCAGCTACGCACGGAAGCGGACACGGAAGCGCCTTCGCTGTGGATGACCATCATGGATGCAGCGGGAAACGTAGTGCGCCGGGTGCCTGCGAACAACTCGGCGGGCATGAACCGGGTGAGTTGGAACCTTCGCTATCCGCCGATCGAACTCACTCCGGAAGGCGATCAGGAAGAAAATCCCTTCGACCCTGGTCCGAGTGGCACCCTGGTGATGCCGGGCAAGTACTCGGCGCGGCTTTCAAAGCGCGTGAATGGCCAGTGGGCGGATCTCGGCCAGCCCGTCAGCTTTAATGTGGTGGTTGAAGGCGCTGAAAAAATGAACGCCGGAGATCGGCAAGCCCTGTTTAACTTCCAGCAGAAAGTTGCGAAACTTGATCGTGCCCTGGCGGGCGCCATCGGGCTGGGAAATGAGCTGAAGAGCAGGGTGCACTCGATCAAGCGTGCGCTCGCACAGACGCCGGCTGATACCTCAGCTTTGGTCACCCGCGCGGACGCCGTGGATAAGCAACTGAACACGCTTCTGATCGCGGTCCGTGGAGATAATTTTCTGCGGCAGCGGCAGGAAAATTCAGCTTCTTCCATGAACGATCGAGTCAATAACATCGAGGGAAATGAACGCCTGGCTACGGATAAGCCACGTCCGGCGGATGTCGAGTCCTATGGGGTGGCGGCAGAGCAGTTCGCGGGCGTACTGCCGCAGCTGAAGGCCGTCCGCGACGAAGTCACGAACCTCGAACAGGAACTTGAACGGATCGGCGCGCCCTGGACACCGGGACGTTTCCCCGAGTGGAGTGATAAGTAACGGTTGCGCTCGTCGAAAAGAGAGGCGCAGTCCGCTGCGCCTCTTTTAGTTGGTGTCAGTAAGCTACAATCGTTTGCAACAAGGCGAGGCGTATGGCGGAACCGGCAATGCAAATGGATGTTCGTGTGATCGCCCCGGAAGGACACCTCCGCATGGGCGACCAGGTAGATTGGCTGCGCTCGGAGGTTGATTCAAACCTGCGTGCCGGGAATTTTCGCTTGGTAGTCGATATGTCGAAGGTCACAAGCATCGACTCAAGCGCCATCGGCGTTCTCGTGCGGAGCCTGACGCTGAGCAAGCAGAAGGGTGGCACGTTGAGACTCGCCGCTGTTCCAAACAATGCTGCTCAGGTCATGAAGGTCACGGGCGTCCTCAAGCTGTTTGAGACTTTTCCCGATAGCGCCCAAGCCATCGCCTCCTTCACCTAACCTTTATTTACCTGGACCCGGCCCGGGGGATGAGGATCTCAAGCGGCGGTATACTGGTAACTCCCATGGCTCCAGTGCAGGACAGATCGAAGACCTTTTACCTGGAGACGTTCGGGTGCCAGATGAATGTCCATGACTCTGAGAAAGTCATTGGTACGCTGGTTCACGAGGGCTACCTGGAGGTAGAAACCGTGGAAGAAGCTGACCTTGTGCTCTATAACACCTGTTCGATCCGGGATAAAGCTGAGCAAAAGGTCTTCCATCGGCTCAACGACTACAAAAAATATCAAAAGCAGGGAAAGAGATTCGGGGTGCTGGGGTGCGTCGCCCAACAGGAGGGCGAGCAGATATTCGAGCGTGCTCCCCACGTCTCTCTGGTAGCCGGCTCCGCTTCTTATCGGAACCTTGCGAATATGTTGGTGCAGCTTGAAGCAGGGAAGACTCGGATCACCGGGCTGGACGATCGACAGACCGATCAGACTTTTGACACGGAGTTCACCGCGCGCAGCAATCCTCATCGGGGATACATCACCATCATCGAGGGTTGTGACAAATTCTGCGCCTACTGCGTGGTGCCGTTCACGCGCGGAAAAGAGCGCAGCCGGAGCTCCGATTCCGTGATCGCCGAGGCCCGGCGGATGGCTGATGAGGGCTATACGGATATCCAACTCCTCGGGCAAAACGTGAACTCTTATAGCGATGTCTCTGGAAAGAAGAGCTTTGCAGAGCTGCTTGCGGCCGTTGGGGAACTCTCCGGTATCCGCCGTGTCCGTTTCACTACTTCTCATCCGCGCGATTTCACCCAGGACATTGTGGACGCGATTGATGCTGTCCCCACGCTTTGTGACCACGTACATCTACCGGTACAGAGCGGATCATCGCGGGTGCTGAATGCCATGCATCGCGAATACACTCGCGAGCAATATCTGGAACGGATCGCCTGGATCAAATCTGCGAACCGCGACATCAGCCTGACCTCTGACGTCATTGTTGGTTTTCCGGGAGAGACCCCGGAGGACTTTGAAGAGACTATCTCCCTCCTCGAAGAGGTCGGTTATGACGCTGTATTTGCCTTCAAGTATTCGCCGCGACCCAACACGCCGGCGATCTCGATGCAAGACAGTATCCCCGAGGATGAGAAATCCTTGCGCTTGAGCCTCCTGATGGACCGCCAGCGTCAGATACAGTCAGTGAATTACCAACGGCATCTTGGGCAGACAGTTGAAGTGATGGTTGAAGGGAAGAACGAAGCCCGGGCGCAACTGATCGGGCGCAGCTCGCAGAACAAAACCGTTAATTTCACGACTGCCGCCTTGATCCATCCGGCGGTGGGAAGTTACGTGCAGGTGCTTGTCACCAGGGCGAACCCCAACAGCCTTGCCGGGGAGATGGTGGTTCAGTAGGAGTGGACGATGGAACTTGAGATGAAAATACGCGGATTGATGATGGATCCCGTGACCAACATGCCCATCGTCGTTCTGAAGGATGTTGCCGGAGAGACGGTCTTGCCTATCTGGGTGGGAATCTATGAGGCGAACGCCATTGCGCTCGAGATCGAGAAGGTCACCACGCCGCGGCCAATGACGCATGACCTGATCAAAAATGTGGTCATGGGCATGGGAGGAATGGTGCATAAAGTAGTAGTGAGCGAGTTGCGCGAAGACACCTTTTACGCCGTTATATGGATGGAGCGCGCCGGACGCATCATCAGTGTGGATGCCCGGCCTTCAGACGCTCTGGCGCTTGCACTCCGCGTGGATTGCCCGATCTTTGTGGACGAGCTGGTGCTCAAAAACTCCAAACTCACGCAAAATGTGACTGACAAGGTCTCCAGCGAAGAGATGCGTCGCTTTCTGGATAACTTGAATGATGAAGATATGGGCCGGTACAAGATGTAATGCTCGAACCCGCCGAGGTGCTGCAGCGACTTTATGCCTGCGGATTTGAACTCCAGACCTATGAGCGATTTCCGCGCGCCGTGGGAGTGAGCCGGGGAGATTGCATCGTGCTGCTGCAAGCCGAAGCAGACGGACTGCGTATGTTGGGCGCGCCGGGATGGAAACTTGGCGATTCCATCGGAGTATTGACGATGCATGATGGAAAACAAGTCTTCCAGGCCAAATCAGAGTTGCTGCCCGCCACCCCAGAACGATTAGAGGCCCTGGCGGCATTCCGCAGAGATGTGGAACAGTCGATCGCCTGGCGCATCGCCTGAGGTGATTAATTCACCACTTCATAACTGAAGCACGCGGGATTGCTCGCCGGCACCCCCGATCTTGCCACCGTAAAGCCCTCACCGGCTGTCCGGGCACTCACCCAGAGATTGCCAAAGTTTGCATCACAGCTCACTCCAAGCCTCGAGCTGAGCGAACTATCGAACTGCAATAGGATCTGGCTATTTGCGGTTACAGCGGTGGTGTTCACCAGCAGCGACGTGGCAGACGGGGAAAGGGCGACGCTGCCGGCAGCCGCATTGCCGCAGGAAGCCGGTGCCGCGGACGATGCGCATGCGCTCACCGTCTTGAACGAAGCTCCGCTGACCGCTCCGCTCGTCGACACGTCTCCCGATTCTGCTGAAATGGCCAACTTGTCCCCACCGCCACTCGTTCCGAAGGTAAACTGTTTGTCGGAATCAATGTAACGGAGCTGGCCATTGATTGATGCACCGGTCACTTTGAGGATGGTGGTGGTCGCCCCCGCCGAGTTTGCCTGAAGCATGGGAAGGTTACGGTCACTCAGCGTCTTCCCAAAGACAATGCCGCCACACACCGAAGTTGTATCGCATTCAAAGGTGGTGCTTCCGAAGTCCAGGCCCCGCGCGAAGGTCCCCCCGGTCCTGATTGCCGCTCTTGCGCCGCGTCCCAGGTTCTCAATCATGATCCCCGCAGTGGGGAGGATCGATGGATAGGGGATTGCCGGATTAATGATGAATCGTGCCGCCTCACTATGCCAGGCATAACCCAGGGGCATTTCAATGGTGTCGCCAGATGCCCAGTTCGTTGCGCCCTTATGCACCGTGAAAGTGGAGTTTGTAAAACTAACAGCTGAAGTCTTGGCGCAAGGATAGAGGGTGTAAGACCCTCCGGCAGTGGTGATCGGGTAGGGAACATCGGCAGCTTGAGGCGCGTAGTCCAAAACAATTCCTGCAGATCTGCTGGCGTAAGACCGGACTGGGATCACGAATTTCACCGAGTTGAAAGCATCATCCGTGATCGCTAAGCAAGCAGCCGGATCTGTCTTGTTGGCCCCACTGGAATAGCCAAGTGATGCGAACCACGCATCCCGATTGGAATCTTCCCCGATGGCCACAAGCGGGGGAGTGCCCTTGATCGCTGTTACTTTTCCTGCTGAGTAAACCTTGCCGGGGGATGTATTGATCACAAAGCGATTCACCCCTGCATTCACGTCGGTCGCAGCCGCCTTGACATAGGTAAGCGTCTGATCGGCACCATTGTCGGCCACAGAGGAAAGGACAGCCGTCGTCACCAGGCTCGCGCTCTGCGAGGTGTCCGCCCGTAAAGCCTCACTGCATTCGCCTCCGGCCTCCAGGCAATTGGCTGAGGAGCTTACAAAGATCTCATGGCCGATCGCATCGCCATCGCCACCAGCGACCACATCCGTGCGTTGGCCGCCATGCTCTCCGGTGCCTTGGAACCAGCCCCGAACGCCAAGTGCGTAGGGTTTGGTCTTGCCACCGGTATTCAGCCCGCCCGAGGCTTGCCAGTTGATGACCTCAAGCGCGAAATAGTGGTCCGGCGCAATGCTCTCCGTGGTTTTGCGAAAGAACCCGAAAGCATAATGCGCGCCGAATGGTGCAGTGCCCGCGCCCCGGGTGTCATAGATACCGGTGGTCGACTTCCATTTTGCACTGAAGGGACTCAGATTCGGGTCTTTCGCCAGCTCTGGGCCAAACACCAGCACACACGGAGATGCGGAACATTGGGCGTGCGCAGCGGATACTTTGCTTGCAGCATCTTTGCCGGGCACCTGCGCCACGTCGATCGTCTGCGCTGAAAGCAAAGTGCATAGTACTTGGCAGGATAGAAAAACGGCCGAAATCTTGCTCATTCTCATTTTTCATCTTTCCAGTCAAAGCTTTTTTGGGAAATTAAGTTGCATTAAATGAAGACCGCCTCCGGTTGGAAGAGCGTTCCTGCGATCCGCCGCGCAATGCAGATGATCTCCGCGTCCTGGAAGATCTTGCACCGGGAAGCACTCCCAAAGTACGCGATATTGGTGGCGTTCCCATGGCGAATGCGGGCCACCTGATCGGACGTTGCCAGGACGTTCGGCAGCGCGGGCAGCAGATTCCACTGCGGCAGAAGGTATTTCACATAATATCTGTTATCGGACGTTGTATCCGGGCGGTCATCAGCTTCTAGTTCTTCCAGCCGCACAGCTTGACCGATATCAAACTCGCCGGCCCGGGTTCTTCTTAAGCTGGCCAGATGCGCTCCATTCCCCAGTTTTTGTCCCAGCTCATGCGCCAACGAACGGATATAGGTGCCGGCGGTCACATCCGCCTGAAAGCCGGCAAGCGGACCCTCCAGAGACAGGATCTCAAATCTCCGGACCTCGACGCTCACTGCCGTCAGTTCCACTGCTTGGTTCTTTCGCGCCAGCTTGTACGCCGGAACCCCCTTGATTTTTTTTGCCGAGAAAGGCGGCGGCATCTGCTTGATCGCCCCCACAAACCCGGCAGCAGATTCACGTAACACTTCAAGGGTCAAGGGTAGGTCCATGGGTTCGCTCGTGGTTTCGCCCTCAGCGTCGTAGGTATCCGTTGCAAAACCAAAGCGGATAAAGCCTTCGTACACTTTGTCCATGGCGCCGAAGAATTGTGCGAGTCGAGTGAATTTCCCCAGAACCAGCGGCAAGACGCCGGTCGCCATCGGGTCGAGTGTGCCAAGGTGGCCGATGGATCGCTCACCGGTGATCCGGCGCAAGCGATTGACCACATCATGCGAGGTCATGCCTGCGGGTTTGTCGATGACGATCACTCCGTTTAAGGACATCTTTCTGTTATCTTCGTTTCTGCTGAAACGGTCAACTCCTTGAGGCGTTCTCCCCCGGCCCGCCGTGATCCATTCCGCAAATGAAGCGCACTGACGCATGATCCCCATCCGAGACGACGCACCGCGCTCAGGCACCCCATACATCACATATTTCTTACTGGCGTTGAATGTGATCGTCTTCCTTTTTGAGGTGGGGATCGGGCCCGGAAGGCGCGCCGATTTCATATTCCAATTCGGAGTCATTCCCGCCAGCATCACCCATCTGCGCGACGGCCTCTCACCTGAAACGCCCGCCGGCGCCCTATTTCCCCTCCTGAGCTCCATGTTCTTGCATGCTTCCTGGCTGCACCTGATCGCAAACATGTGGGCACTCTGGATATTCGGCGACAACATTGAGGACTACCTTGGTCATTTCCTCTATCTGCTGGTCTATCTGGCATCAGGACTAGCGGGATCGCTGCTTCACGTTCTTCTGAATTCCGCTTCGCTGGTTCCCAGTGTGGGCGCCAGCGGGGCAATCGCCGGCATCATGGGAGCTTACTTCGTGCTCTTCCCTTCCGCGCGAGTGCTCACCATTGTCCCCATCTTGTTTTTCTTTGTGTGGCTTCCGGCGTGGGTGGTGTTGGGTTATTGGTTTGTCGCTCAATTCTTGAGTGGGGCGGCAACCGCGATCGCCAGCACCAGCAGTACGCAAGGTGGAGGCGTGGCGGTGTGGGCGCATGTGGGTGGATTCATCACAGGGATCCTGCTGATCCGATTGTTGCCACCCAGGACAAACCGTTTTTCTTACCCCTGATCACACCCCTGATCACAGCGTCCCCGAGGCAGGCCCGATCTGCAACTCGTCAAGGCTGGTGCCGGTTGGCAGAGTCAGCAACTGCAAGATAGCGCGGGCCACAGTCTGGGGTGAGACCATCTTTTCTCTGGGCGCCTCCGGCCAGAACTGCTGCCAGATGTCCGTTTCTACGGCGCCGGGGATGAGCGCGGTCACCCGAATATCCCGTTTGCGAAGCTCGCGCCGCAGGGTATTAGTAAAGCTCAAGGCGCCGGCTTTGGAAGCGCTGTAGGCGGAAAATCCCTCAAACGGCTCAAGTGCTGCAACGGAGATGTTGTTGACCACCACACTTCCCGGCTTCAATCGTGGTAGAAGGACCTGGCAGACGTTGAACAACCCCGTCAGGTTGGTTCCGATCACTTCATCCCAGGTATCAGCCGGGATCTCTCCAGCGTTCGCCAAGGCATGCGCTGTTCCCGCGTTATTGATCAGAAAATCGAGCGTTCCAAAACGCATCTTCACACTGGATGCCATCGCCAGAACCTGTTCGCGGTCCCGCACGTCGCAGACTGAGAAGTATGATTTGGCTCCCAGTTGCTCCACCGCCGCCTTGAGCGCCCTCTGGTCTCGGCCGGTGATGAGCACGGCGCAGCCTTCCTGTGTGAGCAGGCGCGCTACTGCCAGGCCGATCCCGCGGTTTCCGCCGGTCACCACCGCTGACTTTCCCTGTAACAGCATCATTGCCCGTTCTTGCGCAACAGTGACAAGAATTCTTTGCGTGTCTGATCATCGTTCCTGAACGCGCCCAACATTGAAGAAGTTACAGTCGAGGAGTGTTGCTTTTCAACCCCTCGCATCATCATGCAAAGGTGTTGTGCCTCGATCACCACGCCCACGCCTATAGGCTGGATGGCATTCTGGATGGTTTCCGCTATCTGAACGGTCATGCGCTCCTGCACTTGCAGGCGCCGCGCAAATACGTCCACCAGCCGGGGAAGCTTGCTCAAACCCAGGACTTTTCCGTTCGGGATATATGCAATGTGGACTTTGCCGAAGAATGGCAGCATGTGGTGTTCACAAAGGCTGAACATCTCAATGTCTTTCACGATCACCATCTCATCGTAGGTCACATCGAACAAAGCATCGCGCAGCACCTGCTCGGGATCTTCCTTCAGGCCCTTCATGAGGAATTGCAGTGCCTTCTCGGTGCGTTCCGGGGTGCGAAGCAAGCCATCCCGCTGAGGGTCTTCGCCGATCCGGACCAGCACCTCGCGCATCAGCTCGGACAGGCTGGCACTGGCCAGCGAGATTTCAGAGACTTTCTTCAAGACTCGTCCTTTCTACTTCACATTGCGAAATCAAATAAATTGTTGCTGGTCTCTTCCAAACGAATGTGTTCGACCTTGGCTGCCCGAAATGCGTTGGCGAAGATGCGCTGGATCGCCAGTCCCAGGTTTTCCGATGTAGGTACGGTTGCTGCGAATTCAGGCAGTGTGTTCAGGTCGGCATGATCGAAGACTGAAAGCACATGCCTTTGCACGAAGGAGTCCAACTCCACCAGGTCACAGACCATTCCCGTGTGCGCATCCACCTGGCCACTCACAGTTACCTCAATAGTGTAGTTATGTCCGTGCCCGTATGGATTGTTGCACTTGCCATACGCCGCCCGATTCTGTTCTTCAGATAGCTCTGCGCTGTGTAGCCGATGCGATGCCGGAAACGAGTATCGGCGGTTCAGATATGCTTTCATGCTTCTCCGTAAAAATCTGCAAAGAGGTCCGGGGCCTCATAGACCCGCACTCGATGCAGCTTTGCTTCTTTGATCTCATCCGCAAGGCGATTCCATATCGCGATCGCCAGGTTCTCGGTAGTCGGTATCATCTTCCCTTCGGCGAATTCCGGCACTTCTTTGTTCAGGTGACGGTGGTCGAACACATCCACCACCTCGCGGTTCATGATGTCTTTCAGCTTCTTCAGGTCCACCACAAAGCCGGTCACCGGATCCACCTCACCTTTAACCGTCACTTCCAGCACATAATTGTGGCCGTGACCATTGAGATTGCTGCATTTTCCGAAGCGACGAAGGTTCTCCTCCGCGGAAAATGCGGGATTATAGTAATAATGCGAAGCGGAAAATTCCGCTTTCCGGGTTAGCTGGACCATTCGACGATCGACCCTTCTCTCATAGATGGCTTATGGGCCGGAAGGTTTCAGATGACCTTACAGCCCGTTCCGGCGCAAACAAACTTGGTACTTTGTTTATTATAGATTTCCTGGTGAACCGACCTTTTTCCATCGCCGCCCTGCTCCTGGTACCGGTACTCTTTGCCGGTTGCGACCGAGGCTCCCACCCTGAGCTGGTGGGTAGACCCGCACCCCAATTCACGGTGCAGGATGACGAGCACTCCGTGAGCCTCCGCGAGTTGCGCGGCAAGATAGTGGTACTGAACTTCTGGGCCACGTGGTGCCCCCCTTGCGTGGAAGAGACACCTGCGCTGGTGGCAATGCAGAACAGACTTCGCGATCGCGGAGTTATCGTTCTAGCCGTCAGCACGGACGAAGATGTCAGCGCCTACAAGCGATTCAAGCGCGAACGCATGGCAGGTTTGCTGACGGTGCGGGATGGCGAACAAAGAAGTAATGCGCTTTACGGAACTTCAAAATATCCCGAGACCTACATCATCGATAAAGAAGGCGTCCTGCGCCGCAAGTTCATCGGCCCGGTGGACTGGACCAATCCTGAGATCATCGATTACCTCACGCGGTTATAAGCGGACCCTGCGTAGGCGCAACGCGTTGCCGATCACTGAGACAGAGCTCAGGCTCATTGCGGCGGCAGCAACCATGGGGCTGAGCAATATGCCGAAAACCGGATACAGGATTCCCGCTGCGATCGGCACGCCCACCAGATTGTAGATAAACGCAAAAAACAGGTTTTGCCGGATATTGCGCATGGTGGCGTGGGAGAGCCTGCGGGCGCGCACGATCCCCCGTAGGTCGCCTTTCAGCAGGGTGACCGCCGCGGATTGCATGGCTACATCCGTGCCGGTTCCCATGGCAATGCCTATATCAGCCTGTGCCAGTGCAGGTGCGTCATTCACTCCATCACCCGCCATCGCGATACGGCCGTGGATCTTTTGCAATCGCTTGATCGCATCGAGTTTCTGTTCAGGGAGCATCTCCGCGTGGAACTCCGTGATGCCCAGCTCCTTGGCGACCGCTTCTGCTGTTGCTTGGCTATCGCCCGTCAACATGACCACTTGAACGTTTTCATTGCGGAGATCGCGCAGAGCGTCTGCCGCCGATTCTTTGATCGGGTCAGCGACCCCGATCACGCCCAAAAGTTTCCCCTCCGCGGCAACATAGATCAGGGTTTGGGCTGACTGGCCCTTCGGCACTGCGAGTTGAGTTGCAGCGATCCCGCTTTGCCGCATCATGGCTGCATTGCCAACTATGATGCGACGAGCTTGCACATTGCCGGCGATTCCCATGCCAGTGGAGGAACCAACATCTGTAGCAGCAGGGATGATGACGGAGCGCTCTTCCGCGGCCTTCACGATCGCTCCCGCCAGGGGATGCTCGCTGCCGCGTTCGAGCGCGGCGGCAAGCGTGAGCAGATCCACTTCAGACACACCTTCCATCGGAAGGATTGACGCCACTCGGGGCCGGCCTTCGGTGAGAGTTCCGGTCTTATCCACGACTACAGCGCGAACCGTGGCAAGCGACTCCAGGGCCTCCGCATTTTTCACCAAAACCCCTGCCTGAGCGCCCCGGCCGGTTCCCACCATGATCGCCATCGGCGTGGCCAGGCCCAGGGCGCAAGGGCACGCGATGATCAGCACCGCTACCGCATTCACCAGGGCGTGAGCCAAGCGCGGCTCGGGTCCCAGTGCCAGCCATGCAAAGAACGTGATTGCCGCTACGGCAATCACCGCAGGCACGAAGTACCCGGCAACCTTGTCTGCGAGCGCCTGGATGGGAGCCCGGCTGCGTTGAGCCTCTGAGACTAGCTTTACGATCTGCGCCAGCAGTGTGCCACTCCCCACACGTTCTGCGCGAACCAGAAGTGACCCTGTGCCGTTCACCGTTCCGCCGATCACTTTCATCCCTGCGGCCTTCTCGACGGGCATGGATTCGCCGGTCAGCATTGACTCATCCAGGACGCTGCTTCCCTCGATGACCAGCGCATCGGTGGGCACTTTCTCGCCGGGACGGATACGCAGCATGTCACCTGCTTGAATTGATTCCAAGGGCACGTCTGATTCACTTCCGTCCGCGTTTACCTTGCGAGCTGATTTTGGCGCGAGTTCCAGCAATGACCGGATGGCCCCGCTTGTCTGTCGCCGCGCCCGCAATTCAAGCACTTGGCCCAGAAGTACAAGCGTCACGATGATCGCGGCTGCCTCAAAGTACAATCCGGGATAGCCAGTGCGCATCACGGCGCTTGCGGGGAATATTCCAGGCGCCACCACCGCCACAAGGCTGTACAAATATGCTGCGGCGGTGCCCAGGGCTATCAACGTGAACATATTCAATCGCAAGGTGCGCAAAGAATTCCATCCCCGTTGGAAGAACGGAGCTCCGCCCCAGAGTACGACTGGGGTCGCCATTGCGAGCTGCACCCAGGCGAACCACCTCCCGGAAAACATGCGCGCAATGGAAGGCGCTCCCATCTCTAACATGGCTGCCAGCAGCAACGGGATACTCAATGCCCCGCTCACCCAAAGACGCGTGGACATGCTGCGAAGCTCGGAATCATCTTCCGGCGTGTCAGCAGAAATGGTTTCCGGCTCGAGCGCCATGCCACAGATGGGGCATGGGCCGGGTTGGCTCTCCCTCACCTCGGGATCCATCGGGCAGATCCAGGTCACCCCCCCAGCTACATTCGGGACAACATCTTTCTTGGATGATTTCTCGGATGATTTCTTGGATGACGGCGAAGCGATCTGTACCAACCCGCTGGAAGCAGCGCCGATCTGGACAGATCCACTGTTCGCGTTCTGCATTCCAACCGGCCCGCTTTGCAGACATTTCTCGGGATCCGCGGTGAAGCGCGCTACACAGCTCTTGCTGCAAAAATAGTAAGTAGTGCCTTGGTGTTGCAGTTCGCCCGCGGCACGGGATGGATCCACGTTCATTCCGCAGACAGGGTCTTTGTGAAGGTTTGTCGTCATCATCGTCTCGCATGTCTATAAAACAGTTCTGTGAGCTCTTCGTAGGTCTTGGTTGCCCGTGATCTGTCTCCGGAGCGCACCGCCTCGGTTGTGCAGTGCTGCAAATGATTCCGCAAAAGCAGCCGCTCCACCGCCCGCAGTGACTCATGCACAGCGGACATCTGGGTCAAGACCTCGGGGCAATACCGCTCGCCCTCGATCATGCGCTGTACTCCGCGCACCTGGCCTTCAATACGCTTCAGGCGCTGGATGCATTTCTTCTTCAGCTCCGGTTCACAGTGGAGAGCGAGGCTTTTTTTCACCTGCGGCATGATTCAGATTATACCCCCCTAGGGTATCAAATACAAGCCATCGGTTGCGCGTACCCGCGCCCTTTCTTTATGGTAGGTACCGGAGTAATGGAATACTTATGACTGCAGTCGATGTGGTTTACCGCTTTGGCAAGCCGCCGAACGACCTTGAATTGAAGGCGATCGATTCCCTTCGTGAGGTCTACGGCATCAGGAAGATCAGCTTTGAAGAGGCTGAGAGCTCGGTGCGCGTCGAGTATGACGCTACCCGCATGAATGAGGACAGCGTTGCTGCCTTGCTGCGGAGGACCGGCCTGGATCTGGGAGATAAGGTTCAGCTTGTATAAATGCAAAAGGGCGTTCTCTGACGGGCCCTCTGGCCGAAGTCCCGTCTTTGAACGCCCCAATGCGCGCCACTTCGTCTGCTGGT
The DNA here is from genome assembly GCA_038254775.1 of Terriglobales bacterium. Lineage (GTDB taxonomy): Bacteria > Acidobacteriota > Terriglobia > Terriglobales > Acidobacteriaceae > JBBSFV01. The sequence goes on along the minus strand of JBBSFV010000003.1, from coordinate 62,266 downwards.
TGTAAGAGCAAGCCCTGCGCCAAACTCCCGCCATTGAAAACATTGGATTTATCAGCGGCTTCGGCTTGCAAGACCGCGGAAGCGAGTAAATCTGCATATTCCCGCAAGAAGAATTTGCGCACCGCTTCGCGCGCTTTCTGCAACTTGCCGCCAAGATAGCCGGTGCTGTATATTTTCTGAAGCCGTTCCGCTGCTTTCCGCAAGGCTGTTCGAAGGCTGTTCGCGGGCTTTTCCCGGAAATCGCCGCTATGTTGGGCTGGTAAGTCCTGCCGGCACACGGAACGCCTGCATCACAATCGCAGAAAATGCGCCCGTAGCTCAGCTGGATAGAGCGACTGACTACGAATCAGTAGGCCGGGAGTTCGAATCTCTCCGGGCGCACCATTTTTTCTTCACAATACCACCGTCTCGTGGACCAAATCGCCCTCTGCGAACCTCTCCGGACGCAGCACCGACGCATCGATCAACTCTGTTTTTCCCTTTAAGACCAGGTCTGAGATGATCTTCCCCGTTGCCGGCGCATGCATCACGCCATGGCCGCTGAATCCGTTAGCGCAGAAGAACCCCGGCACCTCTTTCACCGCACCTAGGATTCCGTGGTGGTCCGGACTCATCTCGTAGAGTCCCGCCCATCCTCGCTTGGGATTGACCGGCAATTCCTCAAACATCGGCACCCGATTCGCAGCTTTCAGCAGGATTTTTTCGACAAATGAAGGATCAAAGTCAGTCGACCGGCTCGGCGGTTCTTCCGGATCATTCCACGCTAACAAAAATCCCCTGCCTTCAGGACGGAAATGGAAGCCGTTCGACATATCGATGATCATGGGCGCAGTGAGGGGAAAAGTATCGAAGGGTTCGCTCGGAACTAACATCCGACGCAGCGGCGTGACGGGAAGATCAAAGCCGGCCATGGCCGCCACCTCTCTCGCCCACGGACCTGCGGCATTCACAATGACACGTGAAGCGATGGCTCCCCGGCTGGTATCAACTCCGCTGATCCCCTTTTCATCTCTGCGGATGGCGGTTACCTCTGCCTCCCGCCAGATGCTTGCGCCTTGAGCGCATGCGGAACGTGTGAACCCGGTCATGCAACTGTAGGGATCAACAAAGCCATCGGTTGAGCAGAAGCTGCCGCCAAGAACATCGTCGGCGCGAAGCTGCGGATAGAGTTTGCAGATCTCCTCCACGGCCAACATTCCAACGCTCTGCAGGCCGAGCGCGATCTGCTTCTGCTGATTTGTGCGCAGAGAATCGAGTTGTGCCGGATTGGTTGCGAGAAACAGATAGCCTTGCGGCCGATAACCGGAAGGCTCGCCCAGTCTCTCCTCGAACTGCGCATAGAACGGGATCGAATAAAGTGACATCCGGATATTCACTTCAGTGGCGAACTGCGCGCGCACCCCGCCCATGCTCTTGCCGGTGGAGCCCTTGCCTTGATGCTTCTCGCGCTCCACAATGAGCACACTGCGGCATCCGGACTCCACTAGATGATGGGCGATGCTCGCGCCTATGATCCCGCCGCCAATGATCACTACATCCGCTGTTTGCATCTACTTTGTCGTTGGGCAGAAGTGAAGCGTGGTGACGATTGCGTCGCTTGTGCTGAGATGCACGATCAGCAGTCGGTCATAATCGTCGTCCATCATGTTTTTCTCTGCCACTTCAGCTCCAAGCATCCTCGCGATCTCCGGAACTGTGTTGCTATGGCCAACGATGAGCACGGCGCCATGGTTCGCTGCCCTCCGTGCCGCATCCGCTATCTCCTTGGTTTTCGCGCTGTTGATGGTGTGGGTTTTCACGCCGGCTTCTTCCGCCAAACGAGCGGCGGCCTGCCGCGTCCGCTTGAACTCGGTTGTGAAGATGCTTTTGATATGTGCGTCCCGCAAAGTTTGCGCCAGGCATTGCGCTCGCTTCTCTCCAGCGGCACTGAGTTCCGAATCTTTATCGCTAGAGGCTCGTTCCGCGTGGCGCACCAGGAATATGACTCCTGATTGCCCATGTGCCTGCGCATGAGCAAAAATAAAAGAGGTAAACAGCAGGAAGCAGAGCGCCCTTGTTCGCATCGCGCTAGTATACGAAGCAGACCGGACTTATGGACGCCACTCGCCAGATATTCGTCGCCAGCACTAATAAAGGGAAATTGCGAGACTTCGCCGCGATCGCCAAAGCGGCGCACGTTGACATCTATCCCATTCCCAACCTCGGCTCGCTGCCGGAGGTAGAGGAAGATGGCGACTCTTTCGAAGAGAATGCGATCAAGAAGGCGGTTGAATATAGCCGCGCTATCCCTGGGCAGATCGTTATCGCCGACGATTCCGGCTTGGCGGTGGCGGCCCTGAACGGTGCTCCGGGAATCTACTCCGCGCGGTACGCTTCCAACGGGAAGGGGCGCGTGAGCGACTTTGCCAACAATTCAAAACTATTGGCCGAACTGGCTGCGCGGCCGGGCGCGCCGCGAGACGCAATGTTTGTGTGCATGATCGCTGCCGCCCGCGACGGACTCTTGCTGGCTACCTTCCATGGCGAGACCGAGGGAGAGATATTGCAGATGGAGGTCGGTACCGGGGGCTTCGGCTATGACCCTCTGTTTTATCTGCCCAAGTTGAACAAGACCTTCGCCGAACTTTCCGCCGAAGATAAAGCCGCGCTCAGCCATCGTGGCGCGGCATTTCGGAAATTCCTGGAATGGCTTAAGTCGAACTAGTCTTCTTCATCCGCAAATCGTGGCCCTTCATCTCTCCAGGCTGAGCAATGCCCAGCATCGCTAACACTGTGGGTGAGATATCCTGCAGGGCGCCATCGGGACGCAAGGTGTAACGGTTTGCGTCCTCGCTCACGATGATGAGCGGCACCGGATTCAACGTGTGCGCGGTGTGCGGGCCCCCGGTGGCCGGATCGATCATCTGCTCCGCATTTCCGTGGTCCGCGGTGATGATCATTGTCCCGCCGTGCGCCCGCAGCGCGGCATGAATGCGCGTCAGGCATGAATCCACCACTTCGACTGCTTTAACCGTTGGCGGGATCTGCCCGGAATGGCCGACCATATCAGCATTAGCAAAGTTCACGATGAGAACATCGAAGGCCTTATCTTCTATCGCCTTCACTACGGCGTCCGCAATGCCGGCAGCAGACATCTCTGGTGCCAGATCATACGTTGCTACTTTTTGTGATGGCACCATCAACCGGTCTTCGCCTTTAAATGGCTGCTCCACTCCACCATTAAAAAAGTAAGTCACGTGCGCATATTTTTCTGTCTCTGCAATGCGTAGATTCCGCAAGTCATTCTTACCCATCACATTCGCCAGAATATTATTGAGTGATTCCGTCGGCACCACGTAGGGCAGCGTGAATCTCTTGTCGTACTGCGTCATACACGCGTAATACAGGTGGTTCGGCACATCGCTCAGCGGGATGGCATCGTTTAATCCTGCGGCATCGTCCAGCGCATTGCCGTGGTCTGGTGCGAGTCCGCTGTTCCTCGCCAGTACGCGGGTGATCTGCCGGGCGCGATCCGCCCGGTAGTTGAAGTTGATCACGGAATCGCCTTCGCGGACCATGCCCAACGGGGCGTCATTGTCATCTACACAGACGAAGGGCAGCAGGAACTCATCGGTAATATTCTTGTTGTACTGTTCGCCGATCCCTTGCACCGGATCTTTGTAAGAACCGGCTTCGCCCTTGCCGTGGACGATTGCGTCGTAGGCGAGTTTTTCGCGGGGCCACCTCTTATCGCGATCCATCGCGTAATATCTGCCGCTCACGCTGGCGACTTTGCCCACAGCGAACTCGCGCATCTTCTGTTGCAACTGTTCCATGTAGATGGCGCCATTGGTCGGCAAAGTATCGCGACCATCCATGAAGGCATGGACGAATACGCGCTCCACTTCCTGCTGCCTTGCCATCTTCAGCAGCGCATAGAGATGGTTCTGGTGGGAATGCACGCCACCATCGGAAAGCAGCCCGCAGATGTGAAGTTGATGATCTCCGGACTTCGCATTGTCCATTGCCTTGGTGAGTACAGGGTTTGTGAAGAACTCACCGTTCTCGATCATTACGTCAATCTTGGTGATGTCCATGTACACGATGCGTCCGGCGCCGATATTCAGGTGCCCCACTTCGCTGTTGCCCATCTGTCCGGCGGGTAGCCCAACGTATCGCCCGCTGGTGTGGATTAAGGTGTTGGGATATTGCGCGAGCAGCCGGTCATACTCCGGCTTCCTGGCGAGTGAGATGGCATTGCCCTTCGATGGCGGCGCGAAGCCCCATCCGTCCAGGATAATGAGTACGAGTGGCTTGGGTCTCACTTACGCTCCCGCTTCCCTCATCAACTCCCCGTCATAATTCAGCGCATCCAGCCCGAGGAAGTTTGCCGACGATCCCAACTCCTCTTCGATCCGCAGCAGCTGGTTGTATTTCGCGATGCGGTCGGTGCGCGAAGCCGAGCCGGTCTTGATCTGCCCCACCCCGGTCGCCACAGCAAGATCAGCGATGAACGTATCTTCGGTCTCACCGGAACGATGCGAGATGATGGCGGAGTAGCCATTGCGGCGCGCGAGGTCGATGGCGTCAAAGGTCTCAGAGACGCTGCCGATCTGGTTCACCTTGATAAGGATGCTGTTGGCGATCCCCTCTTCAATGCCGCGAGCCAGGCGTTCGGTATTGGTCACGAACAGATCATCGCCGACCAGCTGGATGGTGTCGCCTATCTCGTCTGAGAGCACCTTCCAGCCCTTCCAGTCATCTTCCGCCAAACCGTCTTCGATCGAAACAATAGGATATTTGCGTGACCAGTCTGCCCAGTAGCGTGCCATCTCTTCCGGAGAGCGCGTGCTCTTGTCGGACTTTTTGAAGACGTATTTGTTTGACACTTTATCGAAGAATTCGCTGGCTGCGGGATCGAGCGCAATCGCAATGTCCTCGCCCGGCTCATAGCCCGCCTGCTGGATCGCCTCGATCACGAGCTCCATTGCTTCCAGGTTCGACTTTACGGAGGGCGCAAAGCCGCCTTCATCGCCCACTGCCGTGTTGTACCCGCGCTTCTTGAGCACGCCTTTCAAGGTGTGAAAGACCTCAGTGCCCCAGCGCAGCGCCTCAGAAAAACTCTCCGCTCCTACCGGCATGATCATGAATTCCTGAAAGTCCACATTACTGTCCGCATGCGCGCCGCCGTTTAGGATGTTCATCATCGGTGTGGGCAGCAGGCACGCTCCTGCTCCACCCAGATAACGATAGAGCGGCATCTTGAAAGCGTTCGCCGCGGCGCGCGCGCTTGCCATGGACACGGCAAGGATGGCGTTCGCCCCCAGACGATTCTTATTAAAAGTGCCGTCCAGCGCGATCATGCGATGATCAATGCCTCTCAGATCAGCGGCATCCATCCCGCCCAGAGCAGGTGCGATCTCCCGTTCCACGTTCTCAACCGCGTGCAACACGCCCTTGCCGGAAAAGCGTTCGTTATCTCCATCACGCAGTTCCACCGCTTCATGTTCCCCCGTGGAAGCGCCGCTGGGCACGGCGGCGCGTCCCATGGCGCCCCCTGCTAAATGGACGTCCGCCTCAATCGTGGGATTGCCGCGGGAATCCAGTATCTCCCGGGCATGTATGGCAACAATTTCCGTCTCTTGCATGAATGCGCTCCCGCTCTATGTCAAAACGGCGATTATAAAGCACGCAATCTGAGCGCTTCATCACTGCTCGTCATCAACACTGGTGGGGCTGTTGCGTTGCGCGAGCAATGCCGCTGTTAACTAATTGTGTTCTAGGTTTCTTCCGATATTGTCCGGTTTTCATCCCTGTTCTATGGTTTTCCCAATGACAGCAGAAACCACGAAGACTCTTCGATCGGGCGACCATGCACCCAAATTTACGTTGTCCGCGGCGAATCTGATGGGAACCTATTCTTTGGATGACTCACTCGCGAAAGGCGCACTGATCCTGGAATTTTTGCGCGGAACCTGGTGACCGAATTGTGTGAAACGAATGGCTCAGTTCGAGCTCCACAAAAAAGAGATCGAAAGCTTGGGGGGGTCACTTCTGTTCGTGGCAGCGGAAAAACGTAGCGGCATGTTCGCTCCTGAAAAGTTCTTTGAGAAGAGCGCGAGCAGCTTTCCCTTCCTTTTGGATGAAGATCGCGCGGTGACCAAAGCCTACGGGATCTACAAAGCTCTGAGTTTCGATTCTATCCATATCGCGCGGCCGGCAACGTTTGTGATCAGCCGCGAAGGCAATATCCGCTTCTTGTACGTGGGCACTGATCAGACTGACCGCGCACCGATGGAAAACGTTTTGGCGGCGTTACGCAGCGCCGCTTGAGTCAAGCCAATTCCGGCAAAGATCAATCGAGGAGGATCGATGAATAAGCAACTGGCAATCACCATTTCCGCCGCCCTGCTTCTGGGAGTAGCCACCGCGCAGCAGGCCACAACCACAGACGCCAAACCAGCCACCAGCGCAACTCAAACGACCGCCGTTGCGACTTCATTACCGCCCGGCACATCCATGAAGATGAAGCTTGAGACGGCGATCAACACTACCACCAACAAAGTGGGCGACAACTTCGCTGGACGCGTAACCCAGGATGTATTGCTGAACGGCAAGACCATCATTCCCGTGGGCTCATCCATCCAGGGACGGGTCACGCGCCTGAAAGAACCCCGCAGATACAAGGGTGTACCCACCATCGAGATGCGACCGGAGACAGTGACTCTCCCCAATGGCGATAAGTTAGCCATCATCGCGGTCGTCTCCGGAAATAGCCAGATGCGCACAGACCCCGAAGGCCGCATCAAGGGCTCAGGCTTTGACCAGCACGACAGATTAGAGATGGCTGCGGGCGCGGGCGGAGGCGCCGGCGTGGGCGCTCTGATCGCGCATAGCGGAAAAGGCGCGGTGATCGGCGCGGCGATCGGCGGCGGGGCAGCCGTGGTGCATTGGCTCAGCAAATCACATTCCGCGGTCTTGATGCCCGGCACTGAGATCGTACTGGAATTGAGCCGCGCCATGTCGATCTCACCCAACTCCGCCGATTAAGTCTTTACTCGTGCGCTCGCACAGCGGGAGCTTATGGCTCCCGCTTTTTTACGGCTGGGCGGCGGCGAAGGTATTGCACTGCGCCGGATCTCCGGAATCAAAGCCGCGGCGAAACCATGAGACCCGTTGCGCGGAGGTCCCGTGGGTGAATGAATCCGGCTGCACGTGGCCTGTTCCCATCTTCTGCAATCGGTCATCGCCAATGGCAGAAGCGGCAGCCAAAGCTTCTTCCACATCGCCGGGTTCAAGCACGTTGCGCTGCTGCGCGGAGTGTCCCCAGACGCCGGCAAAGCAGTCAGCCTGCAATTCCATCTTCACCGAGAGGGCGTTGCGCTGCCCCGGGTTCCCCTGCTGGGCCTGGCGCATCTGCTGATCGATCCCGAGAAGGTTCTGCACGTGGTGCCCGAACTCATGTGCCAAGACATACGCCTGGGCAAAGTCTCCAGGCGCTCCAAAGCGATCCTTCAACTCCTGGTAGAAGCCGAGATCGATATAAACCTTCTGGTCTTCTGGACAGTAAAAAGGCCCGGTCGCAGACTGCGCCATGCCGCATCCTGAATTCACTGAGTCACGAAAGACCACGATCCTGGCATGGGTATAGTTTTTGTTCTGCTGCGCGAAGATGCCGGTCCAGGTTTTTTGAACGTCATCTGTCACAAAAGAGACGAACTGTAATAACGGCTCCTCTTTGGGATCGTTCACTTGCCGGGACTGCTGCGTTCCCGAGTTCACGTCCGCGGAAGGGCCGAGAAGCTGAAAGAAATCCCGCTTAAATATCAGGCTGAGCACAAAAACAACGATCACTCCGCCGATGCCCAGATGCAGCCCGCCAAAACCTCCGCCACCGCCGCCCCGCTGATCTTCTAAATCGTCGCTACGCCCACCCGGTGTCCATCTCATGGAGAGATTGGATGCAGCGGGGGCGAGGGGTTCTGGCAGGAAGTTTGTCATTCTGAGCCATAGCGAAGAATCCCTTTCAACACCATTCAAGTGGAGCTTCGAGCGTAACCGGGGTGGAGGAGCGAGAAATCTGCATCTCTGCCTACTCGCCCCTCGTCACCCGTAGGATTTTGTACAATCTACTCAGCCTGCGAGGATGGCGGAATTGGCAGACGCACCAGACTTAGGATCTGGCGCTCAAAAGGCGTGGGGGTTCAAGTCCCCCTCCTCGCACCACACCACCTCTTCCATATAGGCATCCGAATCGCGTTGACAGCGAACAAAAAGCGCATATAATAGAGTACAGGTTGGGATAGTAAGTAGCCCAGGAGGTGTATTTCCAATACTTTAGCCGCAACTCTTTAGATTTCAAGACATTAGCCAGACTTCCTAGCCCAACTCACTGATTCTAAAGATTTCACCTATAGGGAGGGGGGAGGGTAGACATATCCCAAGCTGTGGAAAATCCAGCCGCAAACTAGCGGGCTCAGCATTTATGACAATCCGTAAGGCTGTAAACTTCCTGCATGGCCATTCCACAACAGCCCACGCTCAAGCTCACCAACACCGACAATTTCCGCGAGAACTATGCCAACTCCATCCAAGTGCGGGTCTCGGTCTGGGACTTCTTGCTCACCTTCGGCACCTTGCAGGAGCAGTCGCCGGAGCAGGTGCATGTGCAGAACTTTCAGAACATCTACCTCAGCCCGCAACAGGCGAAGGCACTGCTTATGATCCTGCAACAGAATGTGGTGAATTATGAGAAGGCGTTCGGCGAGATCAAGCTTGACCCGCAGATGGTGCCGGGTGGGCAGGTGAATTGAGCACTCAGCAGTCAGCATTCAGCATTCAGTGACTCCTGACGACGCACGGCCAATGCGGGACGGAGTAGCTGGGTCGTAACGCTAAATGCAGATTCCTCGCTGCGCTCGGAATGACAACCGCCACTTGAGTGCTGTTGAAAGGGATTCCTCGCTGCGCTCAGAATGACAATAGCCACTGCGCTGGCGAAAGCAGAGCGGCAGGTCTAAACCACAAAGTATTTCGCTTGCGGGTGATGGACCAAGATCGCGGAAGTGCTCTGCTCCGGTTCGAGCTGGAAGGTCTCCGTCAGTCGTACCCCGATGTTCTTCACCGGATCCAGCAGGGCGAAGAGTTGGGTCTGGTCTTCCAGGTTGGGACAGGCGGGATATCCGAACGAATAACGCGAGCCGCGATATTTCTGGTGAAAGAGATCTGCGATGCGTGGAGCATCCTCACCGGCGATTCCCAGCTCTTCCCGCATTGTTTTATGGTGCAGTTCGGCGAGCGCTTCCGCTGTCTCCACGCTTAGACCGTGGAGGTAGAGGTAGCGGGTGTAGTCGCCAGTGTCGAAAAGTTTCTTGGTAAGTTCGGAGGCGCGGTCACCAACCGTGACAAGAGACAGGCCGATCACATCGAACTTGCCGGAGGATTTCGGCAGGAAGAAATCTGAGATGCAAAGTTTGCGGCCTTCGCGCTGGCGCGGGAAGGTAAAGCGCTGCAGCTCTTTTGCGTTCGGGCCGTCCGTGTCATAGACAACGACGCTATTGCCCTCCGCCTGAGCGGGAAAATAGCCATATACGACTTTGGGCTCAAACCAGTGGTCGCGAATGGTCTCGTCTTCGAGTTCGGCGAGGATAGGACGAAATTTCTCATCGACCAAGCGTACATAGTCTTCCTGTGACGCAGTCTTGAGCTGCCACTGATTCTTGAAGAGCGCAATCTCATTGATGTACTGGAATACCTGGCGCAGATCGTAATCGAGCCTGGTGCGCACTCCGAAAAACGGCGGCTTGGGTATATCCGGAGGGGCGGAGACCGCGGTGGAGCGCTCAGTGGAGGTACTGCCCCCGCCGCCATACATCGCGGATGCGGTTGCCGCCGCAGCAAATTCCTTGCGCGTTCGACCTTCATGCAGACGCGTTTCGCGCACCGTCGCCACGCCGACAAGATCCTCCATCACGTGCAGGCCATCAAAGGCATCATTGGCGTAGAAGACGCCGGACTCATACTCACGTCGCAGGTCGTCTTCCACATACTTGCGGGTGAGCGCGGCGCCGCCGCAGATCACGGGGAATCCATGACCCTGTGCGTGAAGGTCCTGGAGAACGTACTTCATCTCCAACGTTGACTTGACGAGCAAGCCGCTCAAGCCGATGGCATCGGCTTTCTCTTTCAGGGCGGAAGCGATGATGGTATCCGCCGGCTGCTTGATGCCGAGGTTCACCACTTTGTATCCATTATTCGAGAGGATGATGTCGACCAGGTTCTTGCCGATATCGTGAACGTCACCCTTCACCGTTGCCAGAACGATGGTTCCCTTCTGCGAGCCTTCTACCTTCTCCATCCTGGGCTCGAGATAAGCGACGGACTGTTTCATGACCGCGGCAGAGTCGAGCACGGACGGCAGCTGCATCTTGCGCGCGCCGAAGAGCTCGCCCACGGTCTTCATGCCGTCCAGCAGGACGTTATTGATGAGATCGAGCGGCGTGTATTTTTCGAGCGCGGTCTCCAGGATCGCTTCAAGTGGACGCTTCTTCGCGCCCGAGCCGATGGCTTTCTCACCGTTGATGATCAGGTGCTTGAGCTGGTCTTCGACCCCGAGATGCTCCGCGGCGGAGCTCGATTCCTCCGTCTTTTTGCCCATGCCGGTGAAGTGCTGCATGTAATTCTGCAGCGGGTCACCCTGGGACTGGTCATAAAATATCAGCCTGCGCGCAAGCTCAACTTCCTGTTCAGGGATCTTGTACAAGGGATAGATCTTGCTGTAATTAACGATCGCCGCGTCCAGCCCTCGATCGACTGCCTCTTTGAGGAAAACACTATTCAGGACGCGGCGCGAGTAGGCGCTCAAGCCAAAGCTGATGTTAGAGACGCCGAGGATGGTTTTTACCTCCGGCAATTCCTGCTTGATCAGTTCAATGGCGCGCAGGGTCTCAATGCCGGCGGTGCGATAGTCGTCCTGGCCGGTTGAGATGGGCAGAGTGAGCGGATCAAAGATGATGTCCGCGGGGCGAATGCCGTATTTTTCCGTCGCCAGATCGAAGATGCGTTTGGCGATCGCCAGCTTTCTGTCCGCGGTGAGCGCCATTCCCTGCTCGTCTATGGTCAATGCGATCACGGCGGCGCCGTAGCGCTTCGCCATGGGCAGGACTTTGGAGGTGCGCTTCTCGCCATCTTCGAGGTTGATAGAGTTGATGATGGCCTTGCCGGGAATGCGCTTGAGCGCCTCTTCAATGACTTCGGCTTCAGTGGAATCCACCAGGATGGGCGCAGGCACGCGGGTAGCGACCTTTTCCAAAACCGCGTTCATGTAACCGATCTCGTCCTCGCCGACGATGGCGCAGCAAAGGTCGAGCATGTGCGAACCTTCATTGACCAGCTTCTTGGCGAGGGCGAGGATATCGTCGTATTTGCCGGCCTGAACCATCTCGCGGAATTCCTTCTTCTGCGTGGTGGTGTTCATTTCCTCAGCGACGACAACGGGCTGGCCATCGAGTTCGAGCGGGACTGAAGTGTATGCGCTGGCAGCGGCGCCTTGCGCTTGAACGTCACGGGCGGCGGGGTGCAATCCCTCCACCGCTTTGGCGACGGCAGCAATATGTTCGGGAGTAGTGCCACAGCATCCGCCAACCACAGAGACACCGTATTCGGTCACGAACTTGCGATGGTACTCAGCCAGTTCCGCGGGTGTGAGCGCATAGACCGCGTGTCCGCCCACGTTCTGCGGGAGCCCGGCATTGGGCAAGACGGAAATGTGTTTGGTCGAGTTGTGACCCAGGTAGCGGACCGCGTCGTTCATCTCCTTGGGGCCGGTGGCGCAGTTTAACCCGACGATATCAATGTCATACGGTTCGAGCGCCGTGAGTGCGGCACCGATCTCCGTGCCGAGCAGCATGGTTCCTGTGGCCTCAAGCGTTACTTGAACCTGGAGTGGGATCTTTTTGCCGGTGATGCGGAAGGCGTCCTGGGTGGCGGCGATTGCCGCCTTTGCCTGGAGGATGTCCTGGCAGGTCTCGATCAGCATCACGTCCGCGCCGGCTTCGATCAGCGCGACCATCTGTTCGACATACGCTGCCGCCATATCATCAAAGTTGATGTGACCGAGGGATGGCAGTTTGGTGGTGGGGCCGAGCGACCCGGCAACAAAGCGCGGCCGCTGCCTGGTGGAAAACTGGTCGGCAACTTCGCGAGCGAGTTTTACCGCCGCCTTGTTGATCTCAGCCACTTGCGCCTGCAGGTCATATTCGCCAAGGACGATCCGGGTTGCGCCGAAGGTGTTGGTCTCAACGATGTCCGCTCCGGCCTCAAAGTATGAGGCGTGGATCTCACGGACCACATCCGGGCGGCTGAGAACGAGGATCTCACTGCAACCTTCGTTGTTCCAGTAGTCGTCGAGGGAGAGATCGCGCTTCTGGAGGGAGGTGCCCATGGCGCCGTCATAGACGATGACGCGCTCGCGAAGGATGGAGAGGAATGGATTCATTTTGGCTAAAAAGTCAGGACCCAACTTCCGGGTTCCTGCTACGCTGCCCTGTTCCGGCAACGTGCACCCGCAGACCCTCGGGTTTTAATCTTTATCGTGCTATGGGCAGTTGCGGATAGGGCGCTTCCGCGCCCTTCAAGGGCACCAGCATCTGCTCTTTCCGGTAGATCAGGGTGCTTGCGTTATATGTTGCAAGCTCGAAGCCATGACCATGGGTGATGGCATCGGTGGGGCAGGCTTCTACGCAGTATCCGCAAAAGATGCACCGGTTGTAATCGATGTTATAAACCTTGGCATAACGTTCCGCGCCGCTGATGCGGTTCTCTTCCGTGTTCTCCGCGGCTTCAATGTAAATGCAATTCGAAGGGCAGGCAGCCGCGCACAAAAAACAGGCAACGCATTTTTCCAGGCCATTCTCGTCGCGTTGCAGCACGTGCAATCCGCGAAAACGCTCCTGAAAGACAGCTCCCTTGAGCGGACCATCACCATCAGGATAGTTCTCAACCACGGTGGGCTGAAACATCTCGCGAAAGGTGATAGACATTCCCTTAGCTAAGCCGGCGATGTCTTTGACGAAGGACATGAATAGTTAGTATAGCAAGTGCTTTCGAGTACCTAGTTGCTAGTACCTGGTACCTTGTGAAGGCGATCGTCTTCTCCATGCGCAAGCAAACTCTCTAGATGCAGCTCGATTGCTTCGCCGATATTTCTGCAAGCCTCATCCAAAGTCTTGCCTTGCGAGACGCACCCGGGTAAGTCAGGAACGCTTGCCACGATCATGCCTTCTTCATCAATTTCAACATCAATCTTGTAGTCACTTCTGGGCCTAATCAATTGCGAGTTCCTTCCATCTGCGGGTGACCTGCTCCTTGGTCTTCGCATCCATGGTGATCTCATCAGGCCAAGGGCGGTTGAAGCCTTCGTTGGGCCACTTGCGGGTGCCGTCGATGCCCATCTTCGAGCCAAAGTTAGGATAGCGCGAGGAGTGGTCGAGCGAGTCAATGGGCCCGAGCGTGAACTGGATATCGCGCTCGGGGTCGATATTGTTCGCGACACGCAGCGTTACTTCGGCGATGTCCTGCACGTCACAATCTTCATCGACCACAATGATGCATTTGGTGAACATCGCCTGGCCAAGCGCCCAGATACCGTTCATGACTTTGCGCGCGTGCCCGGGGTACGACTTCTTGATGGAGAGGATCATGATGTTGTGGAAGACGCCTTCCACGGGAAGGTTCACGTCCACGATCTCAGGCAGGGTGAGCTTCATGAGCGGGAGGAAGATGCGCTCTACGGCTTTGCCCATGTAGGCGTCTTCCATGGGCGGCTTGCCCACGATGGTGGTGGCGTAGATGGGATTTTTGCGATGGGTGACACAAGTGACGTGGAAGACGGGATAGTCGTCGGGCAGAGTGTAAAAGCCGGTGTGGTCGCCAAAAGGCCCCTCGGAGCGAAGCTCGTCCAGGTTTACATAGCCTTCAAGGATGATCTCTGCTGACGCCGGGACCTCAAGATCGACCGTCTCGCACTTCACCAGCTCTACGGGCTTCTGGCGCAAAAATCCGGCGATGATGAACTCTTCAACATCCGGAGGAGCGGGAACGATTGCCGAAAAAGTAAGCGCTGGTTCCGTGCCGATCGCTACCGCGACTTCCATCTTGCCGGAGGGCCGCTCACCGGATGCGAGCATGGCGCCGCCCTGGGAACGCGCCATCACATCCACGCCCGCGGAGGCGGTGGCACCGGCGGCAGCGGCTGCGCCTGAACGCATCAGGTCACGATAATGTTCTGCCGCAACCTTCTGGCGTTGCCAGTGCATGCCAGTGGTGCGCTCGTCATAAATTTGCATGCGATACATACCGACGTTGCGCTTACCTGTCCGCGGGTCACGAGTGATCACGCATGGCAGAGTGATGAAGCGGCCGCCATCCTGCGGCCAGCACTTCAGGGCGGGAAGCTCCAGCAGGTTTACCTGGCCGCCTTTCTTGACCACTTCCTTGCACGGCGCGGTGCTGACGGTCTTAGGAAAAAAATTTCCGAAATCCGCCAGCATGGGCAGCATCTTTACTTTATCGAGAAGGCCCTCCGGCGATTTGACATTCAAGAGCTGGTGGATGCGGCCGGCGATCTCGTCGAGTGAGTTCACGCCGAGCGCTAACTTCATGCGCTTCTCTGAACCGAACTGGTTGATCAGGAGCTGCGCGCCGGGGTGTCCCTTGACGTTTTCAAAGAGAAGCGCGGGGCCGCCCGGCGCCATGCCATCGGCGCCACCTTTGCGTCCCGCTTTGGAAACGCGGTCTGCGATTTCAGTGATCTCGAGGACGGGATCCACCTCAGCCTTGATGCGTCTCAGTTCGCCGGCACGTTCTAATGCGGCAATCCACTCTCGAAGGTCGGTATAAGCCAAAAAGGCGCTCCTTGGGCGAGCGGTACGCCCATGTAGGTCATAAAGTCAGGCAAGGGACAATGGGCATTATAAAGTGCCAAGTTTTGAAAGAATGTGTCCAACTCCAAAGCTGCTGAATTCATCTCACTGTAACGCAGAGATTAAACCGGTTTTGGGAGATCCCTAGGTACATGGCAGCCACAAGCGTCCGTTCCATCGCAACTTTAACTGAAAACCAGATGATCGAGGGACTTTGCCAGCTTACGCTTAACCCGTTGGGCTCGGCAGAGACCGTACGCCTGGTCAAAGACATGTCTCCAGACGATCGTGAGGAGTTCCTGAAGCTGGCGGATGCGCACCATGTGATCATTCGGGCGTTGGAGCCGGTCTTTAAGGAAGCCACGCAGAGCGGGGACATGGAGCTGGGAAAATGGGCCAGCGACGCATTGAACCGCGAACGGGGCCGTATCGAGAACGCTCTGGTCTATCTTCATGCCATTACCGCCGAACTTGAAGCAGGTGGCTGCCCGACAACGGTGGTGAAGTCTCTGGACCATGTGCCGGATATGGGCAACGACCTTGACTTGTACACCACCGCGAAGCCCGAGCAGGTCCTGAAGGTGATGCACGAAAAGTTTAACGCTTGTGAAGAGGCACGCAGTTGGGGCGATCGCATAGCGCAGAAGTGGAATTTCTCGATCAAAGGACTTCCTGAAAGCGTGGAGATCCACGTGGAACGGCTGGGGCAGATGGGTGAACATACCCGTTTGGCGGAGCGCTTTGTCACGCGACGAGTCACCAAGAGCGTGAGCGGACGCATCTTCTTTGTCCCGGCGCCGGAAGAACGCATCATCGTCGCCACGCTGCAGCGCATGTATCGGCATTTTTACTTTCGCATCTGCGACATCGCGAATACCGCTGCCCTTATTGAGACCGGCACGGTCGACCTAGTCGAGCTCAAGCGCACCACGGAAGCTGCGGGCATCTGGCTGGGGGCCGCCACATATCTCAACATCGTCTCGGATTACATGAAGAAGTATCGTGGAAGAGGATTGAATCTACCCTCTCTAGTGCGGACCGCCGCAGTTTGCGGCGGAGACAAGATCCTGCCGCGAGCAAGATTCCTGCGGGTGCCAATCCTTCCCCTGGGCGCAACTCTTTACAGCGCCCAGGTGACCAAGACGGCGATGAACGGAGACGTTCCGGGGACGTTTCGACTCAGTATGCTTCCCTACCTGGCTACCGCGGCGGCTGTGGCATACAAAGTGACCGGGAGCGATAAAGGCGTCTGGTAACACTATTTTTGGGAATAAGAAAGGCGCGCCGGTCACAGGCGCGCCTTTTCATTTACCGGCATCTAAAAGCATCGATTCTAGCTGGCTTGTTGTTCCTGGGTCGGGAGATGCCCGGCGGGAGTGAGCCGATCCACAACCGTCGGCAACAGGTGCGCCAACTTCTCACTGGCCTGTTCTGGACTCATGCCAAACTTGCCTGCTACTTCCGCTACCCGGTCGCGCCCGAGGACCTTAATGACCTGGTCCGCGGAGACTGCCTGGTTGTCACCGGTACTGATCCAAGAATTGACCGCTCCGCCTAATCCGCCTTGCTGGAAAGCGCGGGTGAGATTCATGAGGGATTCAGCTTTGCTGCCGCCGAACCTGGTCAACATCGTGGTTGCCAAATCCGCATTCTGTCCTTCTACCTGACCGCCCAATTGTGATTTTAAAATGTCCATCAGACTCATAAGTCGCTCCTAGCGTTTTGAGGTGCGATATCCTGCTTTGATCGCGTCCTGCTCGTTCATGTATTTTCCGTTCTTGGTCTTGCCGTACCAGCGCGCGCCCTCTTTGTGGTAGACGCCTGTCTCAAGATTCACCCATACATTCCCATTACCGGGATTGCCGCGTTCCTGAGCTACTTTTGTGGTACTGGGCGCGGGCCTGGATGGCGTGGAGGATGAGGTTGGGCTTGCGTTGGAGGAAGGAGTTGCCGGCGCTACCTCAGGAATCGCCAGCGTAGCAGCATTATCATTCCGCTTCGATTTTCGCGCCGAGCTTGCACTTCCCGCGTTAACAAGAGGAGTGATCTTTGCAATCACGCCGGCGGAGATGCCTGCTCTGGAAAGATCAGCAGCATCCGAATAGGGCCGGTTGTGAATGATCTTCTTGGCAGTAACCGCGCCCACACCCGGCAGTTCTTCCAGCTCTTTCTGGGTGGCGTTGTTGATGTCGATCTTGGTGCCGCCGGCAGGGCTCCTTGATTCGGCTTTTTTAGTCTTTGATTCGGCTTTTTCAGACTTCGATTCGGCTTTTCCAGACTTCGATTCGGCTTTTTCAGACTTCGAAGATTCCGTTTTCGCCGAGTCAGCCGCGGATGAATCGGATTCCCTTTTCGACTTGCGCGACTTTTTCCTGGTGCCTTGATCGTCAGCGGCGGCGGAAGCGGCCTCGGCGTTCGCAGCGGCGGTGTCGTCTGACTTCTTGGATCGGCGACTTCTCCTCTTACTCCGCTTGCTGGTCGAACCCTCGTCTGGCGATTGAGTTGTTGCATTGGCACCGGTGGTGGACGTGGCCACATCCGGATCCTTTATCTTCTTCTTTTTTGCAAAACCGGGCGGGGAAAGAGTGAGCGTGAGTAACAGCACGACTGCACAGAGGGACCATCGTTTCGTGTTCAACATTCCTGCTCCTTGCACTACTTATATGCGATGCAGATTGGATGTGTAATATCGCAACGTGGTTCTCCGTAAAGCGTTACTGCTGGACAGCTACTCTCACCTCTTCCACCTTCCGCCTTAGTTCCGGAATGTTGAAGTCAGCCTCTGCAAAGCAGGTTTCGATCTCCCGGGCTGATACGGACGCCTCCCGCAAGCCGTAAGTACCTAACGCGCCAGCGAGTTTGTGGGCGACTTCCTCGGCGTTCAGGCGCTGCTCCTCGCTCAGTGAACCTTTTGCGGCGGCGGATATAGCGGTATGCAACTGGTCAATTCGCGCCTGAGTCTCAGGAAGGTTTTGCTTCCACATCTCTGCAAGTAAGCGTTTAAGCTTCTGTTGCCGTTCTTCGTCCATGAACCAGTGATTTTACATATTCTGGCGAAATGCCTCGTCCAGGCTGTAATCTTCGGACGGCCTGTCATGCGCACAAATCTTCCTGAAGCCCCTTTTAGAACCTTCTCCCGACTGCATCCTGGAGTACTCGCGATCGCTGCGGCTGGACTTATCCTGCAGCTTGCCACCGCCACCCGCTACGGCTACTTTCGTGATGAGCTTTATTACCTGGCATGCAGTGAGCATCTTGCGTGGGGCTATGTAGACCAGCCTCCCTTGATCGCGTTGATCACCTGGTTCTCCCGGCACGTGACCGGCGATTCTCTGCTCTCTCTGCGATTCCTTCCCGCACTTGCGGGCAGCACGACCATCTGGCTTACCGGGATGCTGGCCCGCCGATGTGGCGCAACTGGCTATGGGCAGGTGCTTGCCTGCTTAGGTTCACTTTTCGCTGGAGGATTTCTGGCTTTTTTCCATTTACTGACGATGAATGCATTCGAACTGCTGATCTGGACGGCATGTGCCTATCTGGTGCTAACTATCTTGCAGACCGGCAACGATCGGTTGTGGATCTGGTTTGGCATTCTTTGTGGTATCGGTCTGGAAAATAAGTGGTCGATCCTGATGTTTGGCTTTGGCATTTTTCTAGGCTTGCTGTTCACGGAGGCGCGTAGAACGTTTTTGCGTCCGTGGATCTGGATCGGATTCGCGATCGCTATTTTCCTCTGGCTTCCGAATCTGATATGGAACGTGCAACACCACTGGCCCTTCCTGGAACTGATGGCGAATATTCGCCATAGCGGGAGAGACGTGGCGCTCAGCCCTCTTGGATTTCTGGCACAGCAGGTTGTCTTCATGAATCCGGCCACCGCTCCGGTCTGGTTGACTGGATGCATCTGGCTGTTTGTGGCAAAAGATGAAGGTGGACGGCATCCTTATCGGGTTCTGGGCTGGTGCTTTGCCGCAGTCTCTGTGGTTCTGATCATCCTGAAGGGAAAAGCATACTATTTGTGGCCCGCATTCCCGATCATCTTCGCCGCAGGTGGGGTCGCGATCGAGCGCGCTTTAAGCCGTCCGGCGATCTCCTGGGCGAAGCCACTCTACTTAGCACTCGTCCTGATCTGCGGAACGCTGCTGCTGCCAATCACGCTGCCCGTGCTTTCTCCCGAGGCTTATATGCGCTATTCGCAGGCTATGCATCTGGCGCCGCCCGCGATCGAGCATCAACCTGTGGGACCTCTGGGACAACAGCTTTATGCGGACATGTTTGGCTGGGAGGAGATGGCGAAAGAGACGGGACGCGCTTACGCGGCGCTGCCTCCTGAACTGCGCGCTAAGACCGCGATCGCCGCGGCAAATTATGGCGATGCGGGAGCAATCGATTTCTTTGGCCCGAGGTTCGGACTTCCAAAAGCAATCAGCGGTCACCAGACTTATTGGTTCTGGGGCCCGAGAGAGTACACCGGAGAAAGCATGTTATTGATCGGGGAGCGTCCACGGCGTATCGCGCAATTGTGCGCGGAATCAAGGGTCGTAGGCCATGTGGAGCATCCCTACTCCCGGTTGGATGAGCACTTCGATATTTACTGGTGCCGGTTGAAAGGTGATTTGCAAGCCTTGTGGCCAAAGGCGAAGCATTACGACTGACGAAGGAAGTGCAGGCACTGGAACCATCGACTGGTGCTGTCTGGTGTTCATAGTGCTGGCGGATATTTTTCTTCAGTGGTAAGAATCCATCCGCTCCCACCCCCTGGCTGCCAAGGCACATGCGGGCAGGTAGGAATGTTAAAATCGCGATGCCCTGAGCGGGAGTAGTTCAGCGGTAGAACGCCAGCTTCCCAAGCTGGATGTCACGGGTTCGATCCCCGTCTCCCGCTCCACGCGCGTTTTTTGTAAATCTGCTATTTTTTCGGCGGCGCCTTCCTGGGTGCAGGTTTTGTTTTTGGCTCCGCGGATTTTCCCGTCCCTAGTTCCTTCTGTACCTCTTGCATCTTCAGCTTTGCATCTTCATAGCTACATTCCTCAGGTGCGGTGATAGTCGCCGTCTTGCCTGGATCCCCTAACATTGCAAGCTGTTCCTTTTCATAAGCGATGCGCTGCTTGGCTTGGTCGAGCGTGCAGGCATTGGTCTTTGCAGCCTGGGATGGCGGCGTGGTGGCTGCAGCCGCAGCGGCAGGGGCTGCGGGCGGAGGATTAAAATTCATGCTTTCCTTGAAGCGGGTGTCGAGCACCACGCCTGCGCTTTTTCCGCTCAACACAGCGTCCAGGCGGGCCACTCGCTCGGCATATGGCGGGTGGGTCGCGTTCCATGCTTTCAGTTGACGGGCGTTTGCGGAGTCCGCATCCGCCTTGGAAAGCACGAGCAGGAATGTGCGCAGCCCGGTGGCATCGTATCCGGTATCACCGGCAATGGCCACGCCGCGGCGGTCAGCATCGTCTTCTTTGTCGCGTGAATAGCTGCTGGTCAATGCCTTCGAGACCACATCATTGGCGATCGCCTTTAATTGTTGCGGTCCGGGTATTTTGGCAGTGCCTTCCTCCACCGCCCAGCTTGTAGCTTTTTTGGTGCGAACCTCGCGCTCCAGGTGGCGGCCTTCCACGTGCGCGATCTCATGCGCCAAAACACCTGCCAGTTCGGCCTCAGAGTTCATGTTAGCCAGCGCGCCGCGGGTGACAAAAATAAAGCCGCCGGGCATGGCGTAAGCGCTGATGGCTTCAGTGTCGAGGATGCCAAAGTGATAAGGCACATCACGACGAGTGGACTGCCGAGCCAAGGTGAGGCCCACTAGATTGACATACCGGGTCATTGGCTCGTTCTCATATAAACCGAATACATGGATCAGTTTTGCGGCAGAGCTTTTGCCGATCTCAGTCTCCTGCTCAGGACTCCAGGGCTGGAAGGTGTCTTGCGCTCGCTTCACCTTTTCAACGCCCTTGCGGAAGATGTCTCCGATCTGCGCCCGGGCACCAGCAACCATCAGCAGGAGCGCAAGAGTCATCAGGAACAATGATTGTTTTTTCATCGCCTACTTCCCCCTCGGCTTTAATCCACCCTGAGAGACAAATGCATCAACTTCAGAGCGCTTGAAATGCAGGTTGGCGAGTTGATCGGCCTTCGAGCTGTCATCCCCATCAGCGGACGACTCCAGCAGCTTCTTGTCCACCTCGCCGTTCGGACCAATGCCGTTAAACCCGGCCGTGGCGGTGTCCTTGGTCTGTCGAGAAGACTTTAGATTGCTCTTGCCCTGAAATAACGGGGCCGGTTGATCTTTCTGCTGGCCTTGACGCCCTTGCGGCGGCGGCTCTGCTGGTTTTTTCTGCTTGTCCTTGCTCTGTTGCGCGGTGATGGGATTCGCATGCAACTGAATCGTGGCGATCGCCGCAATCATCAACCAAGCAAAGACCAGAACTTGTGCGAGTGATAGAAGATGTTTCAAACCGAACCCCCTTTTCATGCTATGCGCCGCCTGTTGAAGGCGCGGAAACCTTCGGATTCCGGATCCCTTCCAATGCCAGTAATTCAAAGATCTCAGTCTCGACTGTCTTCCCTTTTACTTTGACTCCACCCAGACTGCGAACCTCGGCGCTTGGTCCCAGGCGCTCACAAGTGGAGTCGCTAATAATGATGTGCGTACCAAGCTCTTTATTGGTGCTCTCTAAACGGGCAGCGAGGTTCACAGCATCCCCGATGACGGTAAATTCTATCTTTTTTCCGCTACCCACGTTTCCAAAGACCACCAGACCGGTGTTAAGGCCGATGCCGATATCGAGTTGCGGGCGACCCTCCGCGTTCCACTTCAGATTCAGTTCTTGAAGCCGAAGCATCATCTCCAGAGAAGCCTTCGCCCCCTGGATAGCGTGGTTCTGTCCTGGAGTGAAAGCGCCCCAGTAAGCAAGGATGCCGTCACCAATGAATTTGTCCACAATGCCGTCATATTTAAAGACTATCTCCGTCATCGCGCTCAGATATTCATTGAGCAGAGAGATCAGCTGCATGGGGTCACTTGCCTCAGTAAGCGTGGTGAAGTTCCGGACATCGGAGAAAAAGATGGTTAAGTCGCGTTTCTCTCCTGCCAGATTCACCTGGTCGAGATTTTCCAACACGTAGTTCACCAACTGCGGAGATATATAGCGGTCGAGGGTGCCGCGGGTCCGCCTCAATTCCCGACCTGTGGTCACATATTGCAGCGCCGCCGAGCCGATCCCGGAGGTAAGCAGCGCGAGCATGGGTGAAGCAACGACCAGCCACCACTGCCAGCGGACATAGAAAATTGTTGCGATCAGAGAGTAAAGCGCCCCGAAGCACATAAGCACCAAGGCGCTGCCCCAAATGCTTCTGCGGGAGATCATTAAAAACGCCCCGAGAAAACAGAAGAAGATGATGGTGAGGTATCGCACCCAAGGAGGGGTTTCGCGGATGGCATCGCCGTGGAGCAGATTGTCGATCGCCGCGGCGTGGATCACAAAGCCCGGAGCGACATCTGTAAAAGGCGTGGTCCTGGATTCGATGCTGCCGGTAGCGCTGGCTCCGATGATGACGATCTTGTCCTTGAAATAATCCGGGGTGTAGTAGACCTTGCCGTCAGGACATTGCGTGGGATAGATGGAGCAGATGATCTTCCAGACCGGAATGCGCTCATAACTGAATGAATCGCCGTGCCAATGAAGTAGCATCCTTCCTTGCGCATCGATGGGAAGAGACACTTTATTACCCTCTGAAACCGCGTCGCGCCCCACTTTTCTCAGGGGAAGAAGGCGATTTTGCTGAGCAACTTCCAACACTCGCGACGCCAGAGTGGGATAGATCTTTGCGTCGACCAGGAAACTGAGAGGGACTCTGCGATTGGTTCCATCCGAATCCGGAGTGATCAGCACATTGCCCAGCCCGGCTGCGGACCGTGAGAGCGCAGGAAGAGGCGTATTGATCGCGCTTTGCTTGAGATCAACGGCTTCGCCGACCGCATTCGGGATCAAAGGCACACTTTGTTTCTCAAGTTCGGCGATTTTCGCTTTGATGGGGGCTTCGTCCGCGTATTCGATCTCGGCATTGGAGATGGAATAGGCGAGCACCACGTTGCCGGCGCGGCGCAAAACGTCTGAGAATTCGGCATCGATCGCCGGAGTCTCCTCCCCGCTGAAGATCGCATCGATGGCGATCGCTTGCGGCTTGCCACGAGAGACGTAGCGAACTAGCTCAGTCCAAACCCTGCGGCTCCAGGGCCATCTGCCGAGCTTCTCTTTCAGATCATCAAACGTGGCATTATCAACGTCCAGGATGATGATCTTCTTATCGGCGCTTCCGGCTTCAGTCCCGTGCTTTACCCGAAGGTCATAAGTCCCAGTCTCCAGGAATCTGACGGCGCGGGAATCTGCGAGCGCGCACCAGAGCAACGCAAAGGCGATCGCGACCAGTAATGGGCCTTGAATGTTCTGCCATCTGTGAGACTTGGCCCCGGTATGCATGGTGCGAATCACTATATGACAATTCCGGCGTGGGTTGGGTTCCGTACCAAGCGGGCGGCCCAGGCATATAATTTTGAAATCTTGAGGCGCTTTTATACTTTCATAGCGGTTGCCGCCGTTTTTCTCACGACGGTCGCGAGCTCAGCGCAAATTCGGCCTGGCGGCGGACACCTTCTACTTGTGGTCCCTTTTGAGAATCAATCCAAGGTCCCTGGGATCGATTGGATCGGGGAATCCTTTCCTGAGGTTTTGGGGCAGCGCATGGCGACTGCTCAGTATTTCGTCATCCATCGAGAAGACCGGGTGTATGCCTTTGACCGCATGGGCCTTCCCGTGAATATCCGTCCCTCACGCGCCACACTTTTGCGGATCGCGGAAGAGATGGACGCGGACTACGTGGTGGCTGGATCTTACGTATTCGACGGCCGTTCCTTTACCGCCCGCGCGCGGATCATGGACGTAAAGAGGCTGCGGATGATGCCCGAGACGGTCGAGTCCGGAGCGCTTACCCAACTGAAAGAGATACAAAATGCTTTGGCTTGGGACCTGCTACAGACGCTTGACTCCGGGATGACGACGCCCAAGGCAGCGTTCCTGGCGGCGACCTCGCCAGTGCGGCTGGATGCTTTTGAGAACTACATTCGAGGCACGATCGCAACGGAACGGCCGGAGCGGATCAAGCTCTTTAAAGAGGCGGTCCGCCTGGCGCCGGACTATGCGAATGCGCAATTCGAATTGGGCAAGACCTATTTCGACATCCGGGACTATGAGGCGGCGATCTCCGCGCTGAGCAAAGTGCCGCACACAGACTCGCTGGCAAACGAAGCCAACTTTTTTCTCGGTCTGGCTGCGTACTATGTAGGGCAATTCGAAAAAGCGGAAGAAGCCTTCAAGTTTGTTGCGCAGAGGATCCCGCTGATCGAGGTGTATAACAACCTTGGTGTGGTGAGTTCACGGCGCAAAAAGAATGCAGTCGATTACTTCCAGCGGGCGGTCAAGGCGGATTCCCGGGATGAGGATTATCGCTACAACCTGGCATTGGCGCTGTACCGCGCAGGTGATTCCGCAGGCTCGGCAAAGCAGATGCGCGAAGCTCTTGCACTACGTCCGCAGGACACTGAGGCCAAAGCCCTCCTCGATTCCATGTATGCCGGAACCGGCCTGACGATTTCTGGGCGCACTCCTTTGGAACGCATCAAGCGCAATTATGATGAGACCTCTTATCGCCAATTATTGATGGAGATCCAGAACGCCAGGGAAATGCGGGCGGCCTCCCTGCCGAAGCGTGAACACGCAAGCTATCACGTGGAGACAGGCGAACAGTTATTACAGCAGGGCGCGAATCAGCAGGCGGAAGCCGACTTTCGCGAGGCGATCTTACTCGATCCCACGAACGCATCAGCGCACCTGGGGCTTGCGAAGGTGCTGGAGCAGCGCAGTGAACTCGTTGAGGCGGGATCCGAGGTATCGGCTGCGCTGCGCCTGGAGCCTGGGAATGCTGCCGCTGCCGCGCTGCGCGACCGTATCTCCGTACAATCCAGCCGGAATCCAGTGGTGCCGCAATAAGATGAAGCATTCAGCACACATCGCGATCGCCTTTCTTGCACTGCTCTGCACATCTTTGCCGAGCCATGCCCAAGTGGTATTGATCAAGGTAAACGACACCATCCATCCAGTGACGGATGAGTACATCGGAAGAGGCATTGAGCACGCTCGAGAGATCAAGGCGGACGCCGTTTTGATCGAATTGAGAACCCCCGGCGGGCTGTTGGATTCCACGCGATCCATCATTTCGAAGATACTGGCATCGGATGTTCCCGTCATCGTGTATGTGACTCCAAGCGGCGGTTTTGCCGCCTCCGCCGGGTTTTTCATCCTGCAATCGGCTGACGTTGCCGCCATGTCCCCCGGCACCAACACCGGCGCCGCCCATCCGGTGCTGGGAGGCGGCGCGAAGGTCGATGATGTGATGAAAAGTAAGATGGAAAATGATGCCGCTGCCTTCATGCGCTCCTTTGTTAGCAAACGTGGCCGTAATGTTGAAGCCGCTGAAAGCGCGGTGCGGGAATCAAAATCATTCACCGAACAGGAAGCGATCGATAAGCACCTTGTGGATGTGGTCGCGAAGGACGAAGCCGACCTGTTACGCCAGCTCGATGGCAGAAAGATCACTCGATTCAACGGGAGCACGGTTACGTTGCATCTCGCCGGCAAGCCCATCCTGCCCTTTGAAATGAGCCTGAAGCAGCGGTTGCTTGGGTTCCTCATGGATCCCAATGTCTCGTTCGTGCTGCTCGCGATCGGCATGCTGGCGCTTTATGCGGAGTTCAATCACCCTGGAGCCGTGGTACCGGGCGTTGTGGGCATAGTCTTCATTGTCATTGCCGTATTTGCCCTGAACATCCTGCCCACCCGTTTTGCGGCGCTAGGCATGATCGTGGGCGCCTTCGCACTCTTCGCGTTGGAGGTGAAGTATGCGGCCCACGGAGCTTTGGGGATCGGTGGAACGGTACTGATGGTTCTGGGCGCGCTGATGCTGGTGGATGGGCCCATCCCGGAGATGCGTGTGCGGCCGGCGGTAGCTCTGGCGGTAAGCCTTCCTCTTGCCGGCATCACGGTGTTTTTGATGAATATCGCGCTGCGCGCGCGCCGCAGCAAGATCACAACCGGAGCGCAAGGGATGATCGGCCAAGTTGGCCGCGCACAGACGGCACTCGCGCCCACCGGCAAGATCTTTGTGCATGGCGAGCTCTGGAACGCCGTATGCCTCCCTGGTGCAGAGGCAGGCGACGAAGTGATCGTCACCAAGATCGACGGGCTTGAACTACAGGTGCAAAAGACCCATTAAATAATGCGTCGCTGGCCAGACTTCTTGCGGCACTCATCGCAAAGACCGTAGATCTGAAAGGTATGGCGGGTCGTCTCGTAATGGAACTTGCGCCCTATCTCCTGTTCGATCTTATCCACCTCAGGCGAAAAGAATTCGACAGAAGTCCCGCAGTCGGTGCAGACCATATGGTGGTGAGACCTGCGATTATGCTGGTGCTCGTAGCGCGCGATGCCATCGTGAAATGCAACTTCGCTGGCCAGGCCGCATTCCGCAAGCAATTTCAATGTGCGATAGACGGTCGTGAATCCGATCTTGGGGTCGCGCTTCTTCACCAGGCGATGAAGCTCGTCAGTGGAAAGATGGTCGCGCGTCTCAAGGAACGTGCGCAGGATGGTATCGCGCTGCTCCGTGTGTTTCAGCCCAACCCGCTTCAAGTGTTTGTAAAACACCTCTTGCGCTTCACGCAGAGATTCCCGCGAAGGAGTGGGATGGTCATCGATTCTTTTCTGAAGCATGGGAGGACTCTGGATCCGTCAAAGTGTGCGCCCGCCATGACAATGGCGAGCTTCTTCCTGCAAGTTTAATGAGGATAACACCGGCTCCCTGAATCCCATCCTGCAGGACCTTTACACAAGGAATCAAGAGCCGCCTAGCCGGACGCGACCCTACGTGGGGGCACGTTCATCAGGATATGCTTCATCGCCACGCTTGAATCGAAAGCGACTCACTCACTCCAAATAATAAAGGCGGCACAAGGCCGCCTTTGAGACTTTGGCAAAAAACTAATCCACTTGTTTTACATCGTAGACCGCGCCGGCGATATCGATCTGTTTGGCCTGCGGTTGATCCGTTTTCTGGTCATAGATGCGAAGGTTGCCAGCCTCGATCACGTAGGTGACAGTGCGGTCTTTGATGGGCTCAATGGCGGTGACATCGCCCAGCACATTGGACTGTCCATTGGGCTTGCTCAGGACGACTGCGCCACCAGCAACGGTGTAAATACTCAAACAACCGGTGACAGTGATGGTGCAGCCGCGTGCTCCAATGTAAAGCTTGCCGTTCGTCAAGGACATGAGCGTATGCAGGCCATCACTGATGGCTATGCTGGACGCGGAGGTGCGGCTGAGGTTGGCCAATGAGATCACGTCCAGTGTCCCATTGCCCGGTGTCGGAGTGCCCGCCACATATAGATTTGTACCATCACTCAGGCCGACCGTGGCGCCGCCGACGTTGACACTGGCTCCCGCGGTAAGAGTGCCCATATCCAGGACGGTGACTTTCGCGCTGACTCCGCCGCACTCAGCGCCGCAGTTAAGAATGTATGCCTTGGAATCGTCAGGGCTAAAAACGCCATTGAATGGTCGATCCAGTCCGCTGACCTGAGTCTTGGTATTGTCTGCGGTATTGATCACGTAAAAAAAATCCTGGTCATTCGAGAACGCCAGGATCTTCGATCCCGCTTTATTCATGACCAGCCTGCGGATTCCAGGTATGCCGGTGATATGCGCAGAGACCACACGATTCGTCAGGTCTAAAACGGCAACTTCCGCGGTTGCAAGGATGGGGGCATAGGCGGTCTTGCCATCGGCTGAGAGCAGGATCTGCTCTGTGACTCCGGGCAAAGTGATGCTGTTCCCGCTCACCGCCTCAGAGTGGTTACCCACTAGCGTCACTGTATTGTTGCCGCGGTTGTAGACCAATGTGCTGGTGGTACCGATGGGAACGAGTAACTGGAGGTCCCCACCCAGCACGATCGCTGCGGAGCTTGCCTGATCCGTTGAGGCGTCTAGAACGTTGATCCTACCGGTGAATTCGTTGGTGATGAACACACGCTTGGTAAGCCCACTGGGGGGCAGTTTGCTGACCTTGGTCTCAGTGGTAACGGAATTCCCGCCGCAGCCGGTTATGCCGAGCACTGCAATAGCCAGTAAGAAAGGAGCGAATCGCTTCAAAAGGATGACTCCGATGAGTGCAAAAGATGAAAACGCATGGGAAGACATCGATTATACCAAGCTTAGAGCTTTCACCGTATTGGTCGCCAACCGCTCATCCTGTATCCTGAGTACAAGCCATGAGTTCCCGTTTTCTAGCCCGTTTGCGGCAATCACCCATCCTTTGCGACGGCGCAATGGGGACGCTTTTGTACGCCAAAGGTGTGTTCATCAACCGTTGTTACGATGAATTGAATCTTTCGCAGCCCGATCTGATCCGCAGTATCCATATTGACTATGCGGGGGCGGGCGCGGAGATCATTGAGACCAATACTTTTGGCGCAAACTCATTCCGTTTGGGCCGCCATGGGCTGGGGGAAAAAGTCCGCGAGATCAATCTCGCCGGGGTCAAACTGGCCCGGGAAGCCATCGCGAAGAAGAACCCTGAGGCATTTGTCGCCGGCGCCATTGGCCCCATCGGCGTTCTGATCGAGCCGTTAGGAAAGACCTCCCGCGAGGAAGCGCGTGAAGCCTTCAAGGAACAGGTGCTTGCGCTTCAAGAAGGAGGCGTCGACCTGCTCATGCTTGAGACCTTCGGCTATCTGGAAGAGATACACCAGGCGATCCTCGCCTGCCGTGAGGCTGCTCCCGACCTGCCGGTAGTTGCCCAGGTGACCATTGACGAAGATGGGAACTGCCTCGACGGATCCAGTCCTGAGATATTTGCGGCAAAGCTCACCGAATGGGGAACAGAAGTCATCGGATGCAACTGTAGCGTGGGCCCGGTGGCGGTCCTGGATGCGCTGGAGCGAGTCCGCGCGGTCACCGGCAAGACTTTGGCGGCGCAACCCAATGCTGGTATGCCACGTTCGGTGGAAGGCCGAAATATCTACCTGTGTTCGCCGGAATATATGGCGAGTTATACCCGCAAGCTGGTGCGGGCCGGAGTACAACTGGTGGGAGGTTGCTGTGGCACCACCCCGGACCATATCCGCGCCATGGCAGCAGCCTTGCGTTCAGCGGACATAAAAACCAGCTCCGTTCAGGTGCGATCGGCTGAGCGCCATGAATCTCAGGTTGCCCCCCCCGCAATGGAGACCCGCTCCAGGGTGGGCGCAAAGATCGCGGGGGGTGAATTTCTGTCCATGGTGGAGATCGTGCCGCCGAAAGGCATCGATCCCAAGAAAGAATTGGATGGCGCGCGTTTTCTAAAATCTATGGGAGTAGATGTCATCAACATACCGGATAGTCCGCGCGCATCTGCCCGTATGAGCAACATGGTGCTGTGTGTGTTGATGCAGCAGCAAGTCGGGATCGAGACCATCTTGCATTACACCTGCCGCAATCGCAACGTACTGGGGATCCAATCGGATCTACTGGGCTTATCGGCGATCGGAGTGAGGAACGTGCTGTGCATCACCGGCGATCCTCCTAAGATGGGCAACTATCCGGATGCGACCGCGGTCTTTGATGTGGACGCCATTGGTTTAGTGAACATCGCCGCGAATTTAAACCGCGGCCTTGATATCGGCGGGAACCCGATCGGTGTCTCCACTGGATTGGTGCTCTCAGTGGGTGCAAATCCCGGCGCGCCTGATCTGGATGAGGAGGTTCGCCGCTTTGAATACAAGGTGGAAGCCGGCGCCGAGTTCGGTATCACGCAGCCGGTTTTCGATCTGGATCTGCTGGAGACATTTTTGAAGCGGATCGAGCATTGCCGCATACCGGTCATCGCGGGGATCTGGCCGCTCACCAGTGTCCGCAATGCTGAGTTCATGAAGAACGAGCTTCGCATCGCGGTTCCGGATAATCTATTAGATCGCATGGCGCGTGCGAGCACGGCAGATGCCGCCCGTGCTGAGGGAGTGAACATTGCGCGCGAGATGTTGAGTCATGTGCGGCCCATGGTGCAAGGTGCGCAGGTAAGTGCGCCTTTGGGGCGTTATTCCTCTGCGATCGACGTGCTGGAGGCACTCGGGTCAAGCGCGACCGCCCGCGCCTGAGGAACATCTATGGCTAAATTCGAAGAATGCCTGCAGCGACTGGAAAACATTGTGGATGAACTCGAAAAGGGTGACCTTCCACTGGAGAAGGCTCTTTCATTGTTTGAGGAAGGCATGAAGCTTTCTCAATCCTGCCGCGGTGAGCTCGAGGCGGCTGAGGGACGTGTAGAACTGCTGGTCAAGCAAGGTACCAAGATGGTGGCCGAGCCTTTTGAGCCCGTCAGCGGCACTGCTGAAAGGAATAAGTGACACTGAGCTCCCAGCAGTGCGCCACTGAAGTGAAGCAGGCGCTTCACTCCGGGCGAGAGCTGATCGATTCCACCCTGGAACGCCTTCTTCCCGGCGAAGGCCAATATCCGCAAACCATCCACCGGGCAATGCGCCACAGCCTCTTTGCCGGCGGTAAACGCTTACGCCCCATCCTTTGCATGGAAGCAGGCCGAATGGTATTCGGCTCATTGCCGGCGGGCATCGAGGAAATGGGATGCGCTCTCGAGTTGCTTCACACCTATTCCCTGGTGCATGACGATCTTCCCGCCCTTGACAATGACGATCTTCGCCGCGGCAAGCCCACCTGCCATGTCGTTTTTGGCGAGGCGATGGCGATCCTTGCGGGTGATGCCCTCCAGACTTATGCCTATGAACTACTGGCAAAGCTGCAATGCCCGGCTGAAGCGCGAGTGGAGATCATCGCGGAGATCGCGCGCGGCACAGGCACGGTTGGCGGCATGATCGGCGGACAGGTTGTGGACCTTGAATCCGAGCATGCGCAACCGGACGCACGCGTGCTGGAGTACATCCATCAGGCGAAGACCGGTGCATTGATCACTGCAAGCCTTGTCAGCGGCGCCATCTATCCCGGAGGCACACAGGCGGATGTCTCAAATCTTCGCGACTTCGGACGTGCCGTGGGGCTGGCTTTCCAGATCGCGGACGACGTTCTCGATATCACCCAATCTTCCGAGCAATTAGGCAAGACCGCAGGCAAGGACACTGCCTCTCAGAAATTGACTTTCCCCGCGCTGTTCGGAATCGACGAGTCCGTGCGCCGAGCAGAAGTTTTGGTGCAAGAGGCCTGCGCGCATCTGGACGGCTATGGGGTTCGAGCCGATACTCTAAAGCAGTTGGCTCATTATCTGGTACAGCGCAAGAACTGAATGCCCGATGCCCTCGACATACTAGCGATCGCCGCACACCGCGATGACGTGGAGCAAACCTGTGGTGGGACCCTGTTGCGGATGGCGCAACAGGGGCGCCGCACCGGTATCCTTGACCTGACGCGCGGTGAACTGGGGACGCGTGGCAGCGCAAAGCAGCGCGGAGAAGAGGCACTTTCAGCCGCTAAGATCTTGCAAGCCAGTTGGCGTGAAGCGCTCGATATTCCCGACGGCCGGGTGGAAAACACTTGGGGGAACAAATTAAAGATCGCCCGCGTGATCCGGGAGCAACGCCCCCGAGTACTGATCCTTCCTTATTGGCAGGCCAGGCACCCTGACCATTCCACCTGTTCCGTGCTTGCCTATGAAGCTTGTTTCATTGCGGGATTAAGCAAGCTGGATGTATCGGCATATCCCGTCTTCCACGATGTCCAGCACGACGTGCTGCTTGCGGCGCCTCAGGACCCGGGGTTCGCCGCTACCAATCCGAAGGGATCCGAGGCGTCGCTGGCTGCGCATCGTCCGTTCAAGATCATCTACGCAAGCCTCTATCACGACGTGCGTCCCACGTTCGTGGTGGACATCACCGAACAGTTCGAATCCAGGTTGGATTCTCTCTTTGCGTATCGTTCACAATATGACGACCAGCAAGCAGGCAGCGAGCTATTTCCCCAGAAGCAAGAGGTCCGGGAGCGCATTGAGGCGATGGCGCGTTTTTATGGGTTGCTTGCCGGCGTGAAGTATGCGGAACCGTTCGTACAAAAAGAAGTCGGTCTGGTGGATGACCTCTTGATGATCCCGGTGAAATCGCTTTAACTGAGTGTTTGTCCTGGCTCCATATCCAAAACTTCCACGCCCAGGTCCTTCACTTGTCGTTTCAGGTCATCGCGCGTGCCCGTAAGCATGGGGAATGTGCCGAAGTGCATCGGGATCACTGATTTAGGCTTGAGCAGGCGGCAAGCGTATGCGGCTTCATCTGCTCCCATGGTGAATACATCCCCAATAGGCAGCATCGCCAGCTCCGGGCCGTACAGCTCGCGAATGATTGCCATATCTCCAAACACATTGGTATCGCCTGCATGGTAGATCTTCAGCCCGTTCTCGAACTGGATCACGTAGCCGCAGGCTTCGCCGCCGTAGATCATTTGGCCATCGTCTTCAATGCCGCACGAATGATCTGCTGAGACCATAGTCACGCGAATGTCCGTTACTGTCTGGCTGCCGCCTTTGTTCATGGGCGAAGTCTGCTTTGCGCCTTTCTTCTGCATCCACACGCAGAGTTCATAGACGCCGACCACGACCGGGTCATGCTTTTTTGCCAGCTCCACGGCATCGCCAATATGGTCACCGTGTCCATGCGTGCAAAGCATCACATCGATCTTTTTAAATGACTTTTGCTCACTTGGGCACTTGGGATTATTCATCACCCAGGGATCGATCAGGATGACCTTTCCTGCGGGAGTCTCAATACGGAATGTTGCGTGGCCGAGCCAGGTGATCTTGACGCCGTTCAGATTTACTTTCATGATGGCTTCCCTTTATTCGTAAACGGCCATTTTACCGGTTGAGCTGCAATGGAAAGGCCGCGCAGAAAAGCTTTTTCTTTTTGTCGCGCCAATGATTCAATACCATTCATGACCACCGCGGCAGCAACTCCCATCCTGAAAGTGATGATCACTCGCCAACAGATCGCCGACCGAGTGAATGAACTGGGCCAGCAGATCTCGCGAGACTTTGCCGGCGAATCCGTCGTCTTGGTCGGAGTGTTAAAGGGCGCTTGCCTTTTCTTGAGCGACCTGGCGCGAAGTATCGAATTAGACGCCTCCTTTGACTTCATTGCCGTCTCCAGTTATGGCAATGAGAAGCAATCAAGCGGCGAGGTAAAGCTCAGTAAGGACGTGGATTCCGCGATCACCGGCAAGAATGTGATCGTGGTGGAAGACATCCTGGACACCGGATTGACCCTGACCTACCTTCGAAAGGT
Source organism: Terriglobales bacterium (assembly GCA_038254775.1). Taxonomy (GTDB): domain Bacteria; phylum Acidobacteriota; class Terriglobia; order Terriglobales; family Acidobacteriaceae; genus JBBSFV01. The sequence goes on along the minus strand of JBBSFV010000003.1, from coordinate 28,990 downwards.
CTTACTCGCGGCGCAGCCCAAAGCTCTGAAGATCGCGGCATTGCTGGACAAGCCCTCGCGGCGGCAGCAGCCCATTCAGCCGGATTATTTCGGCTTTAAGATCCCGGATGAATTCGTGGTGGGGTACGGGATGGATTTCGCCGAGCGCTACCGGAATCTGCCGGATATCTGCATCTTGCAGGAAGGCTGAGCGGCGAAGAGCACCACGCTGCTCTAGATTGCATCCAATCCCAAGATTGGATCTCCCCGACATGCGATTCCATACCTCCATCCGCCGGCACTCCCTTAGCATTGTTCTTCTGGTTGGATACATGTTCATGGCGCTGCTGGTGTTGGAGCAGAGCCGGATCATCGAGAACCAGAAATCGCTTATCCGCACACTTTTCTTCGACAGCACCCAGTTAAATGCCATGAAGATGCAGAAGATGGCGCAGGCATATAAGAAGAAATAGGGTCGGTTAGAAACAACGAAAAGGCAGCCCAAAGGCTGCCTTTTCTAATTTCGCTACCGCAGGTTCAATCCCTGCGCTTGAGAGTCGGCCGGTCGCCATCTTTATCTTTGCCCTTATCGCCGGATGAATCTGTCTTATCAGAGGCGGTGCGACGGAGCGAGGGACGGCTCTTGTCACCCTTGTCATCCTCCACTTTGCGCTTGTTCTCGATCGAAGCCAGCCGAGATTTCACCTGATCGAACTCTGAGGTGGTCAATATGTATTGATCCTTCCCCGGCAGCACTGAGGCCATCTCTTTTTGCAGAAGGGCGATTCGGTCTGGAGTCTGAGGATGGCTGGAGAAAGCTTTTGCCAACGATCCCGGCTTTTTCTTCTCCTGCGCCTGGATCTTTTCAAAGAATGAGATCTCCGCCTGCGGGTCATATCCCGCCGCGTACATGTATTCCATCCCCAGGTAATCGGCTTCCGCTTCAAAGCCGCGGGAGAAGGACATAAATCCGAGAGGCACGGCGATTCCGGCTACGGACCGCGCCGCATAGCCAACGCCACCGCCCAGAAAGATCAGCGGCAGCGACGCAATGTTCGCCCATTGTCCGCGTGTCATTTGACGCGTGGCGTGCCTGGCCGCTACGTGGGCGATCTCATGCGCCATCACTCCTGCAAGTTCCGCTTCTTCATCAGCGGCGAGGATCAAGCCGGAGTTCACATAAAAAAAGCCGCCAGGAAGAGCGAAGGCGTTGATCTCATCCGAATCTATGACCTTGATGGTGAAAGGGACCTTCGCATCTGAGTTGCGGACAAGATTTTGGCCGATGCGATTCACATACTCATTCACGACCGGGTCTTGGACCAGTTTCGCGCTCTGCTCGATCTGTTGGGCATATTCCTTGCCCATGCGAATCTCTTTTTCCAGCGAGTACCAGTTACCCATGCCGCGGCCATTGCCGATATTTCGGTTTCCGATCGCGTCAATGTCATCCTTGCCGCCTTTTTTCTTGTCTTTCTCTTTTTCGGCGGCTTTTGGTGCGTCAGCAGGAGCGGCAGACGACTGCGTAGACGGGGTGGTTGCGGGGGTGGCTGCGGGCGCGCTGCTCGAACTCTGCGCCCAGACGGGAACGGTCATAAGGCTGAGCAGCAGCAGCTTGAAAATCGCAGGTTTCAACTTCATTTGGCGCACCTCAGGGGACACAGCAGCCACAATAACGGCTTGCAGCCTTCGCTGCCAGCAAAAACCCACTCTGGTACCGAGAGTTGCGCTGGTCCCGTACTTACTTAGACGCGGAAACATCTGCCCCGGATACATTCAATACCGAAGATTTAAGTCCTTCCGTACCGCTGCCGTGAGACCGTTGTCGAGGCGAAATGATCAGGACGTGAGATGCGTGCCACTCGCCATCTTGTCCCTGATGAGCCGTGACGCGGATCACAGCCGCCGGCCGCAGGGAATCTTCAGGCCGCTTCCTGCGCTTCCGTGCAGGGTAGTCCTCGTCGTACTCTACCTGTGCTTTATGGACATCTACCTGCCGCAGGTAACCGTTTTTGCTGAGAACATAGAGCCAGCCCTGTTTCGCGCTCTTGGCTTTTACGATCTCCCCCTGAAACACTCCCTCATATCCCTGGGCAAAAGCGAGTCCGCTGATACCAGCCAGCAACAGGAAGAGACCGAGACGGCGCATTCTTGCTTAGATGCTGGATGACTCCACTGAGGAGCGACCCGCGGAGAGCACTCGCTCAGCGGGCGTTTTTATGGACTGCGACCGTCGACCAGGTCTTGTCTGCGGCATGGCATAAGGTTTCCAGCGGGCACTCCGCGCATTTTGGCTTGCGGGCGATGCACAACGCGCGACCATGCAGGATGATGAGGTGAGAAAACTCGATCCACTTGTCTTTAGGTATGACCTGCATCAAGTCTTGTTCGATCTTGACCGGATCGTCGTTCTGAGTGAGTTCCAGACGGCGAGAGATGCGATGCACGTGAGTGTCCACCACCACGCCTTCAGTGATCGCGAACCAGGAACCCAGGACGACATTTGCGGTTTTTCGCGCTACCCCGGGGATGGTGAGTAGCTCCTCCATTGTATCTGGGACGGCGCCGCCGAACTCCTCCACCACTCTGCGCGCCGCTCCGGTCACAGACTTGGATTTGTTGCGAAAAAAACCTGTACTACGGATCTCCGGTTCGAGCTCTTCCGGCTTAAGCGCCGCAAAATGCTTAACCGTCGGATATTTCTTGAACAGGCTTGGAGTGACCAGGTTCACGCGAACGTCAGTACATTGCGCTGAGAGGATGGTTGCCACCAGCAGTTCCCAGGCATTTTTATGGATCAAGGCGCATTTGGGATCAGGATATGTGGCTTCGAGCTTGCGAATGATCTCAGCCACGCGTGCGGGGTGGGTGGGAAGGACCTTCGCATTGGCCGCAGCATGCTTCGGAGCTTTCTTATTCACTACTTTTGAGGGCATGACCGCGCAGATTCTAGCATCGCTTGATTGACGCATCCCGCCTCCGCCAGTACCCTTGTGAGCGATGGCAGTGAAATCGATTCAGCTCGGCCAAGTGTGGCGCAATGACCAGAGTGGGCAAAACTACCTTGTCACCAAGCTATACAGTGAAGTCTTCACCCAATATGCCATGCTCCGTGAGGCGAGTGCCAACGCAGCAAATGCCGGCACTATGCGAGTGAAGGTGCAGAAGACCCCGGACGGCGCTTCCCTGCCGGGTTACACCTACACCCAGGACGCTCAGGACTTTTAGGCGAGATGCTAGAGAAGATCATTGCAACACTCGCCATCTTCATCACCAGTGTTATCTCCGCAACGGGATATGTGGGAGTGGCTCTGATGATGGCCATCGAGTCGGCCTGCATTCCCCTGCCCTCTGAGATCATCATGCCTTTCTCCGGGTACCTGGTCTTTACCGGCAGGTTCAACCTCTGGTGGGTGGCTACGGCCGGCGCCATTGGCTGCAACCTGGGTTCGGTGCTTGCTTACGAAGTGGGATACCACGGCGGACGTCCGCTGGTCGAGCGCTTCGGCAAGTACATCCTGCTGAACGAAAGAGACCTGGATTGGGCGGACCGCTTTTTTTCACGGCATGGAGAATGGGCGATCGTCGCCGGCAGATTGTTGCCCGTGATCCGTACGTTTATCGCTTTGCCCGCCGGGATCGCCCGCATGCCCCGATTCCGCTTTCACCTCTATACCTTCCTGGCCTCATGGGTATGGTGCCTCGCGCTGGCATATGTTGGTTTCAGGCTGGGCGAGAAGTGGAATAGCGATCCACGGCTGAAAGCCGCCTTCCACCGCTTTGACATCGTGATCGTGGCGTTATTGTTGGCTGGGATCACATGGTTCGTGTGGTCACACTGGAAGCATCGAGTGGGCGCCACACGCTAGATCTCCGTGGCTCTCTCGATCAGTCGCTCGTACCACTTCCACGGCAGCAACCGCTTTCCCAAATAGCGGGCTTTGGCATCATTGCCCACCAGATAACGCAGCCGTGGGGAAGGGTTTTCCGCCACCCGCAGGATCAAACGAGCCACCTGGCGGGCATCGCCCTTGCGCAGCTTGGTGCGGACCACGTTTGCAAAGCGACGTGTACGGTCTTTATTCAGCGAGTCTTCGGCGATCGCGTCCGCCCCGATCTTTACGTTTCGCTCCCAGATATCTGTCTCGAACGCACCCGGCTCGACCAAGACCACGTGAATGCCCAAAGACCGCAATTCGACGCGCAACGCTTCGCTCCAACCTTCCAGCGCAAACTTCGATGCCGAATAGCTGCTGGTCACCGGATTCGCCACCAAGCCGGCGATCGATGAGACCATGATGATGTGCCCGCGCTTCTGCCGGCGCATGAGCGGAAGCACGGCTTTAGTCATCGCCACCTGGCCGAAGAAATTGGTGTCGAGCTGTTCGCGCAACTCACCCATCCGGATATCCTCGGCGAACCCACCCAGAGCGTAGCCCGCGTTATTCACCAACACATCCATGCGTCCGTAGGTGGCGGCGATCTGTGCCACGATCACCGGAAGCTCATCCGCAAGGGTGATATCCAGGCGTCGAATGTCAACCATCTCGGCTATGCCTGCTTCAGATACCGCCTGCAGCAAGCGCTCATTGCGGGCCAGATCGCGCATAGTCGCAACCACGCGATATCCCTTGCGCGCGAACTCGACCGCGGTCAGCAAGCCGATCCCGCTGGAGGTTCCGGTGATCACTACCACTTTTTTCTGCTCTGTATCCATTCGTCGCAAGTTGTAGCACAGCGCGCGCGGCGCTCCCACACAATTTGCAAAAGACTATCCAATACGAGAAGATGATTGTTCTCATCCTCACAATTTGAAGGAAGCAAATGTCGAAGCAGTTGGATAGCTCTGCGCGCAAGCCGAATGGCACGATCGAACCTGCAAAAGGGAAATTAGGGATCATGATCCCGGGGATGGGGGCGGTAGCGACCACATTCATCGCCGGCGTGGAGGCCGTTCGCCGGGGCATCGCCAAACCTATCGGATCGCTCACCCAGATGGGCACCATCCGCCTGGGCAAACGTACGGACGGACGCACCCCAAAGATCAACGACTTCGTACCCTTGGCGCAGCTTGAAGACCTGGTCTTTACCGGTTGGGACGTCTTCGAAGACGACGTCTACACCGCCGCCATGAAAGCCGGCGTGCTGGAAAAAGACCTGCTCAACCAGATCAAGCCCCTGCTCTCATCTCTCAAGCCGATGCCCGCTGTATTCAGCCAGCATTACGTGAAGCGGCTGAATGGTACGAATGTAAAAAAAGGCAAGAACAAGATGGACCTTGCCGAGCAGTTGCGCACGGACATCCGCAACTTCAAGAAAAGCTCCGGTGCAGACCGCCTGGTGATGATGTGGTGCGGATCGACTGAGATATTCCTCACCCCTTCTGCCGCCCACTCCTCCGTGGAAGCATTTGAAAAAGGGCTTGTGAATGACGATGAGAACATTGCGCCATCCATGATCTACGCCTATGCGGCGCTCTCAGAGGGCGTGCCATTCGCGAACGGAGCGCCCAACCTGACGGTGGACCTGCCGGTGATGCTTGAACTCTCTCGCCGCAATGAAGCACCGATCTGCGGTAAAGACTTCAAGACCGGCCAAACACTTATGAAGACCGTTCTCGCTCCCGCCTTCAAGGCGCGCATGCTCGGCCTCAGCGGCTGGTATTCAACCAACATATTGGGCAATCGCGATGGCGAGGTTCTCGACGATCCCGAATCTTTCAAGACTAAAGAAGAATCGAAGCTCGGCGCACTGGAACATATCCTGCAACCCAGCATCTACCCTGACCTGTATGGAAATATATACCACAAGGTTCGCATTAACTATTATCCGCCGCGTGGTGATAATAAAGAGGGTTGGGATAACATTGATATCTTTGGCTGGCTCGGCTATCCCATGCAAATCAAAGTGGATTTCCTTTGCCGGGACTCGATCCTTGCAGCTCCCATCGTGCTGGACCTGGTGCTTCTCATGGACCTTGCCAAGCGTTCCAGCGAACTCCGAGGGATCGGCATCCAGGAATGGCTGAGCCTTTATTTCAAATCTCCCATGACCGCACCGGGCCTCTATCCCGAGCATGATCTCTTCATTCAAACAATGAAGATGAAGAACACCCTGCGCCATCTTCAAGGCGAAGAATTGATCACCCACCTGGGGCTGGAATATTACGATTGAGGGAACGGCAGTGAACTAAATCGAGGGCCGGAGAGATCCGGTCCTTTCTTATTCCTTAAGAGCCGTTTGCGCCATGAGTCGGGTAATGGCTTCTATCAGGCCAGGGATGGTGTATTCCGCGGCTTCGACATCCACCCACAAGCCGACTTCACGCAAAGTGGCTGAGGTGACCGGCCCGATCGACGCCAGTTGGATCCCGCTCAGCAACTGCTTAAGGCTGATTCCCTTTTCCAGGACGCTGACAAAATTTTTGGCAGTGGAAGAACTTGTAAAAGTGATCACCTGCGGTCGCTCCGCCGGATCATGCAGCAAGTCCTTTAATTTTTTAAAAGCCTTTTCCGGGACCACGGTCTCATAGGCTTCGGCAACATCGACCTCGGCGCCAAAACCCCTCAACTGCACCGGGATCACATCGCGCGCAACCTTCGCCCGCACCAGGAGCACGCGCTGGCCCGCCACTTTGTCTTTCAGGGCATCCACAACGCTCTCCGCCACATACTCCGGGGGAACGATGCTGACCTTGATCCCATTCTCCTCGCACGCTGCTTTGGTTGCCGGCCCGATGGCGGCGATCTGCAGTCGATTCACCATCGACACACCTACCTCCATCTTTTCCATGCGGCGAAGCAATGCTTTTACGCCGTTGACACTGGTAAGGATCAGCCAGTCGTATGCAGGGAGTTTGTGTAACGCTTTGTCGAGAGGTTGGAACGACTGCGGAGGCCGGATCTCGATCATCGGCAAAACCATGACCAAGCCTCCGAGTTCTTGCAGCGGCTTGGCGAGCGCTGCCGCCTGATCGCGGGCGCGGGTGACCAATAGACGGACGCCTTGGAGCGGCTTATTTTCTGGGAGGTCACTCATGGTTGCTGCGGCACCGCTGCCCCGGAGTTGTAAACGTCATCAAGGATCTCCCGCGCGCCCGCTGCCAGCAGAGCCTGCGCGACCACCTTCGCCAATTCTTCTGGTTCGGTGCCAGTTGCTGTATGCCGAATGATCTGCGACCCATCCGGACGCGCGACAACCGCATGAAGTTTCAATGTGCCCTGTTCAGAAGTTGCATGCGCGCCGATCGGTACCTGGCATCCCCCGCCCAGGTGGTTCAACATCGCCCGTTCACACCTGGTAGTTGTGCTGGCTTGTGCGTCATTCAGGAACGCGATCAGTTCGCGAGTTGCCGAGTCGCCCTCTCGTATCTCGATCGCCAGCGCGCCCTGGCCCGCCGCCGGACACATCTCATCGACTGAGAGATACGACCTCACTGACTCAGTCCGCTGCAATCGCTTCAATCCCGAGGCAGCAAGGATGATGGCGTCATACTCGCCATCTGCCAGTTTGCGCAGTCGGGTATCCACATTGCCCCGCAGCGGATGGACTGTAAGTCCCGGACGGATCGCCTTCAATTGCGCCTCGCGCCGAAGACTGCTTGTACCTACCCGCGCCGCCTCCGGCAAGGCCTCTATGGAGAGATATCGGGTGGAAAGAAAGGCGTCACGCGCGTCCTCGCGCGGCAGGACCGCTGCGAGTTCAAACCCTGCGGGCAGTACGGTGGTCACATCTTTCAAACTGTGTACCGCAAGGTCCACGCGATCCTCCGCCAGCGCCTCCTCGATTTCTTTGGTGAACATCCCCTTGGTGCCCACTTTGGCTAATGCAACATCAAGCACCTTGTCGCCGGTAGTTCTGATGGTCTCAATCTTCACCTCATGGCCGCGGCTGCGCAACAGCGCCGCAACATGACTCGCCTGCCAAAGAGCAAGCTGAGATCCACGCGAGCCGATACGCAATCTCGCCATCAATCTTGTCCACTCGCTTTTTTGTCGTCTTTTTCAGGCAGGTTGAAAATACGACGAATGGCTTCGATCAATGTGGTGGGATCAGCCTCGCGGCCTTTGACCGCGCTCTTCATTGCGGCGATCGGAGTGTGCATGACTTTATTGATGATGCCGCGGGTCATCGCCTCCACCGCGAGTTCCTGCTCGGGATTCAGCGGTCCCAGCCTGCCTCGGACTTTATCCACTTCCGCCTGGCGAATGGTCTCCAGATGGTCATGCAAGGAGACGATGGTGGGCACCACGGCGAGCGTCTGCAGCCGTTCGTCAAAACGCCGCACCTCACTCTCGATGATCTGCTCCGCCTTCTCCGCCTCGCGACGGCGGTCGTCGGTATGCGCGGATACCACATTTTGCAGATCGTCAATGTCGTAAACAAAGACGCCATCCACGCTGTTCATCTCCGCGGATACATCGCGCGGTACAGCGATATCAATAAAGAACATCGGCATGTTGCGGCGTTGCTGCATGAACGCCTCACCGTGTTCCTTAAGAAAAATCGGCTCTGCGGAGCCGGTAGAAGTCAGTACGATGTCCGCCTGCGAAGCCACACTGTAAAGCTCTTCAAAGCGGATGGCGCGGCCGCCGGTCTTGATCGCCAGCTCCTCCGCGCGGCTTCCCGTACGATTGCAAACCAGCAGGCTCCTGGCACCGTGCGCGGCAAGATGTCGAGTCGCGAGTTCGCTCATCTTTCCCGCTCCCACCACCAACACCGTTTTTCCATCGAGAGTGCCGAATATCTTCTTTGCCAGTTCCACCGCCACTGAAGCGATGGAGACGGCAGAGCTTCCAATGCCGGTCTCCGTGCGGACCCTTTTGGCCACGGCAAAGGACCGAGTCAGCAGCGAATCTAAGTGGGTCTGGACCGCGCCAACACTCCGAGCCAGAGCATAGGCCTCTTTCACCTGACCCAGTATCTGGGGCTCTCCCAGGATCATCGAATCTAAACTGGAAGCTACGCGGAACAGATGCCGCATCGCATCGTGGTCCAAATATGTATAGGTATGCTGCTCCAGCTCCGCGGAGCTACTGCCGTTCAAACGCAGGTAATTTTTTACAAACCCGGAAACATCGGGCGCATGCCCTGTGCTCCGCGCCAGAAACTCCACCCGATTACAGGTGCACAGGATGAATGCTTCTTCGGCGTCGTGATCGAGGAAACTCCGCAACGCCGCCGGCAACTCTGATTCGGGAATAGCAAAACGCTCGCGCAGGGCGACCGGCGCGGTCTTATGATTCAAGCCTAAAAGGACGTATCTCACCGCGCCACGTATCCATGCACCGCGCTGACGAAATTCGCCGCCCACGCTCCAACTGCAGTGACAAACGCGATCGATGCCATGACCGCTGCGCGGCGGCCTCTCCAGCCGGAATTCCAGCGGGTGAAGAGCAGAACCAGGTACACCATCCACATGAGCAGGGAGAGCAGTACCTTGGGATCGCGGAAATAAGCGGCACCAAAATTATTCTGCGCGATCGCCGCTCCCGCGATCAATCCCAGAGTCATGAAGGGAAACCCGAATAAAAGCGAGCGGTATCCCATGTCATCAATCACATCTAAGGAGGGCAGCCGGAAGAACCGGCCATTCATCTGCTTGGATTTGAGTGAACGCTCCTGCAACAGATAAAGGATGCTGGCGGCAAAGCTGATGAAGAGCGCAGCGTATCCAGCGAAAATAAATGCGATATGAAGGGCGATCCAGCCGCTCCGCAGCAATCCCGAGGTGAATTGCGGAGGATGCTCGCCAAAGCTGGCTGTCATCGCCAAAAGAAAGACCAATGGGAAGACAAAGATCCCGGGGGAGAGCATCCGGTACCGCGCGTAGACGCCGCCAAAGAACAACATCAGGACAAACGCAAGCAGCGACTCTGACTGGTGAACTGAGACAGGCGCCCAATGCCCTGACTCAAGTGCGGATTCCGTCAATGCCACCAGATGAAACGCCGCGCCCATCGCCATAGCAGGAAGTACGATCCTGCTTAGGATCTGGCCCCGCTTGCTCAGTGCCAGCAAGGCGTAGACCAAACCGATCGAGTACAGCGCGACTGCGACTCGCAACCACAGATGGGGCATTTACCCGATTATAGAGCGGAGAAGCTGCAATCACCGCGCCCGCGGTTAAGACCGCATGGACTGGCGTCATCATGCGCCCACAGCTTGGGAAGAGCCCCGCAGTACTCGATTTAGAGCTCGCTGCAGACGCAAGCCGCATCACACTGCTTGGGACCGTAATTCCGCGGCACCAATCATCATTGGAGAAATGAATGTTAGATAATATTACTGATATGGACACAAAGGTACGCAAAGGCGAAGCGCGGGAAGGCAGTTTCAGCGGAGCGATTGAAGCAAAGACCTCGCAGCTGCCATCAACTCTATTTTTAGGCGCCGCGATCGGCTCGATGGTGGCATCTTTCACATTGAAGCTGTTGAAGAAAGACGATTGGGCGCTCTTTGTGGGCCAGTGGGCAGCTCCTTTTTTAATCCTGGGCAATTACAACAAGATGGTAAAGCAGCACGGATCGGATTCAGCTTCCAGTTGGGCCGCTTAGCTCCGCTTTTCCTTTTGAGCCACTTGTAGGATTCCTGCAAGTGGCTTTTCTTCTGCATGTTTCCATTCTAGATCGCCGGCTTCTGCTTGTTATAATCCGCGCACCGCCATAGTTTTCAGCGCATTCATGTCAGAATCCGGCACTCCTCTCATGCGGCAATATGCCGCCATCAAGAAGCAACACCCGAATGCGCTCCTCTTCTTCCGCCTGGGAGATTTTTATGAGCTGTTTTTTGACGATGCCGTAGTAGCGGCACGTGAATTGCAGATCACTCTTACCTCCCGCAATAAGGAAAAAGAGATCGCGGTACCGATGTGCGGGGTTCCCTATCACGCTGCGGACAATTATCTGGCGAAGTTGCTGCGTAAGGGATTCAAAGTAGCCATCTGCGAACAGATGGAAGACCCGCGGCTTGCAAAGAAATTAGTGCGCCGGGAGGTCACCCGCGTCCTCACGCCGGGGACCACCATCGACCAGTCGGTTGGCTCTGAGGAGAACAATTTTCTGGCTGCGCTGGCGCGCTCAGACAAGAGCGTTGGTCTGGCGGCCCTGGACCTCTCCACCGGAGAGTTTCGCGCCACTGAATTTACCGGCGAGGATTCTGAGAAGCGCGTACTCGATGAGTTGCAGCAACTCCGTCCACGTGAGGTCCTCTTCCCCTCTACGCTGCCGCTGTTTGATCGCTCCGTATCGAGGAACACGGAAGCTCAGGACCGCGCCGCGTTCAATTTCACTGAAACCCCGCTCGACGATTGGGCCTTTTCGCCGGATTACGCGATACCCCTGGTGGAAAATCAGTTCGGCGTACTCTCACTCGAAGGATATGGCCTTGCGGGTCGCAGCGCTGCCACCTGCGCGGCAGGAGCGATCCTGCACTATGTTCGTTCTACCCAACGCGGCACGCTTGAACATATTGACCGCATCGGTTTTTATGACCGGCAAGAGTGTCTCGTCCTGGATGCGGTCAGCGTCCGCAATCTTGAGCTTTTGGAGCCTATCTTCACCGCCACCGGGCCGGACATCACTATGTTTCGCGCCATCGATGCGACGCTGACGCCAATGGGCAAACGACTTCTCCGCTCGTGGATGCTGCGGCCCAGCATCTCCCGTGAGCAGATTGATATGCGCCTTGACGCCGTGGAGGCAGGCACGCGTGACATGATCGCCAGGGAGGAGTTGCGCCGCCGCCTGGACGGCGTCCTGGACATGGAGCGCCTGCTCAGCCGGGTGACCCTCGAGTCCGCAAATCCTCGAGACCTGCTGGCACTTTCGGATTCTCTTGCGCGTCTGCCTGCGGCAAAACTGGCATTGGATAAGTTTTCAGCGGAGAGGCTGCGATCCCTCAATGGCAATATTGACGAGTTAGCGGACGTCTGCGCTCGGATCCATTCCGCGATCGTCTCCGAGCCGCCGATCACCCTCTCCGATGGCGGCGTGATCCGTGAAGGGACCGATCCGGAGCTGGATCAGCTCCGCCATCTAAGCCGGAACGGCAAACAATACATCGCCCAGATCGAGACTCGGGAGCGCGAGCGCACCGGGATCTCTTCTCTGAAAGTAAAGTTCAACAGCATCTTCGGCTATTACATCGAGATATCAAAGGCGAACCTGCATCATGCGCCGACGGACTATGAGCGGAAGCAGACCCTGGTCAATGCCGAGCGCTACACCACTCCGGAGCTGAAAGAGTACGAAGCGAAAGTACTGGACGCTCAGGAGAAGATCGTGGAGATCGAGCGCCGCCTCTTCGCCGAGCTGCGCAGCGCGATCGCCGCCGAGGCAAAACGCATCCGGCAGACCTCGCTTGCGCTCGCTGAGGTAGACGTGCTTTCAAGCTTCGCGCATCTCGCTTCCATGCGGGATTATGTCCGACCCAAGTTTGAGGCCAGTGGCGAACTGGAGATCGTGGAAGGCCGCCACCCGGTGCTTGAGTGCCAGGAGATCATGCGCGATTCAGAGCGCTTCGTGCCCAATGATCTTTACATGAACTCCGGCACGCACTCAGTGCTGCTGCTGACCGGTCCAAACATGGGGGGCAAGTCCACTTTCCTGCGGCAGACCGCGCTCATCGTGATCCTGGCACAGATGGGCTCTTTCGTGCCCGCGCGCAGCGCCCGCCTGCCGGTGGTTGACCGCATCTTCACCCGGATCGGCGCCAGTGACAACCTGGCACGCGGACGTTCAACTTTTATGGTTGAGATGACTGAGACCGCTGCCATCTTGAATACCGCCACCACGGATTCGCTGATCCTGCTGGATGAGATGGGGCGCGGCACCGCCACCTATGACGGATTGTCCCTTGCCTGGGCGGTGGTGGAATACATTCACGCTACAACCCGTGCAAAGACGCTGTTTGCCACCCATTACCACGAACTCACCGAGCTTCCTGAACGTCTGGATGGCGTGAAGAACTATCACGTTGCGGTGAAAGAGAATGCCGGAGGCATCGTCTTCTTGCGCAAAGTGGAACCCGGCGCGGCGGACAAGAGTTATGGTATTGAAGTGGCAAAGTTAGCGGGTCTGCCCCGGGAGGTCATCGCCCGCGCGCGTGAGGTTTTAGCGGAGCATCAGGCGATCGAGCATCAACATTCCGCTACACTCACAGATGCCAAAGCGACTGCGGCTTCCGGCATGGGCGACTTGCAGCTCACCATGTTCACGCCGCTTTCGCAGAAAGTGCTGGATAGATTGGCTTCCGCTGACCTGAATCAGCTATCTCCGCTGGAAGCACTTAACCTTCTCCACGAACTGAAGAAACAAATCGAGAACGGATGAAGAACTCACTTTCTGAATTGCGGCGCCATGTCGGTCAGTTGATGATCGTCGGTTTTGAAGGCCTTGAAACCACTCCCCACGTGCGCACTATGTTACGTGGCATCCAGCCCGGCGGGATCATCCTCTTCGCGCGCAACATACACTCTGCTCCACAAACTTATTCCCTGCTCACTGAATGCCGTAAGACGACAGATGTGTCCGTATTCACCTGCGTGGATCTGGAAGGCGGCACGGTGGATCGTCTACGCGAGGTGATTGCTCCCGCCCCTTCAGAGCGCGAGGTCGCCGCCACCGGCTCAAAAGCGCTTTTTCGACGCCATGGTGAGCTCCTCGGCAATGAAGCACGCGCACTTGGCTTCAACGTGGATTTCGCTCCAGTCAGCGACCTCGGCTTTGCGGCGTCGCGATCGGTGCTCGGCTCGCGGACCGTCTCTGCCGAAGCCGATGCCACTATCACCTATGTCGATGCTTTCCTCGCCGGAATGCGCTCAGCGCGGGTGCTGGGATGCGGCAAGCACTTTCCCGGTTTAGGTGAAGCGAACCTGGATACTCATCACGAGCTTCCCAGCATTCAAAAGCCCTGGCAACAACTTTGGGACCAGGACCTGCTTCCCTATCGCAAGTTGCACCAGAAGTTTCCCTTTGTGATGATCGCGCATTGCGCCTATCCGCTGGTCACCGGGGACAACACTCCCGCGTCGCTCTCAAAGAAATGGATGACTGACATCCTGAAAAAAAAGATCGCATACTCAGGGATCGTCCTCTCTGACGATCTGGAGATGGGTGGAGTACTGGCGGCGGCGCAATCGATTGAGCAAGCAGCCGTTGACTGCATCCGCTCCGGAGCAGATATGTTCCTCGTCTGCCGCAAGGAAGAGTACGTTCTGGCATGCTTTGAGGCGGTGCTACGGGAAGCTGAGCGCGACCGTAGATTCGCCTCGCTAATCACCGAGGCCGCCAAACGCATCGTGCGCTTCAAGAACAGGTCTCACGAAATGAAGGGCCTTGCCAGCGCCCCTACGGAACAAACTATCCAGAGACTTCGCAAGAATATGGCAACCTTCAAACGGGATATCGATAAAGCGGTGAAGCGCGTGTCCACCTCATGATCGTTGCCGGTGTGATGAGCGGGACCTCCGCCGACGGCATCAACGTGGCGCTGGTGCAGATGCTTGGCAGCGGCTCCTCGTTACGCTTCCAACTTCTGGGCCATTCGGAATTCGCTTATCCGCCGAAGGTTCGCTCCGTGATTATGAACTCGATGAACGCTGGAACGGCGTCGGTTGCCGATCTCTCGCGTCTGAATTTTCTTTTAGGCGAACTCTTTGCAGAATCGGTGAAGAAGACGCTCGCCGAACATCGCATCAAATCAGTTGACCTCGTCGGATGCCACGGTCAGACCCTGTACCATCAGGGCGAACCGGCAGAGTTTTTGGGGCGGAAGATCGCCTGTACATGGCAAGCGGGTGAAGGATCCATCATCGCTGCGCGCTTAGGAACTCCGGTGGTGAGCGACTTTCGCCCCGCGGACATGGCGGCCGGCGGTAAAGGCGCGCCACTCGTCCCCTTACTTGATTACGTACTCTTCAAACATGGATCTCGCGGCAGGGTCCTGCAAAATATAGGCGGTATCGGCAACCTGACCGCGATCCCCGCGCGCGCCTCCCTCGATCAAGTGCTGGCTTTTGATACCGGCCCCGGCAATATGGTGATCGATGCTGCCACGGAGAAGCTTTTTGGCAGGCGCTATGACAAGGATGGCGCCATCGCCGCGCGCGGCACTCCGATATCGCGTGCGCTTACCAATCTTTTGGCTGCGCCTTTCTTCAAGCGCAAGCCGCCCAAGACCGCGGGCCGCGAAGAGTTTGGCCGTGAGTACCTCACAACGTTTCTCAGCGCTTGTGGCCGTGCCCGAAAAGAAGATGTGATCGCTACCGCAACCGCCCTCACCGCGCAATCCATCGCCCTCGGTCTGCAAAAATTTGTTCTTACCAACAGCGCCGGCAAATATCGGGATTATTTGGTCGCCGGCGGTGGGGCAAAAAACCGTACCCTCCTCAAAATGCTGCGTAAAGAACTGCAGCCCCATGGCTTGGATATCCGACTGACCGATGAATTGGGATTGCCTGCCTCCGCCAAAGAAGCTGTCGCCTTCGCGCTCCTCGCCTACCAGACATGGAAACGTAAACCTGGCAATGTGCCTTCCGCCACCGGCGCCGATCGGCCGGTGATCCTGGGCAAGATCTCCTATGCCTAGCTCTTGTTTGCGAGCTCTTGCAACGCTTCTTATGCTGGCGTGCGCATCGTGCGGGCGCGCCCCCGATCCCCGGACCCTGGTCATGATCATTGAGAGCAGCCCGGCAAACCTGGATCCGCGCGTGGGGACCGATGCGCAGTCGGAACGCATTGGAAAGTTGCTCTTCGATTCGCTTGTCCATCGCGATGAGCATTTCAATCTAACGCCCTGGTTGGCGGAGAGCTGGGAGATACCAGAGCCCACCACATACATCTTCCACCTGAAGCATGGAGTCACTTTTCACAACGGTCAGCCGCTTACCTCGCGCGACGTGAAATGGACCTTCGATTCCATCTTGAATGGCACCGTCATCACGGCCAAGGCCAGCACTTACAAGCTCGTGGACCACATTGATTGTCCTGATGATTACACCATCATCTTCCACTTGAAAGAACCCTACGCCACCTTGCTTTGGAACGTGAGTGATGGCGCCATCGGCATCGTTCCCTATGGTAGCGGTAAGGATTTCAATCGTAACCCGGTTGGAAGTGGCCCATTCCGGTTCGTGAGCGCCGAACAAGACAACTACTTGCTTGCCGCTCGCAACGATAAGTATTGGGGAGCCAGTCCCAAGATAGAAAAGGTGAAGTTTTTGGTGATTCCGGATACTACGACGCGGGCGCTCGAATTACGCAAGCATTCCGCCGATATCGCCATCAATGCCATGAGCGCGGACATGGTGGTCGCGCTGGAGAAAGAGCCCGGCTTAGTGGTGCAGAGATCCCCGGGCACCATCTACACCTATCTGGCTTTCAACCTTCGAGATCCTTTGATGAAAGACCGGCGGGTACGACAGGCGATCGCCTACGCGATCGATCGCGATGTGATGATCCAGTATCTTTGGCGGGGCATGGCGGAACCCGCGCGAAGCGTTCTTCCCAGGCAGCACTGGGCGTATGACCCCGCCTTGCCCAACTATGCGCACGATGTCGCGCGGGCACGCCAACTCCTCGACGAAGCAGGATTAAAACCCGGGCAGGACGGCATCCGTTTTCATCTCACCATGAAGACTTCCACGGAAGAGACCACGCGTCTGCTCGCCGCAGTCTTGCAGCAGCAGCTTCGTGAAGCCGGCATCGCGCTCGATATCCGCAGCTTTGAGTTTGCTACTTTCTACGCGGACGTGGTGAAGGGCGCCTTTCAAATGTATTCACTTCGCTGGATCGGCGGCAATGAAGACCCGGACATCTTCGAGCACGCCTTTCACTCCGCCAGCTTCGCGCCTAAGCGTGCCAACCGTGGATATTACGTGAATCCCCGCGCCGACCAACTGATCGACCAGGGCCGCAAAGAACTCGATCAAGGAAAGCGCAAGCAGATCTATGCCGAACTGCAACAGCTCCTCTCCCAGGACCTGCCTTACATCCATCTCTGGTATCTGGACAACGTGCTGGTGCACACGCGGCGGGTGAAGAATGTTCACGTTTCACCATCCGGCAATTACGATTTTCTCACCGACGTCGAACTCGCTCCCTGACCTCCAAAGGCCGGGGCGGTGCGTGGTAGCATCGAATCCAGCGTGAATATCCTCTTTGTTGGCGACATTTTTGGTGGCGCGGGACGCAACATCGTGCGCGAGCACATCGCACATGTGGTGGAGACCAACAGCGTAGAGCTGGTGGTGATGAACGCGGAAAACTCCGCCGGCGGATTCGGCGTTACCCCTTCCATCGCGGATGAACTTTTCCAGCTTGGAGCAGACGTCCTTACCACCGGCAACCACGTTTGGGACAAGAAAGAGATCATTGATCTCTACAAAAGCGCGAACGGCGATCCCCAGTCGATCGCGCACCGCATCCTGCGTCCGGCAAACTATCCGCCGGGCACACCGGGAAGCGGCGTCTATGAGGGCGTGACTCATTCCGGTGTCCCGTATGCAATCATGAATCTTCAGGGCCGGGTCTTCATGGCGAACAATGACGACCCTTTTCGGATGGCGGACGCATTGTTGCAGAAGATCAAAGCGAAGGTCATTCTGCTGGACTTCCATGCGGAAGCCACCTCTGAGAAGATCGCTTTGGGCTGGTATCTGGACGGCCGCGTGACCGCTGTGCTGGGCACCCACACCCATGTGCCGACTGCCGATGAACGCGTGTTGCCGAATGGCACCGCCTATCAAACGGATGTAGGGATGAGCGGCCCGTATGACAGCGTGATCGGCGTGGAGAAAGAAAACATCCTGCAGCGCTTTTTGACCAACATGCCGGGAAAGTTTGAGGCTGCCCGGGGCGACCCGCGTTTCTCCGCCGCATTGATCGATTGTGACCAAGTGACGGGCAAGGCCCGCTCCATCCGGCGGATCTTTCTGGGCCAGTGACTCCAAAAAAGGGCAGCGCCTTCGCTGCCCTTTTTTTCTTCGGGTTTGAAATATCAGTGGCGATGAGTGTGAGTTGCTCTCTTTTTTACCGGGGCCTTCTTCTTCGTCGCCTTACCTCTGGCTGACTTAGGCGCGGACTTCGCGGTCAGATCGATGCCATTCGTCATCTGCAGCATGAACGGGTTCGGCACGTAGGATGCCGGAACCGCCTGCACCTGGATCTGCTGACCCACTTGGACCGTCTTGAGCGGCGTCTGCATGGCAATGGTCACTTCCGGATGATTTGCGTCGAACCCATCGCTGGTCACCGCGGCCACAACCTGTTCCGGTGTTGAGCCCTCAAGCACCTTGGCAACGAACTTTAACGGCTTGCCGTTGATGGCCGTCCAAACCGTGTCCGCGGCCTGCTGATTGCCGGAGCCAAGCACGAAGATCCACCCACCAAAACCGGTGTCCCATTGCACCACGTTCGGATTCTCTTTCAACATCTGCGCCGCTTGGTCTGCCGGTGAAGGCGGAACATACTTTGTGATGGTGAATCCTTGCGGCGGGAAGGGCTGTGACTTCGCCTGCGCCACCAACTGGTCCCAACCTTCATCAGAGCCATGGAAAGACTTGTAACTCTTCTTGCCAAAGTCAGAGATCTGGGCTGCTGCGGGCGAAGCCGCCGCGAGGGCGGATGCGCGCGCGATGAACCAAAGTCCAGAGAGTGATTGCTCGTCCGGACGCTGTTTTGACGGCACTGACAAATAGGAGATCGCCAATGGATACACCGATTGCAAGTCGTCAGGATTCGTCTTCACGGCTTCGATAAACGACTTCTGGGCCGTAGGATAATCTTTTTGAGTGAGCGCATATTGGCCCACCGCACCGTTAAAGACAGCGGTGAACAATTTTTGTTGTTTATCGAAATCCACCTGGCTCATGCCTTCAGGCTTGTTACGGCTGGAAAGAGCGGCAAGACCCCGTTGCGCCAGTTGAGACGCCTCGGCCTGGTTTTGCTGCGCGGTCGCGGGGTTCTGCTGTGCGGCCAGCCCCTTGCCATAAACCTGGACGAACAGAGCGAGCACGTTGCTCGGATTGAGCTGCAGCACACGGTTGGCGGCGTCACTCACCTTCGCCATGTTGCCCGCCTGCTGATAGGCGCTCATGGCAGCTTCCAGCGCGTCTTCCTTCACCACGCTGTTGGGGTACTGTTGCACAAAACTTTCCAGGGATGCCGCCTTGGTATTCGGATCGGTCTGCCCGGTTGCGCTGATGTACGCGTTGTACTCGGCTGCGTCCTTGATCGTCTTCTGCTGCGGCGCGCCGGCAGCGCTTTGGCTCGGGGCCGATGCAGCCTGGCTGTTTGCATCGGTTTGGGCGAATGCCACGGCTGACATTGCCAGCACTGCGGTTGCGAGGAACTTCTTCATGCGGTTCTCCTTAGGAACACATCAACTTTTAGTTCGGATGATTGCCGATGGCTCCATCCCGGGCTTCTAAACCATGCGCGAGCGGTAGATCGGACTTGTGCAGATCTCACAGAGGCCATTCGATTCTACGCGTCCCCTGCAAAGCTGAGGATTATAGAAACGCTTCCGCTATCAAGCAAGTTGTACAGCTTAGGGTTACCACTGGAATAAGATGCGAGTTGCTGTTATATGGGTGCTTCCCACCTCCCAGCTCTTCTTGACCCCGCAGCGGTTTCCCCAAGTAAAATCACCAAGTAAAATCAATGGTTCTATGTCAGCTAAAACACCATTGCACGGCAAAGTTGCTGTTGTTACCGGCGGGGGACGCGGGATCGGCGCGGCGATCGCCAATAAACTCGCAGACCTAGGAGCCCAGCTCCTGATCTGTGGCCGCTCGCAGGGCAGCCTTAACGCCACCGCCCAGCAGATCTCCCAGGCCGGCAATCTATGCAGCGGGCACGCCTGTGACGTGAGTGATTGGAAGTCCGTTGAGCTTTTTGCCGCCACTGTGAACGAGCGCTTCGGCAGACTCGATATCCTGGTCAACAATGCAGGCATCGGAGCTTTCAGCCAACCGCTCCACCAGATGCGTCCTGAAGAATGGGATGCTGTGATGAACATTAACCTGCGCGGTGTCTTCTACTGCATCAAGGCATTTGCTGGATTGATGATTCGCTCCGGCGGTGGTGATGTGGTGAACATCTCTTCTCTAGCGGGAAAGAATGCTCTGCCTAATGGGGCTGCGTATGCTGCGTCCAAATGGGGACTTAACGGCTTAAGCTATTCGGTGGCGGAAGAATTTCGTCCGCACAACATTCGTGTCTCCGTCGTCTGCCCGGGATCAGTGAATACCGAGCTCAGTCCACACGCCGGAAAAGATAAGGCAAAGATGCTTCAACCGGATGATATCGCCCACGCGGTGGCAACTCTGGTGACGCAGTCGCCGCAGTCCTTCATCTCCGAGCTGCTGATCCGTCCGACACAGAAGCCCTGATCGGCTTTTCATAGATCACGCATTCTCTTTTTCGTAGGATCTCCGACCCCGCCAGCTTCATGCGCCAGCCTTTAGCGTCTTGCAGGCCGCGCTTCGCTAGGAAGTCCCGCGTATCCACCTGGTGTGAAAGATGCATTGGATGAGACTCAGTTGCGCCGAAGGGCACCGTCATGATCATGCGTCCACCGGGAGCGAGGACTGAATCCAGAAATTCCAATTCTCCCGGCAGGTCTGGGAGATGCTCCAGCACATCCAGGGAAATGATGGTGGCAAATTTCCCTTCTCTTTCCGTGATCGCGCGGAGCTCATCC
Source organism: Terriglobales bacterium (assembly GCA_038254775.1). GTDB lineage: Bacteria > Acidobacteriota > Terriglobia > Terriglobales > Acidobacteriaceae > JBBSFV01. Next base: position 8,308 of record JBBSFV010000003.1, on the reverse strand, counting down.
TTCGTTGAGGTGAACAGCAGCGCCGAATGATCGCGAGCAGCACTCCACTCGGCATACTTGCGAGAGGTTCCCGGTACATCGTAATAAGTGACCTTCTTGCCCCGCCTCGCAAGCTCGATCGATAACTCCCCCTTGCCCGCGCCATAATCCAGGCAGCGGCCCAGGCTAAGATCGATCACGTCGAGCGTAAACGCGATGTGCTTATATGTGAGGTGGAAGCGCGCGATGTCGAATAAATAAGAAAGTGAATTTGCCGCATACCACTCCGCCAGCGCCTGTGTGTCACTTTCATCCAGACGAGCGTCCTTCCACGCTTGCACCAACATGTCGCGGCTGGACATAAGCCGGTCGCGTGTCTCCCCCAGGGACATCCCTGTGAATGCAGATAGGTCGGCGATCGTCTGGTGGTAATTTTTATCCGCTTGTTTTGCACTGATCCGGACCAGGAGCCAAGCAGTAAGTACGAGAGCCGCCACCACGTAACTTCCGAGCATCAGCGCTATGGCGCCTCCCAGGATCCCGATGATCCCTTTTTCATCAACCAGCACGCAGAGCACGACCGTGAGTGCGAAGACGCTCCCTACGACCGCTGCCGGTGTGTTCAAGAGAATGAGGCAAACTGCCAGCCAGGCATCGGCGACAAAGTAGACCCACGGCATCCAACCTGACTCAGCGCGATCTCGGAACAAACGTTTCACAAAAAGATTGACCAGCAAGAGCCATGCCACGCCCAGCAACATCGGGGCCCATTGTTGGCGGCTTGTTCGCGCAAATGCCAGGCCTACTACGAAATCGGTTGCAATGAGTATCCAGCGCACACGTACCGACCATGTAAATCGCTTCTCCGGTTCGCGATGCATCGAGAGATATTTCGGCAGATATGCCAGGGCCAGATACGCGCAAATGGCAACGCAAGCGGAGAGCACGGTCACTGAGGTCGCATGTCGCACTTCCGTCACCAGAGCGGCGGTCACCGCCAGCGCACAGAGCAGCCACACCGCCAGATAATGTTCAAAGAATTTTGCTTGTGCGGAGTAGCGCATCATTTGAAAGTTTGAATGTACAACTTGGAATGTACAACTTGGAATGAACTACTTGGAATGTACAGCGCCTCACTTCAATGAATGCGAGGAGTGCGCGCCAATCGCTCCTTGACGGGATCGAGGGTGCTCTTCGGCCCGAGATCCGGAAAATCGCACCTTTTTTGCGTCACTTAAGACCAAAAATGCAGTAAAATGAGGACACTCTGCGGTTCTCACATCCTGCCATGTGCCCTGAAACACTCTCTTGGGGCAATTCCCATTTCGCTTCGCCCGGTTGAAGGAAAAGGTGTTTCTGCGTGTTCTGCTGCACCGCAGGTGCAATATAATGGGTTACGCCCTTGTATTCCACAATATATTGCGTACCGGTGCTTGACCCGGCTAAGTGCGGGGGGTACATTCCTCTTTAAGACGAGCCCCTCGTATGAACTCAGCATGAAGGAGCCATTGCCTTGCTGAAATTAAAAAAACTACAGATTCTTGGCTTTAAGTCGTTCTGTGACCGTACAGAATTGAAATTCAACGGTGACGGCATCGCGGCCATTGTGGGCCCGAATGGTTGCGGCAAGTCCAACATCTCGGATGCCATCTCATGGGTCTTGGGCGAACAATCCGCTAAAAGCCTGCGCGGCGGCAGCATGCAGGACGTCATCTTTGCCGGCACGCGCGATCGCAAACCCACCGGAATGGCTGAGGTGACGCTCACCCTCATCGATCCCGACGTCTATGACGGCGCCGCAACTACCGAAGAACCACAGATCGAGCTTGTGGATGACCACCCCGGTGATGACTGGGATGAAGCCACTCTTCGCGCCGTAGCCGCCGAAGAGACGGAGATCGCCACCGCGGAAGCCCAACCCGGGCAGGCGCTGGACGAACACGGCAATCCCCTTCCGCAAGAAATGCTCGAAGCCGCCGAAGGCATTGTGCCGGTGGCAACGGAAAACGCTCAAGTAGACACACCGAAGAATGAAGTGGTTCTCAAGATCCGACGGCGCAAGTTCAAGCCCATGATCTTCAAGGCGGGAGAGATCTCCGTGACTCGGCGTTTGTTTCGCTCCGGAGACAGCGAATACCTGCTCAATGGCAAGCTCTGCCGGCTGCGCGATATTCAGGACATTTTTATGGGCACCGGCCTGGGGCCGGAGTCGTATGCCATCATCGAGCAGGGCCGCATCGGGCAGATCCTCTCGAGCAAACCCTATGACCGCCGCGCCATCATTGAAGAAGCAGCAGGGATCACTAAATACAAACAGAAAAAACGACTGGCAGAATCGCGCCTGGAACAGGCAAAGCTGAACCTCTCTCGCGTGAATGACATCTTTGACGAAGTCACGCGCCAGATGAATTCCCTGAAGCGCCAGGCGGCAAAGGCGGAACGCTACGCCAGGCTGCGCGATGAGATGCGGGAAAAACTGCGTATCGTTCTCGCAAGCAAATTCACCCAATTGGCTGTTGAAGCCACTGCGATCGACGATCAGTTGTTGCAAGTAGGCGAGGAGATGCGTCTCCGCTCGGAATCCGTGCAGCAGATGGAAGCGGAGCACGCGGATAACACGCAGCGCGGTTATGCCCTTGAGCACGACGCCACCGAGAGTCGCCAGCGCCTGAACGCCATCACTCTTGAGGCGGACCGCTGTGATTCGCGGCGCAGCACCAATGAAGAGCGCTGCGCTGAGTTAATCTCCCGGGTGGCGGCCGCCGAAGGCGAACTCGCCCGCACCGTCGAGCAACTGGAATCTTTGCTGAAGGAACGCGAAAGCAACTCCTCGGTACTTGAAACCGCTGCCTCGGATGTGGCAACTGCACAGCACGAAGCTCAGCAGCGCCAGGTGGAATCACAACAAGCTGCGATGGCCCTGGCTGAAATGGAGCGCCGGCAGGATGCCAAGCGCTCCAGCATCATGGAGTTCTTCTCCGCTGCAAACCAGGTACGTAATGGGATCATCCAGGCGGAAGAACATTCCGCATCTCTTGATCGCGAATCCGAACGCCTGCAGCGCGAGATCGCAGCCGCCGGCCTGGATATCGAGAACATGGGTGGACGACGGGGACAACTGGGCCTCGAATTTGAGACCGAGTCGCAGCGGGTTGGTGCGTTGGACGCGCGTATCGCCGAGGTTCGCGGGCAGATCAACCAGAAGCGCGGCGAGGAGAATGATTCCAAACGCCGCCTGGACGGGATGCGCGCAGAATATGCGACTGCCCTGGGCAAGCGCAATTCGCTTGACTCCGTCATCAATGATCACGGCTACTCCACGGAAAGCGTGAAGCGTCTCTTCCAGTCAGGGGTCCTTGAGAGCGGATTTGCTCCAGTGGGCGTGCTCGCGGACTTCCTCGAAGTTGACCCGCAATACGAACGCGTGGTGGAGGATTTTCTGCGCGACGAGCTGAATTATGTCGTGGTGAAGTCCTGGGATTCGGCCAATGAAGGCCTCCGTCTCTTGCAATCGAACCTTGACGGGCGCGCTACTTTCCTCGTCCATCCCAATGACTCTCAGGCCAAGTTTTCATTCCTGATGGATGAATCCCGCCGCCCGGTCGCGCGAGACACAGTGGTTCCCCTGAACCGCTGCATCACCGTCCTGGATGGTTTTGGAAAATCGCTGGACGTGATCATTCCCAAGATGGGCAGCGGTTACATCACGCCAAACGCTGAACTTGCGCGCGATCTGGCGCTCGAGAACCGCGACGCTTTTTATCTCGCTCCTACGGGCGAGACCTTCCATAACGTGACCGTGACCGGTGGTAAGCAGCGCAGCGAGGGCCCACTCTCTCTCAAACGCGAGCTGCGTGACGTGACTAAACTCATGCTGGAACTCGAGCAGGAGATGCATTTTGTTGACACCCGCATTCAGAACCTCTCCCACGAACTGGCTGAGCTCACCACGTTGCTGACTCGCCATGAGGGTGAGTTGCGTGAGGCGGAGAAGCAAGCCATGACCCATGGCCACGCGCTCAAGCAGATGGAATCCGAGATCGTCCGCACCGAACAGCGCATCAACTCCTATCGTATTGAGATGGATCGGGTCGTAGCCCAGCGCGGGGAAAAAGAAATCCTGGTCGCCGCCAAGCGCGAGGAGCTGACCGCCTTGGATGCCTCTCGCGAGCAGGCCGAGCGTGACATCGCTGCCTCGCAGGAATCGGTAGCTCAGCTCAAGATCGATCGCGATGCCGCCGCGCAGGTGGCTTCTGAGATGTCTGCCAGGGTCGCAGGCCTGGAAGAGCGCCGCCGTTCAGCCGCCACTTCCATGGAGCGCATTGAATCGCTCTCCCGTGAGGTCGGGAGCCGAGTGGAGAGCCTCAAAGGCCAGATCGCAGGCGCCATCACCGAACGGGAGCAACGTGAGCGGGAAAACATTGAGATCGCGGAACGCCTTACCGCGCTGCGATCGGAGCACGAACAGGCAGCGGCCCGCGGTGCGGAACTTCATGCAGAATCGGAGCAATTGCGCTCACGCATCGCGGAGATCGATCACCAACTAAAGTCCGCCCGCACTGATCTGGATTTCGCCCGCGACAAACGCGGTGAACTTTCCGCTGCCGCGGCAAAACTTCAATCTGATATATCGCATATGGGTGAGACCTGCATGAATGAATTGTCGGTCTCCTCGGATGAACTCCGTTCGGACCAGACGATCCTTCTTGTCGAGGGCGAGACTCTACTCGCCGAAGACGTCGCCTACCGTGACATGCGCAGTCGCCTGGAAGCCATGGGCCCGGTCAACATGATGGCGCTCGAAGAGTACAAGGAGACGGTCACCCGCTTTGAGTTCCTGGAGACGCAGCGCCAGGACCTGCTTGATTCCATCGAGAATACCCAAAGCACCATCAAGGAATTGGATGGGATCTCGCAACAAAAATTCGCTGAGGCATTTGCGGTCATCAATGAGAATTTCCAGCGCTCTTTCAGTAAGCTCTTTGGCGGCGGCCAGGGCTTTATGCGCCTCACGGACGAGGAGAACTCATCCGACAGCGGCATTGACATCATCGCCTCGCCTCCGGGGAAGAAGATGCAAAGCGTACTGTTGCTCTCCGGCGGCGAAAAGGCTTTGACCGCTCTGGCGCTGCTCGTCGGCATCTTCCAGTATCAGCCCAGCCCATTCTGCATCCTGGACGAAGTGGACGCGCCGCTCGACGAAGCCAACGTCGGCCGCTTTGCGGAGATGGTGAAAGAGATGAGCCTGCACACGCAGTTCATCCTGATCACGCACAGCAAGCGCACCATGAGTGTCGCCCCTGTCATGTACGGAGTCACCATGCAGGAGCCGGGCGTTTCCAAGGTGGTTTCAGTCAGGTTCGGGGAAGAAGCCGCGCGGCACGCCGCTTCGGCGTGATCCTTATTGCGTTCGTTCGGCACGGGCCGCGCTTTATCACAGTCGCGGCTCGTGGCGAAAATATTTTTTTCTTCGTCCACAATTCCACAATCAGGTGACTCCGGCTGGCGCGTTGACAAACCAATCGCGTCGGCTAGAATACGCGTCTGCCACTCAAACTTTTTTTGCGATCCTGAAGGCCGACGTTGCTCTCGAAGACAGTCATCCTGCAAACCGATATCGAAGGTTATCCGCTGCATGCGCGCGGAAAAGTGCGGGACATCTATGACCTTGACGAGCACCTGCTTTTCATCGCCACTGACCGCATCTCGGCATTTGATTATGTGCTCGCCTCCGGCATCCCGGAAAAAGGCCGCGTGCTTACGCAGCTCTCTCTCTTCTGGTTTGATCACCTTAAGGACATCGTCGAGAACCACCTGATTACCGCCAATATCGACGAATATCCTGACCACTTGCGCGAATACAAAGACCAGTTGCGCGGCCGCTCCATGATCGTATGCCGCGCGGAGATGGTGCCCATCGAGTGCGTGGTGCGGGGATATCTGGACGGCTCCGCCTGGAAGGATTACCAGCGCTCCGGTGAGGTCTGCGGCATCGCCTTGCCAAAAGGTTTGAGACAGGCTGACCGTTTGCCCGAGCCCATCTTCACTCCGGCCATCAAAGCATCGAGCGGCCACGATGAGAATATCCCCTTCTCTGAGATGGTGAAACGTGCCGGGCCGAGATTGAGCGCAGAGCTGCGGGAGCTGAGTCTCGCCCTGTACAATCGCGCTGCAGAATATGCGCTTGGACGCGGCATCATCATCTCCGATAGCAAATTTGAATTCGGCAAGAGCGCTCGCGGGATCGTCCTTGGCGATGAGGTCTTCACCCCGGATTCATCACGCTTCTGGCCCGCGGAAAGCTATCAGCCCGGAAAACCACAGGTTTCATTCGATAAACAATTTGTGCGCGACTATCTGGAGAGCATCCACTGGAACAAGCAGCCTCCCGCTCCGGCTTTGCCGGATGAGGTAGCGGAGAAGACCAGCGATAAATACATCCAGGCATACCGGCAGATGACGGGCCGGGGATGGGACTGGTAGATGTCCGGCTTGGATTGGCTCATCATCGCCGTGCTGGCGCTCTCCGTTTTAACGGCAGTGGCGCAGGGATTTTTTTTCGAAGTATTTGCCCTCGCCGGCATGGTGGTCGGTTATTTGCTTGCAGCCTGGGAGTATTGGCGGATTGCGCCCTGGTTCGAGCAATATGTGAAGTCATCTCAGATCGCCGGAGCAGCCGCGTTCATGACAATATTCTTTTCAGTCGTGATCCTGGCGGGCATCGCAGGCAAAGTGGCTCGATGGGCAGTGCAAGGCGTCGGCCTCCGCTGGGTGGACCGCTTGCTGGGCGGAGCATTTGGCATGGTTCGTGGCATCGTGGTGGTCACGGTGGGGATCATGGCTGTTGCAACGTTTATCCCGGACTCTCAGTTCCTGGCAAAGTCAGAATTAAGCCGGTATTTCTTGCTTACGGCACGCAGCGCCACCTGGCTCGCACCCAGTGACCTGCGGCAGAAGTATCATGATGGAATAGCGCAATTAAGAAAACAGCAGTACTTGAAGCCAGCGCCTGCAGCCGGCGGCCTCGCGACCCGCACTGAACAGAGCGCCAACAACACACATAAAACAGGTAACTAAAAGAAAGGCAGACCCGAAGTGAAGAGCCAGCTTGAAGCGCTTGTATCGGAGATGCACGGCAGCGGGATCCTCTATGCTGAAGCCGTTCGCGAGTTTAAAAAGGTCTTCATCGCCCATGTGCTGGAACAGAACAAAGGAAACCAGTGCAAGGCGGCGCGCCAGCTTGGGATGCATCGCAACACTTTGAGCCGAACGCTCCAGGAGCTTGAAGTCGATGTCCGTGAACTTCGCAAGGGCATGCGCCGCCCGCCGCGCAGCGCAAAGCCGCTCACGCTGGAAAAGAAAGCGGCGCGCTAACCCCTTTGGAGATCAAGCTCCCGCGCTGGGTCGATGCCGACGTTTACCTCTTTGACATTGATGGGACCCTGCTCCATTCCCACGGCGGCGCCCATTATCATGCGTTCAACAGCGCGCTGAAACACGCATTCGGCGTGGACGCTACCATCGACGGCATCGTGTGGCACGGCAATACCGATGTCGGCATCCTGCGTGCGGTCCTGGAGCGTGAAGGCGTGGACACCTCTCAGTTGGGGTCCATGATCCCGGATGTGATCGACCACATGTGCGGCCTGGTGGAAAGCAATCGTGCCAGCCTGCGCGCCGAGACCTGCAGCGGCATCCCGGAAATGATCCGCCGGCTCCACGGCCGGCGAAAACTGCTGGGCGTCGCCTCAGGAAACTTCGAACGGATCGGCTGGATCAAGATCGAGGCAGCCGGGCTGCGGCAGTATTTTGACTTTGGTTCCTTTAGTGACGTGAGCGAACATCGTTCTGAGATCTTTCGCCATGCCATTGCGGAGGCCCGCCGCCGGGCGGGCACGAACGCTAAGGTCTGCATCGTCGGCGACACCCCGGCGGACGTACAAGCCGCAAAGTTGAATGGAGTGCCGGTGATCGCGGTTGCCACCGGCATCTTTTCAGTCCAGCAGCTTCAGGAACATGCGCCGGACCTGGTTCTTGGCTCCTGTGCTGAAGCCTTCCCTGCCGGTGCGTGACATAATGGCGAGTAATGCGGTTGGGCTTACATCTCGCTCGAATAGCGCTGCTTCTTTCTCTGGCGCTCCCTGGCTTTGCGCAGCGCCCCAGCCCAGCGCCGCCGGACACGAAAGAAGCAGACAAGCTGCTGAATCGCGCACTCCGCCTTCAGTCTGATCCTACCGCTGAAAACCTTACCCAGGCGGTGGAGGCGCTCCATGCCGCAGCGGATATCGATCCCACCGATCCTGCCATAGCCACCGCTAAAGAAGCTGCG
>JBBSFV010000002.1:0-112127 GCA_038254775.1 Terriglobales bacterium | reverse complement strand
CGAGCGCTTCGCAAAGGCGCGAAAAACGGCAAATACCTGCGCGAACTCTTGCAGCGCATCCAGAAGGAACAAGCGGCGGTGAAGAAATCCCCGCAAATACAGAGATCCTTCGACTCCGCTACGCTCCGCTCAGGATGACAAACGTCGGAAGGGTGCCAGCGACCAGCGACTAGGGACTAGGGACATTTGCAGGATACGAATCGCAGTGCCGTCCATAGGGCTCCCTCGCTACGCTCGGGATGTTGTTTTCGACTAGCGACCTAGCGACTAGCGACCACAGATGGCGTGATTTATGCAAGCAGGGAAGGTATCCATAGGGCTCTCTCGCATACGCTCGAGATGTTGTTTTCGACTAGCGACCTAGCGACTAGCGACCAGAGATGGCGTGATTTATGCAAGCAGGGAAGGTATCCATAGGGCTCTCTCGCATACGCTCGAGATGTTTATAAACCATAGCGCTCCCTCGCATACGCTCGAGATGTTATAAAAAACAACTTCCTTTATTTCCATGGGTTTGCAATATAACCAGGGGGCGCGACCGACTAACCGCCACCCGTCCACCAACTCGCCCCTAAGTACCTGCATCTCTTATTGTTACGTAGGGTTGACTAGGGTATTCGGGGGATTGTGGGAGGGCAGCAGCTTTCGTACTATTGTTCTATCGACTTTCCTGAGACACTCTTTACTTAACAACGGCCTAAGTATCGGTAGGCGGAGCCTAGAACTTGAGATCAGCAATAACCAGAGCTTCAACCAGAGCTTCCATGAAGATCGTTTTTGTTCTGCTGCTGGCGTCCCTGTTCAGCAGCCTGGCTTTTGCCCGCTCCTCCACCACATATAAGCGTGGATCCAGGTCTCAAGTGACGGAAAGCTCCCGGGTCCAGAAGAAGATGACGCGGATGCGCTCCTCGCGCACGCTGGCCCAAAGTTCAAGGGTCCGGCATGCCAGAGTTCGCCGCAGCAAAACCAGACGGCATCGTTATTACGAGCACTTTACCGCCAACTCATTTGTTGAGACCGACCAAACCCAGGGCGACAGCATCGCTGGAGAAGATCCGGCGGTCCGCGCCGCCGCGGTGGAGGCCCTGGGCAACATGAATGGCACGGTAGTGGCTCTGGACCCGGATACCGGGCGGGTGCTGGCGATGGTGAATCAGAAGCTGGCGCTTTCAGAGGGCGCGCAGCCCTGCTCCACATTCAAAGTGGCGGTGGCGCTGGCCGCGCTCAGCGAGGGCGTGATCACCCATGACAGCACTCAGGTCAAGATGGGCCGCGCACACGTGGATCTCACGTACGCCCTGGCACATTCGAACAACGCCTATTTTGAAGAGCTGGGCCGTCGTCTGGGGTTCCAGAAGGTGAGCCATTACGCCCATCAGTTCGGCCTGGGCGAGCTTGCGGGTTACAACATTGTGGGTGAACACCTGGGCGCATTCCCCACGGAAGAGCTGGACAAAAAGCTCGGCGGCGTCGGCAAGATGTGCTCCTTCGGAGAAAGCATCTCACTCACGCCATTGCAGCTTGGCGCATTGATCTCCGCGGTGGCCAATGGAGGCAATCTTTATTATCTGCAGCACCCCACCACGCCCGAAGAACTCGCCAACTTTGCGCCAAAATTGAAGCGTACCCTGGACATCTCTCATTATCTGCCGGACCTGATGCCGGGAATGGGGGGCGCTGTGCAGTACGGCACCGCGCGGAGCTTGCGCACCAACTTCAGTGAAGAACAGATCCTGGGCAAGACCGGTACCTGCTCGAAAGACGGCACCCGCTTCGGCTGGTTTGCTTCCTACGCAAATACCCAGCACGGACGCATTGTGACGGTTGTCTTCCTGCAAGGGGGTCGGCCCACCTTCGGGCCTAAAGCGGCGGAGATCACGGGAAAGCTTTATCGCGGCCTCTACGACCGCAGCTTCTTTGCGGTGAAAGGTATCACTCCGGCGCACGAACGCGAGTCCACCGCATCCGGCATCTCCCAGTAGATCGAGTAAATCGCGTAAATCGCATAGCCCATGCGGAGAAGCCCCCTCGGCGGGGGCTTTTCTCTTGATTGCGCACTTGATTGGGCACTTTGATTGCGCATTTGATTGGGCACTTTGATTGCGCACTTGATTGCGCATTGGATGCGCTCCGGTTTAGCCTGTCCTCATGCGCAAATCTCTAGTATGTCTTTTGCTGTCACTCAGCTTCGCCTTTGCGGGAGAGACTGAAAAGCCAGGATTGTTGGCCACGGCGGAATTGCAACAGTTGGTGCCGCAGTCATTCTTCTACGCCGGCAAGACGGCGACGGTACAGCTTCGCAATAGCGCCGGATTGCGAACAAGCTCCGGAAAGCTGGTGCTCGCGGCCCTGGTGGATACCGGCGGATATTCCACCCAGCTTGCCGAGCGCTACCAGGGGTTCATCCTCTCGGATACGAAAGTCACAATCGGCGGCAAAGAGCTTGCGCCGGGCGCATACGGCATGGGAGTGGTGGGAGAAAAATTTCTGGTCGAAGACCTGGGAGCGAATGAGATCCTTTCCACCTCAGTGAAGGAAGAGCCTTCCATGAAGCATCCCACACCGCTTAAAATGGTAAGCGCGGCAAGTGGCGCTCAGCTTTGCCTGGGGAGGAAATGCGTCGCCTTCTCTGTGCAGTAACGCTTGCTTCCAGCCTGTGCGCGTATGCGGCGCAGTCTCCGGAGCGATTGCTGGACTCTGCGATCCAGGCATTCCAGCGTGGTGACCTGAGTTCAGCGGTCTCGCTGACCACTGAGGGCGCCGCCAAATGGCCGCGCAACGCGGAGTTTCCCCATGTGCGCGGAGTCGCATATTTTCGTGGGGGAAAGCTGGATCAGGCTGCCGCAGACCTGAAACTTGCGCGGACGCTGGCTCCGGCGGATGGCAAGATCGCAAAAGACCTCGCGTTGGTCTATCTGCAATCCAAACAATATGACGCGGCGACCTTGCAACTGCTAGATGCGGTAAAGTTTGAGCCCAAAGATGCCCTCGCCCATCTTCTGCTCGGCCGCGCGCTGCAGAATTCAAATCGCAGCCTGCCCGCGATCACGGAATTCAAGACAGCGTTAAAACTCGACCCCGCCATTCCGCTCGGCCATTATCACCTGGGCTATGCCTACGCCAGCATCGGCAAGAACGATGATGCCATTGCGGAGCTTGAGATCGAAGCTGCTCGGACGCACGCGACTCCTGAAGTCAACTACCGTCTGGGCAGATATCTGCTGGAGTCAGGCAAGATCGAGGAAGCCATCGCGCAATTGCGCAAGGCGGCTGCGCTGGGCGATCCGGAAGCTTTGTACGATCTGGGCAAGGCGCTCCTTCTGCACGGCAACGCCGCCGAGGCGGTTGCTTATCTTGAGAAGGCAACAAGTTCGTCTCCCGATGCGGCGAGCGCTTACTTTCAGCTCTCCCGGGCGTACAGCAAACTGGGCAAAGCGGAAGAATCGAGAGCGGCGCTGGCTCGATTCAATGCGCTGAAAGCCTCGCAGCCCGGTGCCGGCGGCATGGCAACAGGACGCCGCGATTGATGCGGAGAATTTTCATTTGCCTGCTCATGCTGGCTTCGATCTCCGCTGCCCAAGCAAAGAAGCGCGCGAGCGTTCGCCGTTCCCGGGCTCCACTTCCGAGCGTTGTTTTTGAAGACATCACCCGCGCCGCGGGAATCGACTTCCGTCTCACCTGCGGCAGCAAAGAAAAGCTCTACATCATGGACGCAATGTGTGGCGGGATCGCGTTCATTGATTATGACAATGACGGCTATCCCGACATCTTCTTGCTGAACGGATCCACGCTGCAAGAGCTTGGCAAAGAGAGGGCGAGCGCAGCCAGGCTTTATCGCAACAATGGCAACGGCACTTTCACGGATGTCACGCGCCAGGTGGGACTCGACGTCCGCGGCTGGGGCATGGGAGTCACGGTCGGCGATTATGACAATGACGGGTTTGACGATCTCTACCTGACTTTTCTGGACCATGCGGTGCTGCTGCACAATGACGCCGGCAAGCGGTTCACCGATGTGACCGCGAAAGCGGGAGTCGCCGATCAGGGACACTGGGGCACCAGCGCCGCCTTCGCCGACTATGACAATGACGGCTCTCTCGATCTCTATGTCGCGAACTATGTGGATCTCGACCTGAAGAACTTGCCGGCCTTCGGCAGCAACCTGTTCTGCCAATATCGCGGGATCAAGGTTTCATGCGGGCCTCGGGGATTGAAGGGAGGTCGCGACCGACTGTTTCACAACAACGGCGATGGCACCTTTACGGATGTGACGGAAAAGTCCGGCATCGACCCCAATGCTTATTACGGCCTGGGCGTGCTCTGGCTCGATCATGACAATGACGGCTGCCAGGACGTGTACGTCGCAGACGATTCATCTCCCAGCATGCTTTACAAGGGCGATTGCAAAGGCGGGTTCACTGAGGCCGGCGTTGAGGCAGGAGTGGCATACAGCGCCGATGGGCAGGAACAAGCGGGCATGGGCGTGGATACCGCTGACTATGACCATGATGGCCGGCTTGATATCGCAAAGGTCAATTTTTCTGACGACCAGAACAATCTTTACCACAATGACGGCAAGGGTGAGTTCACCGATGTTGCCGGGCCGGCGGGCATTGGGCCGGTAAGTATTCCGTTCCTGGGATTCGGCGTCCGATTCATAGATTATGACAATGACGGCTGGCCGGACCTTTTCATCGCCAATGGACATGTAAACCCGCAAGTGGAAGGGAAGGGCTTCGGCGTGAGTTATCGCCAACGCGATTTCCTGTTCCACAACCTGCGCAATGGAAAATTTAATGAAGTAGGACAAAGCGCGGGTGAGTGGTTGAAAGTGCTGAGAGTCGGACGAGGGGCTGCTACAGCAGATATAGACAATGACGGCCGTGTCGATCTCCTGGTCTCCAATCTGGATGAAGGGCCGGTGCTGGCGAGGAATGTGGCGGCGAGTGCGGCAAACTCGATCACGTTGAAATTGATCGGGACCAAGTCCAACCGGGACGCGATCGGCGCCCGCATACAGTTGGTTTCCGGTGGCATGACACAGATCGCGGAGGTGCGCGCCAACAGCAGTTATCTATCAGCTTCCGATCTCCGAGTGCACTTCGGCGTGGGTAACGCGAAAGTGACGGGGAGTCTTACCATCCACTGGCCGTCCGGCTTGGTGGAGACGATTCAAGAGGGAGAAGCCGCGGGGCAGATCCTGACCATTCGTGAGGGTTCCGGGGTGATCCACCGGGATAGGTATGCCCTTCATAGATAGCGATTCAGGCTGGGGAGTGGAACTCGGGTCTAAGCGGTATCTCCTACAAAATTCCATAACCGAACGAGCGTTAGATTTCTTAAATCAATAAGTTAGCGTTTATTGACCGTGTTAACCCATTTGTTTTCAACGAGCAGCTTAGGCACGAGACTTGCAATAAAGATATGCAGCAAAGTGTCTATTGGGCACTCGATATCAAGCTCTTTTGCTAACGATTTGCACGGTTTCAAAAATTTGGAGGATGAATGAATAACCAATCTGTGCTGTTCAGGTTTTGCGCGGCATTGCTGGTCCTATTTGCGGTCAGCTTGGCGCACGCGCAGGTCCAGGGCGGAATCTTCACGGGAACGGTCACTGACCCTTCTGGCGCTGCGGTGCCGAATGCGACAGTGACGGTCTTAAACGTGGAGACCGGACTTTCTGTGACCGCTACGACAAACTCCACCGGTGGGTTCACGACCCAGCAGTTGCCGGTCGGCAATTACAAGCTCACGGTAGACGCCGCGAATTTCAAGAAAACCACCACCCAGAGCATCAAACTTGACGTGGGCAGCATTCAACGCGCTGACGTGAAGATGCAATTGGGACAGCAGAGCGAGACCGTAGAAGTCACGGCCGAAGCTCCCCTGGTGAACACAGAAGATTCAAAACTTCAGACGACCGTAGGTTCCACGCAGATCCAGAACCTGCCGCTGAACGGCCGCAACGTCTATGACCTGATCCAGCTGGCGCCCGGCGCCAGCAATGTTCGCGGTGTTCTGAGTGAGAACGGCGCAGGCACGGTGGTCAACGGATTGCGCGAAGATTTCAACGGCTTCCTGCTCAATGGCGTCTCCAACAAAGGCCTGAGCGGCGGCGCCAACAGCCAGCCCATTGAAGACACGGTGCAGGAGTTCCAGCTTCTTACGCTGAACATGTCAGCACAATATGGAAACTCAGCAGGTTCGGTAACGAACCTGGTGACGAAGTCGGGAACCAACAGCTTCCATGGCTCGGCATTCGAATTCGTCCGCAATGACCTGTTTGATGCCACCAGCTTCTTTGTGAAGCAACAGGCGAAGACGGATCCCACGATCAAGAATCCGGCGCTTCATTTCAATCAGTTCGGCGGCACCATCGGCGGACCGATCATCAAAGACAAGCTCTTCTTTTATGGCGCTTATCAGGGCGATCGCTTCATCACATCGAACCTGCCGGCTCCGATCGTCATTGAGTCCCAGGCCTGGCGCGACGCGGTGATCGCAGCGCAACCGAATTCGGTAGCGGCCTTGCTCTATAAGAACTTCAAGCCGAGCACGTCTGGAACCCCATCGGCTACCTTGGACGACTTTACCGGCGGCGACTATTCGTTTTATTTATGCGATCAGAATAGTTCAACGGCTATCGTAGACAAAATCGGGAGCATCATTGGCGTCACCGCAGCGGATCAGGCGAATATCGCGGCTTATAACGCGGCGAATGGGGCTTCATGCGCAACACCCGCATTGCGCGCCGGCACGGCGGATCGCTCTGCTGCTTTTCTGCTTGATTCCATCAACATCGCCAAAACGCGCACGCAGAACAATTTGTTCCAGGGGAATGAAGCCAATGCTCGCATTGACTGGAACCCGGGATCGAGCAATCGCCTTTTCTTGTCGTTCAACTGGGCCCGCACCCACGATGAATTCTTCCCTGGCCCGAACAGTTCACGCGGCTTTGCGAACCCGCTAAAGACCACCATACCTAATGGGCAATTCAACTTTGTACACTCTTTCTCACCGGCGGTAGTCAATGAATTCAAGGCGGGCTACACCGGGAGTGCTACCTTGATCAACACCTCGCTGCCGGGCGTTCCATCTATCTATTTTGACGATGGCTCGCTGGGATTTGGCTCCTATAGCGGTTATCCGCAGTTCTTCAAGGAGAACATCTACACCTATGGCGACATGGTCTCGATCTCGAAGGGCAAGCACAGCATCAAGATCGGCGGAGACGTTCGCCGCAATATTGAGAACAGCGAATTCAACGTAGGTCGCCCATCGTATGAATTCTTTGACCAGCTGTTTTTCGCTGCCGATGCACCCTACTTTGAGGCTGCAGGCACCAATCCGGAGATCGCGAACGGCGGCACCGGAGCAAACTCACATCTGCAGAGCAACATCCGCCATTGGCGTAACAGAGAGTACGGTGCTTACTTCCAGGACGACTGGAAAGTGACCCGCAACCTCACCTTGAACCTGGGTGTCCGCTATGACTTGTACCAGCGCCACTCAGAGCTGAACAATCTGGCGACCACCTTCCTTCCCGGCCCGGGCAAGGACCTGATCGACAACATCACTACTGGAGCTGGACAGATCAAAGGTGCGAATACTCCGGCAGCCTCCTGTACGGCACCAAACGCCTTGCAGCGTTCCGTGCTCGCAGGCGTCTGCGGTCCCGGTGGCTTTGCTGCCGCCAAGAGTCTCGGCAAAGGAGACCATAACAACTTCGGGCCTCGTGTCGGTTTTGCCTGGGATGTGTTTGGAAACGGCAAAACATCTCTGCGCGCTGGATACGGTGTGAGCTACGAGGGCACGCTTTACAATCCGCTCTCGAACTCTCGCTGGAACCCGCCTTATTACTCATTCAACACCGCGGACGGTCCATTGGACGGTGGAGATGGAGTGATCGTCTACGGTCCGCAAAGTGGCGGAACTCCAAGCTACACTGGCCCGGCTGATCCCTTGAACCACCAGGGAACAGGAACGACTGCGGTCGGTAACATTCAGGGGTGGTCATCGCTGAATGGCAATCAAGCGGTACTGACGGGTATCATCTTCCCCAAGGGGATACGTGATCCGTACGTCCACAACTTCTTCTTGGGTGTGCAGCAGGAGATTGCGCCTCGCTTGTCGCTTGAGCTGAATTATGTTGGTACGGCCGCCCACAAATTGTTCCGTGCGCAGAACGTGAACCGCATCCCGGGCAGCATTTTGCCTGCGGGCGTGTGCTTCACGGACGAGTTCGGACGCAACCTTTGCAGTCAACGTGACCCGGTCAATAACCCCAGCGGTCGCCGCCTGAATCCTAACTATGGACGCCTCCGTGTTTGGGAGAACGTCAACAACTCCAACTATAATGCCCTCCAGGCATCACTCAAGAAGGCCACCAGCCGTGGCTTGACCTTCAATGTGAACTACACCTGGAGCCATTCCATCGACAACGGTTCCACCTGGCACAGCGGTGCAACCTCCTCCAACGGTGCAGCCGCCGGCGAAGGTTACAGCACGGACCAGACCTTGCCTGGACTTGACCGTTCAAATGCCATATTCGACATTCGCCACCGCTTGGTTGCGAACTACGTCTATGAATTACCCTGGTTCAAGAACCCTGGACCGTTGAACTGGTTCCTGGGTGGTTGGCAGATGAACGGGATCGTCAGCTATCAGAGTGGGGCTCACTGGAGTCCATGGTGCTCTACATCGGCATGTGATCTGAACAAGGACGGCGAACGAAATGACCGACCGAACTCGGATATCACCAACTTCACTCCGAGCTTCAACCAATGGGCCGGTGGCTGGGGTGGCAACTTCTGCTTCTCCAAGACTGGCGCATCGGCTGGATGCCATTTCTGGAACAATTCCTCGACGGTGGCAAACCCCGGATCATTGGGACGCAACACCTTTGTTGGACCGAGTTTCTATGGCTGGGATCCTTCTCTGTTCAAGAACTTCCGCTTCACCGAACGGGTAAAGATGCAGTTCCGTTGGGAAGTGTTTAACGCCTTGAACAAGACGAACTTCCAACTGCCTGGCGCTAACGGCTCAACCCTCAACCGCGTGACCTCCGGCAGCTTCGGCCAAGCCGGTGGTACTTTCAACCCGCGCCAGATGCAGTTTGGTTTGAAGCTTAGCTTCTAATCACCAGCATCCGCGTCGCACAACTTCGGGGCTCCACCTTGTAATGGGTGGGGCCCCGTTTTATTCCTATCGGCGGGTGTAGTCATGTCTTCCTCTTTGACTCGTACCTCCTGCGCGGTTCTATTTTGCTGCGCCACCGCTCTCGCTCAACAGAACCAGAGTTCCGGGAACATCGTCGGTCAGATCAGCATTGCCGGAAGGGGCTATCTCAACCAGCCGGTATTGGTGAAGGTCGAGACCC
Source organism: Terriglobales bacterium (assembly GCA_038254775.1). Lineage (GTDB taxonomy): Bacteria > Acidobacteriota > Terriglobia > Terriglobales > Acidobacteriaceae > JBBSFV01. The sequence goes on along the minus strand of JBBSFV010000002.1, from coordinate 102,748 downwards.
GGGGCATGGTTGTGAGCGAAAGTTACACTGACAACGAAGGAAGATTTTCTGCCGATGATCTGGTGGCAAATCCGTACCAGATATCAATCAATGAAAAGGAATATGAGCCGGTTCGTATTACGGTCTCACTAGATCCCGCGGTCAGTCGGACGGTGATGATAAGCATCCGGTTGGTCCCCAAGAATCCGACCGCTCCCGGGCCGGACACGCGCAAAGGCAGTAATCCCTTCATGGTGAATACAGCGGACCTTTCCCACCACTACCCTAAGCCGATGGTGAAAGCGTATGAAGAGGGGATCAAAGCTGACTCAGAAGCCAGATTCGACAAGGCGATCACGCACTATAAAAAGGCCCTGGAGATCGCACCGAATTTCTACCCGGCGCGCAACAATCTTGGTTCCGACTACCTGGCGATGGGCGACTCAGCGGCCGCCTATGAACAGTTCCATCGCGTGATCTCAGAAAACCAGGCGGATGCCACCAGCTATTTCAATCTGGCAAACCTTTTTCTGCTCACGCAGCGCTATGCAGAGGCGAGTACTTCCTTGCAAGAGGGTTTTCGTCGCCAGCCGAACTCCGCGTTTGGGCGATTTGTTGAGGGCGCGCTTTATTCGCGCACCAATAAGCCCCGCGAGGCGGAGCGTGCCCTGCAATCAGCCCTTCAATTGGATTCCTCCATGGGGAAAGTGCATCTTGAGCTGGTGAACCTGTATCTGCGCGAGCACAATGAACCGGCTGCGCTTTTTGAGCTGAAGGAGTTCACCGCTAAGTTTCCCAAGGACCCGCTCGCTGCCAAGGCACAGCAGCTTTCCCGCAAGCTGGAAGACGGGGGAGTGAAGCCGCTTACCCGCTGATCACTTGGGGACGAAGCGGCAGAAATTGCCGTCTAATCCGCAGGCTTTTTTGTATTCAGCCAGAGCGGCAGGATCCTGGCCCTTTTTCTGCAATGCATATGCCAGATTCAAGTGTGCTTGCGCGAAACCGGGCTCCAGCGAAATGGCGCGCCGATAAAACAGGAGCGCTTTTTCCTGGCGGCCGGTCTGACTGTATGCGATCCCCAGAAAATTCAAGAGCTGTGCCTTTTCCAGGCCGAGTTTGAGCGCGCGTTCCAGGTGCGTAGCGGCGTTGGCGAAATCATTCTGATGGATCTGCAAGACGCCGAGATCGCGCTCTCCCTGGGCAAAGTTGGGTTGGATAGCGACTGCTCTTTCAAAGGCAGCAATCGCTGCTTGCGGATCGGTGCGGCTCTCTACCCATCCCATCTGGTACCAGGCCCGATAGTTCTGCGGGTTCAGGTCGATGGCCTTCTTGACCCACTGGTGAGCACCTTCCACATCGTTCTGGCTGAGCAGAGCGCGCGCCAGCGCCGTCATCGCCTGATCAAAGCCAGGATTCAGCGCCAGGCAGCTTTTCAATTCGGTTGCTGCCTTGGCCCAGTCCTGGCGACGCAGCGCAGATTCGCCTAACAGGAACGGCACCAGGTACATTTCCGGATCTTTTTCGCGGACCTGTGCCAGCAGAGCTTCGCCTTCCTGAAAATTGCCGGCCTGCAAAAGATCGCCCGAGCGCAGGATGGCATTGAACTCCCATATCTTCGTTTTCGGGTCCGCCAGGCCACGCTTCAAGGCTTCTTCCGACACCGGCGAGCGGTAGGCGACGTAGCCAAGCGAGCGCAGCTTTTCGGCTGTCTCAGCAGAGACGCTGCCGCCGCTCGGCTTGCCGACGGATGCCGCGAATCTGCGGCTGAGAACCTCGATCTGCGTCTTCAGAACGCTTGCAACCGCGCTTTGCCTGGCAACGATGTTGTTCTTCTCTTCGGGATCGTTTGTAAGATCATAGAGTTCCGGCTGCGGAGCGTCGATGTACTGGTAACGTTCATTGCGCACACTGCGCAGCGGATTCCATCCGAACGAGCTGAAGGGATAGTAAGTCTCAGAATAGGCAAGGCCGGTCTCGCCGCCACCGTTTATTAAGGGCAACAAGCCCTTGCTCTGGAATTGCCTCTCTAAAGCGGAGTCGTGGATGTTGGCGAGCTGCAGCAGCGTAGGCGCCGCATCCATGGCTTGGATGGGGTCCTGTATGTGTTTGCCAAGCGCAACTACGCCAGCCTCTTTCACAATGAACGGGACATGCGTGGTGGATGAGTAGATAAAGAAGCCGTGCTCGCGTTCCTGGTGTTCTCCCAGCGATTCTCCGTGATCACTCAGCAGCAGGATCGCCGTGCCCTTATAGCCACCGGATCTCTTGAGCTGGGCAAACAAACGACCAAGCTGTGCGTCCACATACGCTATCTCGCCGCTGTAAAGATCATTTTTATATTGTTGGGCGAATTCGCCGGGCGGGTCGTATGGGCTGTGCGGATCATAGAGGTGCAGCCACAGGAAAAAAGGCTTTCCCGCCGGACGCTGCCGCAGCCACGTAAGCGCCTGGTCCACGCTCTGCTGTGCGCGCCGGTCCACCAAAGCGATATTGTTGTTAGAGAACTTGTCGGGAGCAAAGGCGTCAAAGTAGGAATCGAAGCCGCGCGCCAGTCCCCAACTGCGGTCCAGCACGAATGAACTCACCACCGCTGCGGTGCTGTAGCCATTGCGTTTAAAAGCCATGGCCACGGACTGGAAGTTGGCAGCTAATGGCTGGCCGGTAAAATCCTGGACACCATTGTTGAAGGGATAGGTCCCGGTCAGGATGGAGGCATGGGATGCAATGGTCAGCGGGACCTGAGAATATGCATTCTCAAAGACGACTCCATCTCGCGCGAGCGAATCGATCTCCGGAGTTTTCACTATGCTCGCACCATAGGCTCCCACGTGGTCCGAACGCACGGTATCAATGGTGATAAGAAGGACGTTCGGCTTAGCGAGTGGTCTGCGGGAGGATCTCCGCGGCGCGGCAACCGCGGTGCAGGCGATTCCTGCCAGCAGGATGGTGATAAGCACGTTTCTCAATGCTGTCCCGCCAGTTCCTGCGCCCGTGCGCGTTCGGCGGAGGCGCGCGCCTGGTCACCCTGGGCAGCATAGGCTTTTGCCAGAGAGAGATGGACCTGCGGGTCCTGCGGCGCCAGGGAAGCGGCCTTGTTCAAGGATTGCATCGCCAAGGGGAGCTCACTGCGGAACAATAGCATTTCTCCCAGGGCGCGATGTCCCTGAGCATATTCCGGATTGATCCTCACCGATAACTGGAACGCCCCCAAGGCGTCATCCGGAAGATTCTTGCGCAGGTAGGCAGTTCCCAGGTTGAACGCGGCGGAAAAATTTGTGGCATCCAGTTCAAGCGCATGTTTGAAGGAGGCGATCGCGGAATCGAAGTCTCCTGATCGAGCTTGCGCCAAGCCCAGATAGTAAGCAGCGAGCGCGTAGCTCGGGCTGACCTTCAGCACCTCAGAGAATTCGCGTGCGGCGGCCGGAAAATCCTGCTTCTTATAAAAGTTCAGGGCCAGCAGGTAATGGATGGGAACTGAATGCGTATCCTGCGCCAATGCGGCGCGCAATTTTACGATCGATTCATCCAGCCGCCCGTGCTGCGCATCATCAATGCCCTCACTCACCAGCTCGTACACCTGGATGCGGTCTTTGGGGTCCGGCAAGTCTCGATCGCTGATGGTGGGGTTGGTTGACCCGGCGACCGCCGCATAGCCGAGCGATCTCAGCCGCTCCATCATTGCGGGATCAAGGCTGGTTTTTTCAGCGAGGTCCTGCTCGGGCGTGTTCTGCTTGATGGTCTGCGCCAGGATGCCGCGCAGCTCCGCGGTCAGCGCCTGTTTTGAGTTGATCAGGTTCCGGGTCTCATGCGGATCGCGCGCAAGATCGTATAGCTCGGGCTTGGGCCCGTCGATGAAGTGATAGTTATCACGGCGAATACTGCGAAGCTCGCTCCAATCAAAGTGCAGGCGCGGCAGATAGGTCTCAGAATAAAGTTCGCTCACATCCTGCTCCTTGCCGGAGATGAGCGGCAACAGGCTGCGGCCCTGGGCTTCCGCGGGGACCTTGTCTGCCAGCGCCTGTAACGCCGTGGGCATGAGATCCACCAGGCTGACCGGGGTTTTGATCGTCCTCTGTTGCCGGGAGCCTTTTTGCAATCTGACGATCAGCGGAACGTGGAGCGTAGTGTCATAGATGAAGAAGCCATGGGTCTTCTCATTGTGCTCGCCTAATCCTTCGCCATGGTCGCCGGTGACGATGATCACTGAATCGTCGAAAACCCTCTGTGCGCGCAACGCTTCAATCAGCCTGCCGATCTGCGCATCGGCATAGGCGATCTCGCCATCATAGGGATCGTCCTTGAAGCGCTCGGCGTAGGGTGCAGGAGGCACGTAGGGCGCGTGCGGATCATAGATGTGCACCCAGAGAAAGAATGGACCCGGCTTGCGCTCCTTGAGCCACTTGAGCGCCTGATCCACAACTTCAGTCGCGGGACGCTCCATCGCATCGAGGTTTTGCTCTTCCAGGCGGTTGAAGTCAAAGTTGCCGAGATAGGAATCAAAACCCGCATTCAAGCCAAAGCGCGAATCAAGCACTGCTGCCGCTACCACGGCGCCGGTATGGTATCCCCGGGACTTCAGGACAGTCGCTATCGTCGGCTGTCCCGCCGGCAACTTGTTTCCGCTGAAGTCATGCATCCCTGTCTTCATGGGATAGGCGCCGGTCATGATGGTGGTGTGCGAGGGAAGAGTGGTGGGCACCACGGAGTAAGCAGCGTCAAAACGCGTGCCGGCAGCGCACAAAGCGTCCAGGTTCGGAGTGCGGGCTTTGGCATAGCCATAACAACCAACGTGATCGGCACGCAGGGTATCAATGGTAATAAGGACGAGATTGGCGGGCCGCGGTTTTGCGGGCAGCCGCTGCTTCTGCGCGTACGACATTCCGCTGGAAAGAACCAGCAGAAGAGACAAAATGCAGGTAGTCAGCCGAGGGATCATGGGGAGCTGGATTGATTATAGGGCAGCGGCAATGCGATGCTGGCGCGGCGCGCGCTGTGCTACGCTGACCCAAGACCCATGCATAAGCTGCTGCTTTTCCTCATTGTGTTGAGCGCCGCCGCATCCGCGCAGCGGCAACCCGATGTCATCCTGGTCACGATCGATACTTTGCGCGCGGACCACGTTGGTTGCTTTGGATCCCGCAGGGCAAGCACGCCTACGCTCGACCGGCTGTGCGCCGACGGAGTTCGTTTCTCCAACGCCATTACCGCCGCGCCGATCACCAATACCGCCCACGCCAGCATCCTGACCGGTCTATATCCCTCAAACCATGGCGTTTCCGATTTTGGCGTGCCGCTGGCTCCCGCGCATGTAACCATCGCGAAGCTTTTGCAGCAGCACGGATACAGCACGGCGGCGTTCATTGGCGCGGTGATCCTGGACAGCAAATCGCTGGCGCCGGGCCTGGACCAGGGCTTCGATCATTATGACAATTTTGCGGAAGCTCCCGCGGGCGGCCCGCGATGGAACCGAGTGGAGCGTCGCGCGGAAGTCGTCGTCAACCATGCAACCACCTGGCTGGCGGCAAATCGCACCAAGCCGCGCTTTGTTTGGGTGCATCTTTTCGATCCGCATGACCCTTATGAGCCGCCCATGCCGTTCGCGCAGCAGTTCAAGGACAGCCCTTATGACGGCGAGATCGCTTACGCGGATAGCGAGCTCGGCACTCTGCTGAGTTCTTTGAAGCGACAGAAAAGATACGATGGGGCGCTCATCATCGTGCTCGGCGACCACGGAGAGGGCCTGGGCGAGCACAATGAGAATACCCACGGCATCTTTCTTTACGATTCCACTCTCCACATCCCACTGATCGTGAAGCTTCCCGGCAACGCGCAAAAGGGAAGTACCGTTCCAGAGCAGGTACGAAGCGTGGATGTGCTGCCGACCATACTCGATCGGCTGGGGATCTCGACCACCGCCAAATTTGATGGCGCATCTCTTTTTAGCAACCGCGGCCCGGAAACCGCTGCCATCTCTGAGACCGATTACCCGCTGCGCTTTGGCTGGGCGCCGATCAAGTCCGTGCGAATGAATGGCAGCAAGTACATTGAAGCACCTCACCCGGAGCTCTATTCGCTGGGCAAGGATCCCGGCGAGCGCAAGAATATCTATCAACCTTGGGACGCCGAGCTTCAGAAATTGCGAGGCATCCTGGCGGACTTCCGCAATGAGGTATCTAAAAATCCCGCAAGCGAAAAGAAGGCCACGGCCGGAGCAACGCCGGCGAGTACGGTTGAAGAACTTCGTGCCCTGGGATATCTGGGCAATGTCTGGGGCTCGACCACCGCGCCAGAACCTTCCCTGCTGCCCGATCCGAAAGACAAGATCGAGGTCCAGAATCTTATCCATGCAGGCATGATGCAGGATGAAGGCGGCAACAGCGCCGCCGCACGGATGGCATTCGGTAACGCCCTAAAAGCCGATCCAAGCTCGCTCACCGCGCTTTCACAGCTAGGAGAGATGGAGCTGAAGGCTGGTGATTATCGTGATGCAGCGCAGCATCTTGCCGCAGCACTCAGGCTGAATCCAGAGGATGGCGGCGTGGCATTGCACCTGGGGCAGGCTTTGCAAAAAGTCGGTGACTTAAAAGGCGCGGCGCAAGCATTGGAGACGGCGTTAAAACTCTCGCCCGGCCAATACGGCGCCCGGGTGCAGCTGGGGGAGATCTATCTTTCGCAAAAAAATATCACCGCGGCGCAGGACCAACTTGAAGCCGCTATGCTGCTGGAGGGGAAGAAGCCGGAAGCGCACATCGCCATGGCACGTTTGTACCTCTCGCAGCAGCAGCCGCAGAAGGCCGGCGCGGAGCTACAACGCGTTCTGCGAAACGACCCGAAGAACCGGGAAGCACTTGGACTGATGCAGGAGCTTAGAAAACACTAGGCTGTTTTGTTCTTCTTCGGCGCACGGTCGGTCACGCTGACCAGGTCTGCAAGCTTCTGCTCGATCTCCGCACATGGATCGTTCCGATGAAAGCGCCAACCCCAATTGCCATCGCCGGCGGAGGGTGTATTCATGCGCGCGCTGCCGTCCAGTTGAAGAACGTCCTGCATGGGCACGATCACAAAATTTGCGACCGAGGCAAACGCCGTCCTCATCAACGCCCAGCAAACGCCATCTTTTGCTTCTCCCAGATAGGCCTTTACTATCTGCCGTTGATCTTCGGGCAGAGTCTTCCACCATCCGATGGTGGTGTCATTGTCATGGGTGCCGGTATAAGCCACGCAGCCGGGCTCATATTTATGGGGCAGATAAATATGGGCGCCTTCATCGCCGAAACCGAATTGCAGCACCTTCATGCCGGGCACGCCCAAACGCTGGCGCAAGGCGTGGACGTCCGGAGTGATCATCCCAAGGTCTTCCGCGATGAACGGCAGATCTCCCAGCGCATTACGCAAGGCGATGAACAAATCCTCTTTCGGGCCATCCACCCATCGTCCTCGGATAGCAGTAGGTTCGGAGGCCGGGATCTCCCAATATTGTTGGAAGCCGCGGAAGTGGTCAAGGCGAACGAAGTCGCAGACCTTGAGCGACCATTGCATGCGGCGGATCCACCAGTCGTACCCGCGCTGCTTGAGCACTTCCCAGTTATAGAGCGGATTTCCCCAGCGCTGGCCGGTGTCACTGAAAGCATCGGGCGGCACTCCTGAGACCACGGTGGGCTCCAGGTTTCCATCCAGATAAAACAGGTCGCGATTCGTCCAGACATCGGCGCTGTCATAATTCACAAAGATGGCTACATCACCGACGATGCTGATACTGCGCTTCCGGCAATACTCGTGAAGGCGCTTCCATTGGTCAAAGAAAGCGAACTGCAGGGCGCGCTCGATCTGCAATTCATTTGCATACTCTCCGCGCAAACGCTCGAGCGCAGCTGGTTCACGCGCCGCGATCTCGCGCGGCCAGGTATTCCAACTGGCCCCGTTGAACTTCTCCCGCAAACAACTGAAGAGGACAAAATCCTCCAGCCAGGATGAGTTGCTGGCGCAGAACGCCTCAAAGCGGCGGTGCTCGCCATGCTCATCCGGCGGCCGACGTAAAAAACTCTGTGCCGCTTTGCGCAAGAGCGGGAGCTTGGTCTGGTTCACCAGCTCAAAATCAACCCGGCTCTTGCCGCCCGGGACCTGTTCAACTTCAGCGCTATCTACCCAGCCATACTCGGCAAGACCCTCCAGGCTGATAAGCAATGGGTTGCCGGCGAATGCTGAGGTTGCAGAGTAAGGTGAGTTGCCGAGCCCCACCGGACTGAGCGGCAATACCTGCCACAGGCTTAATCCGGAATTCGCCAGGAAATCAATGAAGGCGTAAGCTTCCGGACCCAGGTCCCCGATCCCTCCGTGGGAGGGCAGAGAGGTGGGGTGTAAAAGTATTCCGGCTGCACGATAAAACGCCATGGGAGCTTCGATGCTAACAAACAAGAAAGCGGAGCGACATGGCCGCTCCGCTTTTTCCAACCTTGCGTGGCCTTATTCGGCGGGGCCAGAACCAGGCGCGCCGGCGGTCTTGCCGAAGAGCCGCTTCTGCTCTTCCTGGTTGATCTTGATCTTGCCCTCTTTTTGCAGCTTGGCGCGAAGCTGGTCAGCAAAGATCTGGACCACCTCATTGCGTTTGCGCTGCAACAGGCCTTCGCGGATCTCCTCGCGCTTGCTCTCAAGCTCGGTCATGGAGGGCTGCTGCTTGTCGAGCAACTGCAGCACCACTCCATTGCGCCCGGATGAGATGGCATCACTGATCTGCCCCGGCTGCATCGCGAATGCCACCTGTGCCGCCCCTGACATGGCTCCCACATCCGGTACGTTTGCCGATTCATTCACAAAATCGCTGGTCTTGACGGGCGCCCCAAGCTCTTTCGCGGCGCGCTTCAGGTCATGCATGCTCTTGGCACGGTCCGCGAGCTCCTGCGTGCGATTGCTCAGCATCTGGGTGGCGCGCTCGTTGCGGAACTGCTGTTCTACCTGCGCGCGATACTCTTCAAAGCTCGGAGTGCGCGCGGCTTTGGAATCCAGGACCTGCGCCACGGCAAAGCCCTGCTGCGTCCGCAACTGCTCCGGGGTGGAGTTGGCTTTGAGCGCGAAGATCTGCCCCATGAACTCCGGCGACTGTCCCACGCCGGGTAACTGGGCGGTCTGGGCAACATACTCTGTGTTCACCACTTTCAGGTTGTGCTTGGCGGCGGCAGCTTCCAGGCCCTGAGTCTTGGCTTCCGTGGTAAGTGTGTTCGCCAAAGTCTGCAGCGAGTTGCCGGCTTTTTCCGCCCGCACGATCGGCTCCAATTCGCCGCGCACCTTTTCCAGGGGCTTTACTTGCGCCTGACGATGGGCATCCACTTTGATGATGTGAAAACCAAAACTGGTCTGCACCGGATCGCTGATCTCCCCCGGCTTCAGCGAGAACGCGACCTGGTCAAACGCCGGGACCATCTGGTTGCGGACCACATTCTGATACAGTCCGCCCTTGTCCTTGCTGCCCGGATCTTCGGAATATTTTTTTGCCAGGTCATCAAACTTCGCGCCCGCTTGCAGCTGCTTCTTGATGTCGAGCGCCTGTTCTTTTGTTTTCACCAAAATATGGCGCACGTCCACCTGCTCCGGCGTCTTGAACTGGTCCTGACGCTGGTTGTAGGCACGCTTGAGATCGTCGTCGCTGACCTGAACCTGCGCCGCTGACGGGTCCAGCACCACATATTTCACGCGACGCTGTTCCGGGATCGCATCCTTCCATTGCGCCTTGTTCTTATCGTAGAAAGCGCGCAATTCAGCATCGGTCACAGAAACCTTTTTCATCAGGTCAGTGGCGCTGATCACCGCGTACTCGAATTTCACTTTTTCGTTCTGGCGCGCAAATTCTTTTTCCACCTCGTTCGCCGGCACCAGAACACTGCCTTGCACCGAACCTAAAAGCTTGCGCTGCAGCAGGCTTTGTTTCACCAGCTTCTCAAAAGTGGGAATATCGAGATCGAAATTAGTAGCCACCAATTCGGTGTATTTATCCTGGCCGATAAATTGTCCGTTGGGAAAGATCTGCTTGCCCCAATCGCCGGAGTGCAGCTCTTGCGCCAGTTCAGCGTCAGAGACGGACAATCCCAGGCGCTCGGCTTCTACATTCAGCGCCTTCTGCGTCACCAGTTGCTCAGCGGCGCGCTGCTGGAAGTACGGCAGGATGAATTCAGGAACAGCGCGGCCTTGAAACTGCTGGCGGCCCATCTGCTGCGCCATCTTGGAGACTTCGCTGCTGGTCACCGTTTCATCGCCCACGGTGGCGTACACGCCGGAGGTATTCACGTTGCCGCTGCCGGTAAAGGCCTGGCCAAGGTAGACCACCATGCCCAGGATCAGGACGCCAAGAATGATGGAGAGCCCAGCTTTGCGGCCGGTGCTGGGATGCTGCAAAAAACGTATCATCGATCAGAACTCCAGGTTGAAGAGGACGGAATCCTTGATTATAAACCAGCGTTGCTGGGCCGTCCGCGCGGTGGATTCAGGAGAGTGTGCTTGAAAGCAGTGGTGATAACGCAGTTTGGCGGCCCACAAGCGCTGGCCGTCCGCGACGTTCCGCGTCCGGAGCCGGCGCCGGATCAGGTACTGGTCCGCGTACGAGCTTCCGGATTGAACCGCGCCGATCTATTACAGCGGCAAGGAAAGTATCCACCTCCGCTCGGCGCACCTGTTGATATCCCAGGACTTGAGTTTGCGGGAGAAGTAGAGGTGTGCGGGAAGTGGGCAAAGCAGTGGCAGCCCGGAGACCGCGTCTTCGGCATCACCGGCGGCGGCGCTCATGCGGAGTACGTGGCGATACACGAGCGTGCGGTGGCTCGGGTGCCGCAGAACCTGGATTGGGTCCACGCGGGTGCCGTACCCGAGGTATTCATCACTGCGCATGATGCGTTATGGAAGCAGGCGGAACTGCGTCCGGGGGAGACGGTGCTCATTCACGCGGTGGGAAGTGGCGTGGGCTTGGCGGCCGTGCAGTTGGTGCGAGCCGTGCGCGCCATTCCCTTCGGCACTACCCGTACGCAGATCAAGCTGGAGCGCGCGATGCCATTCGGATTGGAAGATGGCGTGGCAATCAGGTCACCGGAGGAATTAAAAGAGTTCTCCGAGCGAGTGACTGCAGGCAGAGGCTTTGATGTGATTCTGGACCTGGTGGGCGGGGCGTATGCGGGTGCAAGCGCAAACCTGCTCGCGCTCAAAGGAAGGCTGACGCTGGTGGGAACGGTCGCGGGTGGAAGCTCGGAATTCAAGCTGCCTGTTCTCTTGAGCAAACGCGCGAAGGTGATGGGCACAGTGCTGCGGGCGCGTCCGCTGGAAGAGAAGATATTGGCCACGCAAGCATTCGCCAGGGAAGTGGTGCCGCTATTGGCGGATGGCACGGTGAAACCAGTGATAGACCGGGAATTCCCGATGACCGCCATCTCCGATGCGCATGAGTATCTGGAATCGAATGATAGCTTTGGCAAGGTGGTGCTACTGGGCTTCTGACACTTAAAAGTCTGCATTGCGGCAGGCTTTTGAGTGGGGGACGGGATTATCGTTTTTCGTCGCTGAAGATCGTTCCGTCACGGATGCTGACGATGCGGTCGGCGTTCTCTGCAATGTCATGTTCATGGGTGACCAGCACAATGGTGTTGCCCTTGCGGTGCAATTCCGCAAAGAGCGCCATGATCTCATTGCCGGTCTGTGAATCCAGGTTCCCGGTCGGCTCGTCGGCAAGGATGATCGAAGGATTGTTCACCAGAGCGCGGGCCACAGCCACACGCTGCCGCTGGCCGCCAGAGAGTTCGTTGGGGCGGTGGGTCATGCGATGGCCAAGATCGACCATTTCTAAGACTTTTTTTGCGCGTTCAATGCGCTCGGCTGCCGGAGTCCCGTTGTAGATCAGGGGCAGCTCAACATTGTGCAAGGCGGTTGCCCGCGCCAGCAGGTTGAAGGTCTGGAAGACGAATCCGATCTCTTTGTTGCGGATCCGGGCCAGCTCGTCGTCATCCAGTTCACTCACCTGGTGCCCACTGAGCCAGTATTGGCCTTTGCTGGGCGTGTCCAGGCAGCCGATCAGGTTCATCAGCGTGGATTTGCCAGAGCCCGACGGGCCCATGATGGCAACATACTCATTGCGGTCGATCTGGAGGTTGACTCCACGCAGCGCATGTACCTGCTCCGCGCCCATCTCGTATGTCTTCCATAGATCCTGACAGCTGATGACAGTCTCAGCGGCTGGAGTCATGTAACTATCCTCACGAACTTCAGGTGCGGCGATTATTGTTGCCATCGGTGCTTCTCCCTGCCATCCGGCACTCATGCGGCTGCTGATTGAATAAACGCATCCGGCGGAGGCTTTGTTCCCAGTTTTTTTAGACGGGGAGGCAGGCGATCGGTTACGAACTTTCTTCCTTTTTCGCGGTGACGCTCTCTTTCTTCACCGTGGCGCCATTTTTCAGCGTGCGCAACACTTTATAGCTTCCGGTCACGATCTCATCTCCCGGCTTCAGTCCATCTGTGACCTCAATGTCCGTGCTGCCGGTGATCCCGGTCTTGACCGGAACAAATGTCACCTTAAGAGTACCGCCTTGATGGCTGACCTTGAAAACGCCCTGGATCTCTTCTTCTTTTTTCTGTTTCTCATTGGAAGCGGGGCTGGGTGGCTTGTCGCCCGGCTTGCCTTTCGCCGCCAGATCAGAAGGCGTCCGAATGGTCAGCGCCTGGATGGGGATGGCCAGTGTATCCGCCTTCTGCGCGGTGGTGATCTTCGCCGTGGTGGACAATCCCGGACGAAGGTTTTCTGGTGGATTGTCCAGCGTAACCACCACTTTGAAGTCTTTCGCTTCCTGGCTGCCGGCCGTGGTCTGCGAGGTTGAAAGGCCACTGGAGCGGAGCACGGCATTGTTGCCGATCTCGCTTACGTGGCCAGTGAACGTCTTGTTGGGGATGGCATCGATCACCACGTCCGCTATCTGTCCCAGCTTAACGTTCACAATATCGGTCTCATCCACCTTCACCTCGGCGGTGATGATGGACATGTCAGCGATCGTCATCAGGGTGCTGCCGGGTGAGTTCTGGATGCCGACTACCACGGTCTCGCCTTCGCGGACGGGAAGATTTGTCACCACTCCATCGAAAGGGGCAACGTACTGCGTCTTGCTGAGCTGGTCTGACGCGCGGGTGAGCGTGGCGCGGGCTTGCATGATGCGGCCCTGGGCGGACTCAGTCTGCGCCTTATTCTGGGCGATGCGCGCCTCGGCCTGGGCCACCTGCGCCTGCGCAACCTCATCGGCAGCTTTGCGGCTGTCGTAATCCGCCTTGGAGATGAGTTGGTCTTTAAAGAGGCCTTCCGCGCGTTGATAATCAAGCCTGGTGCGTTGGGCGTCCGCCCGGGCACGGATCAGGTCTGCCTCGGCGGTATGCAGACCCGCGACCGCGGCTTGAGCGTCCGTGGTATTGGCGGTCACGCCGGCACGCTGCGCTGCCACGTCCGCGGATGATTGCACATTCTCAAGCTGCGCCACCAGTTGCCCGCGTTTCACGCGGTCTCCTTCTTTCACATGCAGCTTCACGATCTTCCCGAAGGCGTTCGCTCCCAGGTTGACGAAGGTCTTGGGCTTGATCTCTCCGGATGCGCTGACCACGGTTGTGAGGTCCTGTTTCGCTGCCATTCCGATCTGCACGGCAGGCGCGTTCCCCTGCGCTTTCAAGGTGAAAAACACCACCGCGCCCAGCACCACCAGGATGGCGATTCCGATCGATACTTTCTTCATTGCGAACAATTCCTTTGTAGAGCGGAGCCGGGGCACACTGCTACGGCGCAGAAACTGAGTCGCCCGCAGGAGTTATGACAGATTACGTCATGCCGAGGGACGAAGTTTCAACTTCTTTCCCGAGCAGTATGTCTCTTTGGTTCGCCGTGATTATAACGATGAGATTCCGAGTGCCCGGTGTGAAGCCGGTCGCAGTTAGGCGATATTGCGCCTGTTTTAAGCCTTCAGCGGTATCTGGGAGATCGAGCCCGCGGAAAAACGGCAGCGACCTGGAATCCGGCATCCCCGCCTGAATTCAAAAAATTCCCCTAAGGCATTTATCTAAGTGCCTGGATTAAGGGGACTTAACCCTAAAAGTTCGGACGGATACCACTTGCCTTCGCACCGTCAAAAACTTACAATCTAAGAACCCCAACTGTGTCCATTTGCGGTCAGGAGCAATCAAAGTCCTTATGTTTTATCCCCGAAAGTTTCTCATAGCGATCCTCGGTCTTACCCTGATCTCTCCGATGTTTGCGCAAAAAGATGCCCAGGCTGCCTCTGCTGGCCAGGAGCAGGATCCGCTGAAACGTGATCTCTCGGCTGACCAGAAAAAAAAGAACGCAAAGGCGCTGAAACAGGAGTTGGGCCAGGTCTATCGCAGTTGGCTGGACAATGATGTGAAGTGGATCATCTCTGACGAAGAGGTGACGGCGTTCAAGCAGCTCTCAAATGACGAGGAGCGCGACCAATTCATCGAGCAGTTCTGGCTTCGCCGTGACGCTACCCCGGATACCGTCGAGAATGAATTCAAGGAAGAACACTATCGCCGTCTGGCCTATGCCAATGAGCGTTTCGCTGCCGGCAAGGCAGGTTCAAAGACCGATCGCGGCCGCATTTACATCATGTACGGCCCGGCCGACCAGATCGATTCCCATCCCAGCGGAGGCACCTATCAGCGCCCCAATGAAGAAGGCGGCGGCAGCACGTCGACTTTTCCATTCGAGGTTTGGCGCTATCGCTACCTGGAAGGGATCGGGCAGGAAGTGGAGATCGAGTTTGTCGACACTTGTATGTGCAGCGATTACCACATGACATTGGACCGCTCTGAAAAAGACGCCTTGTTGAACGTGCCCAACGCCGGCGCCACTCAATATGAAGAGATGGGACTCGCCAACAAGGCGGACCGCTTCACCGGTGGCGGCATGGAGCGTATTGGCACAGGCGCTTTTACCCGCAACAATCAAGCAAAACAGTTTGACCGGCTGGACCAGTTCTACAAACTGAATCGTCCGCCGGCGGTGAAATTCAAAGACCTGGAAGAAGTGGTGAACCACAAGATCCGTTACAACTTCATGCCCTTTGACGTGCGCATGGATTTTGTGAAGGTCACGAATGAGACCGTGCTTGTGCCGATCACGATCCAGGTGAAGAACCGTGACATCACCTTCTCCAACAAAGATGGCGTGCAGCGGGGTACGGTGAATATCTTTGGCCGCGTTTCCACGCTCACTGGCCGCGTGGCGCAGACCTTTGAAGATACGGTGCAAGTGGATGTCCCCGCCGAACTTCTTGCCAAGACGGTGGAGAATGCTTCCATCTATTGGAAGGCGCTTCCGTTACGGGTGGGCCGCTATAAGCTGGATATTGTGGTGAAGGATGTGAACGGCGACCGCCTGGGTACATGGACCCGCGGGGTGCAGGTGCCGGACATGAGTGATGACCACGGGTTGACTTCAAGCACCTTGATCGTCGCCGACCAGATGGAGAAGGTGCCTTCCCGCAGCGTGGGCTCGGGCAACTTCGTGATCGGGACCACCAAGGTCCGCCCCCGGGTTGATTCTGCTGACGGCAAGCAGGCGGGCTTCAAGCGCGCCCAGGCGGTGAACTTCTGGATGCAGGCGTACAATCTTCAAGTGGATCAGAAGACCAACAAATCTGATGCGCAGATCGAATATGAGATCGTGAACACCACCACCAAAAAGCCGGTGATGCAGATGAAGGAAACTTCTCAGCAGCTTGGCAATGTTGGTGATCTGGTGACTTTGGAAAAGACCTTGCCGCTGAATAATGTTCCCCCGGGGCAGTATCAGATCACCATCAAGGTGACGGACAACATCTCCAAGCAAACGATCTCACCCACCGCTAAGTTCGCGGTGGTGGATTAACCCCGCCGGCGGCCCTCTGGGGCTGAAGGGCGGCTCAAGGGCCTACTGCGAAAGCAAGTGGTTGAGGTGCAAGATGGCCAAGAGACGACAACTCGGACGCACCTGGCTGGTTCTGATGGTGTCCCTGCTTGCCCTGCCCGCAATGGCAGCGCCGGTTGAAAGCACCATCTCCGGTTTTGTGAAGGACTCCTCTGGAAAAGCGCAAATGGGCGCGGTGGTGGAGATATTCACTTCTACGGCTCTTCTGCCGCTGAAGGCTTACACCGATTCCAAAGGCTTCTATGCCGCCAAAGGCCTGGAGCCTGGTATCTATTACGTGAAAGCGACCGCGAACGCCTTTCTGCCTGCGTTGCGGGAGAACGTGGGCCTGCGCGCCGGGGCGCACATGGTGGTGAATATGACGCTCAGCACGCTGGTGGAAGCCATTCAGATGGTCCCTAAAGCGAAGCTGGTGAAGCAGCAGGAGGATGATGACTGGCGCTGGACTTTACGCTCCGCCTCGAACCGTCCCATCCTGCGGGTGCTGGATCATTCGCCGTTGGTGGTCGTCTCTTCCTCCGGGCAACCGGATGATCACGTGCTTAAGGCACGGGTAGCATTCATCGCCGGGTCAGATGGCGAGAGCTTCAGCGGCTCAGACGTAAAAACGGCGTTCAACGTGGAGCAATCCATGTTCTCCTCCGGCACCATGCAGTTCCGCGGTAATGTTGGATACAACGCGGGAGAGGCCACCGGCACCGTCCGCGCCTCTTATAAGCACCGCCTGGCGAACGGTTCAGAGCCGGAGTTTGCGCTCACCGCGCGCCGCTTCGCCACTCCCGAATCCGCATTGCGTCACGCCGCCTTGAGCGCCTTGGCATTGACCATGACGGATGGCTTTACCATCGCGGACTTTATCGATTTGAGCTATGGCGGGGAATTACAGTCGGTCCAGTTCCGCGGCCGGGCAACCGCTTTCCGCCCCTTCGGCAGCGTGACCGCTCACCTTTCACCCACCGCAACGGTGGAATATCGCTATGCCAGTTCGCAACCCAATACCCGCGACGAAAAAGGTTTTGACAGCTCTCCCGCTGATCTGAGTGAAGCGAACCCGCGGGTCTCGCTCCAGGGTGGAACCCCGCGCATCGAGCATGCGCGCCACCATGAGATCGCGATCTCAAAGCGCTTGGGCAAGAACAACCTGCAAGTGGCTTACTACGCTGACCGCTATCTCAATACCGTGATCACCGGCATCGGCGATGGAGACATGGATTCGGGAGAATTCCTTCCCGACGTGTATGCCAGCACCTTCACTTTCACCGGAGCGGATTTTTCCACGCACGGCGTTCGTTTGGTTGCGCAGCGCAAACTCGCGGAAAAACTTACCGCTACCCTGGATTACGCCTGGGGGGGCGCCATGGGCTTGACCCAGAGTGGCACCAGCCTGCGGGAGGCGAAGTTTGCTGACAGCTACCATCATGCAGTGACTGGCAAGATCGCCGGCGAAGTTCCGCGCTCCCACACCCGCATCGTAGGCTCCTATAAATGGAGCAGCGGCAGCAACACGCTAACTCCCGTGGACGCCTTCAACGGCTCCGCCGGCGCCTCAGACCCCTATCTCGGCATCTTCCTGCGCCAACCGATACCCGGCACGTCCTTTATGCCCGGTAAGATGGAAGCGCTGGTGGATGTACGGAATCTTCTGGCGCAGGGTTATGTGCCTATGATCGGCGCCGATGGCCGCACCCTGTATCTAGTGCAGTCCGCGCGCGCCATTCGCGGCGGCGTGGCGTTCACCTTCTGAAACGCGCCGGATAGCTCGAGGCTGGCGCCGAAGGGTGGAGGCTCGGGTAGTTAAGAAATCCTAGAACTGATACGTTCGCTCGGAATTTTCACGGCTAGAGTCCCCCAACCCGCCATCGCGCCATAAATTCCCTTTTTATCTATGCTTTACGGCCTGGCAAAAGATTTCTCTTGACTGTTATAGTTAACTATAACACTATGACACATGACGAAGCTGCATGAGCTTGCATCGCCGGCTCTAAAACCCACGGCTTCCTCAGGAGAATGGAAATGAAATCACTTCGTTTATTGCTATCCACGGTTTTACTGTCGCTTTCAACCGTAGCTTTCGCGCAAACCGACGCTGCAGTTCCCGCAGCCAAAAAGACGGAAGTGCCACCCACAGCAGCGCAGCAATTATTCACGAAAATGAAGTCGCTGGAGGGGAACTGGGAGGGAAAGATCAGCGGCGTCCCGGGAGAACCCACCGTGGAAGGCCAAATCAGCAAAGTCTCATTCCGTGTTACTTCCATGGGCAATGTGTTGATGCATGAGATGCGTGTGGGAAGCAGGGCGGATGATCCCATCACTATGCTTTATCTTGATGGCGACCGCCTCACACTCACTCATTATTGTGACGCCGGAAACCGGCCTCGCATGACCGCAAAACTTTTGCCGGATGGCAAGACCGTGCAATTCGACTTTCTGGATATCTCAGGAAATCCGAAGTATCACATGCACAGCGCGCTCTTCACTTTCATCGACGAGAACCATCACACTGAAGATTGGACTTTCATGGTGGGAGACAAGCCTGCCCACCCGCATTTTGATCTTTACAGAAAGAACTGAAGCTGAATATTTCTCTGGTAAGGTCAGGTGAGGGATTTGCGGAAACTCCGATGGACCGTGAATGGAATGACAGTCAGCCGATCTACCGCCAGCTTCGTGACCGCGTAGTGGCCATGATCTTGGACGGCGTTCTCAAGGAAGGGGATCCGCTCCCGTCCGTGCGGAATGTTGCGGCTGAATATCGCGTAAATCCACTCACGGTCCTCAAGGGGTATCAGCAATTGGTGGATGAAGCTTTGGTAGAGGCGAGGCGCGGGCTCGGCATGTTCGTTAAGCCCGGAGCGCGCGAGCTGCTACTGCACGGGGAGCGTCAAAGGTTCCTGGGCGAAGAGTGGCCTCGAGTGCAGGAGACCATCCAGAGGCTCGGCCTGAAGGCGGAAGACCTGCTGAATGGCGCTGCTGCGGCACGGGCAAAATCCAAGAGCGAGGAAGGGAACGACTAAAGCTATGGCCTGTATAGAAGCTCGCGGGTTGCGCAAGTCCTTCGGCACCACCGTCGCTTTGGACGGAGTGGATCTTCGCGTGGAAGCCGGACGGATCCTGGGGATCATCGGACCGAACGGCGCCGGGAAAACAACAGCGCTCAATGCCATTCTTGGTCTTATCCCATACAGCGGAGACCTCAAAGTGCTGGGTCGCGATCCCTGGAGCGAGCGCGATCAATTGATGCGCGATGTCTGCTTCATCTCCGATGTGGCCGTGTTACCGCGCTGGATCCGCGTCTCTCAAGCGATCGATTATGTCGCGGGCGTTCATTCCCGCTTTGATCGCGCTAAGGCGGAAAGTTTCCTATCGAAGACGAACATCAAGCGCTCCAGCAAGGTTGGAGAACTGTCGAAAGGAATGGTCGTGCAACTTCATCTCGCACTGGTCATGGCCATTGATGCGCGATTGCTAGTGCTGGATGAGCCCACGCTCGGGCTCGACATCCTTTATCGCAAACAGTTTTACGATTCCCTGCTGAACGATTACTTCGACCACACCCGCACCATTCTGCTCACCACGCATCAGGTGGAGGAAGTCGAACATGTGCTTACCGACCTCATGTTCATGGACCGCGGTCGCATCGTTTTGAGTGTCAGCATGGAAGAGCTGCAGGCGAGGTATCGTGAGGTGCAGGTGCATCCTGAAAAGATTGACGCCGCGCGCGCGCTGCGGCCCATTCACGAGCGTTCAGGCTTCGGCCGTAGCATCCTGCTTTTTGATTCCGTGGACCGAGAGCGGCTGGCAGCGCTGGGGGAAGTGCGTACACCGAGCATTGCCGATCTTTTCGTCGCCGTGATGAACAGCCAAGCGACAATGAAGCAAGGAGTGGGCAGATGAGCGCGACAACTGTGCCAAACGCAAGCATCGAAGCAGCGGCGCCGGCCATCCCATTTTCCCGCCGGCTTTATTGGTGTCTGCGGAGGGAACTGTGGGAGAACCATTCTATTTATCTGGTTCCGCTCGCCGTAGCTGCGGTGTTCCTGATAGGTTTTCTAATCAAGCTTATTCATCTGCCGGCTGACCTTCGCACCGCATCTTCGCTGGAGGCGATGAAGCAACATGAACTCGCCGAGGCGCCTTACCTGATGGTGTCGTTGCTGCTGATGGCAACCACCATGTTGGTAGCACTCTTCTATAGCGTGGACGCGCTTTACGCTGAACGTCGGGATCGCAGCATCCTTTTTTGGAAATCGCTCCCCGTTTCAGACTCGATCACAGTGCTCGCCAAAGCTCTCATTCCCATCGCGATCATACCGTTGGTGGCCTTCGCCGTCGGCTTGATCACCCAAGTGCTCATGTTGACGTTGAGCACTCTGGTACTGTGGAGCAGTGGGATGAATGCAGCAGTCTTATGGAGCCATCTGTCGCTAGCTCACATGTGGCCCATGTTGTTTCTGCACCTGTTGCTCATGCATGGCTTTTGGTACGCGCCTTTTTATGGGTGGTTGTTGTTCGTCTCTGCCTGGGCGCGGCGTGCGCCCATACTCTGGGCAACCGTGCCCTTGCTGATGATAGGCGTACTGGAAAAGATCGCCTTCAACACTGCTCACTTCGCCCGGATGCTGCAATACCGCCTGGTGGGAAATTGGGAAGATGCTTCCAGCACCGCCGGCAAGAGCATGGAAATGCTCTTGCACGTCTCACTGGGCACGTTCTTTACCCGCCCAGGGTTTTGGATCGGCATGGCGATCTCGGCTGCATTCCTTGCCGCCACAGTCCGCCTGCGACGCTATCGTGAACCGATTTGATTTTGTAAGTGTTATCGCGGGAACCACCGGCTTCGCCGGTTGCCACCGTTCGCTGAGGATCGTGGCGCCCATTCGCGCATGCTTGCTTAGTTGATCTAACGGCCAGGTTGTTCGCCGCCAATCGCTCTTTTCGCCTCGATCAGCTCCGCTCGGCCAGGTTTCTGGTCTGCGTGCTCACAGACCTTCAAAAGCTCGCGAAAATACCGGTGGCTGGCTGCGCTGTTTCCGCTGAGCTGCGCCGAACGCGCTGCGCCATACAAGGCACGGAATCGGTTCGGCTCTTTTCTCAACGTCGCCTCGAACTGTTCCAGTGCCTGCTTCGGCTCATTCAATTCCAATAGCATCTCGCCCAGAAGCTCGCGCGCCGGCGCAAGTGGCCCGGGAGTGATGGCGCTCTTGTCAGTGCCATCTTCCATCTGGACGGCATCCCTCATCATCTTCAAAGCCAGGTCCTTCTGTTGCAGCGCCAGCGACGTCCAAGCATTCACTTCCTGGCGCTCGATCCCGACTTGGATCGCCCAATATTTTTCATTCGCTTTTTCCAGGCGCACCTGGATCTGTTGCAGAGCGTCCACAGATTTTTTCGCAATCGCCGCCTCATGCAACCGCGCGGCCCCCATGCCGCGCGCGAACCAGGTCATTGCGTCCGCGTATGGAAAAGGTGTCTCGCGGGTCTTGAGCTGAACCGCGCTCTTCCAGTCGCCACGTTCGAGAGCGTAACGCGCTGGGATCGCCGCTAGCGCAAAGAAACCGGCTGAGGGTCCTGCCGCGCCACTCACCACCAGCTTAGGTTCAAAGCGGGCTTCGGTCCCGGGCAGCGATTCCAGCAGCTTGCGGGCCGCCTCATCCTGCGCGGTCTGCAGATAGGCATAAGCCTGGTAGTCGCTGGCGTGGAGTTCCTCCGCGGTCTGGCCCTCGCGGCGGGAAGCGGTTATCGCCGATCGATTGCTATCGATGGAATCTTGCCAGTATCCAGCGCGCGTGAAAGTGTGAGAAGGCATATGCAGCGCGTGCGGCGCATCCGGAGCGATCTCTGAATACCGCCGGGCAGCCGCCAGGGCCTTTGCCGCCAATGTCGGCACGTCATAGGTATGGATGATGTAATGCGCCAGGCCGGGATGGTTTGGCTCCTGGCGAAACAGTTTTTCCAGGATCTCTCCCGCTTGGATCCGCCCAAGATGAGTTGTGTCGGAAGGCTCCTCGGAGGCGGCGATCGCCAGCGCGTAAAAGATCTGTGCTTCATGGTCCTCGGGATATTTCGCCGCCACCGCTCCCATGGCATCACGATATGCGGTCAAGCGAACTTGCTGTGGCTTGCTGCCGGAGTCGCTGTAGAGGTTGGACATTGCGGCAATGTAATCGCGCTCGCGCTCTGTTTTGGCGCCCGTGGATCTTCCGCGCTCCGCGCTCTCCCGCCCTGCCTGCATCTGATCCTGGTCTTTCATTCCCGCTGCGAATGGATTCGTCCACTGGCTAAGCCCCATTCCCCAGTATGCGATCCCGCACCCCGCATCGCTTTTCAGCGCCGCATTGAATCCCTGGATGGCATGATTGAATTGGAACGAATGCAAAAGGGCGACCGCATGGTCCATCTGCTTCTGTGCAGCAGCGTTGCAGGAGGTCACGAAATGGACGGCGCCCAGATGTGGGCCATCGTTTCCGCCCTCACCGTGTTCGAGCTGTTGGCGGACACCATTCCCCGTCAATAGCAGTACCAGAAAAAATGCGACGATCCTTGCTCTGATCATGTTCCGAGCCTTTCTAGAGATGGAAACCGGCTTCGCCGGGTGCCACCGTTCGCTGAGGATGGGGCGCCCGCTGAAGTGCGGTGCTTCAGCTATTGCCGCGCTCTGGAAACTCTTGCGTTCGCGACCAAAGACTCGATCACCGTCTTTAGTTGACTCATTTTGATCGGGTAAGTCAGGAATGCAGCGCCGCCAACCATATCAGCGTGATTCTTAGCTGCGCCATCCATCTCCCCGGTAAAGAAGACGATGGGGATCGAATCTGTCCTTACGTCAGCCTTGATGCGCTTGCATACCTCATAACCACTCATATCGGGCAAATTGATGTCTAGCAGAATGGCGTCGGGAGCGTCCGTGATCGACCGGGTGATTGCTTCATTTCCAGTTGCAGCGGCGGTCACTTCGAAGCCGACCCTCAGCAAAAGAGTGGTCATCATATGGCGCTGGGAGTCGTTGTCGTCCACAGTCAGGATTTTCAGCATCTTCGGTTGTTGGCTCCACTTTGAGTCAGGGCATAAGCTGTTTAGCCAAATAAGAGAGGCGAAAGGTCCAGCAACAAGATTACGCTTGGCAAGAATGAGCGGTCAACAGCGCGGAAGCAGCATGTCAGAATGCAGCTTTCGCCCCGGCGCGACGCCCTAACCCGAGCGATAACGAAAGGTGGTGGAGGCCGCACAGATCGGAAGAGATAGTGGTGAGCGCGGTGGGAATCGAACCTACAACCTACTGATTAAGAGTCAGTTGCTCTGCCAATTGAGCTACGCGCCCACTATTGTTGGGGATTCTTGCGGGATAGAACGAGATTGATTATATCAAAACACCTGCGCTTCCCGCAGCCATGGTTGCCGAGGCTTCTACCTCATCAGGGGCCTAAGCCTCCACGCGGCGGAACGCAGCATGGGAGAAGACCGCAAGTTGCATCTTTCCATTCACTGGGCTCTCAAAGCGGATCCACTCCGGGCTTGGCTCCTCATCCATCACGCGAAAAAGTGCGGGTTCAATCTGTTTTAATTCCACCACGCCGTCCAGGAAAAGTTTGTTGTGGCGCGCCAGCACGCGAAAGCTGCCCTCCCACGGACTGTCACTGTGATAGTGCCCCACGTACTGTTCCCACTGCTGGGGCAAGGTTGCGGGTGGGGACGCTTGCGATTTTGCTGCCGCGTACCAATCGGGTCCGTAAGAAACTTCGATCACCGCGGGCTTTGGTGCCTGCGCCTGCGCTGCGTTGGTCGCCGCCGCCTTCTCCCGCCCGAAGAGGACGGGGAAGAGAGCAAAGTCAGGATGTAGAGCGATGAAGCTATCGCCTCCTGAGCGTTGCATCTGGATTCGGGTGCCATTGTGCAGCAGAAAGAGCAACTTGTCAGAGGCTGCGAATTCCAACACCTTGCCTTCGCGTGAGGTGAATCTACCCGCATAGTCAGCCGCATCTTTCACTTCAAACTGCGGGTTCGGCGCAGGCGCTGCGGAAGGTGTTTGGGATCTATTTGCAGCGCGCATCAACTGGATGGCATATGCCGCCACCGGATTCGGCCGGTAGCCCTGCTGCGCATTCACTGATGCGAACGCCCCCACTCCTTCATCTATGTTCACCTGCATCGCGGACATGAATGAGACCATGCCGCCGGTATGCCGCAGGATGGTATCGCCATCCACATGGTCCACGGCGATGCCGTATCCATAGCTGGCGCCGGGGCCAAACTCCTCCGCCGCAATGTGTGGCGTGGAGAAAAGCGCAAATGACTCCGCTGACAGCAACCGTCCATGGGGGAGCTTTCCCTGGTTTGCGATCACCGCCATGTACTTCGCCATATCCTCAGGGGTGGAGCAGATGGAGCCGGCGGCATCGTCAGAGACGATCCACGGTGCCTGCACCAGCGGCCCGTATCGCGGATATGGGCGGTCGTCGTGGAGCGGGGCATAACTTGTGACCTGGCGCTCGCGATTCCCGCTATAGATGCGTGGCTCGCTCTGTGACATTCCCACCCGATCAAAGATGCGCGCCTGGATGGCATCCGGAAAAGCGCGCTGGTCAAGCGCGCTGATCAGGAACCCAAGAATATGGAATGCATAATTGCTGTAATGAAAGTGCTCGCCCGGCGCATAGGCAGGGCGTACGCGATCACGCGCGTCCAGCAAGGGAAGCGGAACTCCGCTCTGCAATCCTGAGCTGTGCGTAAGGATGTGGTGAATGGTGATCGCCGGAAAATCACTCTCGATCGGCAGCCATGGCAAGTAGTCCTTGATCGGCTTATTGAGGTCGAGCTTGCCTTCGTCGCGCAGTTGCAGAAGCGTGATGGCCACGAATGACTTTGAGATCGATCCGATCTGAAAGAGCTGTGCGGTTGTGACCGGTTTTTTACTATCCAGATTGTCATAGCCAAACGCCGCCGCACGCACCACTCCGCTGCGGTCCGCCATGCCGAGCGCCATCCCGGGAGAGTTCATCTCTTTCATATAGCCGGCAATAAAGCGATCCAGCGGCGGGTACACTGCGGCGAATCTGGTTGCGCCGGATGCGGCCTGCGGGGCAGCATCGACAAGCGCAAGCGCCCGTCCGGCAGCGGCGGTCACCGCGGTGCCGGCAGCTAGTTTCATCAGATGTCTGCGGGTGATGGTATGGGCCATGGCGGCGGAAAGACTAACACGATTCCTGAATTCCTACTGGCGATTGCGCCGCTCTGCGGCTATTATTCTGCTGCCCGCAATCCCTGGTCGTTGAGGTCATTATGAAAAACGCTGCTGTCCGCATCCTGGCAAGCATGCTTACTCTTTGCCTGGCATCTCCCGCGCAGCAAGAGCCGCCGGCGCCGTCCATCCGCGTAAGCACTCACTATGTGCTGGTGGACGCCGTTGTGACTGACAAAGCAGGTAAGCCCATCACAGACTTGAAACCGGGAGAGTTCAAGATCAAGGAGAACGGCAAAGAGCAGAAGCTGGCGAGCTTCTCACTCGAACGCAGCGGCGCCGCTGTGCAGGCGGAGCAGCTTCCGCCGGACCTTTATTCCAACCGCCCTGAATACCGCATGCCGCAAGGGCCCCTGACCATCGTCCTGCTGGACGCGCTCAATACCACGGTACAGAATCAGCAGCTCGCTCGCCGCGCGCTGTTGAGTTATTTAGGAACGCAGTTCAAGTCCGGCCAGCAGATGGCGGTATTCGGCTTGACCAATCGCCTGATCCGCTTGCAGGACTTCACCAGCGATCCGAATGTCTTGATCGCCGCACTGCAGCGTTTCACTCCGCAGGCGGTCGCCACTGGTGCACAATCTCCTAATTCCGGTCCTCCTTCCAGCCTGGGAGCCACCATGCAATCGGTGAATGGCAGTGGCTCAGGCGGGGCCTCGCTTAAAATGCAGTCAGCCATCGCCAGCCTGAATCATTTTGAGGCTGACCAGATCGCGGGCAGTATTGAGCAACGCCTATCTGAGACGCTGCAAGCCATGCGGGAGATCGCTCGCATCACTGGCGGCCACTCCGGGCGAAAGAACCTGATCTGGGTCTCTGCCGGATTTCCTATCGCATTCTCTCCCGATGAAGGCGCTACGGTGACGAGTTCCATGGCCGATCGCGGGCCTATCACAGATAGCAATTACGCCCCACCCACCGCGAATGAGGCATATGCCAATCCGGCAAATCAGATCCAGCAGCAATTTCTAGAAGAGATCCACCGCACCTCCGCCATGATGGCGCAGGTTCAAACCGCTATTTATCCGGTGGACGCACGCGGCTTGTTCAATACCTCCCTGGTGGATGCCAGCCGGAGCGGCTTGAATGAATCCGGGATCCTGATGACCGGCGCCGACTATGGCCGCCACGTGAGTGGATCGCTGGGCGGGATCACAAACTCCAATGAAAACCTTCGCGAGATCGCCCGGCAGACCGGCGGCCGCGCCATGATCAGCCGCAATGATCTTGATAATGCAATTGCTATCGCGGCAAATGATGGCGGCACCTATTACGACCTGGGCTATGCATCCTCGAACAAAAAGTTTGATGGCGGCTATCGTTCCATCAAGGTGGAAGTCACCCGGCCCGGGTTAGTGGTTCGAAATCGCGCCGGCTATTTCGCCATGGATCCGGAAGGGAAGCGAGGCAAGCAGCAGGACCAGGAGACCACCGCCGCCGTTCGCAGCATCAATTATGACTCCAGCATGGTTCAGTTCGATGCTTTGGTGCAGTCAGCCACCGCGAAAAACGGCAAGGCCAATGTCCCCATACGTTTTCGCATTGAGCCCAAGACCATCACCATCGGTGAAGGCGACAAGAAACAGGTGAACGTCGATCTCTTTATCCTGGCCATAGCCGCAGACGGAAAGATCGCGATTAATACCGGCAAGACCGTCGCCTCACCCCTTACGGCTGAGCAATACGCCCAGGTACAGCAGAAAGGACTGCTGGTTCCCGCCGATATCGAACTGCCGCCCGGGCGTTATCAAGTCCGTTTAGCGGTCCGGGATAATCCCAGTGGGCTTCTGGGCACGCTTACCGCTCCGGTAACGGTAGACGGAAAGTAGCTGTAACACTCCTTTAACATGCTCCGCCGCAATGCGGCGGAGCTTCTGCTTTATGTCGCATTCAGCGTTATAATTTCAGCATCTTCTCTTGGAACGGGGTCTCATGAAGCTTCTTAAGAAAGCAGTTATTGCTTTGTCTGTATTGGCACTTTTTGCGCTGCCGTCATTCGCGCAGGAAGCCACCAAAGCAAGCTCCAACAAACCGAAGGTCATCGTCTTCGGCATCAATGGAGCGGAACTCGACGTGCTTCGGCCTTTGCTGGTACGTGGTGATCTGCCCAACCTGCAGAAGGTGATCGATAACGGCGTTTCTGGAAAGCTGCGCACGCTGACGGCGCCGAACTGCCCCAAGGTCTATACCGCCATTGAGACCAGCACCACGCCTGACCAGAACGGCATCACCGGATTCCTGGTCAATGGCATCACCGCCAATACCAATATGCTGAAGAAGGAGCCGCTCTGGAACGTCCTTTCCAAGAACAAGGTGACGGTTGGCATGGCGAATGTGCCGGCAACTTTCCCGGTCCTTCCGGTCAATGGATACATGATCAGCGGCATGTTGACCCGCGGCAAAGGCTGTGAAGACGGTGTGCTTTGCGCGCCGAAACTGAGCGATGTGCAAGGGGGCGACGCCGTATACCCGAAGTCCATGGTCCAGGAGCTGCTTTCAAAGGTGGGAGACTTCCATATCGATTGCGCCCGCATGCCCGGTGAAGCCGAGATCAAGGGCCACGAAAAAGAAGTGGTCACGGAGTGGCTGAAAAAAGTAGATGTTATCCGCGCCGAGCAGAATCAGTTGTTCGACTATCTCCTGACCAATCATCCCAAGGACTTCACTTTCATGGTGCAATCGTGTGAAGACCGCGTCGGGCATTGGCTTTATCCCATCCAACCGTTCAACGTCGGCTATGACGCGAAAGTAGCGACCGTGGATGTCAATGCTTTCCCTGACCAGTATCGCGCCATGGACAAGGTGCTCGGCACTATCTTGAAGCATGTGGATGAGAACACTTATTTCTTTATCGTCTCTGATCATGGCATCAAACCTCTGCGTTATCACGAAGCGCACGATGCCCACAAGGACCATGCGGGAACCACCCCGGTCATCGCCAAGCATGACTACGAGGACGGCGACGAGGTCCCGGGCAGCTTTGTAGCCATGGGCCCCGGCATCAAGAAAGGTGCTACTTATCCAGGATTGCCGATCTCCGTGCTGGATATCGCTCCCACCATCCTCAAGATCTACGGTATCCAACAGCCAGTAGGGATGCAGGGCCGCGTGCTGTCAGAGATCTTTGAGGGCTCGACTACAAAGACTGCTGAAGTAAAGCCCGCTGCTCCAGCGGTGATGGACGAGAAGCACGAGCACAAACACTGAAAAGTAATTTTCGTGTGAAGCGCCCTTGGTGGATCGCCGAGGGCGCTTTACTTTTGGCCAAACCGCAGAGCGGCGCGTAAACCGGTAGACTCCCGCTATCTTGAGGTCAGCAGCGCCACGGGAAAGCCAGCGAATACCTCGCGGCACCGTAGCGTCCCACGCTCAGTCATCTTCACGACTTCACCGGTAAAGATGTTCTCAAAATAATCTGAAGGCGGATCAGGCAAGGGGATCTCGGCCTCAGCCCAGATGTCAGCGAGCGGCGGCGACATCCCACCGCGCATAAGTGAATAATTGAAGCGGGGCACCGCAACCACAGCCATCTGGCCGGCAGCCCCGCGCGCAAATGTGCATAGATTCTTGGCCGCATCGCCTCCGGACGGGTGCAGCGGTATGTACTTCCCACCACGGAACAACCCCGGATTCTGCCGGCGAAAACGCAGCGATCGCATCGTGGTCCAAAGTTTGATGCGTCCATCATCGTGATTCTCTAAAAGCTCTGCGCATACCCCACGCATTCCGTCAGATGTCACGCGCCCAAGTTCCTCCGCATATCGGCGACGCAATCCATAGTCGACTTGCCGGCGATTATCCGGATCCACCAGGCTGAAATCAAAAAGTTCGTTTCCCTGATAAACATCCGGGAGGCCCGGCACCGTCATTTTTAACAACGCCTGGCCCACGGAATTCAGGCAGCCGGAATACTGTACCGGAGGCAGAAAGCCCTCGATCAACGGCAGGAAGGTGTTATTCGGGTCCGGAGTAAGGATGCGCCGAATAAATCCATTCATCGCATCCACATATTCAGGATTGGTATTGATCCAGCTCAGGTTGACCTTGGCCTCATGGATTGACTTGGTCATGTAGGCGCAAATCCGCTGGATGAATTGCTCGCGGTCATCCTCGGTCTGCATGCGCAGGGGCCATGAGCCCACCAGAGTCTGATACAGCAGATACTCTTCGTTACGGTCCGGCACTGCACGTCCGTCGCCCAGCACCTTCTTTTTACGTCTGTTTGCGCGGCGCCAGCCTAAGACCTGCTGTGACCATTCTTTCGGCATCTCGCTAAGCACATTCAGCCTTGCCCGGACATCCTCACTGCGCTTGGTGTCATGCGTGGAAGTGGCCAGCATGGAATGCGGCCATCTCTCCGCGCGCTCGGCGTTTTTGCAATGGAATTGCTCCAGCGTGTGTCCGAACACCTTGGGTGACCCGCCTACCTCATTCACTGAGATGAAGCGGTTGTACACATAACAGACGGTATCTTCCAGGCCCTTCGCCATCACCGGCCCAGTCAACTGCTGGAATTTAAGGACAAAGTGAAGTTTGCGGCGATGGAGTTCGTCATCGCTATCCTCAGCCCGTCCCTTGAGCAGCAGGATATCGCGCAGGAAATCAAAGACCGCGGTCGAGAGCCCGGCATTGCGTCGCTTCGCCCGTGCGATCGCGTCATGGATGTAGGACTGGTCCTGGGCAGCGATCTCTCCCCGCTCGTCAATGTAAGAGCGATAGACGGGAAAGCATGCGATGGTCTCGCGGATCGCCTCTCGCAATGTCTTCCGCGTAAAGTCGCGAGCGCGCCGATCATTGCCGGAAAGTTCGTCGAGTATGTGCGTCAGCACATTCACCTCGCTGGAAAGCGCGGTGTTCATGATCAGCTTCTTGTTCTCATAAATCAGGGTATCTACGTTCGGCATCGCGCCCGCAAAACGGTGGTAAAGATTCGAGAAAGCACGCTCGTTCTTCTTCTGGATGAATATGCCGTTCAACAGGTTGGTGAATTCGTATCCGGAGGTGCCATCCACGGGCCATTCGGTGGGGAGATCCTCATCCGGCTCCAGGATCTTTTCCACCAGCGTGAACAGCGGCGCATTGTTCGCATGCCACTGCTGGTGGCCGAGTAATTTGACAATCTCTTCCTCGATCCCATTCTCCGCTAATGGCGGCTGCGCTTCTGCGCCGATGCACTTCGCGGCGCAATACAGCATCTGTGCCCGGATGAGGTATTGCCGGGGATTCAGCAAGCCATCGCAATGGTCAATGCGGATACCGTTGATGCTGCCGTCCGCCATCAAACGGCGCAGCAGGCGGTGCGTGGCTGCGAAGACCGCGGGGTTCTCCATCCGTAGGCCCACCAGGTCGTTTACATCAAAGAATCGCCGGTAGTTGATCTCCTCTGCCGAGACCCGCCAATATGCCAGCCGATAGACTTGCGCCTCCAACACATGGTGCAGCGCGTCAAAGCTCGCGGGATCGCCGGGGGTGCCGTTGATCACGGTTGCGGCACGCGAGATCGATTCCTGCACCGCTTCTGAATCCTGATGCAGCTTGCGCAGCCGATGCAGCAGCATCGGCACTAACTGCCGCCGTTTGGCTTTCGCTGCGTCTGAGTCTTCCGCATGGTTTGGAAGGCCGGCTAGCTCCCGCAGCAGGATTCGAAGATCGGAGCGTGGCGAATCTCCATCCACCATTGCCTGGGCGAATATCAGCGGGATGGTTTGCGGATCGATCGGCAAATATCGATCGTAGTAGGCAAGGCGAAACACTCCTTGCCAGAACTCCAGCCTCAGATTTCCATCTTCCAGCTCTTCACCGTAGAGCCTTCCCAGGATGGGCAGCAATAGCTTGTTGTGCAGCTCCGGCTTCAGCGGATGCCAATCGATGTCAAAGAACTCCGCATGTTCGGCGGCCCGGCCGTTTTGCAGAACATCCATCCACCAGGGATTGTCACCCAAACCCACTCCCATGTGATTGGGCACTGTATCCAGGATCTGGCCCATGCCGTGGCGATGCAACTCATCCACAAACTGCTGCAACTCTGCCAGAGTGCCGATCTCAGGGTTCAGCAGATTATGGTCGGTAATGTCATATCCGTGAATGCTGCCTGCGCGGGCTTTCAGGAATGGCGACGAATAAACGTGTGAAATGCCCAAGGCATGCAGGTAAGGCACCAGGTTCTTTGCGTCCGTGAAGCGAAAATCTTTATGGAACTGCAATCGATATGTAGAGAGCGGGCGGGAGTCATGGCCTTTTCGGACGAGCTCATCCACGCATTCAGCCAGTACGCTGATCTGGGCGGTGGGTGAGCTGTCGCTAGAAGCGCGCATTTTAGAGCAGGAGTCTCCTTTCGCTTAGATGCGAACAATCGCGGCCGTGTAAGGCCCGCAACCCGGCCCGCTTTACGAAACATCGTCCGGCGGGCGAGAATAACCGTTCGCCCTGAACGTTCGATTCGGGGCTGCCCAGGAGTTGTGAGAATGCCAGTGACCGGCGAACTGATTCGCATGATGAATTATGTGGATGACATAGGCGCAACCCTGCGCCGCATCACAGCCCACTTCAACACCATGACCCCGGAAGAGCGCATCAAGCTCGCCGATTACATGCGCAAGGCCGACCCCAATTACATGAAAGTGCTTGAGCACCTGGAGAAGGGCGCCTGATGGAAGTGAAGACAGTCTCCGTGATCGGTGCCGGGATCATGGGGCGCGGCATCGCACATGCGGCTGCGCTGGGCGGCTACCGCACCATCCTTGAAGACCTTGTCCCGGGCAGCCTGCGCCGCGCGCAGAGTGAGATCCGCGCTAACCTGGATAAAGCCGTGGAACTCGGCAAGGCCACGAAAGAAGCTGCAGACGCCGCTTTCGCCCGCCTGGAATTCGCCGGCAGCGTGGAGGAAGCAGCGCGTGAAGCTGACCTTGTGATCGAAGCAGTACCGGAAGAGATGGAATCGAAGATCGAGATCTTTACCATGCTCGACAAGATCTGCAAGCCCGGCACCATCCTCGCCTCGAATACTTCTTCCCTCAGCGTCACGGAGATCGCTTCCGTCACCTATCGCGCGAACCTATGCCTGGGCATGCATTTCTTTAATCCCGTGCACAAAATGAAGCTGCTTGAGATCGTGCGCGCTCTTGAGACCGATGACTCCACCATCGCTGCCGCTTCTGAAGTGGGCCGCCGCATGGGCAAGGAAGTGGTGGTTATCCGCGAGTCTCCGGGATTCATCACCAGCAGGATCAATGCGTTGATAGGCAATGAAGCCTTCCACATGCTGCAGGAAGGAGTCGCCTCCGCGCAGGATATCGATAAGGCACTCAAGCTCGGCCTTAACCATCCCATGGGTCCCTTTGAGATGGTGGACCTGGTGGGCCTTGATACCCGGCTTCATATCCTCGAATACCTGCACAAATCCCTGGGCGAGAAGTTCCGGCCCTCTGCCTTGATGGTCCAATACGTAAAAGCCGGTCGCCTGGGGCGGAAAAGCGGTCGGGGCGTCTATGAATATCCTGAAGAGAAGGCGAAGCTGGCGGGGAAATAACTCGCTGCTTTGCCGGTCAACTTTGCCGAATCGTTTGCCGAAGCGGTAGCTGACCTCATCAAGTTCCGCTCACTTTGGCGGAACTCCGCCGTCTATCCATCCGTAGATAGAGATAGCCATGAGGCTCTTCGACATTATCAGGCAGACGCTCCGCACCCTCTGGGCGCATAAATTGCGCTCTTTTTTGACCATGTTCGGAATCGCCTGGGGCGTCGGATCGTTGTTGCTCCTGGTGGGGTTAGGCGAAGGATTTCGCTCCGGCAATCGGCGCCAGCTCAGCCAGATCGGTGAGAATATCGCTTTTGTCTTTCCCGGTCACATCTCCGCCGCTCCCGGCAGCCATGTGCAGTCGCGCCCCTATTTTCTGACGAATGGAGACGTGCAGGCGATCCGCGCGGAAGCCAGAGACGTCGAATTGGCGACACCCGTCTTGCAGCGCGGAGACATCCACGCCGTCAGTGAATTCCAGAGCTCCAATGGGCAAGTCTTCGGCGTCGAGAGTATTTACGACAAGATCCGCCACATCCCCGTGGGCCCCGGCAGGTGGCTCAACCAACAAGATGATGACCAGCACCGCCCGGTGGTAGTTCTTGGATTGGAAATGAGCAAACAACTTTTCCCCGGCGAAGCTTCTCCTCTTTCCGCCACCATCCTGATGAATGGCCAACGCTTCGTCGTGATCGGGGTGCTGGAAAGTACCGGCCGCGATGAAGGCAACCAGGCCGGCACCCGCGTTTATATGCCATATAGCGTGATGGCACAGTATTTCCCCGTGAAAGGCGACAACGTGCCCGCGGACGCGATCAACTTCATCAACTACAAGCCTCGGTCGCACGATGTTCACAAAGACGCCACTGAAGAAGTCCACAAAGTGCTCGCCCGCCGCCACGGCTTCAGCCTGGACGATGAAGATGCGTTTGAATCCTGGGACACGGCAAAAAGCGAAGAAATGGTAGGGAAGATCTTTGACGCCATGAATCTTTTCCTCGGCAGCGTCGGCGTGGTCACCCTCGCATTAGGCGGCATTGGGATCGTGAACATCATGCTGGTCTCAGTCAGTGAACGCACGAAGGAGATCGGCTTGCGCAAAGCTTTGGGCGCCACCAATCGCAGCATCCTGATGCAGTTCTTTCTTGAAGGCGCTTTTCTTACGCTGCTGAGCGGAGGCTTGGGCATTGGCGCCGCCGCTGGGCTTATGACTTTGCTGGCGCAGTTGCCGGCACCGCCCGGCTTTGACACTCCCCGCCTGGTGCCTTGGTCCGCCGCGCTCGCGATCGGTTCCTTGGGCATTGCCGGGATCTCAGCCGGTTTGTATCCCGCGCGCCAGGCCGCTCTGCTCACGCCGGTAGAAGCTTTGAGGGCGGAATAGCCATGGTCAAAGATCTGGTGGGACAGGCGTACCAGGCTTTGCAGCACAATCGCCGACGCAGCATGCTCACCATGTTGGGAATGGCTTGGGGCATCGCCACGGTCGTGCTGCTGCTGGCATACGGTGCTGGTTTTGGCCGCGCCATCCAGAACATCTTTGCCACTTTCGGTTCGCACGTGATGGGAGTCTTCCCGGGACGCACCTCCATGCAGGCGGGGGGCGCGAAAGCGGGAGTCCCCATCCGTTTGGAAAGAGAAGATATAGAAAAGCTTCTGCTCCAGGTGCCGCAGATCAAGCACATTACCCCCGAGGCGGGGAAGAGCATGAAGGTGCAGCACGACGAGCGCTCCATGACCTTGCAGATGCTTGGCTTTTATCCTGCGATCCAGAGCATCCGTAATCTGGAGATCGAGTCTGGACGTTTCTTCACCGAAGACGACATCATCCAGCGGGCGCGCGTTGCCGTGATCGGCTCAGAAGCCCGCACCAGATTATTCTCCGGGCAATACGCCGTGGGCGATACCATCCGTGCGGACGGCCTCTCCTTCACCGTGATCGGCATCCTCAAGCCCAAGATGCAGGAGGGAAACGATGACATCAATCGCCTGCTATACGTGCCCTTTACCACCATGGGAGACCTGCGCGATACCCGCTACGTGGACGGCATCTGGCTTGACTATGAGACCACTGACTTCATGCGCCTTGAGCAGATGGTCCGTGCCGCGCTCGGCAGCATCCACCAGTTCAAAGCCGAGGACAAGCGCGCGGTCTTCGTATTCAATGCCATGAATCAGGTGAAACAGTTCGCTATCATCACCGCGGGATTGCAGATCCTGCTGGCGTTCATCGGCACACTCACTCTGGGGATCGGCGGGATCGGCCTGATGAACATCATGCTGGTAGCGGTGCAGCAACGCACCCGGGAGATAGGAGTTGAGAAGGCGCTCGGCGCCCGTAAACGCCATATCCTCATCCAGTTCCTCGCAGAAGCTCTCGCCATCACCTTTGCGGGAGGCTTCTTCGGTATCGTGCTCGCCTACGCGGTCTCGATCGGCGTAGGTAAGCTGACGCTCTATAGCGCGCTGGCAAGCCACGCTGACGCCGGCGATATCTTTCTCATCATCTCTCCCATGAACGTGGTCATCTCCACCTCGATCTTGGGATTTGTCGGCTTGGTGAGTGGCATGCTACCCGCCATCCGCGCCGCGAACCTTGATCCCATCGAAGCCCTGCGCTACGAATAGCAGTTGCTGGTTGTTAGTTGATAGTTGGAACTGTAGCCGGTTCCTACGACGGTGGCATCCTGAGTGAGCGCGCAGCGCGCCGAGGGGCCATGCCTTTGCAATTGCTCTTAAGTCGTGCCGTTGCTTTTAAGCCGCTGCTGTTCATCTAACTATCAACGAACAACTCAAACT
Source organism: Terriglobales bacterium (assembly GCA_038254775.1). Lineage (GTDB taxonomy): Bacteria > Acidobacteriota > Terriglobia > Terriglobales > Acidobacteriaceae > JBBSFV01. The sequence goes on along the minus strand of JBBSFV010000002.1, from coordinate 67,291 downwards.
AACAACTGACCTACTCGCCCTCTTCCTTCTTATTCCCGGCATATGGGCTTTGCAGATACTTTCGTGCCTCGTCCAGCGCGCCCTGCGTATTGTCATTCGTCTGCAGCGCCTGCCGATATTCATTGGTTGCGCGCTCCCTTTGTCCGGTCACGTCAAAGATCTTGCCTAACTGGATGTGGCTCCAGACCTCAGTCCACTTGGGCTTGCCATCCCCGTTCAACGCCTCGCGATAAGCATTCGCCGCCGCCTGATAATTGCGCTGCAGGAAGAACACCTCCGCGATGCGGTAGTGCGCCAGCGAACTGTTGCTGCTGGCATCGAGCGCCTTGTTGTATTCCTTGAGTGACTCCGTGAAATCGCCCTGTGCGGCAAGCTGCTGCCCGCGCAGGATGGCGACCCGTACTTTCAGGTCGTCCGTGGTTTTGAGCACCCAGTTGTTCGGGTCCAGCGCGATCTTGCGCGGCTTGCCAAAAGTCTCGATGGTGAACGGTGACCGGGTGCCCACCACTTCAATGCGCTTCATCTCCGGCTGGCCGTCAGTGTCAACGCGGATCTCCATCGGCATCCGAAACAGATCCAGGTCTTGGGTGACCTCACCCACCACGCGGAATCCTTTTGCCACCCGGTAGACGGAGTATTTGTTCTTGAACTCGGGCGCACCCGTGCCATCAAGCCATTGCGCGAAGAATGATGTCAGCTTGTCACCGTGGATGCGTTCCGCGATCGCACGCAGATCATCCGATGACACGGATTTTCCCGCGTATTGTGTGGTCAGCGCGCGCATGGTTTTATCAAAATTGGCGTCGCCCACCACCCAGCGCAGCATGTGGAAGATCATTCCGCCTTTGTCGGTCACCAATGACTGATACTCAGGCGAGAACACATCCAATTTGCCTGCGCTGGAAAGCGGTGCGGTGTCATAGGCGAGCGCGCCCACGGACATGTCTTTAGTGGCCTCTTCCATGCCTGCGCGTCCCGCCGCCTGCTCCACATAACGCACCTCTGAATAACGGGCTGCGCCCTCCGGGATCCAACCATCACTCCTTGATCCCGCGCTTATGGACACCCCGAACCACTGGTGGGCAATGCTGTTTGCCAGCAGGCGGTAGTTGGTCTTCTCGCTGATGTTGCGTGAAGCCAACGCCGCGATCTCCGGCGCCCACGCGGAAGGCAGGGTGTCATCCGGCAGTTCCACAACATTCAAATGGCTGGAGGGGGCAGCGCCATAGATGCCGCTGAAGAACTCAAATTCTTTCAGCGCGGTCTCCGCGTAAACCTTGCCGATCTCCTTCTTCATCGGCTTCACGAACGTCCGAATACTTACCCCGCCCGCGGTGGAAGTCTGCTCGTCAAAGCTTCCTGCGATGATGGTTCCCGGAAAACTTGCCTGCTTCCAGGCAAAGCTATAGGTCGCCTTGCCCGCCGCGATCTTCGCCGCGCCCGTGCTTCCGCTTCCGATCACCTTCATGAATGCCGGAACTGTCACGTTGATCTCAGAGGTAAAACGGTTCAGCCCATAATTCAATACCGGGAACCAGCGGCCCGCATACAGCAGGTAAGAAGTGTCCTCGCCGATATAAGCCAGCTTCAGCCCTTCCACCGGACTATCGTCGCTGGTGGAAAGCGCGCCTTCATAATCGAAGTTGAGGGTGGTGCTCTCGCCCTTGGCCAAGCCTGCGGGCAAGGGGATGCGCACCGTTGAATCCTGCGTCACGCGCTCCGTTGAAAGCGTCTGGCCGGCGGCATTGGTCACCTTGGTGATGCGCAAGCCGTTGTGCAGATCAAATACCGCTACTGAAACGTCGTCGAGCGCGGTGACTTTCATCTTTACATGGGCCACCAGCTTGTGGACCTTCGGCAACAACTCGGCGTCAATCACGTAATCGTCGGCACGCAAACGCGGCTTCTCCGCGGCAAGTGACGCGCAAGTGAGTACCAAGATCGCGGATAGAGACGTAAAGGCACGTCGCAGGGGACGTCGTGCAAAGCGCATGAACTTGCTCCCAGAGTAGCTGCTTCTTTTAAACAGATGAGGAATTCTACTGAATGGATGCGCTTCACACCGGGAAAGACGCTGAATCCGTGGCACTTTCGCACACTCCGCTGAGGAAAGCCTGAACATCATAAGTTTTACTAACCCGAAAGCCCTCAATCAGTTCTGGATGGAGGCCAGCACCGCTGCAGCCGCGCGCTCTGCGGCATTTATTCCACCCGAGGGCGCCAATCTGCGACGTATCTCCCGCAGGTCTTCCATCATTCGTTGCCGTTCGGGCCCTTCTGCCAGCAGCGATCGCACATGCCCGACAATGTTCTGGGCGGTGAACCGTTTTTGGATCAACTCCGGCACGATCTCGCGCCCAGCGATGAGATTCACCATCGCATAGTGTTCAAGCTTCACCAGGCGTCTCCCAATGGCATACGTCAATGGCGATACCCGGTACACCACCACAAATGGATTGCCCGCCAGCGCTGCCTCCACCGTGGCGGTCCCACTCGCCACAACCGACGCTTTCGCCAGCGCCAACGCCGACCCTGCGTCCTCCACAAGCCGCACCTGCGAGCTTCCTATCTGCTCCAGCACCCAGCTTGGTGAAAGTGTGGACGCCACCGGCAAGATGAATTCATAGGCGTTGCCCATCTGCGCCGCCGCCTTCAACATCTCCGGAAGATTCATCTGCAGCTCTTTACGACGGCTGCCCGGCAACAACGCGATCCATTGCTTTGTCGCATCTAATTGGTAATGGGTGGCGAATTCCGCCCGCGAAGGCGTGGCCGCCGCGCTCTCCGCCAGCGGGTGCCCCACATATTCCACCTGCACCCCATGCTTGCGGTAAAACTCTTCCTCGAAAGGGAAGATCACCAGCATCTTCTTTACATACTTCCGCACCAGGCTCAGCCGGCTCTTGCGCCATGCCCACAACTGCGGGCTCACAAAGTACACCACCGGGATCCCGCGTTTGTGCAGTTCGCGCGCCAGCCGAAGATTAAAGTCCGGAAAGTCGATCAGCACCGCGGCCGCGGGCTTTCGCTTGTCCACCTCGGCGAGCAATCGCCGGAATTGCCGGTAGATCGGCGGCAGATGCTTGACCACTTCCGTGATGCCGACCACCGCAACGTCCTTGGCATCGATCACCGCATCAAAGCCCGCCGCGCGCATCCTCTCGCCGCCCAGTCCAAAGCATTCCAGCGCCGGGTCCAGCTCTCGCAGCGCTTCCATCAGTTGGGCGCCGTAAGCCTCGCCTGAAGCTTCACCCGCGGAGATCAAGATCCGCCTTGCCATCAATGTCTTGTCTCGGCAAGAAGCATGTTAATCGGCGTTGACCGTAGGCTGGGGCGCGCCCAGGACGCCAATATTTCCCGGCGACATCTCCTGGTCACGATACTGCAGCTGGTACAGCTTCCAGTAGATCCCGCGATTGATCAGCAGCTCCTGATGTGAACCCATCTCCCGCAACTTTCCTTTGTGCATCACCAGGATCTGGTCCGCCTGCTGGATCGTAGACAGCCGGTGCGCAATGATCACGGAGGTCCTGCCTTGCACCAGTTTGCCCAAAGCCTCGCGCACTCTGGATTCGGTCTCAGTATCCACGCTTGAGGTGGCTTCATCCAGGATCAGTATCTTGGGATCATGCGCCAGTGCCCGCGCGAATGAGATGAGTTGCTTCTGTCCCGTGGAAAGCGTGCTTCCGCGTTCGCGCACACCTTCCTTGAATTGCGCCGGAAGTCCGCGAATGAAGTCGGCTACATTCACCTCCTCCGCCGCACGCTCTACAGAAGCATCCGTGATCCAAGCCGACCCCAGTCGGATGTTCTGCTCAATGGTTCCGGAGAACAGGAACGGGTCTTGCAGCACCACGCCAAAGCGCCGACGCAGGTCGTCCAACGCCATCTCGCGGATGTCCACGCCATCGATCTTGATCGCGCCCCTCTGCACATCGTAGAAACGCAATAGCAGGGAGATGATCGTGGTTTTGCCGGCGCCGGTGTGGCCCACGATCGCCGCCGTCTCTCCCGGCGCGATGGTGAAGGAAACGTCGCGCAACACCCAATCGTGCTGCTCCACGGTCGCGGCTTCCTCCGGCAGCGGATGATAGGAGAACCACACGTGGTCGAATTCGATGCGGCCGTTACCCACTGTCCTGTTCGGCTGCGGTGGCGAGGTGATCTCCACCGGCGTATCCAGCAGCTTGAAGATGCGCTCGCTGGAGGCCATCGCTCCCTGCAGGATGTTGTATTTTTCACTTAGGTCCTGGATGGGGCGGAAGAAGCGTTGCGCATACTGCATGAACGCCACCACGATCCCGATGGTGACCGTGCCGCTGATCACGCGCAACCCGCCGAACCATATCACGCACGCGATCGCGATCGCGGAAAGTATCTCGATCGTCGGGTAGTACACCGCGTGCGCCATGATCGCGTCCTTGAACGCATCCATGTGCTGCCGGTTCACTTTCTTGAATTCGCCATAGCTGCGCTTCTCCCGGTTGAAGAGTTGCAGCACCACGATGCCGCTCACATGCTCCTGCAGATAGGAATTGATCTTGGCGATCGCCGTGCGAATACGCCGGTAGGAATCGCGTACCTTCTTGCGGAAGACCGCGGTGGCATACACGATCAGCGGCAGCACCGCGAATGTGATCAGCGCCAGCCACCACTTCATGTTCAGCATGATCAGGATGATGCCCAGCAGCACGAAGATATCTTCGAACATCGCCACCACGCCGGCGGTGAACATCTCATTCAGAGCATCCACGTCACTGGTCACCCGCGTCACCAGCCTGCCCACCGGATTGGTGTCATAAAAGCCGATGTGCATGCGCTGCAGGTGCTCAAAGATCTGAGTGCGCATGTCGAACATGGCTTTCTGGCCCGTCCACTGCATCAGGTAGGTCTGCGTGAATTCAAAAAAGAAACTCAGCGAGAGCGCGGAGAGATAGATGAGTGCGATCTGCCCAATGCCGCGCATCGGGTCATTGTTCAACCACCGGTCAAGGAAGGTGTGGAAGTTGGGCGTCCGGATCAGGTATTTATCGATCGCGGTTTTGGTGAGAAAAGGGCCGATCACGTCCATGCCCGCCTTCAGCACGATCGCGATCACCGCGATTACCACCTCCAGCTTGTACGGACGCAGGTAGGTAAGCAGCCGCTTCATCAAGCGGGCGTCATACGCTTTTCCTAGTACCTCGTCTTCACTCGCCATGTGCTGTCAAAATTATATAGACGAGTCTCACACCGGTGCGGATGCCGTCTTTTCCTGCCAAACTCGTTTGAATTGTCATCCTGAGCGAAGCATTGCGCCAGCAATGCGCAGTCGAATGAATTGTCATCTGAATTGTCATCCTGAGCGAAGCATTGCGCCAGCAATGCGCAGTCGAAGGATCTATGTATTTCACCAGGCACCCGGATCCGGATTCTAGGCACTGTGCTTCAGCACCAACGCCGAATTCTTCGATCCGAACGCGATGCAGTTGCACACCGCATAATCGATCTCTGCTTTTCGCGCCACCAGCGGCGTGTAATCCAGGTCACACTCCGGGTCCGGCTGCTCCAGATTGATGGTCGGGGGGATCTGCCTGTGGTGCATGGCAATGATGGTCGCCGCCACTCCCGCCGCTCCGCACGCACCCTGCGGATGCCCGATCTGCGATTTCAATGCCGACATGGGTATCTTGTAGGCGCGGTCACCCAGCGCCAGCTTCATCGCCCGCGTCTCAATGCGGTCATTCAGTTCGGTCGAAGTCCCATGCAGGTTCACATAATCGATCGCTCCGGCATCCACATGCGCTTCGTTCATGGCATTCTCGATCGCCCGCGCCGGTTCCTCGCCACACTCCGCAAGCCGCACCCGGTGGAAGGCTTCGCAGGTGGAACCATATCCCGCGATCTCCGCATAGATCTTTGCCCCGCGCGTTTTCGCATGTTTGAACTCTTCCAGCACGAACATCCACGAGCCTTCCGCCACCACAAAACCGTCACGATCTTTTGAGAAAGGCCGAGACGCTCTCTCCGGCGCGTCATTCCACTTCTGTGACATGATGCGCATCAGCGTAAAGCCTTTCATGATGCCCGGCGCCAGCGGCGTGTCTACGCCCCCGGCGAGCACCATCGGCAACACGCCGGTCTGGATCTGCCGCAATGCATAGCCCAGAGCGTCCGTGGAGGAGGTGCAACCGGTGGTGATCACATGGCTCATGCCGCGCACACCAAAGTACATGCTCACTTCGCTCGATAGCGTTCCCATGGTGCCGCTGGGAATGCTGAACAGTGACACCTGTTTGATCTTGCCTTCGTAATACAGCCGATATTGTTCTTCGCTGAACTCCTGCGCTCCGCCACCCGTTCCCAGCACCACGCCGATGGTGCGCTGCTCTTCAAGCGACGCTCCTTGCCACCTCACGCCTGCATCAGAGAATGCCTCTGCTGAAGCCGCGATCGCCAACGGTACCGCGCGCGACACATGCTTGCGCTGGTTCTTCTCTACCCACGCAAGCTCGTCGAAGTCTGTGATTTCGCCGGCGATTTGCACTGGCAGCGCCGAAGCATCAAAGCGCGTGATCCGTTTCACCCCGCTTTTTCCCGCGAGAATAGCGCGGCAGAACTCCTCATTGCCCAGGCCATTCGGGCTCATGCTCCCCATTCCAGTGATCACGGCGCGTTTCATGGTTCCATCATAACCCCGTCTGCAGACAGCGCGTTGCGGTGCAACCGGCGGTTAAAATACCCACAGTGCCCGGCATCTACATCTCCATCCCTTTCTGCAAGTCCAAGTGCAGCTACTGCAACTTCGCTTCAGGGGTGTTTTCTCGCGACCGCATGCAGCGCTTCGTCGAGCGCGTCGCGCAGGACATGGAAGCAGCTCCGCAACTCGCAGCCACGCTCGGCGGAAGATTTGACGGCGATGCTGACACCATCTACCTTGGTGGCGGCACGCCCACCATCCTGGAGCCGGAACAACTCGCATCTCTGTTCCACGCGTTCCGCCAAAATTTTCACGTGACCGATCCCGCGGAGATCACCGTGGAATGCGCGCCAGGCACGCTTTCAGATCCGGTCCTCGGCGTCTTTCGCCGCGTCGGCGTCAACCGCGTCAGCCTCGGTGTGCAATCTTTTGTTGACCAGGAAGCGCGCTCCGTCGCCCGCCTCCACGATCGTGAGACCACGCTCTCTGACATAGCCCGCCTCCGCGCCAACGGCATCTCCAACATGAATGTGGACCTCATCGCCGGTTTGCCGCACCAGACCGAGGTCTCGTGGGAGCGCTCGCTCGATGATGCCATCGCCTCCGGAGTTCCGCATGTGAGCATATATATGTTGGAGGTGGATGACGATTCGCGCCTGGGTCGCGAGTTGATCGCCGGGGGCACCAGGTATCACGCGCATCATGTTCCTGATGACGATCTGACTGCCGCCATGTACCAGCGCGCCTGTGAGCGGCTGAACGCGGCGGGTATTGCGCAATATGAGATCTCGAACTTTGCGCGGCCCGGCTTCGAATCCAAACACAACCTGAAATACTGGATGCGGCAACCCTACTTCGGCTTCGGCCTGGATGCCCATTCCATGCTGCCGGCATCCGCCCCCACCCAGCCACAGTCTTCTGAGTCCATCCGCTTTGCCACCTCAGACGACTTGGAAAAATTTCTCGCCGCCGAGCCGCACACCGTGAGTTGCGTAACCGCCGCGCAAGCCGAAGAAGAAAAACTGTTCCTCGGCCTTCGCCTCAATCGCGGCATCGAACTCGAGGTCGATGGCGCACCCAAGCGCGGCTCGTATGAGGAATCGCCGGCCTCGGAGCTCTCGCAAGCCATCCGCGAACTCCTCGCCGACGGCCTCCTTGAACGCACCGCCAACCGCATCCGACTTACCGACCGCGGGCGCATGATCTCCAACGAGGTCTTCGCGCGGCTGCTGGTCACCGTCCTGACTGAAAGCTGAAAAACGAGAAGCGCGGGATCTATGCATTTCGTCTTCGCCCCAGCCTGTAAAATCATTCCGTGAGTTCTTCGCAAACACTTTCGCAAAAAGATGCCGCGCGGCAAGCCGCCACTGTGGTGGATCTGCGTAGCGACACCGTCACCAAGCCCACGCCCGCAATGCGTCGCGCCATGGCAGAGGCTGAGGTCGGTGACGACGTTTACGGCGAAGACCCCACTATTAATCGCCTCGAACAGCGCGCGGCGGAGATATTCGCACGTGAAGCGGCGATATTCGTTCCCACCGGCACCATGGGAAATCAGATCGCCATCAAGCTGCACACCCAGCCCGGCCAGGAGATCATCTGCGAGCAGCGCGCCCACATCTTCAACTGGGAGATGGCGACCCTTTCCTCTTTTTCCGGATGCATGGTGCGCCCGGTCGCAAGCGAGAGCGGCATCCTTACGTGGAATGAGATCAAGCCCTATATCGCGCCCAAGATCTACTACCGCGCCCAAACCGGACTCATCGTGCTGGAGAATACCCACAACATGGCGGGAGGAGCCGTCACTCCGCCTCAGATCAGCCAGGAGATCTGCGATGCCGCCCATGCTCTTGGTATCCCTGTCCACCTGGATGGTGCCCGCATCTTTAACGCCGCGGTCGCCCTCGGCAGGCCCGTCGCGGAGATCACAAAGCCCTTTGACTCCGTCATGTTCTGTCTCTCCAAGGCGCTCGGCGCGCCCGTGGGATCGTTGCTGGTGGGATCGCGCGAATTCATTGACCGCGCGCGCATCTGCAGAAAAGCCCTCGGCGGAGGCATGCGCCAGGCGGGTGTCCTCGCCGCCGCTGGATTGATCTCGCTCGAAGAGATGCCTGCGCGCCTGCAACAGGACCATGACCATGCTCAGTATCTGGCGCAGGAAGTCTCGAGATTGCCGGGCATCCATCTCGATGCCTCGCGCGTGCAGTCCAACATCGTGATCTTTGAGATCACAAAACATGGTTCCACGGCTGCGGAACTCACCCGGCTTTTAGCAAAGGACAATGTTCTCGCCAGCGGCATCAGCCCGCAGCACGTTCGCTTCGTCACTCACATGGACGTCGACCGCGCGGGATGCGAACGCGTTGTGAGGATCATGCAGTCCATCTTCCCCGGCTGACCACTTCAGGAGCGCTCTTGGCAATCAAGTTGGAACATCAAACCGTCGCCCAATGTTCTCCGGAGCAAGTATGGAGTGTCTTCTCTCGCGTGGACCAGTGGCCGCAATGGAGCCGCATGTTCACAGCCGCCGGATGGGTGGGTGAACCGTGGCAGCCGGGCAGTGAGATCTTTATGGAGCTCTCGCAGCCTGCATTGAAAGTAAAAGGCAAGGTGGAGGAGTGCACCTTGGGCCAAAGTTTCACCATCAAAGGCGGGGCCATGGGCGTGGAAGTAAAACACTGGTTTGAATTCTCTCCGCAGGGAACTGCAACGCTGATGCGGAGCGGCATCGAACTCTCCGGGCCGGCCACCTTCTGCCTCAGCAAGGCCATGCAGCGCAAGGGCCTTGACTCTTTCGCGCAGTGGTTTGAAAGCCTGCGGGAGCATGCCGAGCGCACCGCCGCGCTCACTTAACGACTATGAATTAACGATTATGAACGGTGCTCTACATCCGCGTGGCGGATGCTGGAATGGAGGAGATTTGCAGGACGTTTTCATTGTATCCGCGGTCCGCACGCCTATCGGCAAATTTGGGGGAGCGCTGGCGGGGAAGAGCGCCGCTGATCTGGGCGTGGTCGCAGCCCAGGCTGCCATCGAGCGCGCGGGCATCGCAGCCGAACACATTGATGAAGTCATCTTCGGCAATGCTCGCCAGGCCGGGGGCGGTCCCAACATAGCGCGACAGATCTCCATCCGCAGCGGCGTTCCTAAAGAGTCCCCCGGATACACCATCAACATGGCATGCGCATCAGGCATGAAGGCCATCGCGCTCGGCTTTCAGGAGGTCGCCGCCGGGAACCTGCAATGCGTACTGGTGGGCGGCACGGAATCCATGTCTCGCGTCCCGTTCCTGCTTGACCGCGCCCGCTGGGGCTATCGCTTAGGCAATGCTGAGATCGTGGACGGCATGTATCGCGACGGCTTCATGTGTCCGCTCGCCGACCAGATCATGGGCGAGACCGCGGAAACGCTCGCCACGCAGTACAAGATCGGCCGCGAGGAGCAGGACCAGTTTGCCCTGCGCTCGCAACAACGCGCCCAGCGCGCCATCCAGTCCGGACGCTTCGACGATGAGATCGTTCCCATCACTCTCGAGAGCAAAAAAGGGACCGAGCAGATGACCCGCGACGAACATCCTTTTCCCGGCGCCACCATGGACAAGCTCGGCATGTTGCCGGCGGTCTTCGCGAAAGCCGGCTCGGTGAGCGCGGGCAATTCATCCGGCATCACCGATGGCGCCGCTGCCATCCTCATCGCCGGTGAAGCGTTCGTGAAGAAGCACGGCCTAAAGCCGCTGGCGCGCATTTTAGCTGTGACCTCCGCCGGTGTTGACCCGAAGACCATGGGCTTGGGCCCGGTGCCGGCCATGCGCAAGCTGGAAGAGAAGCTCCGCCTGCGCGCCCAGGATTTTTCACTGGTAGAGCTCAATGAAGCCTTCGCCGCGCAAGTCATCGCCTGCGACCGCGAGCTCGGGCTTGATCCGGAAAAACTGAACGTAAATGGCGGCGCCATCGCGCTCGGCCACCCCATCGGATGCACCGGCGCCCGCATCACCGTGACCTTGCTGCATGAACTCATAAAGCGCCGGGCAAAGCGGGGCGTTGCCACTTTGTGCGTCAGTGGCGGTATGGGCATGGCACTGGCGATCGAGAATGTTTCATAGCCCAAAAGCTGAGAACTTGAAGCCTGGCGCTCAGTCCTTCAGTACAGAACCGACTTGCCATCAAAGCAAGATGGTACGCTCATGCTCCGGATGCTCGGCATTGATGCGCTTCTCCGCCAGGTATCGGCAATCGGCAAGCCGAGCACTCTCTGAGTTGGAGTAATGGATGTGATACTCCGCCTTGCATGAGGAGCAGGTCAGCGCCATGGAGTCCACGTTCCCGGGGTAGCGGACGGTGGCGAGATTGTTTTCGTATCGGATCGCTTCTGAAGGCACGTTGTTCTCCCCCCGCGAGCCTCTCGGAAACGCTCGAGCTCGTGGTCGCTGCTCTTCCAGCCTATCCTCTTTATGGTATCCGCTTCTGTGCTAGAGGGTACACCGCCGGGAAAGGTGGTCTGCTCGCCTTCGGGATTTCCTTCGGAAAAGCTGTTTGGTCCGGAGATCTCCCACCGGATGTTTCAGCTTGCTGCTGTCCCTGAGGCTCTCAAAGAATCTCTGCTGGCGAATGTCTTCAGGGTGCTGGAAGCGAGTCGTTCTATCTGCTCAAAAGAATCCGCTTTGCCCCAATCCACCACTTCAGCAGAGCCCTTTTTTTGGATGATGTAGTAATACACATCTTCAGGCTGCTGAGTACGGTTCATGACGATGTCAGCGAAATAGCCGCCCAGCTCGATCCGGGTGTTTGGGATATTTTGAGTCATTACCGATTTCTAGCTGCGGTATTTAAGAACATGGGCCCAATTGCACAACCCTCGGAAACCTGCATCTACGAAGTCTTAGAGAATAGTACTTCTGAAATGGTTGTTAATCGTTGGCAACATTGGTGACATTTTTAGCCCTTCCGAAACGAGCAGTAGCATTCTGGTTATCCCCGAGAAATCACCATGGTTGACAACCGCCGGGTGACAACCGCCGGGTGACGACCGCCGGGTGCCGGGTGCCGACACACAAAAAAGCGCCGAAGGCGCGGCAAAGAGTAGCCCAGCACGTAAGTGCTGGGTCAGGGATTTATTAGACGTTGGGTCCTGTAGGGACGGCACAACGAAAGTTTTGAACGCACAGGACGCGAAGGAGCGCAAAGGTAGCGCAGCAGATGTGGCTGGAGCAGGCCGGGTGCCCCATCCTTGATGAGCGAAGCGAATCAAGGGTGGGTTTAAAAGTCGATAGCGCAGCGAGCTCTCCACACCACTTTAGTATCCCGCAACTGAGGCAAAAGCACTTTAGCTGATTTTCACAGGATACTTTGGGGATACTTCCCGCCTAACCCACTGAATCCAGGAGGGGGTATGTATGTATCCCCCACAGACTCACCCGGCATTCGCTGAGTTGTTTCCATTTGAGACTTTTACCACCCCCGCACGTATAGTCATCAGCATGTCCACAGTCGCTCTGCAAGCTGTGCAATGGATGGAGAAGGAAGGCACGGAGATCGCCATCGGCCTGCGCCGCCGCGATCCCAACCTGCTTGACCGATTGATCGAGCAGTATCAGCATCGCCTTCTCCGATACCTTGTGTACCTGACCGGCAACCGTGAACGCGCGGAAGATCTTTTCCAGGAGACCTGGATGCGGGTGATGGAGCGCGGAGCGCAATACAACGGCAAGTCACGCTTTGACACGTGGCTGTTCGCGATCGCCCGCCATCTGGTGATTGACGCCTCGCGCAAGAAGACCGGGGTGAGCCTGGAGGCGATGACCCGGCCCGCCAACGGCGCCGTCCCGGTGGAGTTTGCCCTCGACCAGCCATCTGCCTTGGACATGCAACTCTCGGTGCAGCAGGGCAGAGAAGTGGTCTCAGCATTGAATCAGTTGGACACCGTGCAGCGCGAGGTGGTGATCCTGCGTTTTTATGAGGAGATGTCACTCGACGAGATATCAGAGATCACCGGGTCGCCGCTCTCGACGGTGAAATCGCGGTTGTATCGGGGGCTGGAAGCAATGCGCCCGAACCTGGAAGCAAATCCGGCATTCGAAGATCAAACAGTGGTGGGGACCCGATGAGTTTTGCCCGTGAGCATGAGCGCGCCAACACCCTGCTGATGCAGCAGCGCGTGGAAGGCGTGTCCCATGAGGACGGCCTGTGGCTCGAGTCTCATCTTGCCGGCTGCGATGATTGCGCCGCGCAGGCATTGGATCTTTCTGAAGTGTTGCAGCAGGCGCGCACGGAGGCGCTTTCCGTGACTGCCTCGCCGGCGCTTGTCCGCTCCACGCAATTGAAGGTGCGGGCACGGGCGCGGGAGTTGAACCGCCGGCGCGAGCGCATGATGCCGGTATGGATGTTTGCCGCCATGGCGCTGGGCTGGACCGTGATCAGCACGCCGCTATTGTGGGAAGGTTTTTCCTGGCTGGGAAATCAGTTCCATACTCCGGCCATGCTGTGGCAGAGCGGATTCATCTTCAGTTGGATCACGCCGACAGCGTTGATCGCCGCCGCCGCGCTCACCCGCCGCGAGCGCAACGCAAGCCGGACCTGATCAGGGATTGAATGACAGCAATAGAACGCAATACGCAGGAACATGAATTCATCCGGCTGATCCCGTGGTGGTCCATGGTGTTGGCGGCGGTGGCATTCGTGGGCATGCAGGTGGCGATGATCACCATTATGCCTAAGGACCATTCTCGCCCGCTGCCTTGGGTGATGTTCTGGGCGTTCCTCTCAGGGATATTCTTCGCGTTTTACATGCTGGTATTGGGCTATGTGACGCGCGACGCGAAGCGCCGCGGGATGAATCCCACTCTGTGGGTGATCATCCTGATCTGCCTGATCGGCTCGGGCGTGGGCTTCATCATTTACTTTTTGCTGCGCGATCCCATTGTGCTTGAGTGTCCCCGTTGCCATGACAATGTGGATGCCGGCTTCAACTTCTGCCCCAACTGCAGATTCGAGCTTGCGCCCTGCTGCCCGCATTGCCAACGCACCGTGCATCATGGTGACGTGTACTGCGCCTTTTGCGGGCAGACTCTGGAAGTGCAGCTAGAGCGGCTTTCGTCCATGCGCTAGCCGGGGCTAAAGCCCCAGAGTGTTTTTGTGGGGATTGGCACGGATCAATCCGTGCCTGACGCTTCTTCGGATTTCCGTTCGCGTTGGTTGGCCTGCCGCTCACATCCAGAAGAGCCACGTTGCACCTAAGCTGCCGGATAGGTAACTATTTAGTAAACACCCAGCCAACACAGCAGCTCAGATGTAAATCTCACACTCAGCGCCCGCTATTACAGCAGCTACTGAACTTCCCTGTCTCGGTTCGCTGGGGCCCGCGCAGACTCTGGGTTTATAAGGATTTGCATTTATGTGCAAGACACTCGTCAGGACTTTGATCTGCCTCACGCTGCTCACAGGATTTTCGACATTGGGAACAGCGCAAACACCTCCAAAAACAATCTTCCCCGCCGCAAAGAAAATCTATGAACAACTTCCACTGACATTTGAAAAGAACCTGGGACAAACCGACAGCCGCGTGCAGTTTTTGAGCCGCGGATCACGATATGCACTTTTTCTGAGCGGGCCGGAGGCGGTGCTGCGGCTGAACGGCGGGGACGGGTTCGCGGTGCTGCGCTCGCAGTTGGTGGGCGCAAACATGAGCCACGTAGCGGGGATGGAGCAGCAACCCGGCGTGGCGAATTATTTGAAGGGCGCAGACGCGCAGAAGTGGGTCACGGGAGTACCCACGTTCACTCGCGTGAAATACGCGGACGTGTATCCGGGTATCGATCTGGTGTATTACGGATCGGCGCGGCAGTTGGAATATGACTTTGTGGTTTCACCGGGAGCGGATGCGCGGAAGATCGCATTCAAGATCTCTGGCGCGAAGAAACTTCGGGTTGGCAGCAATGGTGACTTGAAGCTGGCGCTAGGCAAGAGCGAAGTGACTTGGAAGCGTCCGGTGGCGTATCAGGAACGAGACGGCGTGCGCAAGACGATCCACGCGATTTATAAGGTGCGCGGCAATCAGGTGGGATTCGCACTCGGCGCGCAGTGGTGATCGATCCGGTGCTGGCCTATTCCACGTTCCTGGGCGGCTCGGGCGATGACACGGCGACGGCGATCACGGTGGATTCGGGAAAAAATGCATACATCACGGGATCGACGGATTCGGTGGATTTCCCCACCACCGCTGGATATCAGCCGGCGAAGTCAGGCGACTATGACGCTTTCATCACGAAATTAAATGCTGCCGGCACGGCGGTCCTATGGTCCACATATCTGGGTGGTACTGGCCACGACCAAGCGAACGGGATCGCGCTGGACCCGAAGGGGAATGTGATCGTTGCAGGCGAGACGACGTCAACGAATTTTCCGGTGACGGCGAGCGCGTTCCAACCGGTGCATGGGCCCATCAACCCCAACGCGGTGCAGGGAGACTCGGATGCGTTCATCTCGAAGTTGAACCCGACCGGCAACATATTGATGTATTCGACCTACCTGGGCGGGACAAATGCAGACGCTGCATACGGTGTCGCGGTAGATACCGCGGGTCTGGTGTATGCGGGCGGCTTCACGACTGCGGCTGATTTCCCCGTCAACAGCCCGATCCAGCCTGCCCTGAGGGGACAAAGTGATGGCTTTGTGGCGAAGTTCGATACCACGAAAGCCGGAGCAACCTCACGGATCTATTCGACCTATCTTGGGGGAAACCAGTACGACTTTGTGAACGGCATCGCCGCGGACGCAAATGGCAACGCCTATGCCGCTGGCCAGACGCAAGCGAATCCCCAGTCGCCAGGAACATCGCCGAACTTCCCCACCACCGCGGGCAGCTTCCAGCCAACGTATAAAGGTTCGACCGCGAGCTACACGCCCGCCGGCGACGGGTTCATCAGCAAAATTAATCCTTCGGGAACTGCGTTTGTGTACTCCACCTACCTCGGCGGGCATGACCGCGCGATCGATCCAACGCTCTATGGAGACGAAAGTGACGCGGTGGAAGGGATCCAGGTGGATGCGGATGGGTATGCGTACGTGGTCGGGCGCACTTCGTCCGCAGATTTTCCGTTCACTTCCGGTTCGTATATGGAAGCTGACAGCGGGAAGTGGAATTACTTCATCACTAAGCTCACACCTGCCGGTAACGCACTGGTATTTTCCTCTCGACTCAAGGGCGGCTATCAGCAGATTTTTCCAGAGAATGGCGGCTTGGGTGAACTACACAGTGTTGCTATTGACTCGGCGCGCGCGGTTTATGCCATTGGCAGCGGCTCACCCTGGAGCACCGCTCATTACAACTGCCAGTACAAGGCAAGCGGCGCGTATTGTTCTGATGCACATGTGATCGCGCTCAATCCCAGCGGCAGCACCAAGATACTCGACCAAAAACTTGGCGGCGATTACGAAGAGCGTGGTTTAGGGATCGCAGTGGATTCAGCGGGAGCTGTGTACGCAGCGGGCCGAACGACCGTGCAAGCAGCCACGGAAGGCCAGAATCTTGGCGATTTCTATCCGGTGATCCCGGGTGACTACCAAACGAAGCCGGGCGGCGGATCCAGCGAAGCATTCGTCACCAAGATCCTGGTGAACTATGGGAGCTGTTCGGTGCCGAGCGCGAGCACGCTGTCCGTGCATATCTGTTCTCCCACGAATGGCGCGACGGTGACTTCGCCGTTCCACATCTCCGCAGCAGCGAATGGGCCGAACGGAGTGAAGCGCATTGAGGTCTGGCTGGATGGGGTGAAGAAGACGGAGGTCTTCGGCGATCACATCGAGTATGACCTTGCCGCGGCGAATGGCACGCACTCGTTGACGCTCATCGCCGTGGAGGCGAACCCGAGCGTGTATTCAAAGACAACCTACACGATCACGGTCAGCTCCAGCACGACAACCAGCTGCCCGGTGACGACGACGAATAGCGCAGTGATCTGCCTGCCCGCGGAAAACTCAACCGTGGCCAGTCCGGTACATGTGACGGCGGCCACTAATGCCACCGGCTTCCAGTCGCAGCGGATCTATGTGGACAACAACCCCGTGTACACCACCAACTCCAAGACGATTGACACCTATATCAGTCTTGGTAGCGGCATCCATCACATGGCGCTGGTGGTTTACAACGGGACCAGCAACCCGTTGCACGCCTTCCGCGACTTCTCGGTGAGCAGCGGTATCGGATTGTGCGGCGCGCCTGCAACAGATATGACGATCAACATCTGTTCTCCGGCGGCTGGCTCAACCGTCTCATCACCGGTCACGGTCTCCGCCCGGGCCCGTTGGGATTGCTGCGCGATCAGCCACATGCGCGTGTACGTGGACAATGTTGACAAGTACGACGTCAGCTATCCGGCACAGGGAACCATCAACACGCAGATCGCATTGCCGACGGGAAGCCATAACATGGTGATCATTGCGTGGGACAATGCGGGGCAGTACATCAAGGCCAGCAGGTCATTCAGCGTGAAATAAGGCCGCGCTCACCCTTGGGCGGTAACCGAAGTGGAGCCGGGCTACGTGCCTGGCTCGGCTTTTTCTGCGGGAACCATGCGGGCGAAACCGGTGATGATGCGCTGTCCCTGGCGGCGGAATTCGTCGAAGCCGATCTCCAGCGGGATCTCATGGCCGTCCCGATGCAGCCCGGGCAGCTTCACACCCGGCCAATGGATGCGTTTTTCTCCGGTCTGCGCGTAGCGCCCAAGGCCTGCCTCGTGCCGAGCGCGCATCCGTTCCGGCATGAGCGAAGTAAGTTTCTTGCCGATCAATTCCGCCGGCTTATAGCCAAAAACGCGTTCCACGGCGGAGTTGGTGAAAATGATATAGCTGTCAAGATCGATGGTGAAGATCACATCGGAGGCATTCTCCGCCAGCATCATGAACTGGGAATCCAGCTCCTGGAGGTCAGCTTTTACCCGGGCGCGTTCCAGGAAGACGCCCATCTGAAATCCGATCTGTCCCAGAAAATTGCATTTCTCCTCATCCACCTCGCGGCGTTCGTAAGAGAGAAGCTCGATCACGCCCATGCTTCCGGTGCTGCTGGAAATAGGGAATGCGACGGCGCTTTGCATGCCGATATCTTTTGCGAACATCAGGCGGGGAAAGCTGTCGGGATCCAGCTCGGCGAGCCAAATGGTGCGGTTCTCATTCCAGACGCGGCCGGGAAGGCCTTCCGCCATAGCAAACTCTCGCACCCGGGTCACCTGCTCAAAGGTGCTGCCTTGCGGGAAAGAGCTGCTGCTCCAGAACCCGGTGCAAAGCAACCGCATCTTGCGGTCGTCCACGATCCAGAAGGCGCTTGCCTGCCAGTCGAGCGATTGGCAAAGATACTGCAGGATGGCGTGGACGGCGATGTTGGCGTCCGACGATTCAGCCAGCAATGCGGTGATGCGATAACTGATGGCGAAGTAATCCGGCTTGGGCGGGCTTTGCGGATCGAGAGTCAATTGGCGCCACCCTGATGACGAGCTTTCGCGAGGTGCTCTTGAATTATGCGGTTCACGGTGGTGAGCAGATCTTCCGGGGTCGCATGCGAAGAGAGGCTGAATCCGGTATCGAGGTCCGGGCTGGAGTTGTAAAGCTCCAGGATGGGGACGGAAGCCGAATTGTCGCGCAAAAGGTGAAAGACTCGCAACTTTTCTTTGCTGGGAAGCGAATGCCCGAGGATAAAGACATCGTATCCCGACTGCGCCAGCCCTTGTTTCAATTCTTTGAAGTCTCCGGCGGAGACCACGAAAAAGCCGCTTTCCTGCAACATGAGATGGCGCGCCATCAGCAGCGTGCGGTCATAAGTGATGGAGAGCAAATTCGGCTTCATAACATTGATATTATAACGAAGGATTTTCGGGCGCTAGCCGCGGCCGCGCGGCGGCCGTGGGCGATTCACTTTCGGAGGCTTGGATCGTTGCGGAGACGGCCGGCTCACCTTGGGCGACATGGGCGGCGGCGCAGACTTTGGAGGCTTGGGCAAAGCCAGCTTGGGAAGCTTGCGCTTGGGCGAAGCCGCAGGAAAAGCATGCAGTGCTTCCGGGGTGCGCAGTTCGCGGAAGAGCAAGAATGAGAGCGTGGGCAGCATGGAGGTGGCGCTTTCCGAGTCGCTGATGAAAGCATCTGCGCGGAGTTCGCGGGGCACCGAGCCGCGGTAGAAGATGGAGACTTTGGTGGTGACGTCGCTTTCCTGGCGCAGCCAGTCGATGAGATCGCGGGCCTGGGAGCGGGGAACAGACGCGCCGATGAGCAGGGCATTGAAGTCCCTCCACTCGAGGTATCGGGTACACTCGTGCAAGGACTGCACGATCACGGAAGAATATCCGGCGCGAAAGAGCAATTCTGCGCGATTGCCCAGCATATCTTCATCGTTACCGAACATTAGAAGCGAAGCAGCGGGCATGGGCGAACAACAAACAACCGGACACAGGATCCCTGAATCCAACTCCGCTGAACAGTGTACAGAAAAAATCCAGTGCCGGAGTCAGAGTGAGCATGCCGCGGAAGATCCTGATAGTGGATGATGAGCATATGATCGCAGACACGCTGAGCCTTATCCTGCGGTCCAAAGGATGGGAGCCATATACCGCGTACGACGGAGTTGCGGGATTCGAGAAGTTTCAGGATGTGCATCCCGAGTTTGTGATCACGGATGTGGTGATGCCGGAGATGAACGGCGTGGAGATGGCGGTAAAGATCCGCGAACTGGACCCTGGTTGCAAGATCCTGCTGTTCTCGGGCCAGGCGGCGACTACTGACCTGGTAGAGAATGCTCGAAGCCGCGGATACGAGTTTGAAGTGCTCGCCAAGCCGGTGCATCCGGCGGAGTTGCTGGCAAAATTGGACTCAGCCTCCCTCCTGAGCAAGACTGCGTAAAGAACCGGTACCTGTTACTCAGTGCCTGGTAACTCAGTGAAGTAGGCAGTACGCAGTACGCAGAAATGCGGGGTTCCCGGTTCCGCTTGGTGTGACAATCGCGAGCGAATTGGGGAAGGTTGACGCCATCAAATAGCGCAGGGGCTGTGGCTCCGAGACAGCAGAAGCGTGGTCCCTCGTTGCCTGGGCGCTCCAGGGCTACGCCATTTCGCAGGTTCACTGGGTATGACAATGCAACTAGTGGGCTGTCGAAAGGGAATTTGCGTTATGGCTCAGAATGGCAAGCCGCTCTTCTTTTGGCTTCTGAATTGAATCGCCTGAAGGCCGCAGGCGACGGCTTCTGTTTTGGTTCATAGTAGCCGCCTCGGATTCTTATTCGGATACGAGGTTCAGATACGGTGGGTTCTCAGGGAGGTCACAAATCGAGTGCGACTGGACGCAATGGCGGAGCCTGGCGGGCTTGTCGGTAATTTGCGCTTGCTTTGCAGGCGTGATTCGGGATAGCATCTGATTTGTCAGAGCCGCGCATCCGAGCGCAGGCAAATTGCCTCGCGACCCGATCTCAGGGACGCTAGACGGACAGTAAAGCAAGAATAGCTCCCTGGCCTTAACAGTTGTGGATCTCTGGCCGGGAATGATTTGCAACAACAGAGCGTTTCAGAGTTGCAGCCCCACCTAGGGCCACTCACACACACACAGGTAACAAATAACTTGGAACTCGAAAACACACCGAACGAGCCGCAGCCGCAAGGCGGGCAATCGCAGTCGCCTGCCAATGGACCGAATGGACAAAATGGTTTGGGAGGCGGAGCAGGCCGCCGCCGCCGCCGTCGCCGAGGCAAGAAGCCGGGCGCGGGGACACCGGGGGCGCAAGCCCAGCCCGCGCAACCCCAGCCAGGCCAGCAGCAGGGCCGCAGCAACGGTCAGCAGCACCATCGCCAGGGCCGCAACCACCAGAGCAACGGTGGCGGAGGCCAGAACAGTGGCGGCCGCAAAGCCGGCGGTGGTGGTGGCGGAATGCGTCGCCAGCGCCGAGGGGGTGGCACTCCGTTCGTGGGTCCCATGGACCATAGCTACCGCTCGGGCGGCCCGAACCCGGGCAATACCGCCGACCGCCAAGGTGGCGGACGTTTCCGCCAGAATGGCCGCAATCTAGAGCAGCAGCCGCATTACATCGATCCGGATATGGTTCCGGTGGGCAATATCCGAGAAGATGCACCCACTCGGATCTTCTGTTTCATTGAAGACCTTTTCTTCTTTGCCAAGATCAATGAGATCTCCCGCAAATTGGGGATCAAGGTGGAATTCGTGAAGACCGTGGACCCGATCCTGGAACGCGCAGGCGACGAGATCCCGGAAGACGATCGCCCGGCGCTGGTGATCTTCGATCTCAACAACGTGAATGTGAAGCCGATGGCGGCAATCACCAAACTCCGCACTAAATTCAAGAAGGCGATCTCGATTGTGGGATTCCTGCAGCACATCCAGGGAGACCTGAAGATGAAAGCCGTGGAAGCGGGATGCGATATGGTGGTGCCGAGGTCGGCGTTCTCACAGAACCTGCCGAACCTGCTGCGTCGACATGCGGAGACCGAAGTGGAAGATACACCGCAGCCGGGGATGTAGAGAGCATTTAGCAGTTAGCACTTAGCATTTAGAGAAGAATGGATGAGCAGAGCCCTCGCAAGAGGGCTTTGGTTTTGTGACGCAGGGATGTTGATGGTGAGCTGAGAAGGCTCGGCTAAGCATTTAGCAGTTAGCACTTAGCATTTAGAGAAGAATGGATGAGAGAGCCCTCGCAAGAGGGCTTTTTTATCTGAAGTGGACAACAATCTGAGCGCCTGACTCGACTGGTATTCCGCAATTTTTCCGCGGTCTATATTTCCAATGCGAGGCCGCTTCTAGCGCAACCTGCGCGAAACGCTGGTTCCGCGCGGACTCGGGCCATAAGCTCTGGATCTCACCAGTTCGTGCGATGATGCCGAAAAGTAGGACTTGTAAGCTTGAAGTCGTTTGAATATCTACATACGGGTTCTTAGGCAGGTTCCCGCTAATGACCGCTCCAGGTTCGAAGGTACTTTTTCCTTGCGTGGAATCACAAAAATCACCCGCAACGCTGACGCGTTTCATAAGTTCAATAGCAGTTGCATCTTGTCCGAAAGCCATCGTACTGCAAAGCGACACACCTAACAGTGCGTTTACTACTCTGCTGGCTATCCCGGTGGCCATTTCAAATCTCTCCCGCCGATGAGATGTAGGTGCAGGTGAAACACGGACTGTCCTGACTTGGGGCCCACGTTGTACACGGTGCGATAGCCGTCTTCAATATTCCGCTCGCGCCCGATCTTTGCCGCGATGAGTTGGCAGTAGCCGAGGATCTCAGCGTCTTCCGGGCGTGCTTCTTTCAATCCCCCAATATGTTGCTTGGGAATGATGAGCACGTGCGTGGGCGCGGTGGGCTGAATGTCTTCAAAGGCGAAGACCTTGTCATCTTCATAGACTTTCTTCGAGGGGATGGCGCCGGCGATGACTTTGCAGAAGAGGCAGTCAGGCATGGTGTGGAGTTTAATCCGAAAAACCCATTAACCACAAAGGACACAAAGGTCACAAAGAAAGACAAAAGCAAATTCTTTAAGAATAGGAGACGCCGAGTATCGGTATTTGCCTGGCTTGGGAATATGAGACACCGGGTATCGGTGCCGGCGCAATGATGTTGGAAACTAAACCTTGGTGTGCCTTCGTGCCCTTTGTGGTTAAAGCTTTTTCTTGCGCGGCTGGAGCGACGGACTTTCCTCGGTGCCGGTCGTGGTCTTCTTCGGGGCGGCCGGCTTCCACGCTGAAGGATTCACGGGCGCGCTGGGGTTCACGCCAAAGTCCCATACATATAAGTTCATCTGCCTGGGGCTCAACATCTCCACCAGCGCGTATTCGCCGGGAGGGAGCGGGAGCGCCGGAGTAAGTTTCAGCCAATCCGCGCTGACGGATTCACCGCGGGTATCCACCAGATTGCGCTCTTCTTTCATTTTTCCGGTCAGCGCGATCTTCAGGTTTCCCACCACGCGGGAGTTGTTTTTGCTGACCACTTTTACGATCTTGAAGCGGTCCTGCAAGCTCAGGAAGGTGCGATCGTCCGCGGCGGAAACCTTGGCGGAGGCGCCCTCGGGTTTGGATTCGTCCTGGTCAAAATTGATGTTGACGTAAATGGTGGGCATGCCGGAATGCGCCTGGACGCGGGCATGTGGGCCCTTTAATTCCATGGTCTGCTTGACCCCGGTGGGCAGCGGATTGATGACAGCGCGCAAGATGTTTTTGCCCATCTGCTTGTTGATGTCCGCACCGTTCTGCATCAGCTCAACCAGTTGCGGCTGGCCGGAAAAAGTGTCCAGCAGGAACATTCCGCCCGCATCCGGCAGCCGCAGCCCGGGAAGGATCTGGGGGGAGCGGGATTCATCCTTGGCGCGTTCAGCCGCCTCTTCTTTCGCGGCTTGCTGGTCCACCGCGTCGGCAGCCTTCTGCACGCCCGCGTTGGTCGCCACCCAATCCACCAGGGAGGCGGGAACTTCTTCCCAGTCAAAGCGCTCGGCGCTGAAGTAGCGGACGCGGTCGCCGTTGACCTCATATTTGGTGATGAGATGGTAGGAGCCATCCTTCATGACCAGCCGTTTCCCCCGGGAAGCCTGAGCGAAAAGGCATCCGGTGAGGATAAGGAAGATGGCGAATTGTGCAAAACGGCGCATAAACCAGAGTTGTGCACTTATATAGATGCAGATACGGGATGAAAAAGTCTTTTATCGGCGGGTGGGATTTCAGGCATAATTGGTCGTGCACCCCTACTGCTTCCATCCGCACACTCCCAATCACAATCTAGCGCGAGGTCGAAATGTCAGCTAAGTACATTTTCGTCACCGGTGGTGTCGTGTCCTCACTCGGCAAAGGGCTGGCGGCAGCTTCGATCGGATGCCTGCTGGAAAGCCGCGGCCTGAAGGTCAACCTGATGAAGTTTGACCCCTACCTGAATGTGGATCCCGGAACCATGTCGCCATTCCAGCATGGAGAGGTCTTTGTGACCGATGACGGCGCCGAGACCGATCTCGATCTTGGCCATTACGAGCGCTTCACCCATGCCAAACTGTTGCGCGAGAACAACTGGACCACGGGGCGGATCTACGAGCAGATCATCACCAAGGAACGCCGCGGGGATTACCTGGGCAAGACGGTGCAAGTGATCCCGCACGTGACCAATGAGATCAAGGCGGCGATGAAGAAGATCGCGCAGGATGTGGATGTTGCGATCGTGGAGATCGGCGGCACGGTGGGTGACATTGAGTCGCTGCCATTTTTGGAAGCCATCCGCCAGATGCGTCAGGAGATCGGGCGCGAGAACACGATATTCATCCACGTGACGCTGGTGCCATGGATCGGCGCGGCGGGTGAACTTAAGACTAAACCCACGCAGCACTCAGTGAAGGAGTTGCTGAGCATCGGGATCCAGCCGGATATTTTGCTGTGCCGGACAGACAGGTTCCTCTCTAAAGAGATGAAAAGCAAGATCGCGCTGTTCTGCAACGTGGAAGAGAACGCGGTGATCACGGCGAAAGATGTGCCCAGCATTTATGAGGTTCCTCTGGTCTTCGCGCAGGAGGGCGTGGACGCGCTCATCCTTAAGTATCTGCATTTGGAGGTAAAGGATGCGGATATGGAGCCGTGGCAGGAGCTGATCCGCCGCGTGCATAACCCCAAGGGCGAGGTCACCATTGGTATCGTGGGCAAGTATGTGGAGTATGAAGACTCCTACAAGTCACTGAAGGAAGCGCTGGTGCATGGCGCGCTCGCGCACAATCTGAAACTCAATCTGATCTGGGTGGAAGCGGAAGGGCTGGAGCAAGAGGGATATGAATCCCAGCTCGCGGGCTTTGACGGCATCCTGGTTCCGGGAGGATTTGGCAAGCGCGGGATCGAAGGCATGTTGAACGCGATCCGCTATGCGCGGGAGAATAAAGTGCCCTACTTCGGCATCTGTTTAGGCATGCAGACGGCGTGCATCGAATATGCGCGCAATGTATGCGGACTGGAAGGCGCGGACTCGAGCGAATTCGATCCCAGCACTCCGCATCGGGTGATCTATAAGCTGCGCGAGCTGCGCGGCATCGACGAGCTTGGCGGAACCATGCGACTGGGCGCTTGGGAGTGCAAACTCCAGCCGGACTCTCTGGCCGCAAAGGCTTACGGCGCGATGGAGATCAGCGAGCGGCATCGGCATAGGTATGAATTCAACCGCGAGTATGAGGCGGTTCTCACCGGTGCGGGATTGCAGATCACCGGCGCCACTCCGGACGGTACGTACGTGGAGATTGTAGAGATACCCACGCATCCGTTTTTCCTGAGCTGCCAGTTCCATCCTGAATTCAAGTCCAAGCCACTGGAGCCGCATCCGCTGTTCCAGGCGTTTGTGGGGGCGAGTTATGAGAATGGAAGAAAAGCTTTCACCACGGAGACACGTTCAGCCGCAGAGGCGATTCCGAGAGATTAGCCTTTTCCAACTAAATGGAAACAGATCTACCCTGTCATCCCGAGTGAGGGCGTAAACCCGACAACGCATTGGATCTTGAATGAAAGAGCACCGCTACTACGTCTACATAGTCGCGAATGCATCAAGGCTGCTGTACACAGGCGTCACCAGCCCGCTGGAGCAACGCATCTGGCAGCACAAAAACAAAAGTTTCAAGGGATTCACGTCAAAGTGGCAAGTCTGCCGCCTGGTGTATTTCGAGCGTTTCCAAACGGTACAATTCGCTATAGCGCGTGAGAAGCAGATAAAAGGTTATCGGCGGGAAAAGAAGATTGCTCTCATCGAAAAGCAAAATCCTGACTGGAAAGATTTGAGTGATGGGTGGTATGAAGAAAAGTCCAAGGCATTGTCCCTCGTCGCTGGCTAAAGCCAGTTCGCTCGGGATGACAATTTTTAGGTGTTGCGGATTTTCGGTTTGATAGCGTGAAAACCATAAAAGACTGGTCGTTCAAATTTTTTGACGACAAGATCCAGGTGGGCGGTGGGGAACTCTTCCTCATTGCCGGGCCCTGCGTGATCGAGAGCGAAGGGCACGCGCTAAAGATGGCGGAGTGCATCGCCGGAGTGGCCCGCGCATTGAAGATGCCATATATCTTCAAAGCTTCGTATGACAAGGCGAACCGGACTTCGCTTTCAAGTTTTCGTGGGCCGGGCGTGGAAGAGGGAGCACGCATCCTGCACAAGATCCGCGAGCGCATCGGAGTCCCGGTGTTGACCGATGTACATGACGCACACGACGTGGCGCGAGTAGCGGAAGCGGTGGACGTGCTGCAGATACCGGCGTTCCTTTGTCGGCAGACGGATCTTCTGGTTGCCGCGGCGCAGACAGGAAAAGTGGTCAACATCAAGAAGGGCCAGTTCGTTGCCCCGGCGGACATGCGGCACGCGGTGAACAAAGTCCGTGAAGCCGGGAACGATCGGGTGATCCTCACCGAGCGCGGCGCGTCATTTGGCTACAACAATCTGGTGGTGGACATGCGCGCGCTGCCGATGATGCGTGAGTACGCGCCCGTCGTATTCGACGCCACACACTCGGTGCAGCTTCCTTCCGGGAGCAACGGAGTGAGTGGAGGTCAGCCGCAGTTCATTCCCGTGCTTTCGCGCGCAGCGGTGGCTGCCGGCGTGGACGGAATCTTTATGGAAGTGCACGACAATCCTGCAGAAGCCAAGTCCGACGGCGCGAACGCGCTCGACCTAAAAGACCTGCGCGCAACGCTGGAGCAGTTGCTGGCGGTGCACAAGGCCAGTACTCAGTCCCCAGTACCCGGTACCCAGTGAAAACGAAAAGGCATAATTGTTTTATGAGTTCTGCTCGGTTTCTTTCCAGTCTCATCCTCCTCGCTCTCATTTCTATTCCTTCGCCCGCGCAGCTTGCCAAGCACACGCTCAACCCGGCACAGAAAAAGCACAATCTCTATCCCGACAACGTTGATGCTAAGGAAGAGATCAAGGACGCTCTCACGCGCGCCACGGAAAAGAACAAGCGCGTGCTGCTCGTCTTCGGCGCCAACTGGTGCTATGACTGCTTTGTGCTGGAACAAGCGCTGCATGAGAGTGACATCGCACCCATACGCGAGAAGTCCTACGAAGTGGTGCACGTTGATATCGGACGAGGCGAGAAGAACGCGGATCTGCAGAAGAAGTATGGGATGAACATTGAAAAAGGTGTTCCGGCGATCGCCATCCTCAACGCGAACGGAAAGTTGTTGTTCTCAGATAAAGGTGGCGAATTCGAGGCAGCGCGCAGGATGGCGCGTGAGGGTCTGATCGCGTTTTTGCAGAAGTGGGCGGTAAAGCCCAGCAATTAGCATTCAGCACTCAGCATTTAGCGAACAATCGTATGCCGCAGCATTTCACGGCGCTGCTGATAGTGCTGAGCGTTGAAATGCAGATTCCTCGCCTGCGGCTTGGAATGACAAAACCTGAAATTTCTCCGTGCCTCAGTATCTCCGTGGTTCGCTCTTCGCCGCTCAGCCTCTGATTTTCTCCGCTCACTGCAATTACGCTTACCTGGGCCCAGATTTTCAGTAACTTAGAGGTGCTGTGGCAGGCAATTTTACGGCTGTTCTGATTGCCGCCGAAGGGCTTCTCTGGTAACTTTAAAGGAGCCAAATTCCATAGTTTTTGACCGGTTTTATCGGCTTCCACGGTATTTCTCGCCCGAAGAGTTTTTACCCCCGAAGCAAACGGAAATCGAAGCTGCACAAATTTAGGAGGACAGACTGTTGCCATCATCACGCGACAAGTTTTTATTCACGTCTGAATCGGTGACGGAAGGTCACCCGGACAAGATCGCCGACCAGATATCAGACGCAATCCTTGACGCTTGCCTGGAGCAGGACCCCACCAGCCGCGTTGCCTGTGAGACGCTGACCGCGACCGGCCTGGTGGTTATCGCCGGCGAGATCACGACCAATGCTTACGTTGACCTGCAGAGCGTGGTGCGGGGAACGGTTTCCGCCATCGGTTATAACAACGCGCTGTATGGATTCGACTCCAACACCTGCGCGGTCATCTCCTCCATCAACAAGCAGTCGACGGACATTGCCATGGGCGTGGACACCGGCGGCGCCGGCGATCAGGGCATGATGTTCGGTTACGCAACGAATGAGAACGACGATTACATGCCGACCGCGATCGCACTTGCACACAAGCTGACGCAGCGGTTGAGCGAAGTCCGCAAGAATGGTTCCCTCCCTTACCTCCGTCCGGATGGCAAAAGCCAAGTCACAGTCGAGTACAACAAGGATTTCCGGCCCGTCCGCGTGGATGCGGTGGTGATCTCCACGCAGCACGCTGAGACGATCGACAATGATACCCTGCGTGCAGACATCATGAAGCACGTGATCCAGGCCGCAGTCCCGGCGGAGCTTCTGGATGAAAACACTAAATACCACATTAATCCCACCGGACGTTTCGTGATCGGCGGGCCCATGGGCGACAGCGGCCTGACCGGGCGCAAGATCATCGTGGACACCTACGGTGGCATGGGCCGTCACGGTGGTGGCGCATTCTCCGGCAAAGATCCGACAAAGGTCGATCGCTCCGCTTGCTACATGGCGCGTTACGTTGCCAAGAACATTGTTGCCGCCGGCCTCGCAGACCGCGCTGAAGTGCAGCTTGCATACGCGATCGGCGTAGCCGAGCCGGTGAGCATCCTGGTGGACACCTTCGGCACCGGTAAGATTGAGGAAGACAAGATCGAGCAGCTGGTGCGGGAGAATTTCAAGCTCACGCCCAAGGGCATCATCGAGTCACTCAACCTGCGCCGTCCTATCTATAAGAAGACCGCTGCTTACGGCCACTTCGGCCGCAAGGATCCGGACTTCACCTGGGAAGCCACGGACAAAGCCAGTACGCTACGGAGCGCTGCCGGGTTGAACGCGCAAAGCGCAAAAAAATAACCATGCGCGCCAAGAAATAACTAGATCCAAATCGGGCGCGGAGATAGCCTCCGCGCCCATCATTTCCTGACACCACGAAAGAGAACTATGGCAACCACAACTGCTCCTACCATCCCTTGCGACATTAAAAGCGCTGTCCTGGCTGACCAGGGCAAGAAGCGCATCGAGTGGGCGAACCAGTCCATGCCGGTGCTGCAGATCATCCGCAAAGAGTTCATCAAGAACCAGCCGCTCAAGGGGCTGCGCATCTCCGCCTGCCTGCACGTGACAACTGAGACAGCGAACCTGATGATCACGCTGCGCGACGGCGGCGCTGACATCGTGCTCTGTGCTTCCAATCCGCTCTCCACCCAGGACGATGTTGCCGCGTCGCTGGTGCGGGATTACGGCATCTCCGTCTTCGCTATCAAGGGTGAGGACAATGAGACTTACTACTCGCACATCATGTCTGCGCTGGACCACAAGCCGCACATGACCATGGACGATGGCGCTGACCTGGTCAGCGTGGCGCTCACCAAGCGCAAGGAAGTGCTGGACGGAATCATCGCCGGTACCGAAGAGACCACCACTGGCGTCATCCGCCTGCGCGCGATGGCGAAGAGTGGCGAGCTGAAGTATCCCATCATCGCCGTGAATGATGCGCTTACCAAGCATATGTTTGACAACCGCTATGGCACGGGGCAATCGACCATTGACGGCGTGATCCGCTGCACCAACGTGCTGCTGGCAGGATCCAAGTTCGTGGTTGCCGGCTACGGCTGGTGCGGACGCGGTCTCGCCTCGCGCGCAAAAGGCATGGGCGCGGACGTGATCGTGACGGAGATCGATCCCACCAAGGCGCTCGAAGCGGTCATGGACGGCTTCCGCGTTATGTCCATGGCGGAAGCGGCGAAGCTCGGTGACGTGTTCGTGACCGTGACCGGCAACAAGAACGTGATCGCAAAAGAGCACTTTGAAGTCATGAAGAACGGCGCGGTCGTCGCCAACTCCGGGCACTTCAACGTGGAGATCGACATTCCGGCGCTGGAGAAGCTGGCTTCCTCCAAGCGCGCCACCCGCGAATTCGTGGATGAATACTCCATGAAGGATGGCCGCAAGGTCTATCTGCTGGGCGAGGGCCGCTTGATCAACCTGGCCGCAGCGGAAGGGCATCCGGCGAGCGTGATGGACATGAGCTTTGCCAATCAGGCGCTCTCAGCCGAGTATCTGGCGAAGAATTACAAGACGCTGGAGAAGAACGTATTCCCGGTTCCGGAAGATCTGGACAAGCGCGTTGCCAAGTTGAAGCTGGAAGCAATGGGCGTAAAGATCGATCGGCTTACGCCTGAGCAGGAAGAGTATCTGGCAAGCTGGAGCGAAGGAACGTAAGCAGATGCGGTTGAAAGTTTGAGTTGAGAGAGCGGGGCGCTGCGGCGTCCCGTTTTTTATTGTTGAATCGTTTAGGGAGCACGTCACTAAGCGATTGGGCCAAACAACTAGCTCTATACTCTTCCTGTGGACGAGGAACTGCACATCTTACCCGTGGTGCGGAGGGACAAGATCTCGCACTTGCAATCGTATCCAGTGGGCGCCAAAGACATAAGTGTCGCTTTAGCCGGAGTTCCACAGTTTGACAACCTGAACATACGGTTTGGTCAGGTGTATATACGTCGCCGCGCATTCAATAGACCGTGGGGCAAAGCCACAGACCTCAACCGCCAAGAACTTATCGGTGGGCGCTATCACCGCAGTCGGATAACTGAATACACCCCTTACGCGTACGAAGAGCAAGTCCGGAAGGGGGACTGGCAAATTGTGGTGCATGCAATCCCACGCATTGAACGCCCCAAAATGCATGAGGTTTGTCTAGCGGAGACATTGCCCCGCCTACGCGAGTGGTTGTTGCAGATCACTGAAGCCGGAGCACCTGGTCCTGTTGATCGAGATATTGAACAACTACCAACCCGCAAAAGCGGTGGCTGCGTAGATACGCAAACTGCTGAAGTCGTTTAATATCTCCTTCCTATGCCGATGAAGGGGATCGCATCCTGGGCACTCGACACCGCCGCGCAACGCGGCGCTTCTTATTGTGACGTCCGCATCGTCGACGAGCGCCAACGCGCACTTGCCACCAAGAACGGAAAAGTCTCGCACGCCGGGGATTCGGAATCTCTCGGCATCGGCGTGCGAGTGATCGCCGAAGGCGCTTGGGGATTCGCCGCCACCGACGATCTCTCACGCGAATCTGTAGAGCGCACCGCGGCGAAGGCGGTGAGCATTGCCAAAGCCTCGGCGCGCGTGAAGTGGCAGCCATTGCGACTGGCGCCGGAGCCGGCGGCGGTCATCGATTGGACGATGCCGTACCAGATCGATCCCTTCACCATTTCGATCGAAGAAAATCTGGAATTGCTGTTCAAGCTGGATGAGGCGCTGCGCAGCGTGGAAGGCATCACGCTGGCTGAGACCAATCTGCAATTCCGCAAATACGAGCAGTGGTATTTCTCGAGCGAAGGATCTGAGATCCATCAGACCCGTTACATCACCGGCGCGGGCTTCGATTGCTATTCGTTCAAAGGAACGGAGATCCAGAAGCGGTCGTTCCCAAATTCATTTGGCGGGCAACATCAGAACAAAGGATATGAGCTGGTGGCGGAGCTCGATCTGCTGGGCAACGCTAAGCGGGTGGCGGAAGAATGCGTTGCGTTGCACCAGGCGGATGAGTGTCCGACGGGCGAAAGAACGTTGGTGCTGGATTCCTCGCAATTGGGCTTGCAGATCCATGAGTCTATCGGCCACCCCATCGAGCTGGACCGGGTGCTGGGGATGGAAGCGAATTTTGCGGGAACATCTTTTCTTACGTTGGAAAAGCTGCGCAACCTGCGCTACGGAAGTGAGTTGGTGAACGTGGTGGCCGATGCCACGCTCGATCACGGCCCTGGCTTGGGCACCTTTGCTTATGACGATGAAGGCGTGGCGGCGCAATCGACGCCCATCATCCGCGATGGTGAGTTCACGGGATATCTGACGTCGCGCGAAACGGCTACGATGGTCGGCGACCAGCGCTCGAACGGCACCATGCGCGCAGAAAGCTGGAATCGCATTCCCATTATTCGCATGACGAACATCTCGATCCTACCGGGCGAAAAGCCGATGAGCTTTGCTGACCTGATTGCCGACACCGACGACGGGATATACATGCAGACGAATCGGTCATGGTCGATCGACGATAAGCGCTACAACTTCCAGTTCGGTTGCGAGATCGCATGGGAGATCAAAGGTGGCAAGTTGGGACGGATGCTTAAGAACGCATCGTATTCCGGGATCACGACGGAGTTCTGGAATTCGATGGATGCGATCTGCAGCCGAGATGAATGGACGCTGTGGGGAACACCGAACTGCGGCAAGGCGCAGCCGATGCAGACCATGGGCACCGGTCATGGGGCGTCGCCGGCGAGGTTTAGGAAGGTAAAGGTGTTTAGTGCTTGAGGGGACGTTGGCAGCTAGCATTTAGCACTTAGCATTTAGTTTCCACTGTTATTGGTGTAGCGAAGGAGGAGCCATGAAGGATTTTCGTGATTTGAAAGTCTGGCATCTGGCACATCAGATCACTTTGGACTGTTATCGAGTGACCGCCAAATTTCCATCGGAAGAGAAGTTCGGGCTCACTTCACAATTAAGAAGAGCAGCGGCAGCGGTCGGGGCGAATATCGCAGAAGGTGCGGGCAGGCGCGGAAACGGCGAGTTCCATCGGTTCCTGCAGATCGCAGCAGGATCAGTCAGTGAGGTGGAGTATCACTTGTTGCTGTCGCGGGATCTCGGATTTTTGAACGACGATCAGTATGTAGATCTAAACTCCCGGACTTTGGATCTGAAAAGAATGCTCGCGGCCTTGATCACAAAAGTGGATGGCGAACGGATAAAAACGGCGGCTGCGGGAAAGTCAGGAATTTAGAAGCAGTCGCATGTCGATTTTGTTTGTCCTCACGAAGTACCTCGCTGGTGAAAATTTTTGTTCCTTGGCAATAACTCGCTAAACGAAGTCGATTACAGGTTAGTACCTCGCTCAGTGAACATTTTCGTCATGCAGAGCTACATCACTGGACGAACAGATCACAACACGTACCTCGCGGGTGACCACTAAATGCTAAATGCTAAATGCTAAGTGCTAAGGGCTAAGGGTTTAAGTGCTAAATGCCCGAGTTCAGAAACATTTTGGCTGATTTTTTAAAACGCTGTTCTTTAGGTTTTCGCTTCACGCACCATCTGGATGAACACTAAATGCTAAGTGCTAAGTGCTAAATGCTTAAAGACACCGCCGCTCGCATCTTCGAGACAATACGCCGCCACACCGCGCACGACGTGGAAGTCACCATCTCCTCCGCCGACTTCTCGCTCACCCGTTTTGCCAACAACGGGATCCACCAGAACGTCTCTGACTCCGGGGTGAGTATTTCGATCCGGACAGCTTTTGACGGCAAGACGGCGCGCGCCACAACCAACAAGACCGATGACGAGAGCCTGCGACGCACGTTGGAAGCAGCCGAAAGGCTCACTCGCGTGCAGGAATCCGATCCTGACATGTTGCCCATGGCGTCTGCGGAAGGGGAGTTTGAGAGCGGGCCCAGCCGACATTTCGCGGAGACCGCTGTACTAATGCCGGAAGATCGCGCAAACACCGTGGGCGAGATCGTGGATGTTGCCAAGCGCAACAAAGTGGTGGCGGCGGGGATCTACTCCTCGAGCGAATCGTTTGAAGCCATCTTCAATTCGAATGGCGTTGCTCGCTCCCATCGCCAGACATTGGCGGAAGTTTCCATCACCATGCTCTCGGATGCGACAAGATCTTCCGGGTGGCAGAAGGCGAATTCACCCGATGTGCGCGCGCTTGATCCGGTGCGCATGGCAGAGATCGCGGTGCGCAAGGCGCTGGATTCAGCCGATCCCCAGGAGCTTCCGCCGGGCAAGTACACGGTGATCCTTGAACCCTCGGCGGTGCTGGACCTGGTGGGCTTCATGTTCCAGGATTTCGGGGCGCAATCGGTGATCGACGAGCGCTCGTTCTTGAATGACCGCATGGGACAAAGGCTCTTCTCTGAGATGGTGACCATCACCGATGATGCCTATCATCCCTTGCAGGCGGGGCAAGCGTTCGACGGTGAAGGCGTGCCCAAGCAACGGGTGCCGCTGGTGGAGAAGGGTGTGATTAAAAACCTGGTGTACTCGCGTTCCGCGGCAGAGCGGGTCACAAAGTCCGATCTGGTGAAGAGATTAGGAGCGGCGCGCCCCACCGGCCATGGTTTTTCATTACCGAACGATCTGGGCGATATGCCCATGAACATCGTCTTTGCCGGGCCGCCGGCAGGGCAGTCAAAGACGGTGGAGCAGATGATCGCGGAGACCGATCGCGGGATCCTGGTGACGCGTTGCTGGTACATCCGCGAAGTAGAGCCCTACCAGAAGGTGCTGACCGGGATGACCCGCGACGGCACTTTCCTGATCGAGGATGGAAAGCTGAAGCACGGGATCCGCAACTTCCGTTTCAATCAAAGCCTGGTGGAGATGCTGCAAAATATCCTGGCCATGGGCACTCCCGTCCGCGCCAGCGGAGAAGAGGCCTTTGACATGGTGGTTCCCGCCCTCAAGGTAAAGGATTTCCACTTCTCTTCAGTCACTAAGTTCTAGTCCGGTCGCCGGCGGAGTACCACTTTAGTGGTAGCGTTCCCGCACCATGGTAATGTGCGGCGCACGAAAGTAATCTTTCACCCGCTTCGCGCGAGTGTTACTTTCGCCCTACCTCAAACGAGGAGTGGGCATGCAAGAGCTTCGCAGTTCGACCCGGTTTCCCATCAAGCTTCCGCTCGCGGTGCGTGGTGACACGCACCATCACGAGGCGGAGACGCAGGACATCTCCTCGGGCGGCGTGCTCTTCCTGATGGACGCACATGTGGCGATAGGGTCTGAGATATCGTTCAGCATCGCCATGCCGGCAAACGTGCTGGGCACTCCCGCGGACGTGAGGATCCATTGCGTGGGACGGGTGATCCGTTCTACAGAAGAAGATGGCCGCAGGGCGGTAGCCGCGATCATTGACGAATACCGTTTTGAAAGGACGGCGGTTGGGCGAGGCAGATAGCATGGCGACTTCAGTCTTAAAACCGGAAGCTCTGCAGGTAGCGGAAGCACGCGCTATCAAGGTGGTGGTGGCAGACAGCCAATCGATCTATCGGGTCGGGATCCGCAAGATATTCGCGCTTGAGGATGAGATCCGCGTAGTGGCGCAAGCGGAGAACATGGAACAGGCGCTTTCGGCGGCGGGTAAGTTCAATCCGAACGTGATCCTGTTCGAGTCAGCCATGAACCCCTCAACGGAAGAAGCGATCGCCGAGTTGCTCAAGCGGTCGCCTGGCAGCAACCTGGTGGTGGTCACTGACAGGGCGGAGCGCGAGGATACCGTGGCATTGTTCCGCGCCGGAGTCCGCGGCATCGTATCGCGCTCCATCTCACCGGCTCTGCTGGTGAAATGCGTGCGCAAAGTGGCTGAAGGCGAGACTTGGCTGGATAAACGCGGCGTGAACTGGGTGCTTGAAGCGTATCGCGCGCAGTCCTCACCAGCGATCACCCCCCGCACCAAAGCCAAACTTTCAGAAAAAGAATTCCGGATCATCTCTCTGGTCACCCAGGGAATGCGAAACAAGGATGTGGCTAATGTGGTGGGCACCACCGAACAGGTAGTCAAGAACTATCTGCGCAAGATCTATGACAAACTGGGCGTGGCAGACCGGTTGGAACTGGCGCTTTTTTGCGTGAATAATGGGGTGCTGAATAGCCCTCGGCTGGTTCCCCAGCCACAGGAAATGGCCCCCGCAACCGGGAACGTTGCCCCCACGGTATAAAGTCTCAGGTGATTACCCGGGTAACCAATTATTTGCACAGTTTGAGCCATTATTTTCAGTAATTTAAGTTGACGCATGCTGCTGGCACATATAGTCTTGCTGGGTCTTATCCAAATCTTTGTGGGTGCTGGAGTGGTATTGAACATGGCAAAAAACTGGATGTCCTTTTTGTTGGGAGCAATGACTCTCACTGCTACGGCTGCATTCGCCGCAGAAGCGCCGAGTGCAATGTTGTATGCGACTGGAAACGTGAGCGTGAACGGCAGCGCCGTCATCCGCTCAGAAGCTGTTTTCAACGGCGACGTGATTCAGACAAAGTCTGATTCGGCGGTGACCGTAGCCAACAATGGCTCATCGATTCTTGTTCCCGGCAACTCCTCGGTGGTATTTGGCAATGGTTCGGTCAGCATCTCTTCCGGCTCCGCAGCCATCAAGACCACGCAGGGCATGAGCGCTCACGTGGGCGGCATGACCATCACGCCCGCCGGAAATGCAGCCCGTTATCGCGTCGCCCAGAGCGGGAATACCGTTCAAGTGGCATCGCTTGAGGGTCGCGTATCCATCACCAACGGCGCCAAGAACTTCTCGCTCGATGCTGGGAAGTCCATGGAACTGCCTTTGATGGCACGTAACCAGGATCCGCAACAGCCAGCGACCGAGACCACGCCCGCTTCCACGCAGTGCTCGGACGAAGACCAAAAGGCCGGCAAGTGCGAGAAATGCTCTGACGACGATAAAAAGGCCGGCAAGTGCGATAAATGCTCTGATGAAGATAGAAAAAACCGCAAGTGTGGTGCCGGCGCAGTCGTTACAGGATCTGGCGCAGGCGCAGGCGCAGGAGCCGGTGTCAGCAACTCGGCTGGAATCGTAGCCGGACTCGGAGCCGTGCTAGCAGCAGCAATCGCCTCCGCGGTGGCTGTAACAAGTTCCAATGCGAGCCCAACCGCTCCGTAATTCAAAAACAATCCAACGAAAAGGGAGGCTTACAAGCCTCCCTTTTTCATTTCCATTTAGGGCCACATTTTCCGTTTTGGAACTGGTCGGACGGAAAAGATGGCCTTCGGCAACGCCAAGATTCCGCTAACCGGCTGAGATTGCAACGCGCATTGATTTTTTTGGAAAGCCAAAACTTTGGTTATGCGATTGCAAAACTATAGGCATGGAAGAGCCAATCGAGTACTCCCCGCCAAGGATTTCAGCCAATCTTCAATTTGAGCCTTTGCATGGAATTTTTCCTGGGCAAAACGGATCTGGGCGAGGCGGACCTGGGCGACGCGGACCTGGGCGAGGCGAAATTGCCAATTGGAATAGAACCGCCCCGTCACCCCGCCAACAGGCTGCGCAGGAGAGCGATAAGACGCAGGATGCGATGCTCGATCCCGCGGATTTTCCAGTCTTCGTTGGCGCGGGAGTGGCTAACCCCTCGTCCAGGCTTCACAAGAAGATTTATGCGGTGGGATGCGCGCTCACGGTGTACACAAGCGTCTTCAGCGCCTGGTATTTTGTGGTTCGCGGTTCCTGATTCCTTATCGGATAGCATTTAGAAGGGTTGCTGGTCTTACTGACCATCAGCCCTTTTTCAATTCCGCCAACACCTGCCGAGCTACTTCCTTCAGGGTCTCAAAGACTCCAGTGCCGTTGAATGCGACCGCCTCGAACACCGGCTCCCCTTTTTTATCCAATTCCTTCTTCAAGGTATCTACGGGAAGCACATTGGGCAGATCGCGCTTGTTGAGCTGCAGCACGTACGGCATTTTGGTCAGGTCGTAATTGTGCTCTTTCAGGTTGTCCTGCAGGTTGTCCAGCGCTTCCAGGTTGGCGTCCATGCGCTCTTCCTGCGAGTCGGCGACGAAGACCACGCCATCCACGCCACGCAGGATGAGCTTGCGGCTGGCGTCATAAAACACTTGTCCAGGGACGGTATAGAGGTGGAACCGGGTCTTAAATCCGCGCACCGTGCCCAGGTCGAGAGGCAGGAAATCGAAGAACAGGGTACGGTCGGTCTCCGTGGCAAGCGAGATCATCTTGCCTTTCTGCTTCTCTGAGGTCTTATCGAAGATAAATTGCAGGTTGGTGGTCTTGCCGCCCAGGCCGGCGCCGTAATACACAATCTTGCAATTGATCTCACGGGCCGCGAAGTTGATGAAACTCAAAGAATTTCCTCGGTGAATTCGCGCGCTGCCATCAGGCGCGAGGGGATTCCATTACTGTCCTGCCGGGTTCCTGTTTTATATCACAGCGATTAAACCGTCACTCATTCTACGGGAAGTCAGGTGCCGTGGTTTCACACGAAGGTATGGGAACTATTTCTTTTCCCCATCCGGCCTTGCCGTTTTTGCGCCGTCGATGGGCCGAGGCAGCGGATAATAGCCGTCCTTTGCGAACACCCTCAGGCCTGGCCGGTGGACCCTGACCTCAACCGTCCGGTAATTGACGGCGGCGGTGGCGCGCGTGGTGTAGCCGAGAGTGTACTGGTTGCGGGCGACTTCTGTGACCCGGGAGTACGCCTTCTCGATCGCCTGGCGGGTGAATTCCGCGAAATATTCGCCTCCCGTTGCAGATACGTATTTTGGCAGGATGTTGCCATATCCCAACCCAGGCAGATGTACCTGAGAAAGCTTGTCATACAGTGGGATCCCAGCCGCATCCACCCCGATGGCATAGACCGATACTTCATTGCTGAGCAGCACTTTCATGACTTCCGCATAGCTGGCGCTGCTGCCATCTTCGGTGCCATCGCTGATGAGGAAGATGATCTTGCGGCGTGCCTTGGGGCGGCGGCTTAGGTCCAGCGCGGCGCGCAAGATGGCATCGTTCATGGCGTGGGCTTCCTTCTCCACCACATTCACGTGCGGAGTGCCGGGATCGAGCGGCCTGCCGTTCACCGTAGGGCCCGTCGCCATGGGGCCAGAGACGATGGGTACGCCGCCGGTGCGCCCCTCACGCTTAGAGCGTTTCAAGGCAGCGGAGAACTGCTCTCCCATGGAATTGAAATCTGAGATCCTGCTCACATTGGTGGAATAGGTATAAAGCGCCACCTCATCGTATGGGCTGAACGCAGAAGCGATGTTGGGTAGTGAGGAATTAACTTTTTTCATGGCGGTATCAGACATCGCCTGATCGATCACCACCGCCGCCGAAAGAGGAAAAGGATCACTGGTAAAGAAGGTGATGGGTTGGGGAACGCCGTCTTCATAGACGGAGAAATCGCGCCGCAACAGGCCCTCCACCAGGCGGCTGTCGCCGTCTTTTACGGTGACCGGCACGGTCACAAAGTTCACGTTCACATTGATCTTGTAGCTGTCATAACCGTTATCGTCTGCGCCCTTTGATCTACCTCGGGGAACGGTATTCACAGTCATGGATGGCGGTGGAGGCAGCGCGGGTGCCGCTTCTTCAGGCGCGGGCTCCTGCTTCTCCGGCTGGGATTGCGGGGCAGGGCGGGTGCTTGCAGGGAAAGGGGGAGCTTGCGGCTTAACGGCGGAGGGAGCGTCGGGCACCGTTTGTCCCTGCTGGGCGGAAAGTGGCATTCCCGCGGCCAGCATCATCGCAAACACGGCTTTCATCGGCATAAATCTCCTGACAATACAGAAACAACACTTGTATCCCGGTGTTTCGGAACATCGTCTAATAAGATGTACCTAAGACTACCAAACACTGAGTCCCCCTATGGAAATCAGCTTTATGGCATCATCCCGAAGGACCATTGCCACCCTTCTCCTCAGCGCGGCATTTCTGCCTGCCGCATTTGGCCAAGCCAAAAGCCGCAAAGACGATCAGGGTACCGATACCTTCAAAGTCGATGTCAATGTGGTCAACATTCTTTTTAACGTGAAGGACAAGCACGGAGCGCTCATCCCAGACTTGAAAAAGGATGATTTCGAGCTTTACGAGGACGGAAAAAAGCAAAACATCAAATATTTCGCCGCAGAGGCAAACCTGCCGCTCACCCTCGGCATGCTGATCGACTCCAGCGGCAGCCAGCAGCAGGTGCTGCGCATGGAGCAGGAGGTGGGTATCTCATTCCTGCAGCAAGTACTGCGGGAGAAGGATCTTGCATTCCTCATCAGCTTTGATGTGAACGTGGAAGAGCTGAAGGACCTCACGAATTCGATCGGCGACCTGCGGAGCGGGTTGGAGAAGGTCCGCATCAACGTAGGCGGAGGCAGCAGCGGGATCCCCGGCATCGGGCAGGGACCGGTCCCGGTGAGCCGTCCGAAAGGGACGTTGCTATACGATGCGATCTTCCTCGCCGCCGATGAGAAGCTTCGGCATGAAGCCGGACGCAAAGCCATGATCATCCTTACAGATGGCGTGGACCAGGGAAGCCAGGAGACGATCAATGAAGCGATCGAAGCGGCGCAGAAGGCGGACAGTATTTGTTATGTGATATTGATCGCGGACCGCGGTTTTTATGGCATGGGTGGCTTTGGCGGCGATCGCGAGATGAAGAAACTGTCTGAAGAGACCGGAGGGCGCCTGATCGAAGTGGGCAATCGTCCGGAGAAATTGCGCGACGCGTTCACCCAGATCGCGAATGAATTGCGCAGCCAATACAGCTTGGGCTTTAGCCCTCTGAATTCAGCACGCGATGGCAGCTTTCGCAAGCTTGAGATCAAGGCCAAGCAAGGCAAGGTGCAGGCGCGAAAAGGGTATTACGCTCCGAAGCAGTGATACGCGGGCGATAAAGGAGACGATCTTAGCTACTGTTATTTACCAGGCGGGACGTTGCTTACCTTTGCATTCGCCTGCTTGGGCGCGTAGTAGCCTTTGCGGGCGCGCACCCGGTATTTCTTTGCGGGAACGTCGATATCGATCGAGCGATAGCGGCCGTCGGCGGAGAAATCCGACGGCTTGTAGGCGATCGAGTACTGGCTGCGCAGCTCATCCTTGATCTCAACGAAGGCGTTTGCCACATCCTGGATCTTAAAAGGGAAGAAGGCCCTGCCCCCGGTGGCGTCGGCAATGCGTTCCAGCACCTTATCTCCGCGGTCGGCATTCGGCGCCAGGTTGGTGCTGATGGCATAGATGATCACTTCAGCGCGTTGTGCCATCTCAATGGCTTCTTCCCGCGTCACGCGGCTCTGATTGTCATCGCCATCGGAAAGCAGGATGATGGCGCGGCGTGAGGGAGAATTGTCTTTATATTTCTGCAGCTTGTCTCGGCAGGCATAAAAAAGCGCGTCAAAGAGCGCGGTTCCGCCGCCGGG
Source organism: Terriglobales bacterium (assembly GCA_038254775.1). GTDB lineage: Bacteria > Acidobacteriota > Terriglobia > Terriglobales > Acidobacteriaceae > JBBSFV01. The sequence continues at coordinate 26,679 of JBBSFV010000002.1, read as the reverse complement.
GCGCAGCATCCGCACCCCGTTCGAAAGCCGCTCGGTGCTGCTGGTGAAATCCTGCGTGACCTCGGGCGAGGAATCAAAGCCGATGACGAATGCCAGATCCGCGCGCGGGCGAATGATCTGGTTCAAAAATTCGATCGCCGAATCCTGTTCGAATTTGAAGCGGTCGCGGATGGAATTGCTGGCATCGATCAGCAGCCCCACTCGCAGGGGAAGATCGGTCTCCGCCCGGAAGGAGCGGATGGCGATCGCCGGCTTTTTGTCGTCCAGGACGTTGAAGTCCTCTTTCTTTAGATTGCGGATGAAGCGGCCGTGCTTGTCTGTGACGGTGAAGACCACATTCACTTCGTCCACCGGCTTCACAAAGGTGTAATCCGCGGGATTCCCGGCAGGTTGCTGGCCCACCGGGGTGGCACCCTGTTTTTTCTGCTCCGCCTCAGTCACGGAATCAGGCGGCAGCACGATTCCGGCCGGGTCCGTGACCGGCACCTGCTGCGTCTGGGGCTGTGCCGCTGGTGATTGCTTAGGCACCGGCGCGGGTGCTGGAGGGTGAACCAGTTCGGAAGGAGCCGAAGGAAGCTCATGGCTTTGCGCAACGCTGCCCTGCGGTGAGCTGCTTTGTGTTGAGCTGCCCTGCGGTGAGCTGCTTTGCGCGGAATTCTGTGTGGCAAGCGGCGCGCTTTGCGCTCCGCACACCGCCGACGCTGCCGCCAGCAGACAGGGATAGAACCAGCCTGATTTCATGGGAATCTCTATTATATTCCGCTTCTCAGCTTGAAAAGAAACTCTTGCAACTCCGCCGGAAGCGGTTGCTCAAAGGACATGTCCTTTTTCGCGCGCGGGTGCTGGAACTGGATGGCAGCGGCGTGCAGGAAATTGCGCGGCAGCCGGATGGGTGCGGCGCTCGCCAGGGCGCTTCCCGGAACTTTCGCTGGTTCGGTTTTTGCTTTCTTGCCAGGCCGCTTTGTCGCCGGCTTTACTGTCCCCATGTGTTGCTCGGTCAGCTCTCGCGCCAGGTCCATGCTGGCGCGGTCGCGAGTGGATTTGGTGCTGGCTTTGTGCGCGCGGAAGGCGCCGAGTTGCTGCGGCTCGATCATCTCCGGAGCGCTGTACAGCGTGTCGCCCACCACGGGATGCCCGAGGGACGCCAGATGCACGCGGATCTGATGGGTGCGCCCGGTCTCGATGGTGACATCCAGCAGGGCGAACTTTCCGTAGATGCTGCGAATGCGGTCGCGGACGGTGAAATGCGTCAAGGCGTCGCGCGATTCCCGGGCGCGGATGCTCATGCGATTGCGGCGCACGGAATCACGCCCGATCGGATCATTGATGGTCCCCTTATCTTCCTTGGGCCAGCCATGCACCAGCGCAACATATTTCTTGCGTACCTGGCGGCTGGAGAATTGCTCCGCCAATTTTGCATGGGCGGAATCGCTCTTGGCCACCAGGATGATCCCGCTGGTGTCCTTGTCCAGCCGATGCACGATCCCAGGACGCAGTTCACCGCCTACCTTTGAGAGCTTCTTGAAGTGGAAGAGCAGCGCATTCACCAGCGTGCCGCGCGAGCGCGGGTCCTCCTGTTCATCGTCGCCGGGAGTGCTGGCGCCCGCATGGACCGTCATCCCTGCCGGTTTGTTCACCACGGCGAGCGACTCATCTTCATAGAGGATGTCCAGCCGAATATCTTCAGCGGTGGCTTTGAGCGGTGGAGGCTGGACCGGCCCGGTTACCGTGATCGTCTCTCCACCTTCTAAGCGGTAGGATGCCTTCGCCGCCTTGTCGTTGACCAGTACCTTGCCCTGCTCGATCAGTAGTTGGACACGCGAGCGGCTGATGTCCTCGATCTGGGAGACGAGATACTGGTCCAAGCGCTGGTTCAGGTGCTCGGAGGTGGGATGAAAGTCTTTACGCATGCGCCAATTCCCGCGCGCGCGTTCTGCGCATCCACAGCACTCCGCCGGCGATCACCAGGCAGATGGAGATGAACTGTGTTCCGGTGATGGCGCCGTGGAACATGGAGCCACGCTCGGGATCGTCGCGATAAAACTCTGAGAAGTAGCGCACGATCCCGTAGAGGAAAAAATAGCTCCCAATCACCTGACCATCGAAGCTCTTCCGCTTCCACAGCCAGAGCAATAGAAAGAAGATTGCCATCTCAGCCGCGAATTCATAGAGCTGCGTGGGATGGAGCTTTACGTTCAGCGGTGTGCCCACAAGCCGGCTGGCGAGCGGGTTGGTGAAGGTCACCCCCCAGGGAACATTCGTCGGGCGGCCGTAGCAGCATCCCGCGGCGAAGCATCCCAGCCTGCCAATGCCGTGGCCGAAGGCGACGCCGACGATAAATGAGTCACAGACGCGCAGCACCGGCATTTGGTGCACCCGCATATAGATCACGCTGGCGATGATCGCGCCCAAAAGCCCGCCATACCACACGCCCGCTGCCTGCAGCGCTGAGAATGAGAGCAAGACCCGGGGATGCTCGGCGTAGAAGCTGAGGTCATTGATGATCAGCAGAAGCTTTGCGCCCACAAGGGCGGAAAAGATGGCTACCAGGCCAAGGTTCCAGGCGCGCTCTTCATCGATGCCATCGCGTTTGGCAAGGCGCACATTGATCAGCAGTCCCACGATGAGACCTACCGCTGCCAGGGCGCCATAGGTGGGGAGAGAGAAATTTCCGATGTGGAAGAGGCGAGGGAACACGCTACTTAGAAGTGTAGCGCAAATGCAATCCCGGCCCACGGGGCCGTGCTCAGGGCCGCTTTTGAACCTGTCTCAGACAGGTGGGAACCCTCCGAAGCTCTTTAGGCATTTCCCTACTGGGGGAACCTTGCACACCAAGCTATATGTCGAGTAGAGTCCCCGTTTTTTGAATATTGGTTCAAAAAACGGTAACCGTTGCACCTGCTTTGCAGGCCGGTTGCAAGACCGATATTAGTGAAGCCGGTTGCAGTTGGCAAGACGAACCATGCAAATTCTCACCCTAGCACTGGCTTTTTATGGAAGATTCAAAATGTGCAATAAAAAATGCGGGCCAACTTGTGCCTTGAAGATGGCTCAACCGGTCTTGCGCGGCTCTTCCAGGACCTCATCCAGCGCGCCCAGCAATCGGTCAGCGTTCTTCATGTAATCCCCGGAGAGGGCCTCGTATTTCTTGCGCAACAACATGTATTCATCCGCCAGATTCACCGCCGCCAGCACCGCCAGGCGCAAGGAATCGATGGTCTGCGTCTGCTGCGCGATCAAGCGCATCTTGTTGTCCACCATCTCTCCCAGTTTGGTGATGTACTCCGGGTCCGTGCCGCGCAGATGGTACGACTGGTCATAGATCTCCACGCGGACGCTTTGCGGGGCGGTTGTTGTTTTGCTCACCGGTGCTCCTGAAAAAGAGATTATCTCGGATTATCCCCTAGATTCCCGCCGGGTCAATAGGGAATCAGGACACTGCAAGTGACTACTAGGCTTCCGCGCTGGCGATCGCGTCGATCTGTTTGAGCAGCTTTTCCACGCGGCTGCGGACCTCCTCGCGCTCCTTGCGCAGGGTGATGAGTTCGCCGCGCATCTGCTCGGTCTCTTCTACGCGTTCCTCAAGCTGAGTGCGCAGGCGGTTAGCGTCACGCTCCGCATGCGCCTTGGCTTCGCGCGCGTTCTTCAGCAGTTCGATGGTGCGGTAGATCTTCTCTTCTAGCGACTGGAATTCTCCGGTGGCGGATGCGGCTTCCTGCTCAACAGCATTCACTGGCATGGATACAGCTCTTCCTTGATGGAATTTTTGTGAAGACTCAAGCGAAGTATAGCGGACTAGCGGCTAAGCAAGGCTGTGGATAATTAGGAAGCATCTAGTACTTAGCATTTAGCACTTAGCATTTAGGGTTCAACTCGCTGGAAACTCCGAAAAACTAACTTCCATCCGAAAACGTAATGCGGTTCCCCCAAAGACTCTTTCTATTCGATAGCTCTGATTTCAGCCGGTCAAAACCAGACTCCTGCAGCTAACTGCTAAATGCTAAATGCTAACTGCTAAGCACTGAACCCGTCCCACACCTGCCAGAAGCGCTGCATCTCCGCCGGTGCTCCCAATGAGATCCGCGCATGGGTGTCATACGGAGGAAAAGGCCGTCCGATCATCACGTTATTCCTCTTGAAGTGCTCGATGACCGTCTGGATGGGCTTGCCGGTCTCCAGCATCACGAAGTTCGCCTGCGAAGGCATGGTCGCCAGCCTGCGCTTTTTTGCCTCCACGATAAATCGTTCGCGATCGCCTTTCATCCTGCGCTCCATCTCCAATAGCGCGGCGTTATCTTTGAGCGCGGCCGTGGCAGCGCGCGCGCCCACGCAATTCGGATTGTCAAAAACATAGTACGAACTGAGCTGGTCGATCGCGCTCTTTTGTCCCACCGCATATCCCACCCGCAATCCGGCGATGCCGTAGATCTTCGAGAACGTCCGCAGCACGTACACCCGCGGGTTGTCGGTGCGATTGTCTGCATACGATTTGTAATCCGGCGAATCCACAAAGTGGTGATACGCCTCGTCGATCAGCAAATATGTCTCGCTCGGCAGCTTGGCGATGAACTCCTGGATCTCCGCCCGCGGCGTGATAGTCGCCGTTGGATTATTGGGATTGCAGATATAGACCAGGTCCGCATTTTGCGCGGCTCGCCGCATCGCATCTAGATCGTGCGCGTGATCGCCGGTGCGAAGCGGCACCGTGACGGTCTCCACTCCCTTGCGATTGCCATAGATGGAGAGCGCCTCAAACGTAGGGGAGGCGGTCACCAGCCGTTTCTTCCGCGTGCAGAAAGCTTCAATCGACATGCGCAGCAGATCGTTCGAGCCACACCCCAGCGCCACCTCTTCCACCTTGCAGTTGTGCAGCTTCGCCAAGCCCCCCAGAAGCGCGTCGAATTCATAGTCGGGATAGCGGTTGGCAACGGCAAGGCTTTCGATCATCGCCTGCTTCACGCTGGGAAACGCTCCGTAAGGGTTCTCATTGCTGTTGAGCAGGATGGGCGCGCCGGGGGCAGCCAGTGCAGCGCCGCGCTGCGGCTCTAGCGCAAGCAGTGATTCAGGGATCGCAGCGGCGAGAGCTGCCGCAGTGGCGGACAAGGCGGAGTGGCGGAAGAACTGGCGGCGGGATACATGCATGGCTGCACCTCAGCGGAGTGGGTGCACCGGATTTTACTCCTTGCGCTTAGCTTGGTGCCCTACGTTCCGCCGAGCATCGCGAGGCTAACGTGGGCCACTGACAAATCAAGCTGGTGCCCCACGTTCCGTCGAGCATCGCGAGGCTAACGTGGGCCACTGACAAATCAAGCTGGTGCCCCACGTTCCGCCGAGCATCGCGAGGCTAACGTGGGAAATGACCGATCACGCCCGCTGCACCCCGCCCACCTTCTTCAGCGCTTCCACGATCCGCTGTGTCCACGCGGCAATCTCTTCCTCGCGCAGCGTGCGGTCGAGCGATTGGAAGGTCACCCGCACCAGCGTGGAGTACTTTCCTGCCGGAACATTGCCGTCGCGGAAGACTTCCACGGCCTCAACCTGCTGGAGTTCGGGAACCTTTAAGGATTGAACGGCTTCGCGGATCTTTTCGAAGCTGACCGAATCCCCGAAGACGAATGAAAAGTCCCGCTCCACGGCGGGGAAGCGTGAAAGCTTTTTGTAACGCGGGGAATGCAGCGGCATCTCCAGCAGGCGGTCAAGCGCGATCTCCACCAGATAAACGTCCTGCTTGATCTTTCGCGCGTGGGCGGCTTCAGGATGCAACTGCCCAAAGCGCGCAATGATTTTTCCAGCCAAGAGCGCGCGAGCGCTGCGCCCGGGATGGTAATACGGAGCGTCGGCGTCCGGCTCGAAGGTGAGTGACTGGGGATCGAATAATCCCAGCAGCGTCTCCACGTCGCCTTTGAGTTCAAAAAATAGCCGCGGCAGCCCTCCATAAATGCTCGCCTCATCCGCGTTGCCGTAGGCTCCCATACACAATGCGAGGCGTTCATCACTTGCCTCGCCCTGCAATGCAAAGACGTGCCCCGTCTCAAACAGACGGACATCCTTGTTTCCGCGGAACTGGTTGTTCACAAGCATCGCCAGCATCCCCGGCGCCAGAGAGGTGCGCATGCTGCCCGCCTCTTCGCTCAACGGATTGGCGATCAGCACCGGCGCGTTCGCCGAAAATTGTTGTGACTCTTCCTTGGCGACAAACGTGAGTGAGAGCGCCTCGTTGTAGCCGAGCGCCAGCAACGTGCTGCAAACCTGTGCCAGAGCCCGCGCTTGTGGCAGCTCCACCACCCCGCCGGCGTATGCAGGGAGCGTGTCCGGAAATCGATTGAAGCCGTGGATGCGCGCGATCTCCTCAATGAGATCGATCTCTCTTTCCACATCCAGCCGCCAGGTGGGGATCTGCACCTTCCACGCCCCCACGCCGGTGGCTTGCAGCGCAAAGCCAAGCCGCCCCAGGATGCGCTGGATCTCGCCAACGGAGATATCCTTGCCCAACACGCGGGTGGCTTCACGCGCTCGCAATGTGATTGCTGGATGCCCCACCGGGCGGGCGATGGTATCGATCTCCTCGGACACATCGCCGCCGCACGATTCCACCATCAACTCAGCCACTCGCGCACACGCCACTGGACAAGCCGCCCAATCCGCACCGCGCTCAAAGCGGTGCGACGCGTCAGTGTGCATCGCGTGGCGCCGTGCAGTGCGCCGGATGGAGCTGGGATCAAACCATGCGGACTCGATCAGAATGTTCTTTGTCGCCTCTGTGATCATGGAGTCAAAGCCACCCATCACACCGGCAAGCGCCACCGGCTTCACCGCATCGGCGATCACCAGATCTTCGGGATGCAGCTTGCGGTCCACGCCGTCCAGCGTTTTGAGTGTTTCACCCGGCTTTGCCAGGCGCACAATCATCTTCCTGCCTTCGAGCTTGTCCAGGTCGAATGCGTGGGTGGGATGCCCCATCTCGAGCAAAGTGTGGTTGGTGGCGTCAGCGGCATTGTTGATCGGCTTCTGCTCCAGTTCCGCAAAACGCTGCTGGATCTTCGCCGGCGATGCGCCGATCTTCACCTTATGGATCGCCCGCGCGGTGTAACGGGCGCATAACCCCGCATTCGCGATCTCAATGGAGAAATCAGCCGCAACGCTCTCTTTCACCTTCGGTGCGAGCGGCGCCAGTTCCTTGTCATCAATGGCGGAGCACTCGCGCGCCACTCCGTAGTGGTTCATCGCATCCACGCGGTTGGTGGTGATCTCCATCTCATACACGGTCGCCCCGCCGCGTTCAGAGATGCTTTCCACCGCGATCCCCGCCAGCGTAAGGTCATCCGCAAGCGCGCGGTCAGCGGCAGGCAGATCAACGAATTCGCGCAGCCATTTTGGTGAGATCTTCATCGTACTTCCAGCGTTTTCCTTTTATCTTTCCTGATGAGGCACATAGCGGAATGCGATGGCGCTCAAAACGTACGGCGCCTGAAACACCGGCTTCCGCTTTCGCAGCGGCTTGAATGTCCACTTCCTGGCCGCCGCCCGGGAAGCTGTGATCAAGCCCAGCGACAGGCCGTCATTGCGGTCCACACAAGTCTCCTGCACCACGCCATCCCCATTCACCAGCACGTGCACCTGGATCAAGACCACGTTCTTACCTGCCCAGAATGCATTCGGCAGCGGTTGCTTCATCTTATTGCGTTTTACAAAGTCTGCGATGAACACAGGCTTGAAGTCTTTGAATGAGCAATCCTGCGCCAGCGCCGGCAGGTTTGCGAGCATCAAGCACCATAGCGCCAGCCTGAGTCTGCTCACGCAAATTGCTCAAGGAAGCGTACGTCTCCGGAATAGAAGAGCTGGATGTCATCAATGTCATAGAGCGCCATCGCCAGCCGCTCCACTCCCATGCCGAAAGCGAAGCCGGTGACCTGCTGCGGGTCATAGCCGTTGTGCTTCACAAACTCGAAGACGTTGGGATCCACCATGCCGCAACCCAGCAGCTCGATCCACCCACTGGTCTTGCATAAGCGGCACACCTCATTTGCGTTGATGCGGCCCGTGCCTCCGCACTTGAAGCAGGAGATCTGCACGTCCGCGCTGGGTTCGGTGAATGGGAAAAAGCTGGGATAGAAACGGGTCTTCACCGCCGAACCGAACAGCGCCTTCATCGCGTGGTCGAGCGTGCCCTTCAGGTCAGAGAAGGTGATGTTCTTGTCCACGGCGAGGCCCTCCACCTGATGGAACATCGGCGAATGGGAGGCGTCCGCGGCGTCATTGCGATGCACCTTTCCCGGGATCACGATGCGCACCGGTGGCGGATGCTTCTCCATGGTGCGGATCTGGACCGGGGAAGTATGCGTGCGCAGCAAAAGACGGTCACGCTGCCGCTTCTGCTCCTGTCCGGCGATGAAGATGGTGTCCTGGGTGTCTCGCGCGGGGTGGTTCGGAGGAAAATTCAGAGACTCAAAATTGTAGTAATCGGTCTCGACCTCCGGGCCCTCGCCGACCGAATATCCCATCGCCTTGAAGACGTTCACGATAGTCTCCATGGTACGCACCACGGGATGCTGTACCCCGATCTTGCGCCGGATGCCGGGAAGGGAAACGTCCACGCGCTCTGCACTCACTCGTGACGAGGCTGCGCCGCCAGCGCCACGCTTCTCGGCGCTCGCAACCGCCTCTTCCGCACGGCCTTTGAGCGCGTTCACCCGCGCGCCTACCTCGCGCTTGGCTTCCTTCGGTGCGGCTTTCAGCCAGGTGTCATTCAATTGCGTGAGGATGCCGTTCTTGCGTGCCATCCAGCGATCGCGGAAGACCTTGGATTCGGCATCATTGCTGACGCGCGCAGACTCCGCTTCGAGCGCAGCAAGCAACTCCGATGCTGCGCGCTCCAGCGCTTCGGCAGAAAAATCCGTGAGTTGGGGGACTGTATACATGGGTTCGCTTTTGCCAACGACCAACAGCTAACGACTAACGACCAACTACGCTACAGATTAAATGAAAAAAGCGCGGCCTCTAATAGAAGCCACGCCTTTCGGTGTGTATGGGGCTAAAGTGGCTTACGCTGCTTTGGCGTGTGCCGCTTTCGCCTGCGACGCCAGAACGCTAAATGCGGCTGCGTCCTTCACAGCGATGTCGGCGAGGATCTTGCGATCCAGTTCGACGCCGCCCTTTTTTAATCCGCTGATGAACTGGCTGTAGCTGATGCCGTTCAATTTGGCGGCCGCGCCGATGCGCACGATCCACAAGGAGCGATACTGGCGCTTCTTCTGCTTGCGGCCGATGTATGCGAACTTCAGTCCGCGTTCTACGGCCTCTTCTGCTGCTTGATAGAGTTTTGATTTGGTCTGGAAGTAGCCGCTTGCCCGCTTCAGGATCTTCTTGCGGTACTCGCGGCGCTTATTCCCACGTTTTACGCGAGGCATATCTCAGTTCCTTTTTTAGTTTCTGTTATGCGGCTGGAGGTAAAGGATTATGTCCGTGACCTCTTCACTCGCTGGTTCAAGCGCTGGCCGCTTTCGGCTGCGCCCTCCCTCATACTAATGATTGCTAGTAGGGGATCATCCTCTTGATCTTCGGGGTGTCGGCAACGCTCACCAGCCCGTCGATGTCCAGCTTGCGCTTGGTCTTCGTGGACTTGCTGGTCAGGATGTGCCGCGCGAATGCGTGTCCCCGCTTGACCTTGCCGGAGGCGGTCTTGCGGAAGCGCTTCTTCGCGCCCGAATGGGTCTTCAACTTATAAGCCATCTCGTCCTTCGTCTTTTCTTGCCGTCTTTGGCGGGACCGCCGGGACGGACCGGAGCAGGAGATAACCATCCCGCCCCAGAAAGGAAAACGTGCTGAGCACGTCCTGTAAGTATATCAAAGTACTGCCCGTACGCCAAAACACCCGCCTTTCGGCGGGTGCCTGAAACCAAAAAACGAGACAACGGGAAGCTAGGTCCCAGGAGTCGTCGTCGTTGGCCCGGCCTGCGCCGGAGGCGCGGCCTGCTGCTGTGGCTTGGGCGGCTTCGGAGCCTTTGCCGGCGGCTCTTTCTTCAGCGGCGCCAGGATCGCATGCATGGTGTTTCCCTCCATGCGGGGGGAAAACTCCACGATACCGTTGGCGCCCACTTCTTTGATCAGCCGGTCGAGCACGTCTCGCCCCAGGTTGCGATGGCTCATCTCACGGCCCTTAAAGCGCAAACTAGCTTTGACTTTGTCGCCCTCTTCCAGGAAGCGCAGCGCGCGATTTCGCTTGGTCACGAAGTCATGCTCGTCCACGTTGATGGAAAACTTCACTTCCTTGATGGTGATGACCTTCTGGGTCTTCTTGGCAGCTTTCTCTTTTTTGCCCAGGTCATATAGGTACTTGCCGTAATCCATGATGCGGCAGACCGGGGGGTTGGCAGTGGGCGAGATCTCAACCAGATCAAGGTTCTTTTCGCGCGCGATCTTCAACGCATCGAGTGGCGCCATCACGCCTAGCTGTTCGCCTTCTGAATCTATGACTCGCACTTCGCGGGCGCGAATGCGTTCGTTCATGCGGATAAAACGCTTGTCGATGTGGTCCTCCGTGCCTTAGAGGCAGGGAGAAAGTATAGCATCGGAGGATGCTCTAACAGCGCAACAACAATCTCTGAAGTCCTCAGTCGGGGTGCCCTTGTCATACCGCCGGCATTGCTGAAAGCGCTGTAACACCACTGAGAAAATTGAAAACTAAAGTCGTTTGCCCCATAGCCCATCTTCAGTAACACTTACAATCTTCACCCGGATCAACTGGTTCGCCTCGCACTCCTCTTCCAACTCCAGCCTCACAAAGTTATTGGTGAGGGCATGCTGCGAGTGCAAGGTGATCGCTTCGAGCTCACGGCCCACAAATCGTTCTCGCCATTTGCGATTCTTCTCCGCAATCAGCTCCCGCAACACCCGATTGCGCTTCCGTGCCACCTGCACCGGCACATGGTCAGGCATCTTCGCCGCAGCCGTTCCCGGCCGCGATGAGTAGGTGAACACATGCAGATAAGTGAACGGCAGCTGCTCGATAAAGCTGAAGTTCTCGGCAAACAATTCTTCCGTCTCGCCGGGGAAGCCGACCATCACGTCCGCGCCGATCGCCGCCTCCGGCATCGCCTCAAGGATCTTGCGGATCTTCTCCGCGTAATGCCATGGGCGATACTTTCGGTGCATCATCCGCAGCACCCGGTCACTTCCCGATTGCAGCGGCACGTGCGCATGCTTACAGACGCGCGGCGAATCCGCCATCAAAGCGATCAATCGGTCTGACCAATCCATCGGCTCGACAGAGCTGATCCGCAATCTCTCAAGCGACGTACGCTGCAGGATGCTCTCGATCAAATCCTCAAACCGCGAAGCGCTGTCGAGGTCCCGCCCCCAGCGTCCCAGGTTGATGCCGGAGAGCACAACCTCTTTGTAGCCCGCAGCCACCAGCGCATCGCACTCACGGATCACGTCATCGAGGGCCAGCGAGCGGCTGTTCCCGCGCACGAACGGAATAATGCAGAAACTGCAGCGGTTATCGCAGCCGTCCTGCACTTTTAGATTGGGGCGGGTCTTCGCCGAGCTGGTCCCAGACTCAAAGACCGCCGCCGCCAACAGTTGCGTGTGGGCAAAGATGTCACCCACATATCGCATGTCCGCTTCCGGCAGATGGGAATGGCCGGTCAGTTGCCCGAGCGACACAATCCCTGAATTGTCATTCTGAGCTGAAGGCGAAGGATCCCTTTGACCGCCCATAGACTGCTGAATGATCCCCGCCACCTCGCGCTTATGCGAGTTTCCCACCACCCAGGTCACGCCGGGAAGCGCAGCCACTTCCTCCGGGGCGCGTTGCGCATAGCATCCCGTCACCAATATCTTGCACTCCGGATTCTCGCGATGGATCCGCCGGATACTGGCACGGACATCGGCATCTGCCGCCGCAGTCACCGTACATGTGTTCAATACCGCGACCGTGGCGTTATTCGGCGCATCTGCTCGCGTAAGCCCTTGAGCCGCCAAATCCCGCTCGATAGCGGCACCATCGGCCTGAGCGGCGCGGCAACCGAAATTTTCAACAAAGAAAGCGGACACGGCGTTATTATAGATTCAGCTGCGCCGGAATCCTGGCGTTCAATCGGTTAGTGATCCCGTATCTCACCGGTTTTACAGTGGCGGCGGGAAAAACCAACCTAAGTAGCTGAAATAAGCATCAGAACTGATTCCAGCAGGTACTCTGCTGGCGGCCCTCTGGAGACCCTCATGAAACGTCGCATTCTTCTGGTTGATGACGAACTCGCCATCCTGCTCACATTGAAAGCGATCCTTGAGATCAATGGCTTTGACGTTGAGACCGCCGCTTCCGCGAAAGAAGCCATCGGCAAGCTGAAGGCGAATGAGTACCACATGGTCATCAGTGACATGCGCATGGAGCATGACACCGCCGGCTATGATGTTGTCCGCACCGCGCGCAAGCAGAAGTACAATCCCGCCGTCGCGCTGCTCACCGCGTATCCGCTGCTCGGCTCGGACTGGAAAAAAGAGGGCGCCAACTCCATGCTGGTAAAACCCATGAACACCAGTGACCTGCTGCGCCAGATCGAGGTCCTGCTGATCAATCATGAAGATTCCAAGCATAAGGGCGGCGCTAAAGCTGCCAACAGCGGCAAAGGGACGAATGGCGGGAAAAAAGCCGCCGGCAATAAAGCCTAGGTTTTAAAAAATCCCGAGCGCGATCCAGCGATCCCTGGAGAGAATTCAAAACCCCGCATATGCGGGGTTTCTTTTGCCTCATGCTTAACCACTAAAAGCGCATACGCGCAGGATTTGTCTTTGGCTAAAGACAAACGACCAATGACTAACGACCGGTTCTTACGCGGAGGCCCCTGCCGCCACCGGCTTCTTTGACTGGAAGCACTCGCGGCAGAATACCGGGCGGCCTTGTGTCGGCCTGAAAGGAACCGTCGTCTCTTTGCCGCATCCGGAGCAGGTGGTACGGGTCTCCACCTTCTGCTGCACCGGGCCTGATCCCGCAGCAGCGCCGCCGCCCAGGCTGGAGGCGCGCTTGGTCTTGCATTCCTTGCAGCGCTTGGGTTCGTTCTTGAATTGTTTGTCGTGAAAGAAAAGCTGCTCGCCCGCGGTAAAAACAAAATCCTGCGCGCAGTCGATGCACTTGAGAGTCTTGTCCTGGAATTCCATCGGTCTACCGACACCCTGAGTTCTTCCCGTCTAACCTTGGGCGGAGTCACCAAACGTTCCGTCGAAGTGTAGCCGGATTGTGTACATCCCCTGATTTCCTTGGTTCGGCCCTGAGCAAAATCTATGATTCCGGGATTATGCACAACCTGTATAGCCAACAGATAAACGGGGCAACTGTAGTCCAGTCGCCCCGCTTCGTCAAACCTTTTTTGTCTTAAACTTTAGTCAGCCTCTTTACGGGCCTTCTTCCGGTTCCGTTTACGGGCCAACGCCTCTTTCACGCGCTTCTTCTCGCCCGGCTTCAGATAGAACGAGTGCCGCTTCACTTCCTTGATGATGTCTTCCTGCTGTACCTTGCGCTTGAAGCGACGCAGAGCATTCTCAAGAGGCTCACCCTCCTGGATCCTTACCTCTGCCAAATCAATGCACCCCGCTCTCGATCCTGATGGATATCTAAGTATCTCAATTTCAGGGGCTTAGGTCAAATAGAGTGAAGATGAACAACTCCGGTTCCTTACGCTCGCGAAGCTAACGTGGGAAAAGAAAAGAACCAACACAAGTCGCGATTGTCATCCTGAGCTTGGGGGGTGGACCAATGGCCAACGGCTAACGACCAGCGACTAATGACCCATTAGAACTTCAGCCGCAAGCTCACCTGCACCTGCCGCGGCGCGTAAGCATTGGTCGGCACTAGAAAATTTGAATTACGGCGGAAGTGCCCGGCAAACTTACTTGCCCCGATCGATTTCGCCAAAGGCACAAAGTCCGCCGCCACATTCGTAAAGCCGTCATCGGTGATGTCCACCCGCTTGTTCACCCGGTTCATCAGGTTGAACGCCTCTCCGGAAAGCTCCAATCGCATACGGTCATGCAGTTCGAATTTGCGGGTCACGCGGATGTCCGTGCTGGCATAATCCGGGCCGGTAAAAGCATTGCGGCGATATCCCGGCAGGCGATCATTTTCCGTATTGCCGTCGCCATTGGCGTCCCCGGTAATACGCGCATTCACTGGCCGGCCGCTGCCCACAGCCACAACTCCAGAGAACAGCCATGAGTTGAACAACGCGCGCAGGGCAGTGGGCTGCTCTGCTCCAAATGGATTCGGCTCGGCTGACCAGGCCAGCACCACGCGGTGCCGCTGGTCAGTGGTGCTCAGTCCACGCTCGTTGGGCGCAAAGGTGTTTTGCACCTGGCCGGGACGCCCCGCCACCAGCGCATCCTGCCCCTGGTCAAGGGCTTTAGCGAAGGTATAGCCCACCCGGAGATACAGTTGCTTCGAGTATCGCCGCTGCGCTGAGATGGTCAGTCCGTGATAGATGCTGGAAGATGCGCTCTCGTATTCATTGATCGCGCCCACGGAAGATATTGGACGCTCCAGCCGATCGATGCACGGAGGAAAGACGCAGGTCACTGACTTTGTGAAACGTAACTGCGAGAACGAACTGAGGGTGTAGTAATCGCCGGTGAAATGGGCGCCTGAATCGTCAAAGACCGGATACTGCACCTCCACTGGATTGGGCAGGTTTACATCCCGCGCGCGGATCAGGTGCTTGCCGCTCACAAATAGGTAACTCGCGCTGATGCTGGTCTTCTTTGCGATCTCTTTCTCCAGTGACAGATTCGCTTGTTCCGCATACGGTGTCCGAAAATCTCTGGCAAAGCTTGAGATCTCTGAAGTCACAAATCCCGCGATGCCCGCGGGCGCGGAGCACATCACCGCCCCGGCGGTACAGCTCACCAGTGGATCTGGATACGCCGGGAAAATCTGCCGGTCGAAGAAATTCTTATTGTCCAGAAATAGATGGGCGCGGTTGAGCCCATTATCCGCTTGCGCGGACGAAGCGTAGATCTGCGGGATATGCGCATAAAACATGCCGTATCCGCCACGGATCACCAGCGGACGATGTTCCCCGCCGATGCTGGCGGAGAAGCCTAGCCGGGGCGCAAAGTTGGTTGCATTGTGCGGCACGTGACCTGCGTCCGGCCACAGCGCGTTGGCTGTTACCTTCGGTTCGCGGAATGTTTGTAGATCGTAGCGAACTCCTCCATTGATGGTCAGATGGCGGTTCACCCGGACCGTGTCCTGCGCGAATAGCGCATAGTCATTACTGTCCGGTTGCGTGACCGCCGAGCCAAAATCCTGGATGTAGTAGCGGGGCACATCATGTGCGAAGGCGCGCAGCGGAGTCAGGCTCAAGCCGCCCACCGTCTGCGGAACAAAGGTGAATGCATTCACCTTGATGGTGTCAAAGATGTACTGCCCGCCATACTGCCGGGGAAAATAGTTATAGATCCTGGCGAACATCGCATCGCCACCCAGCTTGATCGCGTGGCGACCCCGATCGTAGCTCAAGGTCTCCGCCAGGCTCACTTTCTTCTCATTTGTATTGCGCGGAAGGATGGAGGATCTTCCGATGGCCGCGATCACATCGCGGATCTTGGTCTGTGCGTCCTTTGAATTCGCCCGCGAACCCTGGTCATCTCGCGAGAACTGCGCCCGCAGGTGGCTGTCCCATTGCGGAGAAAGCGCGCTGGTAAGGGACACGTGTGCGCTCTCCGTCTGCACCTGCTCTTCTCCGTTCGCAGTCACCCCGAAGTTGGTGATTGGACTCGCCGGATCGAAAAAAACATTATTGCTTCCGGAGAAGCGTGAGAGATTCACCCGCGCAGAAAGTACATGCTGCGGTGAGATCACATAATCCAGCTTAGCGAAGCCGGCGTTGCCTGCCAGCGAGGTGCGGAATTGCCCTGCAAGGGTTGAGAGACGGGCAGCCGTGTCGGCAACAAGCTGCTGGTCCGTGACTTCATAATCCGCGGCGCCCGGGACAAGTCGCGTGGTGCCATCGACGAATTGCACCACTTCCGGCACGTGGAAGATGTGCTGGTCAAAGCCGAGATAATAGAAGAGCTGGTTGCGCCGGATGGGTCCGCCGATAGTGGCGCCGAACTGGTTTTGCCGGTCAGGATATCTCTTCCTCACATACGGATGTACGGCCGCCACCCGGCCGTCCCTCAGATACCAGAATGCGCTGCCGTGAGTAACGTTGCTCCCGGATTTGGTGACAATATTGACCACCGCACCCGCGGAGCGCCCCAACTCCGCCGCATAGGAGTTGCTGGAGACACGAAATTCCTGCACCACCTCATTGCTGAATTGGTACGGAGCGCGATAACGCCCTCGGGCCTGGGCGAAAAAGCTGTTGTTGTTGTCCGAGCCATCCACCAGGAAGCTGGTGTGAAAACCTCGCAACCCTCCGAATGAAAGATCTCCAATCGCGCCCGAACTGAGTCCGCGAGGGTCCTGGGTGACTCCCGGAGTGAGCAATGCCAGCTCTGTGAATCGGCGCCCATTGAGCGGAAGAGACTCGATCGCCTGCGAATCAACGACGGTCGAAACCGCGCTGCTTTGCGTCTCCACCGCAGCGGCGTCTCCGGAGACCTCCGCCCTCTCCGGGCTTCCCGCCACGCGCAGCGCGAGTTCAACCTCTGCCTCGCCGCCTACTTCAACCCGCAGATCACGAGTGGCTGTGGCGAAACTCGTGGCCTCCACGCGCAGGGTATAGGCGCCGGGAGCGAGCAGCGCAAAAGAAAACTCGCCACGCTCGTCGGAGACTCTGCTGCGTGGCATCCCGGTAGCATCGCTGATGAGCACGATCCTGGCTTTTGAAACCCGCGCTCCCGTCGCGTCTGTCACAACTCCCGAGAGTGCTCCGGTGGAGGAATCCTGTGCAGCAGCGCCTGCCGCGCACATCGCCACCAGCACCCACATCCACATCCACGACCTGGTCCCGCGCAGTTCCATGACCCACCGCAGAAAGCCGCGCCTTTATACACTTCCTGCGAACCGAACTCAATGCCACTTAGGTGGTACTTCGGCGTCTAGGACGAATCTGCCTGGTGCCCACGTTCCGCCTGGTGCCCCACGTCCCGCTCGCGCAGCGAGCTGACGTGGGAAAACTGTACTACGCACGGTCTGGTGCCCACGTTCCGCCTGGTGCCCCACGTTTCGCCCGGTGCCCCACGTCCCGCTCGCGCAGCGGGCTGACGTGGGAAAACTGCGTACTGTGTACTATGTACTGCGTACTCACTATGCTGCGCTCCTACAAAAACATCTCCCCCACCATCTCCTCCGGCTGCTACATTGACGCTTCCGCGCAGGTCATCGGCGACGTCACCATCGGCGAAAACTCCAGTATCTGGATGAACGCCGTCGTCCGCGGAGACGTAAACTCCATCCGCATCGGCGCCAATTCCAATATCCAGGACAACAGCGTCCTTCACGGCATGTTGAATAAATACAAAGTCATCGTCGGCGACTGGGTCACGGTCGGCCACTCGGTCACGCTGCACGGCTGCACCATCGGTGACCGATGCCTTATCGGCATGGGCTGCATCATTCTGAACAATGCGACGATCGGCGAAGGCAGCATCATTGCCGCCGGCTGCCTGATCCCGGAGAACACCGTGGTCGAGCCGTATTCACTGTGGGCGGGCCTGCCCGGAACATTCAAAAAGAAGATCCACGACGACGCCACCCAGCAGAGCATCCTGCAGTATGCCAAGAATTATCTGGGCTACACTGAGCAATACTTGCGGGAAGAACAGGGGGAAGAATGAAGATAAAAGTTGTTGTTCATCAAGCGGAGGAAGGCGGATTCTGGGCAGAAGTGCCCGCGATTCCCGGTTGCGCTACGCAAGGTGAGACTTTTCCTGAGCTTCTTTCAAACTTGTACGAGGCTGTCGAGGGATGTCTTTCCGTGGATGTGAGCAGCGTCTCCAAGAATGAAAAAGATCAGGTGCTCGAAATTGCTATATGAAACATGTGGTCAGGAGCTCAGTGCCCATCCACGGCAACCAGCCCCTCAAGATTGGCTTATTGAGACATCTGTTGAAATTGTCAGACATCAAGTTTGATTAATTTGTCACTAGTTACCAGCATCCCTCGCCCCGCTCGGCGAGCGCAGCGAGACTAACGTGGGGGCCTACTGTGTGCTACGTTCCGCTTACTCACAAATTCCCGCCCACTGAATGCTGAGTGCTGCGCATTCATCCTGCTATCCTCAATAGCAACGAACCATGATCAAAGCCGTCCGTGGTACCCGTGACATCCTGCCGCCCGATTCCGCTCTCTGGCAGTTCGTTGAACAGAAGGCGCGAGACGTTTTTCGTCTTTACAACTTCCAGGAGATCCGCACGCCCATCTTTGAGGCGACGGAGCTCTTCGCGCGAGGCGTAGGCGAGGAGACGGACATTGTCTCCAAAGAAATGTTCACCTGGGAGGACCGCCCCCGCGCGCAATCAGAAAGGGCGCAGTCACTCACGCTGCGTCCGGAGAACACTGCCGGCGTGGTCCGCGCCTACATCGAGCACAAACTTGGGGACACCGGGCTACTGCAAAAGCTCTATTACATCGGCCCGCAATTCCGCCGCGAGCGCCCGCAGAAAGGACGCTACCGCCAGTTCTACCAGATCGGCGCTGAGGTGATCGGTCCGCCCAGTTCCGGCAGCGAATCACCCGCGCGCGACGCCGAAGTCATCATCATGCTCGCTGATTTGCTCAACCAGGTCGGCATCAAGCAGTGGCAGCTTGAGCTCAACTCTATCGGCACGAAAGAAGACCGCGCGCGCTACAACGCTGCGCTGCGCGAGGCATTAGCCGGCGTGAAGGACAAAATTTGCGCCGACTGCCAGCGCCGCGCGGAAACCAATCCGTTGCGTGTGCTCGACTGCAAAGTCCCGGAAGACCAGCCCATCATCGCCGCGCTGCCAAGCATTGCTACTTACCTTTCTGAAACCTCGAACAAAAACTATTCGGATGTGTTGTTGATCCTGGCGGCATGTAAAGTTCCATTCAAACTGAACGAACGGATGGTCCGAGGGCTTGACTACTATGAGAATGTGATCTTCGAGTTCACGCATGGCGGACTCGGCGCGCAGTCGGCGCTGCTAGGTGGCGGCCGGTATGACGGGTTGAGTGAAGCGCTTGGCGGGCCGCGGGCTCCCGGAGTTGGTTTCGCGTTGGGGCTGGACCGGTTTGTGCTCGCGCTGCAAAGCGAGCAGCAAGACGCCGCGCATAATATTTCTAAAAGTGTTGCGCGGGTCTTCATCGCGCCGCTGGGCGCGGGCATGAACGCGGAAGCGGCGAAGCTGGCTCATGAGTTGCGCGCGCAAGGTATCGCTGCGGAAGTGGGCGATGAGAGCTTTCGCTTGAAGAAATCATTTGAGACGGCAGAGAAGCTCGGCTGCGTGCACGTGATCATTGTGGGCGAGAACGAGGTTGTTAGCGGCAGCTTTGCGGTGAAGAATATCCAGAGCGGCGAGCAGAATAACATTTCGCGAGCAGAGCTCGCGAGATCAGTAGGCAGTACGCAGTAGGCAGTACGCAGAGATCGAACTTAAAGTACGGAGTACGCGGTACACAGTACGCAGAAAAATCCGGACTGAGGTACACAGTACGCGGTACACAGTACGCAGAAAAACCGTAGCCGCTTGCGAGAGTGGGATCCCTTACCTAATTTTCTCTGCGTAAATCAGCGTTGATCTGCAGCCTCTCTCCTCTGTGTACTGCGTCCTGTCCACTGTGTACTGCCCTTCCATTTACACTATTCGTTTACTCCACACTGGCTACTGGCCTCTGGCTACTGACAACTGATGACGCTCGATTTTCTTGGTGACCTGAAACGTACTCATATGTGTGGCGAGTTGCGCGCCTCGGACGCCGGCTCGCGCGTGGTGTTGATGGGCTGGGTGAACCGTCGCCGAGACCTCGGCTCGCTCATCTTCATTGACCTGCGCGACAAGACCGGCATCTCGCAAATCGTCTTTGATCCGCAAATAAGCAATGCTTCGCAGAATCTCAACGCACAAAGCGCTCAGGGCACCGCTGCCGCCGCGCATGAGAAGGCCGAATCGCTGCGCTCGGAGTATGTGGTCGCGGTGATCGGTGAGGTAAAGCTGCGCACGCCGAATACAGTCAACAAGAATCTGCCTACCGGTGAGGTCGAAGTCGTTGCCCAGGAGCTGCGCATCCTAAATGAATCCAAGCCGCTGCCGTTCTCGCCCGCCGACGAGAATGCCGGAGCGGTGAATGAAGAGGTGCGGCTAAAGTATCGCTATCTGGATCTGCGGCGCCCGGCGATGCACGAAAATATCGCGCTGCGGCATCGCGTGGCGCTCGCCATCCGCAAAGAGCTGGATGCCCGCGGATTCTATGAGATCGAAACCCCGTTCATGACGCGCAGCACGCCCGAAGGCGCGCGAGATTACCTCGTCCCTAGCCGCGTTTATCCCGGGCAGTTCTACGCGCTGCCGCAGTCCCCGCAACTCTTCAAGCAGATCCTGATGATCAGCGGCATGGATAAGTATTTTCAGATCGTGCGCTGCTTCCGCGATGAAGACTTGCGCGCCGACCGCCAGCCGGAATTCACGCAGATCGATCTGGAGATGACCTATCCGCAGCAGGAGACGGTCTTCGAGGTGGTGGAAGGATTTCTGCGCGCGGCATTCAAGGCCGCGGGACACGAGCTGAAGACCCCATTCCCGCGCATGACCTACGACGAAGCGATCCGGCAATACGGGATCGATAAACCTGACCTGCGCCTGCCCGCGATGACGGACGTGCGCGAAGCTTTTACTGAGGAGGATCTGAATGTTTTGACTCTTGCGATCGGGCTACCGGTGGTGGCTGTCCGTATACCGAAAGTGGGCGAGCTCTCGCGCAAAGAACGCGACGAGATAAAGCCGCTCTTCAACTCAAAACACGCCAAATTGATCGACGACTTCAAGCGCCTGGAAAAAAGCTTTCCCGAAGCGGTGACAAAGATCCGCGAACTGGTACGCCAGAAATCCGGAGCGCCCGCCGTTGATTCTGACGCCGGGGATCTGCTGGTGCTGGTCGCCGGCGCAGCGTCTTCCAATGACCAGCATAATGTTTCCGGCAACGAAAGCGGTTCCCACAAGGGCACCGGAGTACCCAGCAACGAAAGTGATTCACAAACCGGACTCGGCAACGAAAGCGGTTCCTACAAGGGCGCGGGACTTCAGTCCGGTGAAAACAGCTCTAATAAATCTGGGGCTTTAGCCCCGGCCACTCGGCGAGTGTACGAAGCCGCGGGACAACTACGCCTGGAATTGGCACGGAAGTACGCGTCTCGACATAAGGCATTTGAAAAATCCGGCGACACCGCACGCGACTTTCGCTGGACCTGGGTCACGGATTTTCCCATGTTCGAGTGGGACGAGGAAGGAAAACGCTGGCAGGCGGCGCATCATCCATTCACCTCGCCGCATGAGAAGGACATGGAAAATGTGCTCACCCAGCGCGACCTGGGTGAAGTGCGCGCGCTCGCCTATGACGTGGTGCTGAACGGCACGGAGCTGGGCTCGGGCTCGATCCGCATCCATCGGCAGGACGTGCAGTCACAGATCTTCCGCGCCATGGGCATGACGGAAGAAAAGGCGCGCTCGCGCTTCGGCTTCTTCCTGGAGGCGCTCGAGTTCGGCACCCCTCCGCATGGTGGGATTGCACTGGGCCTGGACCGGATCGTGATGATCCTTGCCGGGGCAGAGAGCCTGCGTGAGGTCATCCCATTTCCCAAGACGGCGAAAGCGGTGGACATGATGGTCGATGCTCCGACGCCGGTGAGTGAGCAACAGTTGAAAGAGTTGGGGATTAGGGCGCGCAAGCGCGAGTGATGTACTGATGGTGCCCCACGTCCCGTTCGCGGAGCGAGCTGACGTGGGAATAAAGTTCCACGTCCCGTTCTCACGGCGAACAGACACATGGGATAGTCACCTGCCCGCGGACTTTCCAAAAATCTTTGGCTCTCGACCCTCGCGTCGCATCGCCGTCCATTCAGACTCGATCTCCACTGCTCCAACTTCACCAGTTTGGTAGTGATGGAAACTGCTCCATTTCCAGTTCATAGGATCCGCACACAGCCCGCGCTTCACAGGATTCCAGTGGATGTACCCAAGCTTTTGAACAAAGCTCTCATGCGAGCGCACGTTATGGTCGTAATACCTCGTCTGCCAAAATCTTTGTTGGTGCCCCACGTCCCGTTCGCGCAGCGAACTGACGTGGGACGAAATGCTCCGCCACCTCTTGGCAGCGGTGAGCTTGAGTGCTCTCATGGCATCTTCGAGAGAAGCGTTATCCGGTTCCGAAATAATGAGATGAACGTGCTCAGGCATGACGACATAGGCATACACCCGAAAGTCAAACCGGCAACGGCGTCTCCTCAAATACTTCCAGGAACATGTCACTCGCGCTCGGCACGCCAAGCATCGGCTGCCGGCGGTAACAACTGCACGTGATGAAATGCGACTGCCCTGATTGGTGATATCTGTGGAGTCCTATCGGCACGCGCAGGATTGTATGCCCACGTCAGTTCGCTGCGCGAGACCCACGTCAGTTCGCTGCGCGAGACCCACGTCAGTTCGCTTCGCGAACGGGACGTGGGGCACCACCTTTATCGGAACAAATCCCAGGCTTCCATGAATTTCTTGTGCCGATCCACCGGGCGGTGCGGAGATAGCCAGATATTTCCCGCCAGCTTTTCAGCCACTTTCACCGGAACGATATACCAGACATCGCCCGGCACCACATAGCAGGCGATGAAGTCGATCTCTTTCTTTGTGTAGCAGTGGCGGAAGCTATCGGTACGCAATTCTAGCCTAGCAAATCGGGAAGGGTATTTGTGACGTGTTTCCCAAGTTTATTTCTGCTTTGGAATGATGGAGTTCGGCGGAAACGTTACTCGCGCAGCACTTGACAGGGATTCTGGGAGGCAGCGTTTTCACCGCGGAGGCGCTGAGGCGCGGAGAAACACATCTTGTCCGCGCTGAATGGTGATGTACTGATGACCTCTGCGATGGAGTGTGCTATCGAAAGGGATTCTTCGCTCGCCTCCCGATCAGCTCCGGCGGATCGGGAAATGCTGCTCGCTCAGAATGACAATCACCACTTCCTATACGCTTCGTGATCTTTGTGTCCTTTGTGGTTAAAGGTTTCTCCGCGCCTCCGTGCCTCCGTGGTGAAAACGATTTCCCGATAGAATAGCGGCACTCGCCATGGGCCGGATCCACGTACTCTCCGAACACGTTGCCAACAAGATCGCTGCCGGCGAGGTGGTGGAGCGTCCTGCATCGGTGGTGAAGGAGCTGCTGGAGAATTCGCTGGATGCGGGTGCCACGCGTATTCGCCTCCAGATCGAGGCGGGCGGGAAAAAACTCATTCAGATCATCGACAACGGCTCCGGCATGGTGAAGGACGATGCCATGCTGGCGTTCGAGCGGCACGCAACTTCCAAGATCAAAGATGCGGAAGACCTGCTGAACGTTTCCACGCTGGGATTCCGTGGGGAAGGATTGCCCTCGATCGCGTCGGTCTCGCGGCTGCTGTTGGAGACCTGCGCCACGGATGCGAGTGCCGGCGGGGAACCGGGGACGCGCATCGAGCTGGCGGGCGGGAAGATCCTGCGCTTTGAAGAGGCGGGGCTGCCGCAGGGGACCAGCGTGACCGTGAAAGACCTTTTTTTTAACACGCCGGCGCGCAAGAAATTCCTGAAAGCCGAGTCGACCGAACTTTCGCACATTGCATCCCTGGTGACCCACTATGCGTTGGCGCATCCGGGGAAGCATTTTGAATTGCATTCCGGGACGCAATCGATGCTGATCGCGGCGCCGGTGAAGACTCATGCGGAGCGCATCTATCAGATCTTCGGCAAAGAGACGCTGGAGCAGTTGATACCGCTGGCGGCGGAGCTGGACTTGCAGCGTGTGGGGATCCCGGAGCCGCCGCCGTGGCGTCGAGGCGAAGAGTATGAAGCGCCGGAGCCGGGTCGGGTGCTGCTGAGCGGGTTCGTCTCCAAGCCGGAGATCCAGAAGCTGAACCGCAATTCGATCTTTGTCTTTGTGAATGGGCGGCTGATCCGCGACAAGCTCATCCATCATGCGCTGACTGAGGCGTATCGCAACATCATCCCGCCGACGGTCTTTCCGGTGGTGCTGCTGTTCATTGAAATGCCGGCCACGGAAGTTGATTGCAACGTGCATCCATCGAAGACCGAGGTGCGCTTCCGGCAGCAGAGCGTGGTGCATGATCTTATTCGCGACAGCGTGCGCGCATCGTTGATCAAAGCGCGACCCGCGCCAGAATTCACACGGGAGATCACCGCGCAGCCATCGGCGTCACAATCGCTGGGTGGGCAGTCACTCTCGCCGGGAGCCGGGCAGAGCGCCGGCGCGAGTGCAGGCGGGGGCTTCGCGCTGCAGGCGCCGGTGCTGCCGCCCATGACCGCGCGCCTGGACTTTCAGCGAGCGCCTGCTCTGGATGTCCCTGCTGACAGCACCGTTCCCGCGGCGGCGGTGGACCACACCATCGCCCAGATGGAGGCGAGCTTTGCGGCAAAAGATACCTGCACGCAGGTGGTCGATTACGACGATGCGCCGGCGGATCTGACCAGCCTCGCGTCCCTGCAAGCGCTGGGGCAGATCCGGCAATCATTCATTTTGGCGGTCAATCATGAAGGACTGTGGATCATTGACCAGCATGTGGCGCACGAGCGGGTACTGTTCGAGCGGCTCCTGGCGGAGCGCGAAGCGAAGAAGCTGCAAGGCCAGCGATTGTTGATGCCGTTGATCGTGGAGCTCACGCCGGCGCAGCAGGCGATCTTCACGGAGATATCGGACGAGTTGCAGCGCAACGGATTCGAAGTGGAAGCATTCGGGGCACGGACCATCGCGGTAAAGAGCGCTCCTTCGGGCGTGCAGGCGGACCAGTTGGAGAAGTTGTTACATGAATTGCTCGAACAGTTCGAGCGTGAGCAGCAGGCCGACAATCTGGAAGCAGTGCGCCATCGCATTGCAGCCAGCATCGCGTGCCATGCCGCCATCAAGATCAATACCCCGCTCGAACAGAATAAGATGGACTGGCTGCTGCAGGAGCTGGCAAAAACCTCCTTTCCATTTTCTTGCCCGCACGGACGGCCTGTGGTGCTGCGGTATTCTCTAAAGGAAATTCAGCGCGCATTCAAGCGCATCTAGCCCATGACAGAACAAGAGTTGCAGCAACAACGCCATGAACGATGGCGCGTGAACGACCCCGAGCGCGGCATCCGTACCATTGAAGATGCGCGAGGATTTTTGAACAGCGTGGGATTCTGCCTGGCCTATCCGGTGCGTCCGGCGGTGCTTGCGCCTACATTCCTGGGCGCATACGCGGGGACCCATGAGCGCCTGCCGGAGCGCAAAAAAGCGTTTGCGGACCCGCGCGCGCAACAAGCCGCGGAATTGATGGGGCGGTTGCTGCGGGAGAAATCGGCATTCGAGACCTCATTCGGGGAAGCGGACACGAGCCTGCTGGTATCGGCCGCGGAGTTCCCCTATTTTTACGCGCTGATGGGTGATCGCAACCCAAAGAGCGCGCCAAGCGCGGGTGAACGGGGGGAGCGGCGCCTTGCCACCGACACTTTCACTGAGATACAGGAGCATGGGCCGATCGCGGAAGGCGATCTGATGGAGCGCGTGGGCAGGTCAGTGTCACTGGTGGCGCTGGCGCGGACTTTGATGGACCTATGGTCGGAGCTGCGCATTGTTCGCACGGACGGGCGTGGCGAACAGGACCAACCGATGTGGGACGTACTTTATAAGTGGGCACCGGACCAGATATCGCAGGCGATGCAGATCTCCCGAGCAGAGGCGCTCTCCGCATTGACGTCAAAATATCTGGAACAGGTGGTGGCGGCGGAGCAGGGCGAGATCGAGGCATTCTTTGGCCATCTTGCTTCGCGTTCAAAAGTGGCGGATGTAGTGCGGGCGATGCTGGCGGCGCGGGAGTTTGATTTCGCGGCGGTGGAAGGCAAGACGTTGTTACGGATCAGTTCCCGCGGTAAGGAAGAGCTGGTGCCGGCGGAGGAGCGCAAACAGCGCGCGCCGAAGAAAGTTGTTGTTGCTGCTACCACGCCAAAGCATTTTTCAGAGCGCGCGCTGTTCAAGAAGAAAGGCGAAGCGCCTGAGGCTCCACAAGAAGAGCCGGCTTCGAGCGCGGAGGCAGAGCGGCCGCGCAAAAGCTTTGCTGACCGCAAGCCGTTCGCAGGGCGCACGGGAGCGGGTGATCGTACGCCGCGCCGGAGTGTGGGCGAGAGAAAATCTTTCGGCGAGCGTCCAGCCGCCGGTGACCGGCCGCGGAAGAGTTTTGGAGAGCGGAAATCGTTTGGAGACAAGTCTCCGAGAAAATCTCTCGGCGAGCGCAAGCCGTTTGGGGATCGCGCTGCGGCGGGTGACCGGCCGCGGAAGAGCTTCGGAGAGCGGAAGCCGTTTGGGGATCGCACTGCGGCGGGTGATCGGCCAAGAAAAAGCTTCGGAGAGCGGAAGCAGTTTGGGGACAGACCGCCGAGGAAAGTTTTCGGAGAGCGTAAGCCGTTTGGGGATCGCGCTGCGGCGGGCGATCGGCCAAGAAAAAGCTTCGGAGAGCGGAAGCAGTTTGGGGACAGACCGCCGAGGAAAGATTTTGGAGAACGG
>JBBSFV010000001.1:0-118324 GCA_038254775.1 Terriglobales bacterium | reverse complement strand
GGGGACAGACCGCCGAGGAAAGATTTTGGAGAACGGAAATCGTTTGGAGACAAGTCTCCGAGAAAATCCTTCGGCGAGCGCAAGTCGTTTGGGGATGGCGCTGCGGCGGGCGATCGGCCAAGAAAAAGCTTCGGAGAACGGAAGCCGTTTGGAGACAGGCCGCCGAGGAAAGATTTTGGAGAACGGAAATCGTTTGGAGACAAGTCTCCGAGGAAATCCTTCAGCGATCGGCCGCGAAAAAGTTTTGCTGATCGGCCGGCATCGGAAGAGCGTCCTCGCAAACCGATGAGCGAGCGTTCCGCCGGAGAGCGAGAGTCAAAGCCTTCTGGCGAGCGCAAGCCGTTTACTGGAGCGCGCCCCGGCGGACGCCCTGGAGTGAAGGGGCGCAGCTCCTTTGGCGGGGCCAGACCGGGTGGCAAGCCAGGCGGCAAGCCGGGTGGGCGATTTGGCAAGCCGGGAGGAAGGCCGGGCGGTTTCGGTTCGCGTCCGGGGGGAAAGCCAAGTGGGAGACCGGGGAGAAAGCCTGAATGAAGGAAGGTCGCAAGCTGGTGATCGCCATTGACGGGCCGGCGGGGGCGGGAAAGAGCACGCTGGCGTCGCGCATCGCGCGCAAGCACGGTTATCTCAATATTGAGACCGGGGCGATGTATCGCGCTCTGGCGCTGAAGGCCATCCAGAATGACATCTCCTTTGACGACGAGCCGGCGCTACTACGCCTGGCGCAGGATTCGAAGATCCAGCTCCAGCCGCAGATCGACGGCAACCGGGTGTTGCTGGATCTGCAAAATGTCTCTGACCGGCTCCGCGAGCAGGATGTGACGGACGCGGCGTCCAGGGTCTCCGTGCACCCCAGGGTGCGGGAATGGATGGTGCTGAAGCAGCGCGAGATGGGGACCGAGGGCGGGGTGGTGATGGAAGGGCGTGACATCGGCACCAAAGTGTTCCCGGATGCGGACGTAAAGATCTTCCTGGACGCAGCGGCTGAGGTGCGCGGGAACCGCCGTTTCAAGCAGAATACGCAGCCCGGCCAAAAAAAAGAAGCCGCAGTGGTGCAGGAGATGCGCGATCGTGACCAGCGCGATCGCAGCCGGGCGAACTCTCCGCTGGAAGCAGCGCCGGATGCGGTGCTCATCGATTCCACGGAAATGACGCTCGATGAAGTGATCGCCCGAGCGGAGGCGGTGGTGGAAGAGAAGTTGAAAACCAGTCTCTAGTTTTCAATCGCTCACAACTGCTGCGCAGGTCGGTGGAATCCGGTTAATTCCCAGGCATGGTCCGTGGTCGCGCTTAAGCGCTCGCTCGGGATGAACGATTCGAAACAGTGTGCGATTATCCGGGAAACGGAAACGCTGGTTGCCGGGGGTGTACTAAGAAGCGGTGTACTTAAGAAGCTATTGACCGTGCAAGGTGTAGCCGGGCTCGAGGGGCAATTTGCCGTCGAGTTTTACAACGCTTACCGCTCCGGTGATGGAATAGACATCGACCAGGCCAACCGCGTTCGGTGTTCCGTCCACGGTCTTGATGATAGCGTCATCCGAGGCCTGGAATACGAAGACCTTTTTCGTCTTGTTGGCGGACTCGACGGTGGCCTTGAATTCCGCGGGAGTCTGCCCGAAGAGTTTCTGGATCACGACCTTCATCTCAGCGGCGGTGGGGTCCTTCATCACGATGACAAGGTCTTTACCATCCGGCCATTTCTTTGTGCCCTTCAACATCTTGTTGATGTCCGCAGCCGCCACCGTTTTATTGGCGCTGCTCTTGTTCACCACCATGGCGATGTCACGGGCGAAGGCGGAGATCGAGGATATGAGGAAGAGGGCAGCGACCGCGAATGCTCTCATCTTCATTTTTTGCCCCACAAAAGGACCTGGCTGAGATTCATAGAAGGATACCCGGAGTGATTTAAGCACACTTCCCAATCCCGGCAAGGGTACTCCGGTAACGTTGCCGAAGGCGGCGGAGCGTTGTACTCTTGCGCCGCTCTCCCCTTAAATCAAACCCCTGAGGTACACATGTTCTTGAAGCGAGTCGCAGTCTTCTCAATCACCGCAGCCATGGTGTGTGGCGTTGCTGCCGCGCAGAACAAGGCAGCAGCTCCGGCAAAGAGATCGGAATCACTTCCGGTCACCACCGCGAACCCGCAGGCCGCCAAGTTGTTTGAGGAGGGCATGAGGCTGCGGGAGAACGTGCGCATCGAGGATTCCGCGGCAAAGTGGCGGGAGACGGTGAAGGCTGATCCCGACTTTGCGCAGGCATGGGCTTATCTGGGCTGGGTCACGCGAGATCCCGGGGAAGAGAAGATGGCGCGCGAGAAGGCAAAGGCGCTTGCGGGTAAGACGACTCCGGGCGAACAACTTCTGATCAAATGGATGACCTCACGCCAGGAGAACGATTTTGTGACCGCGATTGCGGCGATGAATGACCTGATGGCGATGTATCCGCACGATAAGCGGCTGGCATTCATGGCGGGGCGCTGGCTCTTCTTTCAAAATCGCTATGATGATTCAGTGAAATACCTGGAGCGCGCGCTGGCCAGGGACCCGAACTACATTGCCGGGTTGAACAGCATCGCTTATGCGTATTCCGCGGAGAGGAAGTATGACAAAGCGATTGCGGCACTGAATAAGTATGCCAAGCTGGCACCGAAGGAGCCGAATCCGCAGGATTCATTGGGTGAGATCAACCGCCTGGCGGGGCATTATGATGAAGCGCTCAAGCACTATCACGAATCGCTGAAGATAGACCCAAAATTTGTGGCATCACAGTTGGGCCTGGGCGATACCTACGCAATGATGGGACAACAGGAAAAAGCGCGACAGGAATATGCCAAGGCAGTCAGCTTAGCCCAGACGGAAAAAGACAAGCTCGATTATGAGATCCAGTCCGCCATCACTTACCTGAGGGAGAGCAAGCCGGAGCAGGCAACCGCGGCATTCGAGAAAGTGGCGCAAGAGGCGCATGACCAGAAACTGGGAGACTACGAGGCGATCGCGCACCGTGACATGGCGCTTTATTCCAAGCCGCAGGATGCGCTTAAGCATCTGGACGAAGCTGAAGAGGCGCTGGAGCATGGCACCCAGGTGTCCGCGACCGATCGGGACGAGCAGTTGGCACGCGCTTTAAAGGTACGCGTTTTCAAGGCGCTTGATGCCGGCGATACCGCGATGGCGCAAAGCGCGTTAGCGAAGCTGGAAAAGATGGCGCAGAACAGCCGTAGTGAGGTGATCCAACGCTCATACCACGCAGCCAATGGCGCAGTGCTGTCAGCAAAAAGCCCCTCCGAAGCGATTGCGGAGCTACAGGAAGATAAAGATGACCCATTTTCCATGGAAATGGTGATGAAACTACAGGATAAATCCGGAGACAAGGCAGCGGCGGAGAAGACCCGCGAGCAGCTGAGCACATCCCGGGAGGTCTTGATCGAGCACGCCCTGGTAGTGCCCAAATACGGAAAAGGATAGTGATCTCGGGTGTTCTGTTGAGGGATTTTGAACGGAACGCGTGATATATTTCGGGCGCTTGCTGACAAGGCGGGCGCCCGGTTTTTTTGAGCTTGCATGGCATTTTCATTCCTCCAACGCGTGAACCTGGCTGAGCAGGCGCAATTGCTTAAGCTCAGCGGCGACATCCCAGACCTGTTCCTGACCGGCCTTTTGGTTGGCGTGGATAATGTTCGGACAGATGTGTACCTGAGCCCGAAGTTCGCCGATTTCGCGCGGCAGCATCTGTCTAAATTGCTGGTGAAATATGGGAACGTGGAAGACCTGGCGCGGGACGAAGGGGTGGTGCCCGGCCCGAGCGCGCAGCCGCGCTCCCTGTTTGCCGGAGGCGCCCCGCCTTCGGTCATGAAGCCGGGAGGTCCCCCGCAAAAGCCAGTGGAGCCGGCGGACTTCAAGAAGTCCCTGACCGACTTGTACACCTCGGGGCTGAACCGGGCCAAGACGGAGGGGAACCCTTCCTTGGATCTTTTAGCGAGGGTGGCGATCCTGAAGTTCATGCGGGCGGAGTCTTTGGCGCAGTTCTCGCAGATATTGGAAAGATGCCGCACCAAGCTCAAGCAGTATGACGGGCCGCGGCAGGCGAACCCGGCGAAGGCGATGGAGATGCGCGAGCGCTTCGCGAAGTTCCAGATCAACAAGAAAGTGGTGTTACGCAAAGCGGGCCAGGAGATCTTTGCCACCATGCGGGAGGTGGAGAAAGAGACGCTTTCCAAGCTGCGTCGCTCGATGTTCGGTGATGGGTCAGTGTCGCAATATGAGCTGCTGCTCAATCGCCTGCTGTTCACCGAAGACGGGCGCGATGATTTTGTGAACGCCGAGCATTACGTGATGCTGGGCAATTACGAGCGCGATCCAGACCGCTTCCAGATGATCCTGGAATTGACGAATGCTTTCCTGCGCTCCCTGGGCGCTTTGCCGAACGGCGCGATGGAAGACGACCGCCAACTGGATGCATTATTAAATGTACCGGACAATGCGCTGGAGCTGGTGGCGGGAGGCGCGCCGGACGAGTCAGCCAAGGGAAAGGCGCAGCGCGCCATCCTGAACGCATGGGTGGATGCGCTTGAAAAAGAGAACCTGATGGACAACGTGCTGGCCTCTTATGAGGCGGTGCCGCTGCTGGCGCAATACTCTCCGCCGATCAATCCACAGCAGCTGAAGAATGCGCTGATCTCCCGGACCGAGCGCAAGCGGGTGGAGACGCTGCTTGAAGAGCATGGCAGGATCTCTCCGGACGCCCTGAATACGGCGGTGAAGAAGATGGAAGGCATCCGCGGGGGCGACCGTGCCAAGGTGGCGGCGCGGTTCCTGGGCGACTTTGTGCGCTATCACCGGGACCTGCGGCGCATGGAGACGGTGCTTTCTGCAATGGACAGCGTGAACGTGATCGGCAATGAGAAGCTGCGCGAACTCTCCACCATCAACAACACGCTGTATGAGTTTCAACTGCCGGAAGAGCAGAAGCATGCGGAAGCGAACGTCACCAGCCACATCATTTTAAAAGCCGATATCCGGGACAGCACCACGCTGACCAAGGAGCTGTACTCGCGAGGCCTGAATCCGGCCTCCTATTTCAGCCTGAATTTCTTTGATCCGGTGAACAAGCTGCTGCCGAAGTACAACGCCACGAAAGTCTTCATTGAAGGGGATGCGCTCATCCTTGCGCTCTTTGAGCATGAGGGCGAACAAGGGTTCGGCGTGGGCCGTACCTGCATGCTGGCGAAAGAGATGATCCAGATCGTGCGCGCCTATAACGAAGAATCACGCAAGAGCGGACTGCCAAGCCTGGAGCTGGGGCTGGGCATCTGCTATCAGGACTCCGCGCCGATGTATCTGATGGACGGCACCCATCGCATCATGATCTCAAAGGCGCTGAATGAGAGTGACCGGCTCTCGGGCTGCAACAAAGGAGTGCGAAAATTCCTTATACCGAGCGACGAAAGCCAGTTCAATGTTTACAACTTTCAGACGGTCGAGGACAAAGACACGGCGGGCATGCCGGATGAGTTTCTAGTGCGCTACAACATCGGCGGGATCCATATCAATGCTGCGTGTTTTGAGAAGCTGCAAAAAGAGATCTCATTGAAGGCGCATGAAGTGGAGCTGCCGATGATCTGGGACAAAGAGACGGTGCGGCTGTACACCGGAGTGGTCCCGGTGGCGCCAGGCATCTTCCATAAGATCGTGGTGCGCGAGGGCAGGATCGCACATGTGAATGCCGAAGACTTTTCACTCAAGTGCTGGACCGACAAGAAATATTACGAAGTCTGCGTGAATGAGACGATCTATGAGCTGTTTGAAAGTTCGTTCGCGGTCGGCGCGTAATCGGGTGGTTAGAACTGCGGCTTGCGCAGCTTGAAGGGGATCTGCACCACGGCTTCCAGGTCAACGGGCGCGCCCGCCTTCATCGCAGGCTGGAAATGCCACTTGCCAAGGGCGATGCGCGCATTCTCATCCAGGCGATCATTGAATCCATGCAATATGCGGACGTCGCTCACATTGCCGTCAGCATGGATGATGGCGTAGAGCACCACGGTGCCCTCTATGCGCTCTTCCATCAGCTCCGGCGGATACGCTGGATCAACTTTTTTCATCGCGACCGGAGTGCTTACGTCTCCGCCGGTGTTTTCTTTCAACTCCGCAAAATGGATGACCCAGCTACCCCCCGCGGAGGTCAGGTTCGGCATATTTAATTGCAGCGAATAGGACCTGCGCGAGCCGAAGACCTGGTCCTCCATAGTGCGCTGGGATGGAGGCATGACCGGTCGCGTGACGTCCGGCACAGATGCTTTTGCCATCAGCGTGCGGAGATCGGCAGCAGGTCTGGCAGGAGTACGAACGCTGGAGACGGCGGATGGCAGCGCAGGCGCTACGCTCACGCGGACTCCATCGCCGGTGCCCGCCGAAGCAGGAGAGCCGGAGGAATCAGAAGTGGTTGTGGCCTTGGGCAGATCAGGAGCGCCGGTACCCGCGCGCCTTCCCAGCGGCGAGGCTTCAAAGGTTCCGTGGCGGCTGGCGTCCGGAACTTTGATCTCAGCGGCCGGCGGAGCGGGAGAAATGCTGAGTGCGATGAGCCGTCCAGAGGGCTGCACCATGGAGGATCCCGAGGTGGATGGGGCCGGCGCGACGGCGCGGGCTACATCTCCGATGGGCGCTGCGAGCGGTCGCGCAGTGGTGATGCCGGAGATGGCCGGGACCGCGAGCGTGGGCTTTGCCACCGGAAGATCGAGCGCACGGACTTTCGCGTGAATCTCAGGAGCAGGGGCTATGGGCGCGAGCTGGAGGTCAGGAAGTTTGGCGGCGCTGCTTCGCGCCACCGTCGGTGCGGGCTTAGCGACTGTGAGGTCGATGGCGGGCGTGAGGCGCGCGGAGGCATGGACCTGGGGAGCCGGGGCGATGGGCTTGAAGGTGAGATCGGGAAGCTGAAGCAGCGGGCGTTCGATCGCAGCGACGGGTGGAGCGGGATTCGGGGTGTTAACCACAAGGTTCGGCAGCTTGGCTTCCGTGAGCAGGATGTTGGGGTGCGGCGGATTGATGATGGTCTGCGCGGTGTTGTCAGATTTGAAAGGCACGGAGATGATCTGCTGCTTAGCGAATGCGGGATCCGGCTTTGCTACCTGCTTGCGAGGCTGCTGCGGCGTCGTGCTTTTGATCTCGGGAAGAAATTCAGAGATGGGATGATAAGTGATGGTCGTATGCTCGAAGGGATCCTCTGCAATGATCGGCTCATGGGAGAAGAGCGCGCTTCCGAAAACGGCGAAAAAGAAAGCGCAGGCAAGGTGCAGCGCGCCGGACTCAGCAAAGTTGACCCAGGGGAGCGGTCGTTTTACAAATACGTCGGGCCAGAACTCTCCGGGAGCGCAGATGAGTTGCAACGGTGGCTGGCGGCGGAAGAGGTCAAAGATATTGCGGAGGAAGTTGGGCCACCAGGGCTGCCAACCGACCATAAACTGCGGCACACGATCAGAAGAGTGCCTGGTGCGTGCGGGAGTGGCGGCGGTCTGCATGAAGCGGCTTTCCAGAATGGGTAGCGTGATTATAACTTGATAAACAGCAACGACATCGCCCGGCAGGGCGGGTTAGGTTATTCAGAGAGGCCAGCACCATGCGATTCCGAACCTTTATAGGTAGAAGTACCGAGTCGGTACTCTTGCTGGCCCTGATGGCGGCAGTGAGCGCGAGCGGCTGGGCACAGCGGGAAACAGCGGGTTCAACATTCGAGAGTGACCCTACAGGGATGTATTCCTTCCTGCACGAAGGGGAGTTCGTTCAGATCACGATTGATGATTGGAATGCGCCCGAGGGCAAAGAGACATTTAATGTGAGCGGATTCGTATCGCGCTACGGCGACGAATCGAGTGATAAAGACCAGTTCCTGGACCAGTTCTTCTCCAAGGGTACGTTAAAGGGAGATGGTTTGACCTTCTCCACCAAACAGGTGCATGGGACCTGGTTCGACTTTCAGGGAGAGATCCATCGCGGAGACGCAAAGTCGCGCGCGGAGGAAGGTTTTTACGTGGTGAAGGGAACGTTGACCGAGAACCGCTTGCGCGAGGGCAGGACAACAGCAAGGCAGCGCGAGATCACCATGAAGATGTTTCCGGATGAGGAGGACCAGTGATGAGTATCTGGTTAGCAGATTGCCAGCTGCGCGGGATGGCAAATGCCTCTTGGCGTCCGGGCAAGAATGGTATCCGCTGTTAGAATTTCCCGCAGCTTACAGCATAGGTACCGCCATGAGAATGAACCGAGTCTCCGCCCTCCTGCTGCTTTCCTGCGTTGCAGCATCCGCACAATCCAAACCAGCGGCTCATTCCGTGAAACCATCCGGTACTCGGCAGGAAGAGGCCGGCCATCCTGCAACGCAGACGCGGCAGAACAGTGTGGATGTGCGTTCCGGAGCTGCTGTGGTGCGGCTGACCGCGCTGGGTGATAACACCATCCGGGTGCAGATGTCGGCGGACGGAAAGTTCCCCGTGGATAATTCCTGGGCGGTTCTGCCGGAGGCGGTTGCTGCCATGAAGCCGAGCGCGGCGGTGCAGGTGAGCAGTGCCGGCGGCGGGACCGAGATGGCGACGAAGAGCGTTCGGGTGCGCGTCTCTAAGCCGGGGCTGGCTGTTACCTTCATGGATGCTGCCGGCAATGTGATCTCACAGGACGATGCTGCGCGTCCGGTCTCCTTCCGCAAGGTGCCTATCTATAACCAGGCGATCAAGTCATCCTTCCAATCGCCTGAGCTGGTGAAGGGAAAGATGGCAACGTCTTTCAAGGTCTGGAAGGTGATGCCGGAGGATGAACATTACTTTGGGCTGGGGGACAAGGCGGGGCCGCTCGACCATCGCGCGCAGGCGTTCACCATGTGGAACACGGACGCATTCGGATGGCAGGAATCCACCGATCCTCTTTACAAGACCATCCCTTTCTTTGTGGCGTTGCGCAAAGGCGTGAGCTACGGGATCTTTCTGGATAATACCTTCCGCACCCATTGGGACTTCGGCAAGGCAGAGCGTGATGCATTCAGTTTCGGCTCCGATGATGGCCCACTCGACTATTACTTTTTCTATGGGCCAAGTCCGAAGAAAGTGATCGAGCAATACACGGGATTGACAGGACGGACGCCGATGCCGGCGATCTGGACGCTTGGCTATCAGCAGTGCCGGTACAGCTATTTTCCCGAGGCCAGGGTGCGGGAGATCGCAAAAACCTTCCGCGACAAAAACATTCCCGTGGATGCTATCTACCTGGACATTGATTACCAGCGGGAGAACCGTCCGTTCACGGTGGACCCGCAGAAGTTCCCGAACTTCACCGGAATGATTGCCGACCTGGCGAAGCAGGGGATCAAAACCATCCTCATCACGGACATGCACATCAAGAAAGAAGATGGCTACGCGCCCTATGACAGCGGCATGCGCGGCGATCACTTTGTGAAGAACCCGGACGGAAGCGTTTTCGTGGGTCCGGTGTGGCCTGGGCCGAGCGTGTTCCCTGACTTTACCCGGGGAAAGGTGACGCGGGAGTGGTGGGGGTCACTCTACAAAGAATTCGTGAAAGACGGCGTGAAGGGCTTTTGGAATGACATGAACGAGCCGGCTGTTTTTGAGCGCGTGGGCAAAACCATGCCGCTGGACGCGGTGCATCGGGTGGCGATGCCGGATGGCAGTGAACGGAAAGCTGACCATCGCGAGATCCACAATGTATATGGCTTTCAGAATGTGCGGGCGACCTATGAAGGGCAGTTGGAGTTGAGTCCCAATCAGCGCCCGTTCGTGCTGACGCGCGCGGCCTATGCGGGCGCGCAACGGTACGCAGCCACATGGACCGGCGACAATTCCTCTTCCTGGAACCACATGCGCCTGAGCCTTCCCATGCTGATGAATATGGGCGTCTCCGGGTATGCGAATGTGGGAGTGGATATCGGCGGGTATTGGGGCAGCCCTTTGCCGGAGGTGCTGACCCGCTGGACGGAGATCGGCGCATTCAATCCGGTGTACCGCAACCACACGCAGAAAGGCACGGCGGACCAGGAGCCATGGGTGCATGGCCCGGAGCAGGAGGCGATCCGCAAGAAGTACATCGAGCTGCGCTATCGGCTGATGCCCTACACATATTCCGCGTTTGAAGAGAACACCCGCAATGGAGACCCGGTGATGCGTCCGCTGTTCCTGGAATTTCCTGATGGGAATGACGCGGTGGTGACCTCCAGCACGGAGTTCATGTTCGGGAAAGACATCCTGGTTGCCCCTAAAGTGTGGGAGTTCATGGACACCGTGGAGGTAACCCTGCCGCACGGGGAGTGGTTCGATTACTGGAGCGGCGAGCGGGTGAAGGGCGACCA
Source organism: Terriglobales bacterium (assembly GCA_038254775.1). Classification (GTDB taxonomy): domain Bacteria; phylum Acidobacteriota; class Terriglobia; order Terriglobales; family Acidobacteriaceae; genus JBBSFV01. The sequence goes on along the minus strand of JBBSFV010000001.1, from coordinate 107,986 downwards.
GGTCCTGCAAGTGAAGGATCAATTGGACAGACTGCCGATCTATGTGCGCGCCGGAGCTTTCCTGCCCCAGATGCCGGTGGTGCAAAGCATGGACGAGATGCCGAATGGCCCGCTGGAACTGAGGATTTATCCGCCTACTGCCGAGGCGAAGAGTAATCCTTGCGGCGGACTCCTTTATACCGATGATGGCCTTACTTACAACTTCAGGAAGGGCGAGCATTGGCATGTCTCGTTCCGCTGCACGCCTTCAACGGATTCGCTGGTGATCAATACTGAAATCCACGGAAGCAAGACGTACAAGCCGTGGTGGAAGGCGGTTCAGGTACAGGTGTACGGCGCGGAAAAGGCTGCATCGAAGGTGGAAGCGGGAAACAGTGAATTAAAGAGCTCCTACGATGCTGCCGGTAAAGTGCTTTCATTCACGCTCCCGGTCGAATCCATGCAACAGGAGATCCGGGTCAAATATTAAACGCGTAGCAAGAATGTGGAAGTGGGAATCATGAAGGCCACCGCGAATGATCCCTGGCTTGCGCCGCGAGTATAAGGTGACGGAGACGGCTGACCGCGAACGTGCGGATTATCGCGCAGCCGAGCCGGCAAGCCCGAAATAGTGGTTTAGACTCAAGCACATCTTCCTATGATGATCCAAAGATCTAACGCGGTCCTGCGCGTCGCCTTGATCCTGCTCACGATGTCTCTCTCAGCTTTGGCGCAAGAGCAAGGAGTCCACGCCTCAGCAGCGCCGGAAAAGCCCTCTTCCAGTGCGCCGGAGCGGAAACAGACCGGTGTCGCCAGCGGTGGACCTCATGCGCCGGTCAAGGACGCTAAATCACGGCCGATCACCGCCGGCGGGTATGTGGACGGAGCGCCTGTCGTCTATGAGGATGCCACTGCCAGAACCAAGCTGAATGGTTTTAACCACGTGAGTGGCGGCCCGGAGAAGAAGTTGATCCTGGAAGCGCCGGGCTCGGGCGTGGCGCTGCTTGATTACGATGGCGATGGCTGGCTGGATATCTATCTGGTGAATGGTTCCACGATTGAAGCCCTGCGCGGCAAAGAGGCGACCCCGAAAGCGGCGCTCTACCATAATAATCACGATGGAACATTCACCGATGTGACGGCGAAGGCCGGGGTGGCGAATGAGCGTTGGGGATTCGGCGTGGCGGTGGGTGACTATGACAATGACGGCTGGCCCGACCTGTACGTTTCCAACTTTGGCAAGAATCGGCTGTATCACAATAATCATGACGGCACGTTCACGGATGTAGCGGAGAAGGCGGGCGTGGCGCTCGGGGGATGGTCCACCGGTGTCACCTTTGGTGACTATGACGGCGACGGCCGCCTGGATGTTTTTGTTGCCGGCTATGTCCAATTCGACTTGAATAATCCACCCATCGGCGGGAGCGCCGCGGTGGCGTTCAATTTCTGCCAATACCGCGGAGCGCCGGTGATGTGCGGGCCGCGGGGGCTCAAAGGCGAACACGACCATCTTTTTCACAATAACGGGGACGGGACATTCACGGATGTGAGCGAGAAGGCGGGGGTCTCTGATCCGAATGCATATTACGGGTTCGCTGCGGCGTTCGTTGATATCAATGGCGATGGCAAGCCCGACTTGCTGGTGGCAAATGATTCCACGCCTAATTATTTCTACATCAACAAAGGCGATGGGACCTTTGAGGATGACAGCTATGCTTCGGGCTTCGCCCTGAATGAAAATGGCCGGGAGCAGGCCTCCATGGGGATAGCGATCGGCGATTATCGCAATGATGGAAAACTGGGGCTCTACGTCACGAATTTTTCTGATGACTACCACACGCTCTACAAAGACGATGGTGACGGCAACTATACGGATGTGACTTTTCAAAGTGGACTGGGGGAACTGACCATCCCATTTTTAGGCTGGGGAACTTCATTCCTGGACTATGACAATGACGGATGGAAGGACCTGATCGTTACCAATGGTCATGTGTATCGCGGCGTGGACAAGAACGATTGGGGCACCACATGGGCGGAGCGTGTGCTGCTGTTCCGCAATCTGGGTAAGGATAAGTTCGAAGCTGTCCCGCCGGCGACGGGAAGCGCGCTGGCTGAGCCGGTGACCGGACGCGGCCTTGCCGTGGGTGATCTTTCCAACGACGGCAAGCTGGATGTAGTGGTCAACAATCTGGAAGGTCCGCCGCTGCTATTGCGAAACGTGAGCAAGAATGACAATAACTGGGTGGAATTGCGGCTGATCGGGGGAGCAAAGAGTCCTCGGGACGCGATAGGGGCGCGGGTGAATCTAAAGGCAAATGGCATCACCCAACGCGGTGACGTGATGAGCGGAGGAAGCTATGGCTCCAGTTCAGATCAGCGAGTCCACTTTGGCCTGGGAGCCAGTCACGAGGTTGATTCGGTAGAAGTCCGGTGGCCCAGTGGAGCAGTCGAGAAGGTAAATCTGCCGGGTATCAACAGGATATTCCAAGTGGAAGAAGGCAAGGGAGTGGTGGATAAGAAACGCGACCCAAGCGGTCCACATAGAGTAAAAATCGTTCCAAAAGTGAAGAAGAAATGATCCGGCGCCGGTTGGTAATGGTATGACGGTAGAGGCGAAATGAACTTCCGGCGAAGCATTGTTCTTGCGCTGATGATGTGCGCGACTGCGTTTGCACAGAACGCCCCGCGCGTGGAAAAAACGGAGCCACCGAATTGGTGGATCGGATTGCCGAGTCCGATGTTGCTGCTTCAAGGGGATGGCCTTTCCGACGCCAGAATAACGGTCAGCAAACCGGGTGTGCACGTCTCCCGCGTGGAGAACGGACTCAACGGAAAGTATTTGTTCGTGTGGTTGGAAGTTGCAAACACTGCCACCCCGGGCGAAGCCATTTTGAACGTGACTGCGAATGGCGCCGGCGCCAAAGTGAGATTTCGGCTTGACCGAAGAGGCGATACCTCCGCTAGCGCCGGTTTTAACGGATTCAGCCCTGACGATGTGATCTACCTCATCATGCCGGACAGGTTTGCCGACGGGGATCCGCAAAATGACAACGACGCGAAACATCCCGCGACCTACGACCGCGCGAAAGCCCGGGCCTACCACGGCGGGGACCTGCGCGGCATCCGTGAGCACTTGCCGTATCTGAAAGATCTGGGAGTGACCACCCTCTGGATCACTCCGGTCTATAACAACAACGACACCACCGGCCAGGATTATCACGGCTACGGCGCGATCGACCTTTACGCCGTGGAAGAGCATCTGGGCACGTTGCAGGATTACAAGTCGCTGGTGCAGTCAGCGCACGCACTTGGAATGAAAGTGCTATTGGATGTGGTGCCGAATCATGTAGGACCTACGCATCCCTGGGTGGAGACTCCGCCGCAAGCGAACTGGTTCCATGGCACCAAAGACAAGCACGTGGCGAACGGATGGCCCTTCGCTCCCATCACCGACCCTCATGCGCCGCCGCGGCTGTGGCGCAATATTGTGGAGGGATGGTTCGCTGACAGATTGCCGGACATGAACACGGACAATCCGTGGACCTCACAGTATCTGCGGCAGAATGCGATGTGGTGGGCGCAGACCGGCGGGCTCGACGGCTTCCGCATCGATACTTTTCCTTACGTGGACCGAAAGTTCTGGCAGGACTTCCACGGCGCGATCCATAAAGCCTATCCGCGATTCAAAACGGTCGGAGAGGTTTGGGACCTGGATCCGACCGTGACCTCTTACTTCGTTGGCGGGCACACGGTGCAGGGCATCGATACCGGACTGGACACTGATTTCGACTTCCCGCTGTATGACGCGCTCCGCCAAGTCATTCTCCATGACGCGCCCATCACCAGGATCCCGGAGGTGCTGCGGTATGACTTTCTCTATCCGCATCCGGAAGAGCTGGTCACGTTTATCGGCAATCATGACACCAAGCGCTTCATGGGCGAGACGGGTGCGACCAAAGAGAAGCTGATGCTCGCCTTCTCGCTGCTGGCGACGCTTCGCGGGATTCCTCAGCTGTATGCCGGGGATGAGATCGCGATGCCTGGCGGCGATGATCCGGACAATCGGCGGGATTTTCCCGGTGGCTTCCCCGGCGACGCGCGCAATGCATTCACGCAACAAGGCCGCACTACGGACGAGCAGGAGGTCTGGCGCCATCTGCAGGCGATGTTGCGGCTGCGGCGTGAGCATCCGGCGCTGCGGCAAGGAAAACTCTATGACATTAGCTCCGATGACAAGCTCTACGCTTTTGAGCGCGATTTTGTAGGCACCCCCAAAGGATTGGGCAGCACGAACATGCAGACGGAGCGGCTGTTGGTGATCGCCAACAATAGCGATAAGTCACGTTCGGGAAGCTTTGAGATCAAAGACACTCCCATCGAGACCGCGGAGATGGTGAAGACGATCTTTGCAAAGTCTCCTGCGACGCTGGCGAACGGAAAGATCCAGGTCGAAGTCCCGGCGAGGTCACTGGTCATCTATGAGGTGCAGTGCGGCTGCGACCTTCGCTAGCGGACTCCATCCAAAGGTGGACGCGCAGAAGCCTAAAATCGCGGAGAATACGATATTGAAGTTGAGTAACTTTGCGGACTCGGATAGGTTTCTCACATCCCCTCATGCAGTTGCGCCGTCTGCCGAAAGCCCTGAAGATCGCCTGGTTGGTGAGTGCGTTCGCGCTATCGCTGGTGACTGCCGGCCAGGCGGGCAACCCTAAATACCAGGAAGAGACGGCAAAGCATTACAACCTGCGCTTCGGGAAGGGTCCCTGGCTGCCCAGCCAGGCGCACAATGAGAATGACGAGTTCGTTCCCGCCAACGATTTTCCCAAAGCCGAATACTGCGCCCAGTGTCATGAGGAGGCACATAAACAGTGGCGGGAATCCGCGCACAGCAATTCTTTCCGGGCACCTTTTTACGTGCGCAATATCAACCTTTTGATCAATAGCAAGGGGATCGAGTACACGCGGCATTGCGAAGGCTGCCACAATCCTATCGCGTTGTTTTCCGGCTCCCTGACCAAAGGTTCCAAGGTGGACCGCAGTTTTGATAAAGATGGTGTGACCTGCATGGTGTGCCACTCCATCCAGCGCATACAGAACACCAGCGGTACCGGCAGCTATGTGATGGGAACTCCCACGGTGATGCTGGATGAAGCGGGTAAGCCGATGCCCGGCAAAGTCAGCTTTGACCAGATACTGGCGCATCCCGAGCGCCACAGCAAAGCGGTGATGAAAGATTTCTACCGCACTCCGGAGTTTTGCTCCGCGTGCCACAAAGCAGCCGTACCCAAGCTTTTGAATGATTACAAATGGTTGCGCGCTTTTACCGTCTATGACGAATGGCAAAACTCAAGCTGGGCAAAAGAGAGCCCACTGCCGTTCTACAAGAAAGACACGGTCAGCAGTTGCCAGACATGCCACATGAAGCAGGAAAACATAGTGGCGAGTGACATGGGCGCAAAGAACGGGATGCTGAAATCGCACCGGTGGCTGGGCGCGAATACCGCCACCCCGACCTTTTACGGGTTTGACGAGCAGCTCAAGCGGACAATGGCATATCTGCAGAATGATCTGCTGGCGATCGATTTCTTCGCCCTGAACAAGGGTGCCACGGATGAGGTGATCGCTCCCATCGACCGGTCAGATTTCACCATCGCTCCCGGGGAGGAGCTGACGGTGGGCCTGTATATCCAAAACAAAGGCATCGGCCATAGCCTGGTCCCGGAGCAGCGTGATTTCTACGAGAGTTGGGTGGAATTCAAAGTAACCAACGCTGATGGAAAAGTGATCACGCATAGCGGCTATCTGAAGCCAGACGGCTTCCTGGACGAGCGCGCGCATAGCTTTACCAACCGATTGATCAGCAAGGAAGGGAAGCTCCTTGACCTGCACCAGGTATGGCAGACGCGGACCCGGGCTTTTGACACCACCATCCTGCCGGGACGTTCAGAGTTGATCCGCTATCGCTTCACCGTCCCGCAAGGTGCAACCGGTCCGCTGAAGGTGGAGGCGCGGGTGAACTATCGCCGCTTCCGCCAGGGCTGGCTGGATTACGCGCTGCAGAAAAAGGGGATGCGTTATCCCATCGCGCAGATGGCGAGCAAACAAATGACGCTCAATGTCGGCCAGAATGCGGCGAGTACGGAACCTCAAGACGGGCAAAAGGAGATGCTGCGCTGGAACAACTACGGCATCGCTCTCCTGGGCCAGCAGCAATACTCGAATGCGGCGCAGGTCTTCACCAGGGTCACGCAAATGAAGCCGGATTATGTGGACGGCTACATCAATGTGGCGATCGCGAACTTCATGTATGAAAAGTATGCCCCGGCGATGAAGATGCTGGACACAGCGCTTGAGAAGAGCCCGAACAATGCGCGGGCATTGTTCTATCGCGCGTCCATCCTGCGGCTGCAAGGCAAGCTGGATGAGGCCATCGAGGATTTCAAAGCGGTCATTGCGCAGTATCCCCGGTTCAGGGATGCGCAGCGCGAACTCGCGTTCTCCTATTATCAGCAGAAGAAATACGATTTGGCGCGTCGGCACTATGAGCTGGTGCAGGAGGTGGATCCGGACGATCTCTCCGCGCACTACAACCTGATGATCGTCTATCGCCGGTTGGGCCTGAAGGATAAGGCAGCGGAGCAGGAAGCGTTCTTCCGGGACCGTAAAGACGATCCTACGGCGAACTCGGTGGCGCTGGACTTCCTGCGCAGCAACCCGCAGATCCAGAGTGAGAGCGTGCCCTGGCACGTGCATACGGATGGCCCGGGCGGCGGCGGGCGAGATTAACCTTCGACAATCCGAGCCAGCAGCCTTAAGATGCTCCGCAGCCGTTCCCCCAGGAGAGCCGGATGCATCCCGCCACCACCGCCCTCGCACACAAAGGGCTTGAGCCACTCGATATTGGCATCATCGTTGTTTATTTCATCATCATTTTCGCTATTGGGCTGTATTTTGCCCGACAAGAGCGGACCTCAGCCGACTACTTTCTCGCAAGCCGCAGCGTCGGCTGGTTTGCGATCGGCGCCTCACTGTTCGTCTCCAACATCTCGACCGAACATTTCATCGGCCTCGCCGGATCAGGCGCTTCTTCTGGCCTGGCGGTAGGGCACTTCGAGTGGCTGGCATGCCTGATGGTGCTGTTGCTGGGCTGGGTGTTCGTGCCGTTCTATCTGCGCTCGAATGTTTTCACCATGCCGGAATTTCTAGAGCGCCGCTTCAACCGGTCATGCGCGGTGTATCTTGCGGCCATCTCCATCCTGGCATATATCTTTACCAAGATCTCCGTGCATTTATATGCGGCGGCAGTGGTGCTGGATAAAGTGGTGGGATGGGACCCCATGACAGCCGCGCTCATTCTGGTGGTGGTCACCGGTATTTACACCATCGCAGGCGGGCTGGCGGCGGTCATCTACACCGACCTGGTGCAGACCATCATTTTGATCATCGGCGCGGTGATCCTGACTTTGATCGGCATGGATAAGGTGGGTGGCTGGGCGGGTTTACGGGCAGCGGTGCCTTCCAGCTACTTCCACATGATCCGCCCTATGTCCGATCCTGATTTCCCCTGGACGGGGATCTTCCTGGGCGCGCCGATCTTGGGCATCTGGTACTGGTGCACGGACCAGGTGATCGTGCAACGCGTGCTCTCAGCCAAGGATGAAGGCAATGCCAAGGCGGGCGCTATCTTTGCCGGCTTTCTCAAGATCCTTCCCGTGTTCATACTGGTGTTGCCCGGCTTGATCGCCTTCGCTTTGTATCGCGATCAGTTCAAGATCCAGAACGGCGCGGTCATGAATGGCGATATCGCCTATCCCATGTTGATCATCAATCTGTTGCCGGCAGGGCTGGTGGGAGTGATGATCGCGGCATTGATGGCTGCTTTGATGGGAGCAATGAGCTCAGTGTTTAATTCGGCCTCGACCCTGGTCACTCTCGACTTTTATAAAAAGATCCATCCCGGCGCGAATGAGACCCAATTGGTGAACTTTGGCAGGATCGCGACCGGGATCCTGGTTGTGCTTGGGCTGGCCTGGGTGCCTTTCATCCATCTGATCAGCGCGCAATTGTTTCTTTACCTGCAAGCGGTGCAGGCCTATGTAAGCCCGCCGATCGCGGTTTGTTTTATCTTTGGGATCGCATGGCCGCGCATGAACGGGCAAGGCGCCATCAGTTCCTTGCTGACTGGGTTCGTACTGGGTTCGGCGCGATTCATCTTTGAAGTGATGGACAAGTCTCACCACTTCGGCTCACCCGCTATCCGTGCCCTGCTGGCGCCAAACTTCCTCCACTATGCGATCTTCATGTTCGTGGTCTGCACGGCGGTGATCATCGCCGTGAGCCTGATGACTCCGGCGCCTTCCCGCGAGAAGTTAGCCGGACTTACTTTCGCCACCGTTGACATGAAACTTGACCGCACGGATGTGGTTGGGAGTAGCGCGCTTTTGCGGAAGCCCGCGCCCGAAAGTCCATTCCAGCACAAGCTGAATGTGGCTATGAGCGTGCTCCTGGTGGCTATCGTGGTATCCCTGTGGGTCTATTTCCGGTAACCGGCGAACTCGAACCCTTACGTTGTCAACCAGCATTCAGTCTCTACGGCCGAACGTCACCCGCGAAGAAGCGGAAGCGGCGTTCGGCCCTCACCATCTCAAGGGCATGTGGTCACGTGCGCGTCTTGGGAGATTGCACTCTCTGGCGGACATATATCTGCCGTTCCAGCTCTTTCGAGTCACCATCCACAACAACGGAAGCGCGCAAGAGCGGCTGTTCGGTATCGACTCGATCAGAGGGATCCTCGATCTTTATGCTTTTACCGCGATACCCGAGCAGGTGCTCACCTTGCAGACGCGGAACTCCATACCGCGGCGCATGGAGAGCGGAGAATTAGGGCCGCTGTTGGCCACCAAGGTGCAGCGCGTACTGTTCCAAACTGGATTTTTTAAAATGCGTAAACTGGCACTTTCCCTGGAACCTCACTCGATCGTCCATGTACCGTATTGGGTAGGACTCTACGGCAAGGAGCACGATCTGCGATTGCGCGTGATGGATGCCGTTCGCAGGCAGATGGAAGGCGCGAAAGTACGCCACCTGGTTGCCGAGTGGCTGGCAAATTGATCTCCGGAGAAAAGATGCGGAAACCCTTCCTCATGCTCGCTCTTGCACTGCTTGCGCTCACCATGCAGGCGCAGGTGGCGCCTGGTGCTCCGGGAAACAAACCCGTTTGGACGAACGGCAATAAAACCGGGGTAGGAACCGCCAATTCGCTTCGGTCTAAAGTGTGGTTCACTCTGGGGAACGGCACTTTGAATGAGGTCTACTACCCGACCATCGATAAAGCGAACACCCGCGACCTGGAATTCATTGTGACTGACGGCAGAAGTTTTTCTGAGATCGAGTCGCGCGACGCTGACTTTTCAGTGAATACGCCGGACCCTGCAGCGCTGATATTTACCCAGACCAGCACTTCTCGCACGAAACGCTGGCAACTCACAAAGACCTACATCACGGATCCCGAGCATGACGTGCTCATGATTCAGGTGCGATTCAAGGCGCTCAAGGCTGCGCGAGATCTCCGCTTGTATGTGTTGTATGACCCTTCCATCAACAACAGCGGCCTGCATGACACCGGTTACTCAAACGGTGCGGCGCTGATCGCAGCCGATAGCGGTATAGCCACCGCACTGGCTTCGTCGCTTCCCTTTACCCGCACCTCGTCGGGTTATCTGGGGACGAGCGACGGGGTAGCGGGATTGACGGCGAAGTTCCGGATGGCGCAAACCTACTCGCGCGCCGCGGACGGGAATGTGGTCCAGCTGGGCGAACTGCCGGCCGCGGCAACGAATGGCATGCCTTTCACGATCGTGTTGGCATTCGGCAATGAAGGCGATGCCGCACTCTCTGCCGCGAAGGCATCGCTAGGGAAGGGATTTGCTGCCGCGCTCAAGCAGTACAGCGCAGGCTGGCACCAGTGGGTCAGCACGCTCAAGAAAGTAGCGCCTGAATTTCAAACCCAATTCCAATTCTCCGCCATGCTGCTGAAGGCGCATGAAGACAAGACCTATCGTGGAGCGGGCGCTGCGGCGCTTACCGTCCCATGGGGCAATGATACGGATTCAAGCGAGCCCTCGGTGGGCGGATACCATCTGGTATGGGCGCGCGACTTATATCAAGTGGCGACCGCCTTTCGCGCGATGGGGGACAAAGAATCGGCAGATCGCGCATTGAACTATTTGTTCGGCGTACAACAGCGGAAGGATGGTTCATTCCCGCAGAACTCCTGGCTCGACGGCAAACCTTTCTGGGGATCGCTGCAACTCGACGAGGTGGCGTTTCCCTTGATACTCGCGCAACAACTGGGCCGAAGCGATCCGCAAACATACGAATCACATATCAAGCCGGCGGCAAATTTTCTGGTGCAGCATGGGCCGGCCAGCCCTCAAGAGCGGTGGGAAGAAGAAGCCGGATACTCGCCATCCACCATTGCGGCTGAGATCGCCGGGCTCATCTGCGCCGCGGAAGTGGCAAAACAGAATTATGACCAGACATCCGCGACATTATGGCTCGCCGCAGCCGATGACTGGGCGCGCAAACTCGAAAGCTGGACCGTTACCGCCAACGGCCCTTTTTCAAAAGAACGGTACTTCCTGCGGCTCACGCAGAACGGCAAGCCGGATGCCGGAGAGAAGATCGAGATCAATAACGGCGGCGGCACATGGGACGAACGCGAGATCGTGGATGCCGGCTTTCTCGAGTTGGTGCGCCTCGGGATCCGGCGTGCTGATGATCCCCTGATCAAGCAATCGCTTGCCGTGATCGACAAAGTGATCCGGGTGGAGACCCCGAACGGGCCTGCATGGTATCGCTACAACCACGATGGCTACGGCGAACAGGCGGATGGGACCGGTTACAACGAGACGGGGATCGGCCGTTTATGGATACTTCTTGCCGGTGAGCGGGGAGAGTATGCCCTGGCAAATGGTGATCGTGAAGGCGCCACGCAAATGCTGCGGACGATGCAGAAGATGGCGAACGCCGGTCACATGATCGCGGAGCAGGTGTGGGACCGCGCGGAGTCGCCGCGACCGCACCTGAGATTCGGCGAGGCAACCGGGTCCGCCACTCCATTGGCGTGGAGCAATGCTCAATTCGTTCGCCTGGCGGTGGCACTCAGTGAAGGAAAGTTGCCGGAACAACCCCAGGTGGTGGTGCGGCATTTTGCCTCGCCTTCGGCGCCGCACTGGTCGGATGCGCTTCCCGGCGCACTCGAATTTCTGTTTCCTGCACATTGACTATGTCAGTCCTTTTGGCGAGATCGAATGCAGATTCACAGATCAGCTCTCGCCTGCCGGAGATCGAGAAGCGCCTGGACGCTTCGCTGGCGCGCGCGATTCCCGCGGTTTCCTGGGCTTTGGCCGCGCTCTATGCGGTGTTCGGCGTCTTCCATCTGCGCACCATGCCCGGGGGGAACGGGCGCTTTATGGCGGCGCTGGCATTTGTATCTGCCCTTCTGCTCGCAAGCTTCGCTCTCTACACATGGCGGCGGGCCCTGCCTCCAGAGATGGCCCATGCCGCGGCTTCATTGCTGGCATTCATCGTTCTGGTGAACAGCCTGGCGCATCTTCACCTTACCGGTGATCCCCGACAGACCACGAACCTCATGTTGCTGGTGTTTGCCGCGGGCTCGCTGTATTTGAATGAGACATGGTTCGTCTTGACCATCGCCAGTACCGGCCTGATGTGGGTGAGCATCGCTTTTTTTCATGGCTTCGGCAGCGAGTGGACGCATTTCGGATTCGCATTATTCGCCGCGAGCGTGCTTTCCTGGCTTATTTTGAGCGTGCGCCGCAGGGCCCTTTCCAGGCTCGAGCTCGCACGATTGCAAGGAGAATGGGCGCTGGCACAGATTCGGGAAAGCGAAGGCCGATTCCGCGACCTCTCCGGCCTCAGCTCTGAAGCCGTGGTGATCTCTGAGCAAGGCACCATTCTGGACGTGAATGACCGCATGCTGGAGATGTTTGCGCGTGATCGTACTGAGATAGTGGGCGCCAAGGTCTTGGACCTGGTGGCGCCCGCGCACCAGGATTTTGTACGCCAGCAGCTCATTAATCCGGTGGAACACCACTATAAGCTGATGGGCATGCGCAAGGATGGAACACATTTTCCGCTGGAGGTACGCGCACGCAACGTGGTGCGCAATGCTCGAGCACTGCGCGTTACCACCATCCGTGATCTTACGCATGACCTGATGGTGGACCGAATGAAAGATGAATTCGTCTCTGTGGTGAGCCATGAACTGAGAACGCCACTTGCATCCATCCGCGGGGCGTTAGGCCTGCTCTCGAATGAAAAGCTCCTGCAGGATGAGGTAAAGCGGCAGCGCATGGTCCAGATGGCGCTGGAGAATACCGCGCGACTCCAGCAATTGATCTCAGATATGCTGGATCTGCAGCGGCTTGAGTCCGGGCAGTTGACCTTGCATCGTGAGCCTGCCTCCGCGCTGGGCGTGGTCCAACGCGTTTGTGCTGAGATGAAAGATTTTGCTTCCACTAAACGAGTGAAGCTCCGCGTAGCGGGAGACGATGCCGTCGTCTTCGCGGATAAAGACAAGCTGGTCCTTGCGCTCAGCCACCTTATCAATAACGCGGTGAAGTTCTCACCCGAAGAAGGCGAAGTGGTGATCGCTTGCGCGGCTGAGGATCCCGCAGTCTTTTCCGTGACCGACCGGGGAAGGGGGATCAGCCAGAAAGAGCTGCCATCGATATTCGAACGTTTTCGGCAGGCAGATTCTTCCAGCACGCGCGAGGTCGGCGGCACCGGCATCGGGTTGGCGCTGGTCCGCACCATTGTGCAACAGCACGGTGGCCGTATCTGGGCTGAGAGCCACTCGGGCCAGGGCAGTATCTTCCGTTTCACCATTCCTGTGTTCAAGGATGACAGCCATGCGTAAAGTCATTTCCATCGTGCTGCTGTTATGCGCGGCTACGTTTGCCCGCACGAACTCACCAAGAGACGAGATGATGCAGGCGGATCGCGACTTTCAAGCTGCAACCACCGAACACGGAGCAGCGGGCTGGGCATCATTTTTTGCAAAGGATGGAATCGTCACGCTGGAGAAGCCAGTGATCGGTCCGGCGGCGATCCAGGAAGCTTACAAGGTCTTTCTCTCTACCCCTGGCTTGGTCTTCAAATGGCATCCAGTGAAGGCAGAAGCATTCAAATCCGGCGATAAAGGCTATACGGTTGGCCGTTATGAGATCACCATGCAAGGTAAGGATGGCAAGCCGCACACTCGCACCGGCAGCTATCTGACGGTGTGGCAGAAACAGAAAGACGGGACGTGGAAGGTGGCTTTTGATATCGGGGCCCCAGACCCCGCTCGCGGAAAGTGATCAGACGCGCTTGCTCCCGACTCTTTTCTTGCGCGTGATCTTCTCTGGAAGGTATTCGCAACTTTCCATATCCACCCCGCGTTCATTTACACGGGCGCCTTCGGCCCGTAATCGCAGCCGTTGTTCAAAGCCCGCCTCTCCCGGCAATCGGATCCTGCCTTTCGCTCCCACCACCCGATGCCAAGGCAATTGGTCGCCTGTGCGCAATGCCCACACTACCTGCCGTGCAGCGCCAGGAAATCCAGCAGCCCGTGCCACAGTGCCATACGTCATCACCTTGCCCCGAGGGATGCGCCGGACAACCGCATGCATTGCGCCGAACATGGAGCCGGGCTTGGAACGAGTGGCTATTTTTTCTCCTCGCCGCCGAGGGGCACGGACATATGCTCATGAATGACGAGCCACTGATTGCCGCGTTTTGTGAGGACTGCGGTGTAGCGTCCTTCAACGTGTTCATTGCTGCCGTCTTTTTTAGTCAGATCGGCGCGCCAGGTCGCGGTGGCCCAAGCCCAATTGCCTTGGATATGGGCGCGAAGGTCATCATTCAAGGTGAATTTAGCGGAGCGGTAGTTCGCAAAAGCACGAGGAACTCCCGCTGCATATTCTGACCAACCGTTGTATTTCATAGGGGTTACGTCAAAGAAAACGTGGTCGGCTTCCTTCGCATAGAAGGGCGCAGCCTTTGCCGGATCGAGTTCAGACCATGCCGCATACAGTTGCTGTAAACGGGCACGCACCGCGTTCTCTGATGAGGCAGTTGATGTTCTGGCGGCACTGTTCGTCCCTTTTGCCGAGGCCAGGATCGCCGTCAGCAAGAGGATGGTCAGCAAACATTGGTTCCTTGAAGATCTCATGGACTCCTCCGCCCCTTTGATCGAAAAGGAGCCAGAGAAAGATATACCAAGCTGCCGCCTTTGTCTCCGTTATCAGGCTCCATTCCGGGTAGCGGTATGACCGGAGCTGGTGCAGCGATCCAATCCCAGTGCATTCGGGTGACGAAGCTAGGAACGAGAGTACGCGGACAGCAGTATCCGATTTCTGCCAACAAGCCGCTGCCCAGGTGCATCCCAAACTTTGAGGAGCGATTTATGGTCACCCTTATTTGTGATACCTGTGGAGAAGAACGTGAGCTGAATTCTGAAACAACGATCCAGCCTGACTGGATCCAGGGTTATGATCTGCTGACTAAAAGCGAACGTCTGATGCAGCGTGCGATCCGTCTACTGGATGGATGGGACCAACGCCGCATAGCGGAGCTAGGCGCCGTTCATTTTTGCAGCATAGAGTGCAAGGACAAATATCTTTCCCGCAACGCAGTGGCTTAGTGCCGAAGGATTTTTAGCGCGGGAGGATTGTTTAGGTGCAAAGCGCTTTGCTAAGCAGCTTGATTCTCGCGCTCGTGTAATTGCGACTGAGTGAATCTTTCGCCGAAGACATCCGTCACCGCCTCGCGCAAAACCAGATTAATGCGTTCAATCGCTTCATCAGACATTTTTATCGATCGGGCATCCCCGGTGCGGTGAACCTCCAAGCACAGCGGGAAAACTGCGTTTCGAACGTGATGATTCAGCTCAGAGAACACCGCTGCGCGTTCCAACGCAAAGCGGTAATACTGACCCTCATAGTTAAGGTGGATCGACAATCCGATCAAAATACTCACCAGTCCTGCGATAATCTCCGGAACGTAGGCGGCTCCGACGCGGAATTCATTGGTGAGCATCATGCGGGTAAGGGTGGAACTTCCCGCCACCAAGATGCCGGTAAACAGTGAGATCAAAACTTTTCCTTTAATGGACCGCATCGATACCTCCGCAGATTTGAATGTCGAAGTTACGCGAGCATCTACTCTGGCTCTATGGATAAAAACACTTAGGAATTGTACTTCTAAGTGCTTAGTACGGAAGATCCAGGAGTGGATGTCCCTCTGCGCTCTTTTGTTGGAAAAAGGAAAAAACAACCGCTCACGCGCTGATTTTCCTCACCCGTTCTCCGGCTGTTTCGCGTAGAAACTCGAAGAAGCTATGTTGCGGGCGCGTGCCTGATTTCCGTTTGTCCCGCACCAAGCCGATCTCGCTATAGGCATCTTTGCCCGAGATCGGTATGAACTTGCAGCCCTTTCGCCGCAGATCCAACGCATGTTGGGGTACGACCGACACCCCAACTCCCGAGCAGGCCATGGCAATGACGTGCGGAATCGATGCGCTTTCCGCTACAACGTTGGGATGGAGCTTCGCCCTGCGGAACGCTGAAGCGATGTTTTCGCTGTAGCAGCGGCCGTCCTTGAGGAATACAAAAGGCTGGTCGCTCAGGTCCTGCAAGGTCACTGATTTCATCGCCGCCAACGGATGGCTTGCGGAAAGGACCGCGTAGAGGGGCTCCCTCATGAGGGGGACACAACTCAAGTCTTTATCGGGAATGGCGTAGCCGAGCGGAAGCACCACCAGCGCCAGATCGATAAGGCCATCCAGCAGATACTCGACTAAAAGTGACGTGATTTCTTCGACCACCCGAACTTCTACCTTGGCATGCTCTCGCGCGAACTCGATGAGGCGCTGAGGCAGAAAATCAGGCGCGATATTCGGCGAGACCCCAAAAGAGATTTTTCCTTTTTCGATCCCGTTATTGGTTTGTATCTCGTGTCTTACTTCCGCTATTTCTTTCAGGATGTTTTGCGCTTTGGCAAGGAAAGTCTCTCCGGAAGACGTCAACCCAACTCGCCCATGAAAGCGGTCGAACAGTTTGACGCCCAATTCTATTTCAAGTTTGATGATCTGCTGTGAGAGCGAAGGCTGAGAGACATTCTCCTGCTGGGAGGCCTTGGTGAAACTGCGGCAGGTTGCGACCGCGCAAAAATAACGAAGTTGATGGATTTCCATAGGCAAGTCGCTCTGCCGAATGATGATGCGCAAATCTAAATGCGCTTCAACTGGAGCGTACGTTCACAAAGTATATATCAGGTCAGAAAAGCCTTCCGCCCCGTCCGACGTAAGACTGCTATTGGAAAATCAAATGAAGTCTCATCGCTAAATCCTCTGGCGGTCAACCTTTTAGCTTGGTGGCGGTTCACTGCGGACGGCCTCTAGTCTGATTCGAAGATCCCCTCACTCCCGTTCATAGCCATTGGCTATGACTCCCGATACATGCATCGTCTGCTGGTCCGGACATCTTTGGTGGAGTTAGTTCATCTCAAAAGACAGCAGAGTGAAGTCGTATGTTTGTGCTCAACGCTTAAATTTATTGTTGAGAGCGCGAGACAAAGATCCGGCGGAATTCAGGATATCGAGGAATAAACATGAACAGATTTTTAAGAAGCAGCTCACTTTTGGTATTTGCCGCGGCACTGGCATTTGCGGGCCTGGATGCCGCCGCCCAAGAGCCCGTGGGAGCGATCTCCGGGGGATATGTATTCGACCACGCCGATGACCGCACGGGATATGCAAATCTGCATGGATGGAATGCAGGCGTTTCTTACAACCTCACGAAACGCACGGCTTTGCTGGCCGATTTCAGTAATTACTATGGACGCTTTCACGGTAACAGCCAGACGGTCCACACCTTTTTGTTCGGACCAAGCTACTCGTTCAAGAACAAGTCTCGCGTCACACCCTCCCTGTTCGCGATCGCCGGCGACGCCCGTTCTTCCCTGGCGGGAGTGGTGGTGCATGCTTTTGAGATCGGACTCGGCGGAAGTCTTACCGTGAAGCTGAATAAGCATGTTTCCGTGAAGGTGATACCGGCGGAATATCTTCTCAGTTTCCCGCAAGGTTCGGTTCGTAACAGCTTCAAGTCCGCCGGGGGACTGGAGTTTCCGTTCGGCAAGCGCTGATCATTTCATTGCTTTCGTTATACATGGGATAGGAACAACATCTGCCACCGCTTGCGACAAAAGCGACTTCCCTTTACATCTCAGTGTCAGCCTCACTAAGGAGAATTGCAATGGACCAACGATTGAAGAGTGCGTTTCGAATGATTGCCTTCGGATGTCTTGCCGCGATCTGCGCCGCGGCGCAGACGGACAACAACAGTAATCTACTGCCCTCCACCCACTTCACCATCAAGAGCCTCAAGAAGGTGGACCTTTCCAACAATACCGCCACGCTTCCCCTGTACAAAGGCAAGGTGGGTGGAACCACGGTTTGGTATGTCATCACGGATGTGTCCGACCGCGGGATCGCGAAAGAACTCGGGGTAAACTTCGCACCGCGACTGAAGAATGCTGGCACCGGATGCCCCGGATGCATACAAGAGGTGAAGTCCGACAAAAAGGTCCTCGGTAAGGACGACGTTGAATTCAAGGGAATGATCGACTTCAAGGCTAAGCGAATCTTCGTACCCGGCCCCACTGGTTTTCCACCCCTGGGCGCGCAACCCGGAGCCATGGGCGACATGAAATACAGCCCGCTGGTGCGCATCGAAGGCACTGACGCTGTTTACAACGCTCCCATGGTGGCGACCGGCGACGGCGACTTCGACGTGAAAGAGCACAAGAACACGGGGGACCGCGTGATGCGGATCGACAAGGACGCAATGACAGTGGACCTGCTCTTCATCCGCGCCTTCTCGAACGGCAAGGACATTTTCTATTTCAATTTTGAAGCAAGCGATCCCGGGGACGCGGTGATCGAGCGCAGCGCGTTCGTTCCCGGACTCGGACTTCTGCCGTTCGCGGGAGCCAGCGACGATCCGAAAGGCACGCGGAATGCGATCTTTGCCTTCGCGAACGGCAAATTGGGCAAGATCAGTCCGCCGGCGCAGGGCCTGGCGCATGTTGCCATTGACGGAAAGCTGACGGAAGAGGCCAATCTGGAGAATTCAGACCTCATTGCAGCGCTGGTTGCGGGCGGAGACTCCCATAATGTTCTCGACTTTTTCCCCACCTTGAGCGATCCCAAAATGGCGGAACTCTACTCGCCCATATGGGACTTGCACGTTGCGGTGTGGAGCCCGAAAGCGGTGTCGCAAGGACTGAATGTTGCGCAAAAAGATGCGAACCAGATCCGGCAATTGGCCGCCAAGGGAATGGTGACCAGTCCGGGCGGCGGTCCGCTTGGGTCGGCAAATCACATCATCAACTGCCCAGTCTTGGGCTTTCTGAACGATGCGCCCTCCCGGCCGCAGGTACCGGAGCCCCCGCCGAAGCCTGGTCGGATAGCGCAATGAAGGCCGTCCACTAACCCCCAAAAGCAGGCCCCGCCTCCTTGGCGGGGCTTTACGGCGGCTGGCTGCGGATTTGATTCAGTCCCCGTGAGTCTGCATATAGTTGGTGCGATGCAAGGCGCATAGGGAAATCGTCTTATGGAGCAGCCAACTTCCGGCTTTACCATGGTCTTCTAACAAACACGCTAGGAACCAAACATTTAAGGAGATCTCTAAGTGAAAACAAAGGTATGGAACACAATGCTGATGATGCTGCTGGCATGTACGATGTCTGCCCTTGCGCAGACCAACATGTCCAGCGATTCCTCCATGATGAAATCACACAAGGGCAAGAAGATGTCGATGACCGGCTGCATCGCCGAACAAGATGGCAAGTACATGATGATGAACAAGAGACATCCTGATGGCGTAGAGCTTATGAGCTCCGAAGACCTGAAACCCCACGTTGGCCACATGGTCCGTGTCAACGGAATGATGGAAAAAATGGACAAAATGTCGGACGGCGCCATGAAATCCGATGACAGCATGAAAAAAGACGACAAGATGATGAAGCATGATGGCATGGGCATGAAGCATGGCATGGGAATGAAGCATGAAGGCATGGGCATGATGGCAATGAAGGTTGCCAGCATGAAAATGATGTCAGAGCATTGCGCCATGTCGAAGATGATGGATAAAAAGATGGACGATAAAGCGATGAATAAGTAGCGGCCATTTCTCCT
The DNA here is from genome assembly GCA_038254775.1 of Terriglobales bacterium. Taxonomy (GTDB): domain Bacteria; phylum Acidobacteriota; class Terriglobia; order Terriglobales; family Acidobacteriaceae; genus JBBSFV01. The sequence goes on along the minus strand of JBBSFV010000001.1, from coordinate 88,743 downwards.
CTCCTGGGGAACGAGGCGCGGCGCTTAGTGGAGGCCGCGCCTTTTCGATTTCTCAACGTGGGAACCTTCTCTATGCAGCAGCGCAAAATCCCGGAAAGACCCGGAGTATCTCGCAGACAAAAACAAGTGAAAGGTTAAATATGAATGCACATTCAAAAGGAGATCTGGAAGCGGCAGGCGGCCTCTTTATTCGCTATTCGCTGGTTGCGGTACTGCTCTGGATCGGCGCCTTAAAACTCACCGAGTATGAATCGGTTGGGGTCTACAACCATGCCTCCCACAGCCCATTGCTGGCATGGGGCTACCATTTGGTGAACGTCCGGGTATTTTCCGTTATCCTGGGGGCTTTTGAATGGACCTTCGCCATCTTGATCGCGATCCGTCCGATTTCCCCCAGACTCTCGGCGCTCGGCAGTTTTGGTTCAATAGGAATGTTTCTCATCACACTAACGTTTCTTTTGACAACGCCCGGCGCGTGGCAGATGAATTATGGCTTTCCATTCCTCTCACTAACGGGACAATTCCTGCTGAAGGATCTGGTGCTGCTCGGCGCGGCGATCTGGACGGCAGGCGAATCGCTGCAGGCGGCTCGCGAAGAAGATCGAGCGGTTGCTTCCGCTCCGGTCACCAGAATCGAGGCTTAGCCGAAAAAATGCTGCCGCTCAAGAGCTGCAAGGAGATCACCATGAAAAGAAGTCCCATTTTTTCGCCTTGCAACCATTGATTCTCATAGCTCGACCCAAACCGGCGCCGCCTCCGATGGTCCCGCCAATCAGGGCACACCGGCGCCGGCGGCAAGAGGGATACGCTAAAGCCGGACGCGACCGTCTTCAGTTTCGAGACCTTCGGCAACGATGGTTTTTGGACGGACGCGGTGCGATTGCCCACCCTGTCACAAAAGTCGCGACGGGGTGGGGCACGCAATGTAGAGACGGGAATTCAGAAGCGGAGCACCGGGCCGGCCATGACTTTCAGTCCGCTGTGAGCGCCGTTGGCGAAGTAGATCTCGTCGCCTACCTCAGCTCGGATGCCGAACCGTCCGGCAAAGAATTCTATGCCGCCGCCAGGGTAGAAAACGCCTTTGGTGTCGGTGCCCTGGAGCCGTGTTGGGAAGCCGCCGAAGGTGACTGGGCCAGGAGTGATACCGAAGCGCACGAAGCCGCCTTTGGCAACGACGAAGACGCGCACGGGCCGGTCACCACCGAACTGGAACTTCGGGCCAAACATGAAATGTGTCGCCTTCAGGTCTGAGCGGGTCGTCCCAGTATTAAATATGCCGCTAGCCGCCCCGGTGGAACTCTTCTCGAAATCGTAAGCACCGTCGATCTCGAACGCGACTGCGGGATGAAGATTGAAGGAGAAACGTCCGCCGACGCCGAAGAGGTTGAGGCCGCCGCTGTCCTGCGGACGGTAGTAGTCCGCGAATATGCCTATTTCTCCGTGGTTCTGGGCCAAGCAGGCAGGCGCGGCCGACAGCGTCAGCGCCAATATCATGAGCAATCGTTTCATTTTGTCTTTCTCCTGAACCGCCGCGGAATTGCGGACCTAATTACGTCGAGATTTTCTCAACCAGACCCAATTCATTCCCAACACAAACAACAAGGAAGCCAGCAACGCAGACCCGCCTTTTTTGTTTACTGGAACCGATCCCTCGTTGCGCGCCGTGGTTGTGGTACGCGTGTCGAGGCTTTTAAGGAAAGCAACGATGTCCGCGCGCTCCCCGGCATCGGAAGAATAGAACGGGTGCGGAGCGGTACTTCCCCGCGCCGGGTTGAACAGATTCTCCAATCCCACCACGGAATTGTCGTGTAGGAACACCGGCTTGCGATCAAGATCAAGCAGCAGCGGCAGAACAGTGCCGCGTTCCTTTCCTCGCAGGCTGGCGTTCACCACCGCCATCTTGTCGTCGAAGATGTTGTTGGCGGTGTTCAGAATAGGGTTCAGAGGTGGCGTGCGCACTGCCAAAAGAACTTCCGGGTTGTCGCCGGGAAAGATCGTTTTCATGGGAACGACAAACGGCGGCACGAACTTGCTTTGATCTACATTATGGCAACTTGTGCAGGCCTGACGAAACAATGTGCGGCCGCGCGCGATCGCGTCCGCGTCCGTCACCACCCCGTTTGGCGCCGGCAAGTCATCCAGAAAAGCGTTCATGTCAATCAGTTTTTTGTTGTCCACCCGAACTCCAAGCGGTGCATCTTCGGTCCCTGCAAGCGGACTGGGTGCAGCCTGCACGTACGGATACCCAGTCACTCCGGTCTCGGACAACACCTGGATATAGTCATCGACAATCTCATTTCCGGCGGCGTCCCCGCCCAGCTTGCGCAGGAAAGCGCGGCCTCCTACTGTCGTAAGCGTCGTTGGGTCAAGCAGCGCGGTGTATACCAGGTTGCTGAAATTATCTAACCTCGCAATGCTGCCGTCGGTGCCGAATGGCGCGGCAAGGTCCTGGCGGAACAGCGCTGCATTGTGCATGGGATCGCCGTTTCCATCCACCGTATCGTCGAACATTCCCGGAGGATAAAAATCGGGATTGGTGAGGTAAGCGTCCACCTCGGCTTCAGTGGAGCGTTCTGTCAATCCTGTGGGAGCGCGGCCCAGGGTCTTCCCCCCATTGGCGGTCAAGGAAAGTTGGAGCGCGGGATAGAACGCGCGCGAGTTCGTGCCGGTAGCCACCAATGTGCCGAAGTTCAGCACGTGCGTGGCCCGCCCGTCCAGCCGCCGTCCCACTGTCCCTTGGTTCGGGGCGCTGTACAGGGAACCATCCGTGATGGTGTGGCAGAGCGCGCAGGTGACGCCGACTTTGTCACCGCCCGCGACGTTGATGGTCCCGTCGCCATTGCTGTCCTTGGCCGCAAGGCCGATGATCGCATTGGCATTGAGCAACATCAGCGTGGTGTTGACGTTGTTCAACAGCGGAGCGCGCTGCGGCGAGAGGTCGGTCTTCAATTCCGCGGCCAAAAGCTGGCGGGTCGCCGGATCGATCGCCTCGCTGTCGATTGCCAGGCCGTTTTGCAGCGCCTTTACCGGAGTAAAGTTACTCGCCACCATGCCCGCCGGGAGCCGGATGGCGTCCGTCCAGAACCGTTCATTGCCAAAGGTCTCAAATCTATATACCTCCTGGCCGGCAACAGGGTCGCCGCGCTCATGGCTGGCCGGCTGCTCCTGCGTTGTGGGACCGTCGGACAACTGCGGCTTCCTGGCGCTGGTGCCGCATGCCGTCCAAAAAGTGCAAGTGCTCGCAAGCAGCACGGCCAACGCGCCTCTCCGGAAATGATCCCTCATCGTATTACTCCCCTTCGGCGTGATCTCACGTTGCCAATAAGAATAAAAGACATTCACTTTCCGTTGCCCGCGCAGTCAGACGACCTTCCTATGTCACGCATAGCGTGTGTCTATATTGCCGCCGGACGACGGCTTAGTCTTAAATGCGTCGTTTGTGCGGGCTTGAGATGATCAGGATCCACGAACAATGCACGCAATCCATCAATCAGCATGCATCGCTTGCACACGCGGGTCGATTGCAATCTGGCAAGCTGCGCTAGATCGCTGATGCAGCAAAGCTTGTTCGTCATGCCTGAACTTTGCACTTTGTCGACAATTTGTTCGTGCTAAAGTTTGTGCTAGATAAACGCGTTTTCTGCGTTTTCTACGTATTGCGAGCTTTGCCGGGTCAGTAACTTACGCCTAATCAGTACCATGCGTGGGTTCGATTCCCACCCGCGCCTCCAAACTTAAAGTGGCGCAATCTTCTTGAAAGCCCCTTTACCATTTCCCAATTTCTGTTAGCCTTCCTCCCACGCGTTTTCGCGGATGGCTAGGAGGATAGGTTGGCGGACTCTCGGGCCTTTGTCAGGTTTGGCACCCAGCGGCGAGACGCATGGTGGGTGGAGTTGGTTCCGGTCATCGTGCTGCTCGGCGGCTTCGGCGTCTATGCCACGCTGCGCGCCTTTGAAGGCGCGAACTACATGTGGGGGCCGTATCTCTCGCCGTTCTACTCCCCGCTGATCGACGCCGGGCACAAATGGTGGAGGCTCTCACCCGCGCTGTTGATCCTGGGCGGGCCGCTAGGATTCCGCGCCACCTGTTATTACTATCGCAAGGCGTACTATCGCGCGTTCTTCCTGCATCCCGCGGCGTGCGCGGTGGACGAGCGCGCGGGGCCGGGCCGCCACAAATATAAAGGGGAGACCGCGTTCCCGTTCATCCTGCAAAACCTTCATCGATACTTCTTCTACCTGGCATTCATCTTTCTTGCGTTCCTCTGGCATGACGTGTGGCTCGCCTTCCGCTGGGACGGCGCCTTTGGCATGGGCGTGGGCACGCTGGTGATGCTCACCAACGTTTGTCTGCTCAGCCTGTACAGCCTGTCTTGCCATTCGCTGCGCCACCTGATCGGCGGAAGAGCGGATTGTTTCTCGTGCATCGCGGGCGGCGGCGCGGTCTATTCCGGATGGAAAGGTGTCTCCTGGCTGAATGAGCGCCATATGCTTTGGGCATGGCTCAGCTTGTGCTCGGTCGGGCTCACTGATCTCTACATCCGACTTGTCGCCACCGGCGTGATCACGGACGTGCGGCTGATATGACCGATCGCTTTGAAGTCCACGAGCATGACGTCCTGATCATTGGGGCGGGCGGCGCGGGATTGCGCGCGGCAATCGAGGCGCTTGCCCAGGGCGCGAGTGTAGGCGTGGTCTGCAAATCGCTGCTGGGCAAAGCGCACACGGTCATGGCCGAAGGCGGGATCGCCGCCGCGATGGCGAACGTTGATACCGCTGACGATTGGCGCACGCATTTTCGTGACACCATGAACGGCGGCAAATTCCTGAACAACTGGCGCATGGCGCATTTGCATGCGCAGGAAGCGCCGGAGCGTGTTCGCGAGCTGGAACAGTGGGGCGCGCTATTCGATCGCACGGCAGATGGCCAGATCCTACAACGCGCATTTGGCGGGCACAGCTTCAAACGCCTGTGCCACGTAGGCGACCGCACCGGCCTGGAGATGATCCGCACGTTGCAGGACCGCGGCGTCTCGCTGGGCTTTAACGTATATATGGAGTGCGCCATCACTCGCCTATTAAAGGATGGAGATCGCGTCTGTGGCGCGTTCGGATATTGGCGCGAGCACGGGCGCTTCGTCATCTTCAAAGCGAAGTCGGTGGTGATTGCCACCGGTGGCATCGGCAAGGCGTGGCCCATCACGTCTAACTCCTGGGAGTACACCGGCGACGGAATGTCACTTGCTTATAACGCCGGCGCCGAACTGTTGGACATGGAGTTTGTGCAATTCCATCCCACGGGCATGGTGTGGCCGCCAGGCGTGCAAGGGCTTCTTGTCACGGAAGCGGTGCGTGGTGAAGGCGGCATCCTGCGCAACAAGTTGGGCGAGCGCTTTATGGAAAAGTATGACCCTAAGCGCATGGAACTTTCCACGCGAGACGTGGTCGCTCGCTCCATCTATACAGAAGTGCGCGAGGGCCGAGGCACTGAGCATGGCGGCGCGTTTCTTGATATCTCGCACAAGCCGGCTGAATACGTGAAGCGCAAGCTGCCAAGCATGTATCACCAGTTCAAGGAACTGGCTGACGTGGACATTACCGCCGGGCCCATGGAAGTGGGGCCAACCTGCCATTACATGATGGGCGGCATACGCGTGGAAGCCGAGACGGGTGCGGCAACTCTGCCGGGACTTTATGCCGCAGGTGAGGCTGCTGCGGGATTGCATGGCGCGAATCGACTAGGCGGCAATTCTCTTTCAGATCTACTGGTCTTCGGACGTCGCGCGGGACTCGCTGCCGCCCAGTTTGCAAAGCAGAATGCCAACATCACGCTCGACCAATCGCAGATCAACGCTGCCGAGCGCGAGATGCTGGAACCCTTCGAGCGCACCGGTGATGAAGGCCCGTATGAGATCCATCGCGATCTGCAAGAGACCATGCAAGCACTCGTCGGGATCTTCCGCGTGGAGTCTGATCTCAAAGACGCGCTCGCGAAGTTGGAATCCTTGAAAGCCCGCGCTGAACGCGCGCGGGTGGATGGCTCGCGCATGTTCAATCCGGGATGGCATCTGGCAAAAGATCTGCGTTCGATGTTGCTGATCTCAGAAGCCGTGGCGCGCAGCGCGTTGGTGCGCAAGGAAAGCCGCGGCGCGCATAGTCGCATCGATTTTCCAGAATACGACGCGCAGTGGGGCAAACAGAATAACCTGATCAAACGCGACGGCGAAAAGATGCAACTGCGACAGGAGCCGGTCAAGGAAATGCCCGACGATTTGAAACAGATCTTGGCAGAGAGCAAGTAGCGCGGAGAAGGAACATGGCGGAAGCGGTGCTTAGGGTTTTTCGCGGAGACAACACATCCGGCAGCTCGCAGGATTTCACCGTGCCGTTGGTGCCCGGCATGGTGGTGCTGGACGCGCTGCATCACATCCAGGGACATCACGCTCCCGACCTCGCAGTGCGCTGGAATTGCAAGGCAGGCAAATGCGGATCCTGCTCCGCTGAGGTGAACGGCCGCCCCAAGCTCACCTGCAAGACGCGCATGGACGCCCTGCCCACTGACCAGCCCATCACCGTGAATCCGTTGAAGTCATTTCCGGTGATCAAGGATTTGGTGACGGACGTCTCCTGGAATTATCAGGTCAACAAGAAAATTCCCGCGTTCCAGGCAAAAGCGAACACGGATTGGAAGATGTACCAGAAAGATATTGACCGCGTGCAGGAGTTCCGCAAGTGCATCGAGTGTTTTCTTTGCCAGGACGTTTGCCACGTGTTGCGTGACCATGACAAGAAGCAGGAATTTGCCGGGCCGCGCTTTTTCGTCCGCGTCGCCGGCCTGGAGATGCATCCGCTGGACGCTGTCTCGCGCACTGCGCTGCTAAAGAACGAGATGGGCATTGGCTACTGCAACATCACCAAATGCTGCACCGAGGTCTGCCCGGAAGATATCCATATCACCGACAATGCGATCATCCCCTTAAAAGAGCGCGTAGTAGACGACTTTTACGATCCCATCCTCGGCATCGTTCGCAAGATCAAGAAGATGGTTTCTTCTGACTGATCACGGAGTCTTGTATGCAATTCAATCTCAAGCAGATCACCACGGCGAGTATCGCGGAGGCCAATGCCAAGGCGGAACGCTATCGTTTTTTGAACCAGCCGATGGAGGCCGAATCCATCTGCCTGGACGTCCTCGCCGCGGATCCGGAGAACCAGCTCGCGCTGCGCAATCTTGGTTTGGCGATCACGGACCAATTCGCGGGCCAGGCTTCTGACCGATATCGCGAAGCGGAAAAAGTATTCTCCAAGCTGACCAATGATTATGAGCGGCTGTACTACACCGGCATCATGCATGAGCGGCGGGCCAAGTCGCAGTTAAACATCGGGCGGCTGCCACACACATTATTAGTGGTGTTTGAGGAAGCCATGCGATGTTTTGCTAAGGCTGAAGCCATTCGTCCGAAGGCGAACGATGATGCCATCCTTCACTGGAACAGTTGTGCGCGATTATTGCAGAGCCGCGGTGACACCGAATGGCGGCGCGAGGTTGAGACGGATGAGTTTGACGCCGGCGATAGCACGCCCGTCTGATCATCGCAACGAGGCATCGATCTGCCAGGATAGCGCTCATTAATGGTGTGCCAAAGTCCAGGGCGCAATTGGGATCCTGTGTCCCGGGGATCGGCGCTCCGAGATTGAATGAGGATTCGAATTCAACTTTTCACCTCAAAGGTGAACAAATCAGGACGGGCATAGTGGCCGGTTACGTCAAGAGTCATTACCTCCTGATCGATCTCGGCCAAATTTATGTCCGCGACCAAAAGTTTTTCCTCTTCGAATATCGGCTCGATCACAAATCTACCATCGGGTGCGATAATGCAACTGCCTCCACGCATGACCCATGCGTCGGAAGGCAGATTGGTGCCTCCGCGCAATTGCTCTGGCAAGGCGCTGGCCGGCATAATCGATCCAGCGGCGAGAACAAAGCATCGCCCTTCAAGAGCATAGTGTCGGCTGGCCAACTGATGGTTGTCATGAACAGTGGGCCATGCTGCAACGTGGATGTGTTCGCCACTGCAATGCATAGCCATCCGCGCCAACGGCATCCAGTGCTCCCAGCAGATCAGGCCGCCGAGGCGAAATCCGTTCGTTAGAACGCTGCACAAAGAGGCGGTCTCACTCTCTCCCCAAACCATGCGCTCGGAGAAGGTGGGCACCAGCTTCCGATGCTGGTGCACCGCGCCATCAGAAGAGACGGTGAGTAAAGTGTTATACAGGGTTCCTTGTCCGGCCCCTTGGTCAACGCGCTCATTCATGCCGATACATACAGTAATGTTGAATTCCTTGGCGGCGTGGATGAGCTGTTCAACTTTAGGTCCGGGCACGGCAACACTGTTCTGTCTCAGTTCCGCATACACGGACTTTACGGCAGAATTGTTCCACATTGCTGCGCTTGGGCACACATCGAGCCACACCGGATATCCCGCAATCCAGCTTTCGCCGAATGCGACCACGCTGGCCTGTTCCTCAGCTGCTTTTTGAATCCAGGTCAAGGCTTTTTCCACACTCGCTCGTTTGTCCCCGAAGACCGGGGCCGCCTGGGCAATTGATACCCGGATGATGCGATCACTGACTGCCATCATGTATCCATTCTCCGGAGCGGCCGGGTGCCCCAGCCTTTTTTCGCGAGCACAATCATACGATGGGTGCCCCATCCTGACGACGAATGAAATGAGGCGGAAGGGTGGGTGAACGACATAAGATCTTTCTGATGGATAGAAAAGATTGGTCGGCCCTAGCGGACGATTTCCGAACTTTTCTTATGTGTTGAGAATCCCACCCTTCGCCTTCGGCTCAGGATGGGGCACCCGGCAGTAAGGAATTCGATTGAAAAAAATCATTTCCAAAGACGTGCCTCAAAGCAGACGGCCAGGTCATTTTAGTTTCCTTTACCGATGGTCTTACATTCGAAGTCGTTCCTGCCTTCGTAAGCAAAGTCGAAAGCAATACATTTTCGGATGCAAATCACGGCGGAAAATGGCGAACAACGAATTTGAAACCCGAGTAACCTTCATAGTTGCCTTTTCAAATCGTTCATAGATGTGAAATTAGAGATATTCGCACGGATCGCTCTCGCAAGTAGCTTTATCCGTCCCTTCGAGTCATTGAGGAACTCTTTGTTCCAACCTTGGGACTGCCGGTCAAAAGAACGCAGATGCTCCGCATTCACGCTTAGTTCTGAGGCCAGATTCCAGGCTTCTGACAAAGTTCTATCAAGGACTTCGCCATCTACGATTTCGTTGATTTCTGCGAAAGAACTATAAGGAAATGTTTCCTCAGCAGCAATCGTATCGAATAAATCTGCAATTCGACGTCTTTGTGCCTCTACCATGGCCAATGAGCTCCGTTTAAGCTTCCAATTCTAAAATCTAAGTGCGGCAGCGTTCGTAGAACACCATTGACCCGCACACCGTGGATGTCTAATCGTACAAAATCGGTTGCTGTCAATTGGGCGTGGAAGCCAGCCCCCCCAACTCCTCCTTGGGACAATGGTTTGTAGGAAAACCTTGAGCCTTGGTATCCGTACGCGGTTGCCGCGGCGGTACCGACCACTTGGCGGAACATGTTGAGAGCATCGATGGAAAATGGGTTTGTGATCGCCGGGTGCCCCAACCTTTTTCGCGAGCACAATCATACGATGGGTGCCCCATCCTGACGACGAATGAAATGAGGCGGAAGGGTAGGTGAACGACATAAGATCGTTCTGATGGATAGAAGAGAATGGTCGGCCCTAGCAGACGATTTCCGAACTTTTCTTGTGTGTTGAGATTGTGAATCCCACCCTTCGCTGCGCTCAGGATGGGGCACCCGGCTGAGATCCACCGGAAAGCGGAGTTTTACAAAAGACGAACCCCGCGACGACGGATGCGAAGATGAGAACCCACGGAGCCAGCAACCAGATAAGCACCATAGGGTCTGGGCTGGAAGTCGTCGGGGAGAAGTAGAGACGCAGCGTGATCACGGACAAAGGCACCCACGAGGCCGCCAGGATCAGAGTTGCTATGAGGGCCGCAAGTTCGGTTCTCTTGAAAACCGACGTTACCGCTTGAATGATCCACATACTCAACGCCACGCCAAGCGTGAAAAGCCAGCATCTCGACGGGAGAGCGCCGAAGATAACAGCACACAGAACCAAAGGGAGCGCCGCTGCAAACAGCGCTAACCAGACTCCCTTAACCCGAGGAATAACAGCATGAATGCCGCCGCCCAGCAGAAGAATCGAGCCTCCCAACATGATTGGAGACCACCAAGATTGTGTTCCCCCGTTTAGCGGCAGGAACATGAGCCGCAACGCGCTGTAGCCAGTTATAGCGGCGGTCACAACATATAGACTGCCGGCTGCTGCTCGCCTCATTGATTGCACGATTTTTTTCTTTATCTTGGGCACATGCAGGAGGAGGCGGCGGCAGCGGTGTAAAGTTCAGGATCGAGTTGTCCTGGAAAAGACCCAAGCCGAAGCTCATACCTGAAGGTTCAGTCTGTAACGGGATATTCACATCCGCACCTCCCTCGGTAGAGACATTCATCTCAAACGAAGGAGTCCCCGGGTGCCCCAGGCTTTTTTCGCGAGCACAATCATACGATGGGTGCCGGGTGCCCCAGGCTTTTTTCGCGAGCACAATCATACGATGGGTGCCCCATCCTGACGACGAATGAAATGAGGCGGAAGGGTGGGTGAACGACATAAGATCTTTCTGATGGATAGAAAAAACTGGTCGGGGCGAGAGGATTCGAACCTCCGACCCCCTGCGCCCAAGGCAGGTGCGCTACCAGGCTGCGCTACGCCCCGACTGCTTTGATTCTAGCAAGAACGCAGAAACACAAATCCCCACACAAGCCGAGAGCTTATGTGGGGAAGTAGAATCAGGGCGGGTCAGGTTATCCAGCTAAACGTTTAACCAGCTTTACTAACTGGCTTTACTAACCAGCTTTACTAACTGGCTTTACGTTTTTTGGGAGTGGATTTCACTGATCTTTCAGAAGGCCTTGCGCCGACCGGAGTGGAATCCAGGGGGGAGGTGACCTCGGTCCCGGGTTCAGGATCGTAAGGCGTGGTATCCAAACCTTCACCACCTTCAACCTCGGATTCGACAAGCTGGAGGCCGCTGTCCTGGTCCCAGGATGCGATGCCATCCGTCTCTTCACCATCGTTCTCTCCGGTGGAGGCGTTGAAGTATTGATCCACCAGCCCCGGCGTGGGCTGGATGGTCCCGATGGAGAACGCAGGCTTCTCCATGCTCTCCAGCGCGGCGGTGAAGGCGCGCATGTGGGTGATCTCACGGGTCATCAGGAATTGCAGCGCCTGTTTGGAACCCTGGTCGTCGGTAAAAGAGATCAGGCGCTCATACACGATCTTGGCCCGCGCTTCGGCAGCGATGTTGCTGCGAAGATCGACTGCGAGGTCTCCGGTGATCTTCAGGTAATCGGCGGTCCAGGCGTCACCCATGGAGTTCACCAGGCTGACACCGCCACCACCGGCAATCGCCACCAGCGGGTCAGCTTCAGCGGCGGCGCGGTCGCTCTTCATGGGCTTCAAATGCATTCGGATGAGAGCGCCCACGACTTCCAGGTGGCTGAGCTCTTCGGTGCCAATGTCCATCAACAGATCTTTGCGGGCGGGATCCTCGCAGTTGAAACCTTGAATGGAATATTGCATGGCGGCAGCCAGCTCTCCATTGGCTCCGCCAAACTGTTCAAGAAGCATATTGCCGAACCGTGGGTCTGGTGCGCCCACATTGACTGTGTACATCAATTTTTTCACGTGGTGATACATAAGGGGGGTCTCTCTCTCTCTGGTTTGCTTGTGAATGGGGTAAAAAGGTTTGCTTGTGAATGGGGTAAAAACGAATGTCGGTTGTGTGATGCCGAGATTCAAAGCACCACGAAGTGTTTCCAGCACTGCTGCCGAGTGCCACCAGCCGTGGTGTTTGAGAGTTCCAGAACCGCAGCGAAGAGTTTGGCGGTTCAGTGCCAGAGCTTCTGCACCACCAGCGTAAGGACGACAAAAGGCGCGGCGATCAGGACCATTGCGGAGAGGATGAGAAACATAAGGAAGATCCAATCCTTGATGGTGTGGGTACGTATCTTTTCCGGCTGCTCAGCGGCGCGGCGCAGCAGGTTGTAATTCATGCGGTTTGATTTCCACATCATGTCAAAGGCATCGCCGACGATGGGGATGGTGCCGACCAGAGTGTCGATGCCGATATTCGCCACCATGCGGGCGATGGTCACCTCAGGCAGTCCGCGCTGCCAGGCGGCATAGACGATCAGGAATGACATGACTCCGGTGATGAGATCACCGAGTCCGGGAATCAATCCGATGACCGCATCCAGACCGAAGCGGACCTTGGTGCCGGGAATACCGAAGGCATCGTCCAGCAGGGAGGCGAGTTGGTCGAGTTGTTCGTCACTGATCGGGGTGGTGGCCAGGGCGCGTCGCGGGGGCAGGATCTCGGGTTGAGAGCGGCTGGGTTGAGAGCGGCTGGGTTGGTAGCTCGGAGACATGCTTGGTTAGACGCAGAATCAAGCCGATGTGCGCAATGATTCTGGCATCTCCTATAATCCAATCTCTCTTATGGCGCCGCTGCAATATGCTTTAGTGGCTTACGTTCAAAACCCTGTGGGGATCTTTGTAGAGGAGCTGCGCCGCAGCCTCTATCCGGAGCACGGGCACCTGCCCGCCCACATCACGGTGCTGCCGCCACGGACCATGCATGGCACTGAAGAACAATCGATTGCCACTTTGCGGCGGGAGATCGGAAAGTTCCAGAGCTTTGAGGCGGAGATGGGCGAGGTGGAAAGTTTCTTCCCCACGACTCCAACGGTTTTCCTGAGCGTGTCCCGGGTGGGGTACCGGCTGCGGGAGATGCATGACGCCCTGAACGTGGACGGATTATTCTTCCGCGAGCAGTGGACTTACATGCCGCACATGACGATCGTGAAGATGCCGGACTTCGAGGAGGCGCGGCGTGCCTTGGCGATTGCGCGTGAGCGGTGGTCAGGCTATCGGGGATCGCGAAGCGTTGCCATCGAGCGGCTCAGCTTTGTCCGCGAGGGTGAGAACAACCGCTGGGTGGATCTGGCGGAGGTAAGATTGATCAGCCCCGTCTCACTTTTGCCGCGCTAACTCATCGGGAGAGAAAAGATGTTTTGGGGTGGGCGATGGGATTCGAACCCACGACAGCCGGTGCCACAGACCGGAGTTCTACCACTGAACTACGCCCACCGTAAGGAGCTATTCATATTTTAACAGACGGGATGCTCCGGCTTAATGGTTGGAGCAAGAGCCTGACCCATCCGGTTGGCGGCACGAGCCACATCCTGCGGAAGGAGCTGCCGACTTGGAGAATCGTCCCTTGCCTTTGACAGATCCCATAGCAAAAGCCGAGAACTGCTGTTCCAGCTTGCCGCCTTCACAGTTGGGACAATGCGCTGCATCGCCGCCAGAGACCAATGCCTCAAAACGGTGATCACAGTCGGAGCAGATGTATTCGTATAGGGGCATAATTCAATACTCTATTATCACCTGAATCATAGGTATCACCTGAATCACAGATATCACCTGAATCACAGATGGCAAAGCAATCAGAATCCAAACCGCCTCACGGCTTTGCTCCGGCGCCGTTTGAGCCCCGCCGGGGGCTGCGCAGCGCCCACCTGCAAACCATCCTCGGCAATTTTCTGCGCCGGGAGAGCGGTCTGCCGCCTTCCGAAGCGCGGCGATTCCAGGTGGAGGAGGATATTGAGGTCCTGTGCCACTGCCATTGGCAGCCCCAGGAGCTAAAACATTCCGCATGGACGCTGATCATTGTGCACGGCCTGGAAGGCTCGGTGGAGTCGCAATATGTGATCGGCACGGGAAGCAAAGCATGGGCGCGCGGGATGAACGTGGTCCGCATGAATATGCGGAACTGCGGGGGCACGGAAGAATTGACGCCTACGCTCTATCATTCTGGGCTCTCCGGAGACGTAGGCGCGGTGGTGCGCACGCTGGTGGAGCAAGACAAGCTGACGCGCATCGCGCTCGCGGGCTATTCCATGGGTGGGAACCTGGTGCTGAAGCTGGCCGGGGAATGGGGAAACGATGCCCCTCGAGAGTTGCGAGCCGCGGCCGCGGTATCGCCGGCCATGGACCTGGGCCCGAGCGCAGCCGCATTGCATCTCAAGGGCAATCGCGTTTACGAATGGAAGTTTCTGCGTGGCCTTCGCAAACGATATGAACGCAAGGTGCAGCTTTATCCGGACAAGTATGATGCGGCTCGGGCTCGCCGCTTTCGCAGCATCGTAGAGTTTGACGACATCATCACCGCGCCCTATAGCGGCTTCACGGGGGCAGACGACTACTACCACCGCGCCAGCTCTTCCCGGGTGCTGCAGAATATCGCAGTGCCGACCTTGATACTGCACGCGCAAGATGATCCCTTTATCCGTGTTCTGCCGGAGACGCGCGGCAAATTGGATGCCAATCCGAATATCACTTTCGTGGAAACGCAGCATGGCGGCCACTGCGCGTTTCTTGCGGACCCAAATGGCTATGACGGCCGCTGGGCGGAAAAAACCATCGTCGATTTTGTGGCAGGCCTTTGATGCACGCAGAAGTCACGGTTGCACTCAGTCAGGAAGATGATCGCCTGGAGATCCCGTGGCAATCCGACGATGGCGCGCTGCAATACTTCGACTTGAGGCGGCATCCGGAATCGATCTTCAGCGTTGAGGAGGCGAATGGCGAACCAGCGCTGCTCGATCTACTGCTCTATCTGAATGGCGAGCGCTCCATCCTCCAAAGCGCGAAGTGCGATACCTGGCTTTCAAACGAGATGGACGTGGAGGATGAGTTCTTCGGAGCAATTTGGAAACGCGGCAGTTATGTGGATGTGGTGCTGGCTGATGCTGAGAAACAGGCGGATCAACAGTTCCATCTTTTCTTTGCCGAGGCGTTGACAGGCTTGTTGAAAGGCGCGCCGGAGATCCCCGCCGCGGCAGAGCTGGTGCTTCGCGCATGTCATTTTCATGAAGACCAGGTGGATGGCTTCGCGTTGACCATCTATCTGCTGGGGTATGGCGATGATCCGGACGAAGCACAGCAGCGGTGGGTGATCGGGCTGCAGTTGATCCAAGCAGCCCTTGAACAACTATCGGTGGCGTGAGTGTTAGCTTAAAATAGCGGCAGCCAAGCACCACAGTGAGCCCGTAGCTCAGTCGGATAGAGCATCTGCCTTCTAAGCAGAGGGTCGCAGGTTCGATTCCTGCCGGGCTCACCATTCGAAAAAAGTAAAGGGGGCTTTTGGCTCCCTCAGTTTTTACCAGGGGCATGGCTGGGGCCTTTCAAAAAAGGTTGCCAGCCGCCGGTTAACTTTAGGGTTAACAAACTTCTGGTTTAGGGGACAACTTCCGCCTTAATCCGCCACTCTCAGTATGTGAACTGCCGTACCCCTACGGCAGCCACAGGTGACTCTATGCTTTGGACTATCTTTGCGATTCTCTTGATCATGTGGCTTCTGGGCTTTGCTTTCCATGTTGGTGGCAGCCTGATCCACGCGTTGCTAGTAATTGCCGTTATCGTGGCCATTGTCAATTTGGTGACCGGCCGCCGCGCAGTCTAGCTGAACGAAACCACAACACGAACGCAGAAGCGCACTGGGAGACCAGCGCGCTTTTGTTTTTTGCAAGTAAAATGACTTTATTCTGAGTCCAGATGTACAGAAATGCACGGTGGTGGTCTGCACCTGCGGGCGCGAGCGACAGTTGGCGAGATGTTTGCGCGCCCTGGCGGCGCAGTCCTGGCCGGCGGATGAGGTCCTTCTGGTGGATGCTTCCTTTGGTGGGATCGATATCACACTGTTGCCGCCGGTAAAAAATCTGAGAGTCCTGAAGGCTCCCGCCGCGAAGGCGAGCCAAGCAAGAAATCTTGGATATAAAAACGCGTCGGCATCGGTGGTTGCATTCACTGACGACGATGCCGAACCGGATACGCGTTGGCTGGAAAACCTGCTGCGTGAGTTCGATGACCCCGCGGTCGGCCTGGTCACGGGACGGGTGGAAACGCCCACCGACGCATCCGGCGAAACCCTGGCCTTATTGCGATTCATCTCCGATGACGGTGGGGAACGATTTTCGGTGGACCTAAGCTCTGCCGACTGGTTCGAGAGGTGTGCCTTTGGTGCGCTCGGCAATGGTCCTAACATGGCTTTCCGCAAGAGTGTGCTGGGTGGATGGCGCGGCTTCAGTGAGCGATTGGGTCCGGGAACCGTTTTCGGCGGAGCGGAAGAGCTTTACGCCTATGCGGAGATTGCGGCGCTGGGTGCGAAGGTGGTGTACACGCCCGCCGCAGTGGTGATCCATCCCACTCAAGTGTCTTTAGAACCTCTACGGAAGCGTGCTGAGGGCGAGCCGGCGAGAGCCATGGCTTACATTTGCTTTTTGTTGGCGGAGACCCGGTTTCGTGGTTTGACCCTGCGATATTTGGCGGGTGCATTGTTTGGGCAAAAGCGAGATTGGAAGCTCCCGAGACAGCAACGGGAGAGAAGCCGCTTCAAGCTCTTTCGGGATCGGGCCCGCGGAGTGCTGATCTATCTGGGCTCACTTTTTCCGCGCCATTAGCTGAAGATATATCTCAGCTACCTTGCGCGCCATCTCTTCTGGGCGAAATTCATTCGCGATGCGTTCGCGTCCGGCTTTTCCCATTCGCGCCCGAAGATCCGGATCGCCCAAGAGCCGATCAAGCGCCTCAATAAGAGCATTGTGATCCTGGGAGGGAACCAGAAAGCCGGTACGGGGTGCAATCGCTTCAGGCAGGCCGCCCACGTCCGACGCGATCACCGGCAGCCCCGCCGACATAGCCTGCAACACCCCTACGGGCAAACCTTCAAAGTCTGAGATAGCAATGAATATCCCCAAAGACGCCAAGACGGTAAGGGGGTCTTCGATCCAGCCCTGAAGGAAAGCTCGCTGCGGCAATGCGAGCGCGGCGATCTGTTGCCTCAAACTTTCCTCTTCAGGGCCGTCGCCGTAGATATGCAAAGTTGCTTCAGGATACTTATTCGCCAGGTGAGCGAATGCGGCGATGATCTGGTCCACCCGTTTCGACTTCACCAGCCGGCAAAGCACTCCGATCCGATTGCTTGATCCCGGTTCCGCGGGGACGCCGGGGACCTCGACTCCGGTGTGGATCACGCAGCCGCGTGTCTTTGTGACCTGCAATACGTGTTCGGAGATGCCGATCACCGCCGGTCCCGCGGGCACCTTGCAGAGCTCGCCCGAATCTTCAGAATGAGAGCTGTGCAGCGAAAAGACGCGGCGGGAGCTGAGGATCCAACGCGCGCTCAGGGCAAGACTCTTGCCGCCAAAGTGGAGATGCACAATGTCAATCCGTTTTTTCCACGCCCATCGCATAAAACGCAACCACCCCGCCGGATCGCGAAAAGAGCCGCTCCAAGAAACGTGGTGGACGCTCACACCCTCCGCTGACAATCGGAGCGAGAGTGCTCCCGGGGGAGCTAAAAACAACACCTCATGCCGCACCCCAGGTTGCAGGCGATGCAGCGACTGGACGACCGTCGCAATCGACGTCCAGGAGTGATCAGCTCTCCGCAATATATGCAGCACGCGGGTTCGGGAGGGACTCATAGGATCAAAACAACCGGATCAAGCAAAGAACACCCGGTTGGAAACTCGCCTATAAAGGAGTTGTGTTGCATGAGCTTTGCAATAGTTATATTAAATCCAAGGTCATAGCGATCGTTTGAATCATTCCCCACATCACGATAGGACATCGATCGTGGCTCAGAGACTGCGCCGCATCACCAACAGCGGGCGGTACATCCCGGAGATCGATGGCCTGCGATTCATCGCCATATTCTCGGTGGTGTTGGTTCACGTGCTGGAGTTCATGAGTGAGGCGCGGCCCATGGCCCTCGATCGCGGCGAGAGCCTTGTGAACCTCTTCCTGATGCAAGGCAGTTGGGGAGTGGAGCTGTTCTTCGCGATTAGCGGCTTTGTGCTGGCCCTGCCGTTTCTGGCAGCGGCATACAGAGACCAAGATCGACCTTCTCTGCGAGCCTACTATCTGCGCCGAGTCACACGGCTGGAGCCACCCTATCTCTTGAGCCTGCTTCTCATCGGCGCGTGGGTGTGGTGGAGTAGCGGATCGCCGTTAGCGTCACGGCATTTTGCCAACCTGCAGATGGCACGGCACTTCGCCGCCAGCGCTCTGTACCTGCATAACCAGATCTACGCGGCGGGAAGCACGATCAACCCCGTGGCTTGGACTTTGGAAGTGGAGGTCCAGTTTTATCTGATTGCGCCGTTTTTGATCACTGGATTTGCCCGGACCGGAGCCCATCGGCGGATAGTTGCCGCTGGGGTGATGCTGATCTTCTCCCATCGCTGGGTCGATTCACTCCGCTGGGATCTTTCTCTGGCCGCATGCCTGCCGTATTTTCTCGCGGGGATCATCCTGGCTGACATCTATGTTCGAGATTGGCAGGGTGCTCCGCAACCTGCGCGCCGATGGGATTGGTATGCTCTCGTCGGAATCATGGGTTTTTGCTTTGTAGCGGCCAAAAACGTCTTTGCCGAATATCTGCAACCCTTCCTTATCCTGTACTGCTACATAGGAGCCTTTCGTGGGCCGGCGTTCAGCCGAGTGTTGCGCAATCCCTGGATATCGGTCATCGGCGGTATGTGCTACACCATCTACCTTTATCATCTCCCGGTGATTTATGGCTTGGGGCCTCCACTGGCGCACTGGATGCCGGGCGAGTTTTTCGCTGGATTGACGTATCTTTTTGCTGTGCTGGCGCCGATCATACTGGTTTTCAGCGTCGCGCTGTACTTGCTGGTGGAGCGGCCGTGCATGCGTCGCGACTGGCCGTTCCGATTGCTGGCGTGGATCCGTGGAGGCCGCTCCAGCGCCGCGCCAATCTAAGATCACCTGGTAGCGACCACCATGATCACGGATGGCCCGTCTTGTTTAAGCGCGTCGCATGCTTCCATTGACAACAGGGGAATCATTTGAAAATCCTCCACCTGCTCCGGTAAGGCGGGAGAAGGTGGACGCCCTACCAATCTGCGGACGATCCTCAGCGCGCGCCGCCAGAAGGCCCGGTCAGCCCGCTCTTGAGCCGCGCGCCGGGCATTCCGGTCGAAGCCGGTAGCCGTATAGACCTGCCCAAAGAACGCCAGGTTTTGAAAGCCGCTTTGCCACATGAGCCGTTGCAATCCGCCAGGGGTGAACTCGCGCAGATGGAATTCATTGAACTCATTCGCGGTTGTGAAAGAGTTTGGGGTGCTGCCAATGAATGTGCCGCCGGGCACCAGCAGCTCATGACAATGCTGAAGGAAAAGCTCAGGACGCGCTAGATGTTCGATGGTCTCAAAACTCACTATGGCGTCAAATTTGTTTTGCATGGTATCGAGGGCCTCGGCCTGGCCGATCTCAAAGCGCGCGCCTGACGCAGCAAACGATTGTTGAGCCATAGCTATGCTCCCACCGTCCTTATCTATCCCGATTACCTCCGCATCCAATTGGCGGCGCAGATAGTCGGAGCCATAGCCGATACCGCAGGCGATATCCAGGATCCGTTTTGGCTTGCTGGGGGCAAGCAGTTCCGCGGCGAATTGGTAGCGGTGGATGTGATTGCCGTAAAAGGCCGTCCATTCCCAGGTTCCGGGCACGATGCGTTCGATGGCCATTAACACTCAGCTCCGTCCTCGGTGATCTCGGTGCGGATCGGCTCGCGGCGGATCATGGCGGCGACCAGAAGATTCAACTCGCGCATTGCACCCACCATTGACAAAGCACTCCAGTAAAGAAGGATTCCGAAGGTAGCGGAAAGCGCGCAGAACTGCCATCTCCAATCGAAATATATAGCTGTCCATAACGGGATGGCGGAGAAGATCGCCGCTAGCCAGACCGAACAAACCTGACTCCAGGGAAATCCGATCTTCAACATCCGATGAAGAAAAATAAGGGTAACAACCACTGCGGAGACTTGTGCCACGGAGTTGCTGATGGCCGCGCCGACCGCGCCGAGCCGGGGAACCAATAGAAAAGCCAGTGCCAGGTTGAGGATAGCGATGGCGGTCCCCCATCGTGCGCTGAAGCCTTGTTGTTCGAGTGCCGCCATGGCCGCGTGCCCGGCAGCGCTGACGGACATAACTGCCACGCCGGCCAGCAGCACGCGCAGAGCCGGAGCAACTGGTGCGAACCCGCGTCCATAGAGCAGGAGCACCACGCGATCTGCGGCAACAAAGAGATAGACGCATAGCGGAACAATGAAGATCGGCATTAAGCGGAGGCCGGCGGAATAAAGTTTCGCCACCGTGTCGCGTCCACTGCGGCCGTGTTCTTCCGCAAAAATTGGGATTAACACGCCGGCAACCGGCGAGACAAGGTCGTCGAGGCGGCTGGCGAACGCAAAAGCCAGACCGTAGAATGCGATCTGTTCGCTGGTGGACCGAAGTTGCAGGAAAACCACCTCCGAACGATTCCAAACCACCAGATCTAAAAGCATGATGTACCACATGGCGGCGGAGTATCCCCGAACGCGCAGCAAGGTGGTACTCATATCGACGGTTGCGCCCGCAGACGGCAGAGTTGACCTGAGAGCAACCAGACAAAGCAATGCCGCCACTCCGGTGCCTACCGACAAAGCGAGCAACATTCCGCCGGGAGTAGGACGAAATCGTGCAGCCAACAGAACACTGGGGAGCTGAACAGCTCCGCTGATGGCTACCGCGAACAGCAGCCAGCCGTAGCGTTGCAGCCCATTCAATGAAGCGGAGAGCGATTGCATCAATCCGGTTGTAAAGATGAAAAGCAGGAAAGCCCAGCGGAAGTCGGCGGAGCCAATATCCATCCACCACATGGTCAGCGCAGCAAGTGAGACCACTGCCGCGACTGCGAGCAGTTGGACCCGCAGCAGTCGCTGATGCAGTGCCGCGGCTTCGGCGAACGCGGCTGCGCCTTGCAGTTCCGCCAGGTATCGCAAAAGAGCGTCGGGAATACCCAAGTGGCAGATCGCGACAAGCATGGTCGCCCACCACAGCGCCAAGGTGTAGCGTCCGGTCAGCGCCGGCCCTAAAGCGCGGGCGAGGACTGCGCTGGTGCCAAGCGCAACCAGTAATGCGCAAAAGAAGCGCAGCGCATTTAGCACGGAGTTGCGAAAAAGCCGCCTGGCCAGCGAGGGCCTCATGATTTCCGGTTCCTGCGTGCCCACGTGTCGCGGTACAACTCCACAGTCTGCCGTACAACCTCTGTCCGCGCGAATCTCTTCATCGCGGTGGATCGAGCCGCCTGTCCGAGCTGAGCGCGCTCCGCCGGGGAGTTGAGTAAACGCAAGATCTGCGCAGCGAATCCCGGCGCATCTTCAGCGTTCACGATTACCCCATCCATGCCATGCTCGATGGTCTCGCGCATCGCCGGAGCCTGGGATGCGATGCAGCATTTGCCGCACCCCATGGCCTCGATCAGAGCCAGCGACATTCCTTCCCAGCGGGAAGGAAAAACGCAGAGTGATGCAGAATCCAAAAGTGCCGGCACCCTCTGCGGCTCAATGTAGCCTGTGAGACTTATGGATGCTTGCAAGCCTGACGCTGCTATCTTGCGTTGAAGATATGACTTCATGGAACTGCCGCCGGGGGCGCAAAGTGAGTCTTCCCCTGCGACGGTCAGCCGGGCACTGGGATCGGCTTCCGCGACCAATGCCCAAGCATCGACCAACAGGTCGATGCCCTTCACCCAGGCTAGACGTCCTACGCAGACAACGTGGCCCGGACTCTCCGGAGTGGATGCGCCGCGGTGGAAGAGTTCCGTAGACACCGGATTGGGGATGACGCTCACATCCCGGGGGAGCAATCCAAGGTCGCTTGACGTGCGCTCTATCACCGCCTGGGAAACAGCAGACAGGGCATCCGCTTTGCTGATCGCGCGCCTTTCCACCCAAGCTGCGATGGTTTCAAACATCCTCGCCCTCGCCCTCAGCGGGGGATGCGCTCCGTTCCTATATTGCTTTAATAGCTTGCGGCCGGTATGGAGGCGCACCACCAGGGCAGCGCGGTTGGGTAACGGCATGGGCACGAATACCGACAGCGAGCCTACGTCAGATGCTTCCACTATGTCGAGGTGAAGACGCTCGACCAGACCGGCGATCTTTCTGCCCAGCATGAGACTGGATCCCCGGCCAAAAGGAAATGCGATGCGCGCGGAGATACCTTCCGCGCGCAAAAGATGCACGCGGCACTCATGTGTAAACTTCGCGTTTGTGAATTCCGCCGTTTGCAATAAAACATGGGGCTCATGACCAGCGGCTTCGAGTCCCTGGTAAAGCTGCCAACAATAAGCGCTGAGCCCACCCACATTGCCGTGTGTGGGAAATTCCGTGGTGAGAATGCCTACGCGCAGCCGTTCCGGCGCCGAGGGGGGCATTTGCCTCATTGTCATCATCGCGCCGGACTCACCAGGCCTTTGAGACGGGTGCGGATCTTGGCAAATGCCCGCAGACGCTGCATGGGGTTGAACCCCAGGCGCAGGCGGCAAAAAAGAGCCAGGAACGAATCTCCAGGCTGCACAATGGTGCGTTTCAGCTCGGGCAGCGGAGTGCGCAGATGATTGAGGCCTTCGCTGGTGGTGAAGCTCATTGCAAAATTGCGCGCTGCTATCGCCATAGACCCCTGATCGTAAATGCCGTAGGGATATGCGAAGCTCAATGGCAGAGCACCCAGCAGCTCTTCAAGATCGGAGCGGCAGCCTGCGATCTCCGTTTCACACTCGGGCAATGAGGTGTTGGATAAGGCAACGTGCGTCCGGGTATGACCGCCTATCTCGATGCCTCGCTGCTTCCATTCGCGCAGATCATCAGCGGTCATGACTGCGCCACCGTCCCAGGGCATGTTTCCTCCCAGCCATCCAGTGACAGCGAATACACAGGCTGCGAACCGGTTCTTCTCGAGGCTAGGAAAGGCGTGGCTTGTGAGGTGCTTGCTGGCATCATCGAAAGTGATCAATACCGGCCTGCGAGGCAGCGGGGTCCCGCTTCGCAGCCAATCCAGCCATGCCCGGCAAGTGATGGGGGTATAACCGAAGCGCTGGATCCAATCGAGTTGGCGATCAAACTTTGCCGGGCTCACCGTCAGTTCAGCATGGTCCGCACTCTGCGGCGGTCCAATATTGTGATACAGCAATACCGGAAGGCGCCTGCCGAATGCGGCTTCCAGATGGCCCCAGCCACCGGCAGCCTTTGTGGCAGAGCGAAAGAAGGAATTTGCCGAGCGGATGCGCAAAAGCCGAAGCCCCATTCGGCGGAACCAACTTAACCTGCGCAAACGCTGGCATAGCCAAAATGCGATTGCGAACAAAGGTTCAGCCGAGAAAGGGAGGCGAACTAGAGCTTCGCGCAGCGCGCGATGGCTTCGGCCGCCCTCACCGAGTGTTGCAAGCGCTGAATGGGGCCTGAATTCAGGATAACGCCGGCAAATCTCCAACTCTTCACTTCCAGCGCGCGGGCCATCTACTGCAACAAGGGTGGATGCGGATTTGGTATAGAGATGCAGCCCTCGCGCCGCAGGCAGGAATTCAAACGGCCCATACTTTTTCCATAGCCGCAGACCCATATCAAGGTTTTCCCGCGCATGCAGGTTTTCGTCATAAAGACCTACCTCGATAATCTTTGAACGTTCCAGGCAGCAATTCGCATCGAGGGTTGCGTGTACCGGCCACTGTGCGCCAGATCCAAAAAAACTTTCCTCCATCTGCTGATCGGCGGCGGCGGACCAATCCTGCTCAAGGTTGTCTCCGGCTGAGCTGTGAATGTTACGACCGAAAGTGACGGTTGCTGACCCGCGTTGATGGGCGGAAAGGTGAACCTCAAGAAGTTCCGGGCTTGCCAGAATGTCGTCGTCGAGGAAGAGCAGGTATTTTCCGGATGCCTCCCGGATGCCCGCATTGCGCGCAGCAGAAATCCCAAGATGCGGGATCTCGATCTTATGGATCCGAACCGGAGCGTTCAGTTCGCGAATGGCTTGGGCGGTGCCATCAGTGGATCCATCTACCACAACGATCAATTCAAAGCGATCTGGCGAGATCGACTGCTTAAATAGCGTTGGCAGAGTGCGTAATAGCACCTCTTTGCGATTGTAGGTTGGAATGACTACAGAAAGATCCACGGGATCACAAGGGTGCAACGCAAGCGGGGGATGGTTGTCAACAGCGTCAGGCGGCAGATTGTTAACGAATGATACCCTTCACTGCGTAGTGTTGCAATCAAAGCTCATCATCGCCGAAATGGAACCAACCACCTCGAATCGCGCAGGTACGGCGTGCGCTTAGCGGTTTTGCGGTCGTGGGACGAGGCGCTCCCCTTCCTTGCCGCCTGGGAAAGCTTGCTGGCTGATTCGCCGGACCACACCATCTGCAGCCATCCGGAATGGCTCCGCTCCTGGCAAGAGGCATTCTGCCCCCAAGCTGCGATCTTTCTGGTGCTTTTTATTGAGGAAGAAACTTTACTGGGAGCCGTTGCTTTTTATGAAGAGCGGCGTGGTGGTTTCCGCGTCTGGCGATTTTTAGGCGACGGCACCACCGATTCTGATGGCCTGGATGTCCTATATGCCGCAGAACAAAGGGAGTCTGTGCTGGCGCGCATTGGGGATTGGTTGGTTGCGCAGAGGTCTCAATGGGACCTGCTGGAACTCAACACGATTCCGGCAGATTCGCCCACTGTCCCGGTCCTGAGAAGATCAATGGAAGTTATGGGAATGGCATCACGTGAGACCCGCCAGCCGCATCTGCATGTGACTCTTCCGCAGTCCTATGCAGAGTTTGAGGCTGGCCTTTCTGCCAAAATGCGCAAAAGAGTGCGCCAGGCACGCCGCTTATTCACAAAAACTACAGTTCGACGCGTTAGTGATGCGGACCTCCCGGAGTCACTTGAAGCCCTCTTCGGCTTGCATACCTTCTCCTGGAGCGCGCGCGACCGCGAAGGGGCATTCGGCGAAGCCGGGCGCCGAAAGTTTTATCAGCTACTCTCCCGCCGGCTGCTACAGCGAGGCGCTCTCAATTTCTGGTTGCTGGAGGAGGATGGCAAGCCGATCGCCGCACACTACGGCGCTGGTCATGCCACCACGCACACATTCATGCAAGCCGGCTTTGATCCAACTCGCTCCAAGGACAGTCCCGGAGTGGCACTCCAAAGTTTCGTGATGGAGCGACTGATCGCGGCAGGGTATAAGCGCTTCGATTTCATGGCAGGGGACGATGCCTACAAGATGCGCTGGGGATCCACGGCGGACGAGTACATGGACCTGCGCTTCGCCCATTCCACACAAGCAAAACTACGATGGATCTTTGCGCCATCCCTGGTTTCTGTGTTGCGCCGGTTCCTTTCCTCAGTGATAAAGCGCACGCCAAGAAGCGAACATTGACAATCATGCGGTAACCTAAGTAAAGGCGGGCGTCTAGACGCCACCTCGCTTGATGCCAACGCCCTCTCCGAGCAGAATATCGGTTCGAGCGCAGAAGAATTGGTTGGCTAGGACATGATTGAACAGTTGCTTTTGGCGCCAGCCCCGATGAGCAGGACCCGAACAGCAGGAAAAGAAGAATAAAACACCCTTAGGTGCGAGACGACATGCGAATCCTGATCGATACAACATCGATGATGCCCCGGGTCAACGGTGGCGGGGAATCGTACGCTCGTGGCCTAGTGAGTGGACTCGAACAGATCGACCAGGAAAACATCTACGGCATCGTAGTATCGCGCCAGAACCGCGAGATGTTCGATCATCTGCGAGCGCCCAACTTCACCCTTCTGGAAGCGCAGGCAGATACCTTCAGGCGCAGGCGGCGGTTCCTGTATCAACAGCTTAGGCTGCCATTCCTAGCGGCGTGGTGGCATGCGGATCTGGCATTGTTCCCCGCGAATATGATCCCGCTCATGCTGCCGCTGCTGCGCATACCTTCCATCGTCACGATCCACGATTTCTCGCCCGCGTTCTATCGCGATGAGCTTCCCGGCTATATCCCTGAGTGGGAGAACTGGGTGCGCCGGATCATGGCGACCTACGCCGCGCGGCACGCGACCAAAGTGATCACCGTCTCTGATTTCTCCCGGCGCGAGGTGGTCCTGCACACGGGGATCGAGAGCCGCAAGATCACGGTCGTCTATTCGGGATGCGATGGGGGCGACGACACAGAGATAGACGATTCACAGGTGCTGGAAAAGTATGGTATCCGCAAGCCCTATGTGGTGCTTGTAGGCTCAACCAATAAGCACAAGAACACAGATCTTTTTGTGGAGGCTTTCGCCCACGCGAAGCGCAAGTACAGCCTCCCGCATACCGTGGTTTTAGCGGGGATCAAGGGAAACGGACATCCGGACCTGATGGAAGCCACAGAATCCGCCAAAGCCGGAGGCTTTGTCTCATTTGTTGGATACGTGGAAGCAGAGCATCTTTCCAGCGTTTATCGCAATGCAGATTTGTTCGCTATGCCTTCGTTGTATGAGGGATTTGGATTTCCCGTAGTGGAAGCGATGCGGCTAGGAGTGCCCGCGCTGATATCGCGCACTGCATCCCTGCCTGAAGTGGGCGGCGACGCGGCATGGTACATGGATCCCCGCGATGCGGCGTCGATCAGCAGCGAGATAGGCACTTTGCTGACCTCTCCCCAGTTGCGGGAAGAAATGCGCACCCGCGGACATATCCAGGCAGCCAAGTTCCGCTGGAAGCAGGCGGCCGCTGAGACACTGGAGGTTTGTCAGAGAGCCGCAGGACGCCGAAGCACTGCCGACGGAGCCCAGCCATCTGTTTCGGTAACCCAGGAGTCTCAAGAAGAATGAAAACCGGAGAGGGCAAAGCTCTAGAACCCTGAGGAGGCGGCCGTGGCTTTCTGTATCGAAACCCTGGGTGCCTGCTGATCTCCACGATCGAGTCGAGCGATGGCGCTCGAGAGTGCGGGCGCGAACTGTCCCGTCAATACAGCAAAATCAAAGTGGGCTGATGCGCCTGAGTAGGATTTAGTCAGGTGCAAGCTACCGTGATGTTGTCCGCTGCCATCGATCAGATCAAGGGCTATCGAGATCCCATGTGCCTGTTGTACGGCAGCCTTGGGAAGGTGCCTGGACAATGCATTGGTGATGCAAGAGCGATCCGCCACGATCTGAAAGCTGTCAAAATCGCTTTCTTCGAAGGTTCGGGTGAGAAGCGCGACAAGTTCATCCCAATCCTGGGCGGCGGCGAGTTTTTCAGAGGCGCTCTGCAACTGGAGGTTCTGGCCGATCATGCGGCGTTGACCGATGGTGCGTCGAGCTGCTCCGCTCAATTCGCGAAGTTCCTGATATCCAAGCTTCTGCAACGCCCACCATGCCACACATGCCAACGCACAAAGCACGACACCTAAGATCACGCCATGCGGGTTCAGCAGGAAGAGGCTCAGGAATGCAAAAGCAGCGGAAATCCCGTAGAGGATGAGCGCCACCTGGCGCTGGCTCAAACCGCGATCCAGCAGCTTGTGGTGGATGTGTTCGCGGTCGGCAGAGAACAAGGGTACACCGCGCAGGAAGCGACGCACGATCGCCATCAATGTATCTACCAATGGAAGGCCGAATGCGACCACGGGTAAACTCACTGCGGCCAACGCTGTGGTCTTCTGCATGGTACCGAGCGCGGTTGCTGCCAGCATGAAGCCCAGGTAAAGGCTGCCGCAATCACCCAGGAAGATCCTGGCGGGATGAAAATTAAAGCGCAGGAACCCGAGCAGGGCGCCAGAAAGACCCGCCATCAGCAGGATCGGCAGGGCGTTTCCCTGCATGATGCCTGTGATCATGACTGCCAGTGTGGCGAAGAGCGCAGAGCCCGCCGCTAGACCATCAAGTCCGTCGATCAAATTAAAAGCGTTGGTAATAAAAAGGACGAATCCGACGGTCAGGATCAATGCTGAAAGGTGTCCGAAGTTGTACTGGAATATGTAATTAGGAGCGGTGGAGAAGCGGTATCCGCCCACATACAGCAATATGGCGGCTACGATCTGGACGGCAAACTTACCGTAAGCGGAGATTCCCACTAGATCGTCATACAGTCCAAGCAGAAAGACGATGGTTGCCGGCCCCAGCATACCCAGAACCGAGTAAAAACTGACCCCGATCCTGTGCCGCGCAAAAGTTAAAAGCAGGAGCTCACCCACGGTGAAAGCTAGGAAGATCCCGACGCCACCCAACCGCGGCATGGGCACCTTATGGACATGCCGATCCGACTCCGGTGCGGAGACCAGCGAGTACCGCAGAGCGAGACGCAATACGGACTTGGTACTCAGGTGAGCGAGTAGCCAGCAGCCGAAGAATAGGTAGAGGAAAAGCATAGAAAGCAAAGACTGTGCCGATCGAGTGTCACTTTAAAGCAAGAACCGCTTAACGAGGTGGAACCATGGTAACAAAAAGTGCAATGCGGGCAATAAAGGAAATTGCATTATCGAGAGATGCAGCCATCTTTTTCTAAGGCAGACAGCATGTGATTAAGCAGTTTGGCGTAGAGTTGGGCGGTGGCGGTGCGATCAAAGTGCTGCAGGATGTGCCGGCGCGCAGAGGCGCCCATCGCCAAGCACGACTCTGGGGATCTTGCCAGTTGCAGGATCCCCGCCGCAAGCTCCCGCGCATCCTCCGGTTCTACATATAGTCCACCGTTTGCTCTCTCCACGATCTCCCGGGCTTGACCATCCACGGCGACGAGCACCGGACGTCCACAACTCATGAACTCAAGCATTTTGGTGGGGATCACCGTCCGAAACACCTCTGCCTTCAGCAGAAGCACCAGGCATACGTCCGCGGTGCGGATCAAGTTTGCGACCTGCTGCCGCGGCTGTTGCCGAACAAAAATCACATTTTGCAGGTTGCGTCTGCCGGCCTCTTTTGTGATCTGCTCTCGCTCTGCTCCTTCACCCACCACTAAAAATGAGACATGCGGTGCGCTGGATGCCAAGATGGCAGCCGCGTCGAGCAAGGTTCCCATCCCAGCCGCATTGCCAATGGTGCCGATATAGGCAACCACGAACTTCTGTTCAAGATCCAGGCGGGCCCTCCATCCGCCATCGCCGCCATTGGAATCGAAGAGATCCGTCTCCACTCCATTCACCACGGTGGAGATCTTTTCCTGGGGAACTTTCCAGTCATTCACCAGTGTGGGTATGAAGGCAGGACTGACCACTACGATATGGTCGGCTGAGCGGTAGAGGAATCCGGCGATCCAACCCAATATCCGGTTCAGCAATGAGCCCTGAGGACGAACACCAACGGCAATGAGTGATTCCGGCCAGAGATCGCGCACCTCGAAAATAAAGGGCACACGCTTCATGCGCGCGACAAACCACGCGGAGATACCCACGAGCAGTTGGGGTGAGCTTCCAATGACAACATCCGGGCGGCGAAGGAAGAGACCGCGAAACGCCGCGGAGAAGCAGAATGAGCTGTAATTCAAAATGCGCTCAATCGATTTTCGATTCGGCAGCGGCCACAGCCAAGTACGCTGGACAGTCACTCCGAAGTAATCCTCGCGCTGGATGAGACGGTGAAGTTTCGCGCGATATTCCAGCGGGACCACTCCGGTGGGATGATTCGGAAACCCGGTGAGCACCTCCACCTCAATCCCGGCGTCCGCCCAAAGCCGACTCAATTCGCTGACTCGCGCGGCGGGAGCCCCCATCTCAGGAGGAAAGTATTGCGAGATGTAAAGGATCCTCAAGATGTCAGTAGTAGCAGAGCTTGAACATCGCCTTCTGCAGGAAAGCGCGCCGGCGGCCAAAGGGATCCTCTGAATATCGTTGCCAGCGGTCGGCGAACTCCTTGAACACCGGATCATTGGTGATGCGATGAAGGATGCGCAACTGCACGATGTGCAGCCGATGATAGAAGTTGCTGGCGAGCATTGGGAGCCGCGTTCCTGATTGCTCGTACAGAGACCAGAAGCCGACGTCGTACATGGGAAGTACCGCGCGAAGCGTATCTAAAAGTTCGTTAAAAAGAGCGCCTGACCTGACGTCACCGGTAGCGATCGAGTAATCGAGGATGCCCCAGCTTCCCCAGATGAAGCCGTTCAAAATATGCGTGGGCGGCGTGACCAGATATTCCTCAAGCCACAGCCGTCCGATCGGATCGCGAAACATCACTCCACCATCATCGGTAGAGCGGGAGAAGGAGATCATCGCGCGGGTCGCGCTTTCCAGATACACATGATCGCCACTCGCCAGATGCGCCCGCAGCAATAGCGATACGCCCTGCCCCTGAGCCAGGCCGGAATACCAGGGAGCTTTCAGGGTGTCACGGTACTCCCAGTTAAAGTGATGGTTCCAGACAGGAACTCCATGGGGATTTTCGACGAGGGTCTGCACCATCCAATCGGCGGCGACCAAACATCTCCGCAACCGTTCTGCGTCTCCGGTATGCGCGAAGTGGTTGTAATTTGCAAGCCCATACTGGGCGATCGCGATGGGGTTGTATTGCGGCCCGATCGCGCCCCGATAGTCGAGCATGGGCACTCCCTGTGGGTCACGGCAAGCGGAGTAGTCAGCCTTGTCAGTGAATGTCATGTAATACTCGCCGAGCTCGCCAGGGCGAAAATTCTCATTGAGCGCGGGACGCTCATGCCAAAACGAGAGCTGGCTTGAATTATTCGTGAGATACGCGCTTGCGATGCGGTGATAGTAGTTAAAGCGCTTCTCTATGGCTGCGATCGCGCTCACTGCTGGATGGTCTCGCGCTGGCCGCTGCGAAGCGAGTCAACGATCCTAAATGTGGCTCGAGTCACAGCCGCGATCTCAGTGAACGGTATCGCGTCTTTGCCGGTGCGGATGGATTCAACGAAGGCTGCCAACTCCGCGCGATGGCCTTTGTCCTGGGAGAGTCTTGAGCGTTCCATCCTTTTGCTGCCGGAACGGACAAGCTCCAGCGAGCGGAAGTCCTCGAGAACGGCGACTGCTCCGCCCCCGAATGCCTCCACCCGCTCCTTGGAAAACGATTTGTCACCATTGGCGGCATAGTTGATCTGTCCCACGGAGCCGTTCTCGAATTCAACCGTGATCATTGCATGATCATCGCCCAGGCTCGCGATGGAACGCGCGTAACAAGCGATCGGCAGCGAACCACAAAGAAAGGTGAGCAGGTCAATGAAGTGGCAGCCCTCGCCGATGATCCGTCCACCCCCGACCTCGGCATCCTGCGTCCAGTGCTCTGAGGGGATTGCGCCAGCGTTTACGCGATAGTTCATGAGCAGCGGGGCCGGGCTTTGCGCCAGAAATGCCTTCATCTGCCGGGCGAGCGGCGCGAAGCGGCGGTTGAAACCCACCAGCAGTGCCGGCTTGTCCGCTTGCTGCGAATATGCGAGAGAGATGGCGTCGAGTTCTTGATCATTCAGGCACAAGGGCTTTTCGCAGAAGACGTGCTTGCCGGCCTCGAGCGCGGCAATCACCTGTTCCGCATGGCGGTCATGGCGGGTGGCGATCACCACCGAGTGCACCGCGGGATCGCGCAACAGCTCGTTTTCTTCCGTAGTGCAGTAGCGGAAGCCGAACTTCTCTCCGCGCTGCCATCCCGTGATCCCGCTGGCGGTACAGAGGCCCTCGAGCCCTACATTTTTCAGGTCCTTGATCGCAGGCAGCAACATGCGCGCGCCGAAAGCGCCCGCGCCCAGCATGCCGATGCCAATGTGCCCGGGTTGGGCGTCGCGCGGTTTCTTTGCTGAGCTCAGTTCCATGCGAGCTGCGAGCTGCGGATCTTCCGAGTAGCGGATCACGATGCCAAGGAAGGGTTGTTTGACCGCTCCGGAGATCACTTGATACGCCTGTGTTGCCTCGGCGATAGGGAAGCGATGCGTGATCAGCGGCGCCACCTGCACTTTGCCTTGTTGCAGCAACGATAGGAATGATTGCAGGTTCCGGTTCTCGGTCCAGCGGACATAGTCGACGGGATAATCGTTTCCGTGCTCTTCGTAGCCCGGGTCATAGCGGCCTGGTCCGTACGAGCGAGAGATCTTGAAAGAAAGCTCTTTCTGAAAATATTCTTTGCGTGGGAGGGTGGTGCCGACAGCTCCCACAGAGATAACATTTGCGCGGCCACGGGCAACCTGTGCCGCCAGCTCTACCGGATCATTGCTGCTGGTGGCAGCCGTGATCAACACCGCATCCGCGCCAAGGCCGCCGGTTGTGATCTCAACCAGCTCGGCGAATTGCTCAGCATTGGTTGCGACTGCGTCACAACCTAATCGTGTGGCCAACTCGCAGCGTGACTTGTCCGGATCCATTCCGACCACGCGGCATCCTGAGGCTTTTACGATCTGGATCGCCAGTAAACCAAGTAAGCCAAGGCCGATCACGGCGACCGCCTCATCCACATGCGCCTCTGCAAGGCGAATGCCATGCAGTGCGATGGCTCCCAGGGTACTGAATGCAGCTTCCTCAAAACTGATCTCGCCCGTGGCGCGCAGAGGGATATGCGCTACAAGATTCTTGGGCACGGAGACCACCTCCGCGTGAACAGCGTAATTCGCGCCCGCGCATGCCACGCGGTCGCCAGCTCGGAACTCAGTCACTCCAGCGCCCACCGCAAGCACCACGCCGGCAGTGCTGTAACCCAAAGATTGTGGCTGATCAAGCCCCGCCAGCGCGGCGCCCACAGCACTGAAAAGCCCTTCTTTCCGCACTTTATTCATGACCTGATCGACCAGGTCTGGCCGGGAGCGGGCCTTGCCAAGAAAGCCTTTTTGCGCGAACTCCACCGCGGTGCGTTCCGTGCCCGCTGAGACCAACGATGCGACATTCCGCACCAATACCATCCCCCGACCCGGTTTATGGACAGGGACTTCGGCGACCTGCATCTCGCCACTGCGAACGGATTGGACTAGCTGCTTCACTGGATGGCCGGCGTGCGCAGGACGGATTGACCCGCCTGCCGCCTTCCTCCCTCGTCTAAAAATGTTCTCATCCAAAGTTCCAGAATAGTTATTCTCGGATTGTCCATAAGATTCTCTATCGCTTCGTACTTTTTATCAAAATCAATGGCTCAAATGTTTTTCTGCCATGCAACATGCGCGCAAATGGAAGACCAAAATAAGTGATCTGGACAACGTGAAAATCAGCAGCGGTTAATTGAGAGGTGATTTCCGCTGCCGTAAACTCGTTCTTTGAAAACTTCAACCACGCTGGTCGCCCTCTGCCGAACAGCGAACTTATCCTATACATAGCTTTCAGGCCTCTGCGTACCAGGGAAGAGGAGTTGGGGACTGAGCAAATCAATATCCCGCCGGCATTCAACACTTGATTAAATCGCTCCAGCGCTTTCACGGGAGAGTCGACATATTCGAGCACGCTCGAGCATAGGACGCCATCAAATTTACCGTCGACTTGGAAATCCGGAAGGGCAGCTACTGAAAACTGGATCGACCGCTCGTCTGCTGAAAGTTCGCGAGCGTGCTGAAGCATTGCCGGAGCCGCATCAAACGCAACCACATTTGCTCCGCGCTTTGCCAGCCAGCGGGAAAATATACCGGTCCCACAACCTGCATCCAGCCATCTTTTCGCTTGCAGAGACACGTCGCCTAAAACAGCAGCAAAAGCAGCGTGGCGGGAAACAAAGGAGGGCTTCTCATATTTGTTGTTCCAGGAGACTGCGAGCTGCTCGTGAAAAGCAACTGCTCCTTGTTGTGGGTCAGTCTTCTCGCTCAACATAAGCAGAAGCCCAAGTCGGACATCAAACTGTCTTGAATGAAATCACTGAACATACTGAGATTCCATCCAGCTCGCGAAGGAATAAAGCGCCCAGGGGCGCGACCAGCTTAATCTGTCATCAAGGAAATCATCCCAGACCTGTTTGACAGCCGCGCGATCCAGAACGTCGTGTATCGGGGCATTCGGGCGAAACAGCGTGCGCTCGATCTCCTGGCGAAGTTCTTTTTTCATCCAGTGAGCAAAAGGGAAGGTGAAGCCCCGCTTTTTGCGGCGCAGAAAATCCGTGGGCAGCAAGCCGTCCAGACTGCGTTTGAGAGCATATTTCAAAATGCCGCCAGAGAGCTTTCGCGGGCCAGGGATACCGGCTAGATATTCCACTAACTTGCAATCAAGGAATGGGACCCGAGTCTCAAGACCATGGGCCATGCTCATCACGTCAGTGTCCCGCAGGATGATGTTCAGCATGTAGTGGCGCAACTCCAACTGCGATATCAGATTGATTTCATCGGAGAGCGGAGCGCTTTGCAGGACTTTCTGGAAAGAATCGTACCCGTTCACATCTCGCCTGCCCAAAAGTTTCCAATGCTCCTCAGGCAGGAACAATGCCCGGGTAAGTGCGTAGGGATGGAATAGCGCGCTATCACCACCGATGAAGTTTGCGAGTTTTCTTCCTCGTGGCCCGGCAAAAGACTTTACGCCCTTGGCGACAGCCGAGCGCAGCGATTGCGGAACGTGCTGACCGATCGCCTGCGCCCGCATCATGCGGGGAACATCTACAAACGTACTGTATCCGGCGAATATCTCATCCGCGCCCAACCCTGAAAGGGCGACTTTGATGCCGGCACGGCGAGTCTCGCGCGAGACAATGTAAGTGTTGATGCCATCGACGCTGGGCTGGTCCATTGCCGCCATGGCTTCCGGCAAAGCATCCAGACAGCTTTGCGGAGTGAGCCGCAGCTCCTGATGATGGGTATTAAAACGGGATGCCACGAACCGCGAATACTGTGAATCATCAAATGCCTGTTCGTGAAAGCCAACGGCAAAAGTATGTAGATCGCGATGGCCGGACTCATGCAGCAGCGCCACCAGAGCGCTCGAATCCACTCCGCCGGAAAGGAAGATGCCGACCGGTACGTCACTGACCATCTCAAAGCGCAAAGCTTCGTGGAGAGCATCTTTCACCTGATGGATGAACTGCTCGTCGGTGACCGCCCGGGCGGTTTTCGAGGTATCTTCCGGATGAAAAGGGACTTCCCAATACTTTCTGATCGAGAGGTTCCCGCGATCCCAGATAAGAGAATGGCCAGCGGGCAGCATGAATACATTGGCAAAGATGGTGTGAGGCTCTGATACCGCGCCGAACGCCAAGAAACTCGCCAGGCCCTGTTCGCTCAAACGTCGGGTGATCAGTTCAGAGCGGACGAGCGAACGGATCTCCGATGAGAAGAGAAATTGATTTTCCTGGATCGAATAATAAAACGGCTTTACCCCGAGGCGATCGCGCGCCGCAAAGAGCAATTGCTTTGACGCATCCCAGATGCAAAATGCAAAGATGCCACGGAAGCGCTCTACACAAGCGGTTCCCCATTTTGCATAAGCCTGTAAGATCACCTCGGTGTCAGTCTTGCTGCGGAAGCTGACTCCCTCGCGTTCCAGGGCCGCTTTGATCTCCTGAAAATTGTAGATCTCGCCGTTATGCACCAGCCAATTGCCGGATTCCGCATCATGCATCGGCTGATGGCCCAACTGTGAAAGGTCCAGGATGGAGAGCCGCCGATGTCCGAAGCCGACCTGCGTCTGAGTAGAGGCAAAGTAGTTGATGCCGCAATCGTCGGGTCCACGGAGCGCCAGCGCATCCGTCATGCGAGCGAGAGCGGCGCGTGAAAGTTCACGTTGATAAGTTGCGATTCCAGCAATGCCACACATCTTATTTAGTCCCTGAATACACGAAATCACGCGATGGCAGCATTCGATAGCCGAAAAACTCCGCCTCACTGGATGGTGTAGCTTCGATTTTATCTTCAATCAGGAAGTGCTGACCACGCGACGCGGCAAAAATCACCTCTCTTGCTATCCGATTGATAGCGTTTGAGGTGAGCGGGCATCGCACCGAGGTCTACTCCCACACAAACAAGCCTGTGTGGGGCGCCCAGCTTTCATGATTTAAGTGCAGAATCGACTTTTCAATCGTTCGATTTCTCAGACTGGTGAGGAGCGTCTGTTGAATTCGAATCCTGGAACAATGTAGTGATGGAATCTCCAAGGGCTCCAATTGGCCGAAACGGTTCCAGCTTTGGAGGAAAAAACAAGTCCAACGGCCCCGCAAGAACAATGTTGAGGATGACTCCGGCGGAAATTCCGTAAATCAGCATTTGCCAGCCCCGGAACCCTGTAACCAGGAAAAAACTCATCACTATTGCCATCACACTCCAAAAAATGATTCGCCCATGTGCTCTTGAGAACTGGAGAGCACGACCACAGGATGGACATATCCAGGGCGTCCATGGCCGAAATTCTTTGTTGCGCTTTCGCTCGCGCAAAACGGACACTTGAAGATTGCAGTTGGCCGTTTCACGTCTTCATCGATCCTAGTGACATGGATTTCCAATTTCTGGCAGATAGGACGCTGGGGTACGTATAACGCCTGCGACATTATAACCAGCGAACAAAAAGCCGAGCGGCAGCATGATACGATTTTGAGAACCACCCTTTATGCCGCTCCGTCTAGCTGTTTTAGTCAGTCATCCCATCCAACATTTCGCACCCTGGCATCGCGAGCTTGCGCGTAGGGGAGATATAACTTTGCGCGTCTTCTTCCTCAGCAAATGGGGGATGAGCGGCATTGTGGATCCCGGCTTCGGTCAAGCACTGACCTGGGACATTCCTCTCCTAGAGGGGTATGACCATGAGTTCATTCCTCCGAAGCGCGAGCTCACCGAGATGAAGGACCACAAGCTCGACAATCCGGGGACCAGCCAGGCGCTCGATAAATTTCAGCCGGACGTTGTCAAAGTTTTTGGCTATGGCCATCGGGCGAACTGGCGGGCGGCAAGGTGGGCGAATCGCAACAAAAAGCCGCTGCTGATCTATTCAGACTCGAACATCAAGACGCAAACTCCGTGGAAGAATTTGATCAAGAAGCCAGTGGTCGGCTATTTTTACCGTTCGGTCGATGGGGCGCTTTTCGTTGGCGACAACAATAAGGCCTACCACCAGGCGTACGGCCTAAAGGAAGACCGTCTGTTTGCCGGCTGTTTGCCCATAGACATCCAGCGTTTGCTGAACACGGTCCCCGATCGCGCTGCCGCACGTAAAAGCATTCGCGCTCAATATGGCATACCCGATGAAGCATTCGTTCTGCTCTTCTGCGGAAAATTTACAGCGGGTAAACGGCCCATGGATTTGCTGCTTGCGGTCCATGAATCAGGGATTGAAAGTTCTCGTCCTCTGTTCGCGCTCTTTGTTGGAGATGGTCAAGAACGCCCCGCCATGGAGCAGATTATCGAACAAAAAAACATTCAGAACTCAAGGATCATTGGATTCGTTAATCAATCCCGAATCGGACAGTATTATTGCGCATCGGACGCGGTAGCAATAACATCTTCGCTCGATAATCATCCTCTTGTAGTTACCGAGGCTGCTGCCTTTGGACTCCCTGGGATTGTGAGCGACGCCATCGGCTGCATTGGCCCCACTGACACCGCGCGGGACGGATTCAATGTGCTGGTATATCGGTGCGGCGACCAGAAAGGCCTTGCCACCGCCATCCAGAAACTCGTTACCGATCGCGACCTCTACGCCGGAATGTCGCGCAACGCGGTAGAGATTGCCGCGACTCAGGATGTAACCACCGCAGCCAATCAACTCGCCGCAGCCGCCCATCGGCTGTTCGAACTCGGCAAAAAGCGTTAACCGACCGCTCCGGTCACCTTAAATGGTTACCAAAGGTACCTTATGTCTACCTTTTCACACTGAATCTACGGCCTGAATGCTACTTTTGAATTAAGATATCCAGCAACTCAGGCTAAATTTTTTTAGAGGTTCTTTCAGTTGATTCGTCAGCCTTTTTTATTCAATGTATGTCGTTTAGCGACAATCATCCTTTTCATGACGGCGGGCGTCGGTACTTTCGCTCAAGCCAATCCTTCCCCTGCATACGTTCGCTATAGCGGCAGAGTAATCCCCCCCGCAGCCGGGCCGGAACAACGGATGGTGATCCAGTTCTCGCTCTATGCAGAAGACTCAGGCGGGCCGGCGTTGTGGTCTGAAAAACAGACTGTATTGGTGGGGGTAGATGGCAGATACTCCGTCCTGCTGGGAGCTGGGTCGTCGGAGGGTGTGCCGAGCCAGCTACCAGCTCAAATCCGTTAGAGTTCCAGGCGTCCGTTTTCAACAGCGGAACGTCGGTGGCGGAAAACCGCGCTTTTCGCATCCAGGCATTACCGGGCGGAAACAATACCGCCAATCCTTTTGCTACCCTGGCGCTACTTTACTCAAATGGGACTACCACGGCGCCAACCGGCCTATCCTTCAATGCCGACGGCACCATCAACTTCTCCGCGAACCAGCTCTTTCCCGGAAGCGGCGCAGTTTTCACGGGAAATTCCACCAACCCCATCATGGACGTGACGCAGACCGGCTCCGGCGCGGCATTCCGATCGATCGGCACCGCGATCGTGAAGCAGTTCAGCGGACAGACGTCAAACATCTTCGAGATACAGACTGCCAGTGGCAACAAAGCAATGGAGTTCTGGCTGGGTGGACTGAATAATCAGGAGCCTCACGTTACAGTTCGTAATGCGTCGAATCAGCCGCTTTTCTCTTGGCCGCATTTAGAAAGTGCGGCTGGCCTGAACGGGGAGCGCAATGAGATCCTTTACTGGGGCTACAACATAAGCGGAGGCGGCAGTAAGATTCTGCAGGGCATCGCGCAACTGGGATTCGCGCTGCAAACTGCGGTGAGCGGAAACCAGATGTCATGGTCGCTTCCTTTGGCAAGCCGCGACGGCACCAAATACCGCAGCGCGATGTCATTCACTGCAAATCGCGACAACCCGGACCAGAATTCAAACTGGACATTTCTGATCAGCAGTAAACAAAGCAATGGCGGCGGTTTTAATGTTATTAACATTGATGACGGATCACCGCTCTTTAGGGTAGACCCGGTCGGTCATTTCCAGATGACAGGTACCTTGATGATGGGCGGCAACTCAGCCCAGATCATGGCGACCAACTCGCAACCAATGACTTTCTACACCGGCGGGCAGAACCGGATCTCCATTCCGAACAACCTTGATGGACTCACATTCGGATCAGGCGCTGATGCCAGCATCTACCGTTCCGCATTTGCGCGGTTGCATGTGACCGGCACGTTGGAATCAGAGCAACTCGCCGTGAGTGGTCCCGCGCAATTCGCAAGCGGCGTGGCCATTGGGACCGATGCCGCTGCAGCCGACGCGGCACTGGATCTGAACCTGGGCGACACCAAAGCTCTGCGGCTGCGGCCGCGCTCAACCCCTGGCCCGCCAAAAGGAGATGAGTCGCAGGCGGCTTCGATCGCGGTCGTGAATACCGTGGACACCTCTGGATTTCGCCTTAAGCAGCAGGACAACTTGAATTCTGAGATGCTCAGCTTTATCACGGCAGACCCGGACGCAGGTGATTTCCACTTCAGCATCGCCCACGCCAATAACCCATGGTCCGCTCGCCAGAATCAGGTGCTGACTTTTGGCTACAACCAGGAACCGGACGGAGGAGGGTCCCGCATCCTGACGGAGCCTGCACTTTCTCACCGCATCGAGACTTTTTACACGCCATCGAACGGTGTGCACTGGATGGAAGCCCATCTGCAGTACGTTGGAACCGGCGGAGCGGTTCTTCGTCCATATGGTTATTACATCGACCGGGATACGGACCAGATCCAATACGTTCAACAAGCGAATTCCTGGACGGTCATCAATCAAAGCGGAACGCCATACCTCAGATGGCAGGGTGGTCCGGTTACAGAACTGCTGAACGGAAATCATTTTCGAATAGGCACCAATGATGCTTCGGCGATTGAACAACTCTCGAGTACGGGGAGATATCTTTCGATCCTTGGCCTTGACGGTTTGGATCGCGTGACGCTGGGTTCGACTGCCAAAGGCATCATGCTGTATGCCAATACCACCCTGAAAGCAGGAGCGAAGCTGACTTTTGCAGAATCCGCTATCTTGCAGCCCGCCGCCGGTGGAATCGCCGTAAAGTCGGCATATGGATCGGCCGACGCGCCGCTCAGCGCGTCCGCAATATCGCTGGGAAGCGGTGGCCCTAGTTGGACCACAGGGGTTGGTGCCCCTTCGGGAAGTTGCAACACTGGATCCATGTATTCACGGACCGACGGGACTGCAAACGCCACATTGTATGTTTGTGAAAGCGGTCAGTGGGCAGCGAAATAGAGTGAACACTGCTACAGTAAAAACAACAGTCGATTTTTGAATTCAGTTGTTTTGTTGGAGTGGTTACTGCATGGCCGCCGAACTAATCGCCTCTAAATCCCAAGCAGATCTTTCCGAGCGGATTCGGCAATTTCTGCGCAGGGGCATGCCATCTCCCGTCTACGCGATGGGCTCGAGAATCTTAGACGCTGCATTTGCGATCAAACACATTGGGTTGCTCGGATATTGGCGAGTTTGGCGTGTTAATCGTTCACGTTCCACGAGTCTGCTTCAAATCTCCATCTCCTCTTTATTACATCCTATTTGGATACGGCCTGGAACCTCCGATCTTGAAGAACTGCTCTACAGCACCGCTAGGCAGGCTTATAACACTCACGTGCCAAAAGATCGTGTTCGTACGATTGTTGATGCTGGCGCTAATTTAGGAGATACGGCTGCTTGGTACTTGAGTCGCTTTCCCAAGGCGAAAGTGATCGCCATTGAGCCGGACCCTGCGAATTTCGCGATTCTCAAAATGAATATGGAGCCCTATGGTGATAGGTGCGAGCTCATAGAAGCAGCACTATGGTCCGAGCCCGGGGAGCTGTGGTTACAAGCTGAGAGCGAACACAATGCAGTATCTGTTACCGGGACCAAGACCACGGGCCTACGCTGCCGGGCAATGACGATGAAAGAGATTCTCCATCAGTATGCCCCCTCAGAAATAGATATTTTTAAGTGCGATGTTGAAGGCGCAGAATGGCAGATTTTTTCGCAAGGTGACCTGAGCTGGATCCGTCAATTGCGCTCCGCCGTAGTCGAGATTCATGACGAGAGGTCGCTTAAAGCGGTCACCGACGCATTTGCAGCGCTTAACTGCCACCCCCGAATACATCGCAACCTTCATTTTTTTCTTTGCTGAGCAATCTCAGAAACTGAGACCGCAGCAAAACATGAGCATCTTCACTCGATTTGCTTAAGGCTACTTTCCTCGCGCCTTTTGACAATAAATCAAAGCCTGACTGATCAAGCTCTACTAGCTCTCGCAAGCACGCCTGCCACTGAGTGGGACTCTGTAACGGAAGATCCCAACCGGCGCTGTGTTTTGATAAATCCCTCCATGGTGTCGAGTCACTTATCAAGACCGGTGTGCCCGCGTTGAAGGCTTCAAAGATAGCGTGTCCAAAATTTTCCCCGGTGGACGGCAAATAGAACAAATGATATTGCCCCAATGTTTCAACCACACGCTCATGCGGTAGGACACCCTTGTACTCTACCCGTATGTTTGCCGGGAACTTCCCCATGACCTCCAGACATTCTTTCCAGTAAGCTACGGTATCTATTTCGCCATAGATATCAAATGAGATATCGCCCTCGGCGCTGTTTAGTTGCTCGAGCGCGAACCGCAGATTTTTTACCGGCGACACTCGTCCCATCCAAACAATTCGCAGCGCGCCCGGGACTTTCGTCCGCGGCGCCGGTTCGCCCGGAACGAATCTGGAGCTTATGTTGGGCGCGAGCATTATGGCGCCGGAACCCCGAGCGAGCCGCCGGATGTCCGCTTCCTCGGTTGCTGATGTCGCAAGCCAAGTCACCCCAGAATAGAGCCGTAAGAATTTTGCTAACGTGCAGTATGCTCTTTTTTTGATGCTCTTCAGTCCTAGTGCGCCGTTGGCAAGTTCGCCGCGAGGCGCCAGCAAAACCGGAACATCTGAAAGCCAACCGAGACGGCGCAACATCAGAGTTGCGACCGAAAATCGTGAAAAGAAACTGTTTAATAAGATGATGTGGGGCTTGATCTCTCGAAAAGCATGTAAGACCGCACTCAAGGAAACCGCTGGCAAGTACAGCACTTCTGCTTTGCCAACACGGTTCCAGTGATCTGTGATGTTGTTGTAGCGTTCGTGCGACCGCCAGTCTTTATCTCGGGTGATGATGTAGAACGCAATCCCATCGCCGAGCTGCTCGACTAGATTAGAAACGGAACGTACTGGTCCCCCGGAGCGGAAGCCAGGCAAGTAGTAATCCACCAACACGAGAATGACCGGTCGCGACGCTGGTTCGGGCTCTGCGTTTAAGGTTTGCACTTTAATTGGTTTGCGGCCGTTCGCGGTGGAACGCTACCAAAGTGGAATAACCTTCCTTGATATCAAGGGATGCGGGGACGAGCGAGACTGAGTTCCTGCCATGCTCTTCTGCTCGGAAGAGCGAATATCCAAGCTCCGCCAAAAAGCGTTTGATGTCGAGCGTGCTGTAACCAAACGACGCGGTGTTATGGTCGTCAGCCTCCAACAGTATGCATGGCTTAAACCGGGCGAGCGAAGCAGCCGCTCCGCGAAGCACATTCAGTTCCGCTCCCTCGGTGTCGATCTTCATGAGATCGAAGCGAGTTGTTTCTTCAAGAACGGAATCGAGCCTCAGTACGTTCACCTCCGCTACCGCAGTGGTCGCATCTTCGCGATGGCGCAAAGCAAAGCCTCCGGCATTGTGGGCAGCTCGTTGCTCCTCAGAGAGGAAGAGCGTCGCCGACCCTGCTTTTTCGTCCAATGCCGAACGAAATAACCTCACGTTCTGAATGTCATT
The DNA here is from genome assembly GCA_038254775.1 of Terriglobales bacterium. Taxonomy (GTDB): domain Bacteria; phylum Acidobacteriota; class Terriglobia; order Terriglobales; family Acidobacteriaceae; genus JBBSFV01. Next base: position 45,985 of record JBBSFV010000001.1, on the reverse strand, counting down.
CAGTCCCAGATTACGGCTGAATCGAGCAAAATTCCCAGGCTCAGGCTCAAATGCGTACACCACTCCCTGATTCCCCACGGACTGCGACGCGATCAAAGAGTACTGGCCAACGTTGGCTCCAGCATCCACCACCACCATTCCCGGACGCAAGAGTGACTGAAAGTAGAGAGCCAGCCCCCGCTCGTAATATCCAAAGAAGTAGATCGAGCGCTGTATGTACTCGGAAAGGTCTAACTCCATGCGATATCCAAGGCCAACCGCGTCTACCACCGTGCTCTGCGCGATCTGCTGCTTCAGTACCTGGATGAGCCTTCCTTTTCCGCGGTCGATGGGGAAGTGAGTGGCGTACAGGCGGACCGCTGTGCGAAGTGCATGATGTACGGTGTTCATCCGCGATCACCCACCGCAATGGTTTCCATCGAAGATGATGGGTTTTGCTTTTGATGCCAATCCAAGATCGCTTTCATTCGCTGGTCATAGGAATAATGGGGCACGCAACGCCGCCGGCCGGCGACGGCCAACCGCGCTCGCTTCTCCGGCTCCGCTAAAAATGAATCGATCTGCCCCGCTAATTCTTCGGAGCTGTCAAAGCACGCGATCTCCTGGTTTTCCTTGAACAGAGTGAGAACCTCAGGTGTCCGTTCATGCAACATGAATCCGCCGCAAGCCGGGATCTCAAAAGTGCGCGTGGTTGTCTCGTCCCCCTGTGAAGCTCCTTCTACCTTGCCACTTAAGATCGCCAGATTGATCTTTGCTACTTGTATCGCCTTTGCATAGAACTCGCCGAAGAGCGCTTCATCCTCCACGTGAGACCGCAACGCAGGAGAGTGGCATCGCTCCCACCCGTATCCCCAGATCCTGAGATTGAGCTGCGGACGCAGGCGCAATAACTTCTGCATCATGTCCTCTTTGTGCGAGGTGTGGACTCCGATAAAAGCCACGTCACAAGCGTAACGTTTCCAGTCACCATCATCCAGGGTCATGGGCCGGTGGATCTCCGGATCGTATCCATGGGGCACAAAGACCGCTTGCTTGATCTGCAGCCGCGAACATACATCGCGCACGAAGAACGGCTTGGTATGGAACACAACATCATATTCCGGCAGCGCTTGCGGCAGATGAGAGCCATGTGAAAAGACAGACGTATCCGGATAGTAGTTATACAAGCGGCAGCCTAGGGCGCGCAGCCTGCGCAGCGTGTCAGCGCGCAGCAGGCTGGCCTTGAATGCCAGCACAAAATCCGGACGTATATTCTCTGCCGATCGCAGGACCAGTTCGTTGTACTCGCGGACCAGGATGTCTCGCCCCAGTCTTCGCCATAGCCTGCCGGAAAAAGTGTGCAGGTTAGGAAACACTGCCTGCGAGTCGACGTCCAAAACATCGCAGGCCAGCCGTCGAAGTGCGAAAGAGCAGGCGCGCGAAGAACTCCCGTACCAGTTCTCCCCCAAAAACAGGACCTTGCTCATGGCTGGACCGGACGTCCCCAAGAGCGCGCGATACTGACTCGGGATTGGTTCCCGGCGATTTTCGCCTTCGGATGCGCCAGCATCCATATCGGGATGAAGATGACAAGCTCCTGGAGCATTCCAACCAGATTCTCGATATAAGTATTCTCGATGTCCAAGACCGAAAGGGCGATCGCCAGATAGAGAGCCAGCGCAGAATAATCTCCGATCGTGAGAGCGTGCACCACGTAGCGCCGATAAAACCATCCACTTCCCACGCCGAAGATGAACATGCCGAGAAACAAGGCCATCCATCCCGCATGAAGGTACAGGTTGCCATACATGGTATCGGCGGATGAAGTCATGTTGCTTGCGACTCCGCCAAGATACCGAATGTTGAATTCATAGCCCGTGCTCAAGATAGGCTTGTCCGGCCAGATCGCCCGGGGAAGCACATACAGCGGGATTTTCAACAACCGGTCCGCGCCCCAATACGGATAGACCTCCGGCGTGTAATGCACAATGATCCCCAAAGTCTGCACCACGGTGCTCTGACGACCAAGAAAACGTTCCTCGGTGACGGAGAGCGCCTCATCTGAGCCCGCCGACAACGAAGTGGTTGCCGCATCCATAATGCCTTCTGAAAGGCTCAGCGGATCGCGGAAATTAACCGCACCCGAGGTCACGAGCGCGCGGAACCGTAAGGTAATTGGTGTTGAGATCGCAAGGAGGACAAGCATCAGGCCGCCGATGAGCACGCTTCGTCTGGAAAAAACTTGATGTCCGGTGTAGATGGCTGCGCCCATCACGATCAGCCAAAGCCAAAGCAGTGGTTTGCTCATCCCCGTGCTTCCGCCATACAGCAATTCGAGCGCTAAAACCGGCCACAGATATCTCTTGGCCCATCTTCCACTGAAGACGTTGATCGCGACTGCAGCGACAAGGATATAAGCGGAACGGTCGAGGTATGCAGACCATTGCGCCAGCGCCGGCTGATTGCCGACCATGGAAAGGTTAAATCCGTATCCCCACCCTATCGTCTCCAGCCGCCAGATACGATTCAACCAGATGGCAGCATAAAGGAAGGCCACCATCTGCGGCGAGGCAAAACGTTCAACAGTGGGGTTGCCTTTTGATTTCAGGCGCGAGCCTAGCCAATGTCCCATCCACAATCCGGCAAGTCCGACCGCCGGCAGCCACAAGCCATCGCCGAGCCAGGAAAAATCCGCCAGATTGGGTGTTCGAAGGTTCTCGTCTTGGAAAACGGCGAATCCGAAACTCACAAGCGTGATCATGGTTGCTACCGAGTACCAGGCTGGTATCTCGAACAGGTCCAACGTCCGCAATGACCGCATGGAGCAAAAATGGTAGCCCAGCATGGATATGGCGGCCACAAGGATCGCCATCAATGAGTAGTAAACGAATGCCGCGCCAGTTTGAGCATTCATGGCATACAGAGTCATCGCGCCCAGAACGATGCAGCTCAACACCAATGCTGCTGCGCTCCATAGGCTCGCCTCCGTGGCGACCGGGCGTCTCGCGATTCCGACGGAAAAATGATTGCTGCGCGATTCCACTAAGTATTCCTTCCGCTAAAGGACATCTGGCTGCACCTCTCTTGAACCCCGAACCATTCCCTGGAGCCTGCGTTTCATCTCGACAAAATCCCGTTGCGACGGGCGAAAAAGATCGCCTGCCGAACACCCGCAATGGCGGCGCAAGCTCCTGACTAACAGCATCAGAGTAGTCACATAACCGATCAAAGCGCCCGAAGCGACGCCTGCTGTCCCAAATGGTCGAAGTAAAGCGAAGATCGCGACTCCCAACACCATCCATCCGCCCAACTCGCAGCGAAGTACCACTTCAGGCTTGCCCATACCGCGGAGTGCCTCTCCCAGTATGCCATTGAGCCCAAAAGTTGTGGTTGCCAGAAGCAAGATGCAGGCGGGCAACACCGCAGGACGGAAGTTGGCGCCGAACAGCAAGGGCACCAGCAGGGGAGTCAATGGCAGCAGGATCGCCAGCAATAAGTATGCTGCGGTCGCCGCAAGCCTTGCGCCGAGCACGATTGCCGCGGATTGCGCGGCGATCCCCTCGGCTTTAGCCACCCGTGACAATTGTAGCGACGCGAATGCGGAGAGGATGGGGCCGACTGCTCCACTCCACGCCGCAGCCACCGCGTAATATCCCAGTGCCTGCGGGGCAAGAAAGGCCCCAATCAATATCAAGTCCACTCGCATGTTCAAGAACTGCGCCAGAGTTCCCAATGCCGAATAACCACCATATTTAAGTAGCGGCTTTGCTGACGATAGGTCTGGGGCGAACGATCCTGGGACCCGCCAGCGCACGCATCCGATCACTACCAATGCCGTGCCTGCGAGCGCTGCGACAAAGATGAAGGCGACTTTTTCCGCGGAATGGATGCCCCGTACCAGCGCTATCATGATCACGATCAGCCAGGTGAGGGTAGGAGCCGTGCGCAGCAGATTCCATGCCACCATCGAGGAATGGCTGCGCAGAGCATGGATGGGGAGATACACGATCGCGTACGCAGGCAGGATCGCCAGCAGATACCAGCGGGCAGCGTGGATGATCTCCGCCGATTGGGCCTTCAAAAGCAAAGGCGCGAGCGCCCACCCGATGAACGCGAACAGCGGCATGAAAACGAGTGCCAGCAGGATCGCGGTGGAGGTGACCCGTCCTGCGCGCGCCGGCTCCCGCGAAGAGAAATAGACCAGCGCCTCCGGCATGCCGATCATGGCGATCCCTGCTACAAACAGCGGCCAGCTTTGGATGGCGGCGAGCTCGCCTCTGCCTGCCGGGCCTAAGAGCCGCGCCAACAGAGGACCACTAATCAACCCCAGAGCGGCGATAAACGCATTCGTGGAAAGCGTGATCGCAGCGTTACTCGCATACGGCGAACTCTGGTGCGCACGCTGCCACCGCTTGCGGAGCGCCTCAAGGGGTGATCCTTTTCGATCCAGTCCTGCGTCAGCGCTTTGCGGAGTCACCGTCACCGTCCCACTCCCACTTCAGAAGCTGCGGTCAGACCGAATGCTGCGCGCAACCGCATGCGGTAGTGGCTGAACTCAAAATGATCGCGCATCCGCATCTGTCCGGCAACGCCCATGGCACGTGCACGCTGGTTATTGCTGAGCACTTCCACCAGTCCTGAGGCCAGGCTTTTTGTGTCCGGTTCCACCAGAAGTCCGGTCACGCCATGGTCTACCACTTCAGGCACCGCGGTGGCTCGCGCGGCGACCACTGGCTTGCCGTGCCGCATCGCTTCCAGATAGACGATCCCGAATCCTTCGCCCAGGCTGGGAAGCGCGAAGACATCACAAGCATCGTAATAATGCCCAAGGTGTTCATCGGGAATGCGGCCCGCAAAGATCACTTCCTTTGCCACTCCCGCCGTGGTCGCGATCGCTTGCAATCGTGCGCGGTCCGGTCCATCCCCCACAATGATCAAACAGCAGTCCGGCACCCTTTGCCGGATGAGGGCCAGGCTCTCGATCAGCATGTCAATGTTCTTGTATCTGTCATCAAAATGCAGGCGGGAGACGGTGAGGATCTTTTTTCCCGCAGGGAAGCCGGGCGCGGGGCCCTGAGCTTTCGCCTGATAGAACGGGTCGAGAGTGTTGGGGAGGATCGCGAAATGCGAGTCAGAGATATTGTTGAGGCGGGTGACTTCTCTCTGCGTGAATCGGCTTACGGAGATGAGCGGTATCATGCGCCGCAGCATTTTTTTCTTTAAATAGGGAAGCCGCTTCCAGGCTTCCACTCCATGCAAGATCAACCCCGTCCGCCCCGGCATTCCCAGCGCGAGACTCAACATATTGGCGTGGCCGATGATGGTCTGGTCAGCACGCCAACTGTTCTTGATCGCCGCAACCGCGTAGCGAAGCTTCGACCCCGAGTATCCCAGGTATCGGGTGCGGCCAGAGGGCAGATATTGCGCGGCAAGTGCGCTGTCTCCGCGGTCCACAAGTGATTGCACCGTCACATCCCAGCCCAACTCATTGGCAAGACCGTCCAATGCATGGACGAAGGCGCGATTGAAAGTTTGGATCCCCCCGATCGAGTCAAATAGATCGGTGATCAGGACCAATATCCGCAAACAAACTCCTTCGCAAGCTCCAGGGGGACCAAGGCCAGGTGCGCGCGCAACGCGGAACGCGCGGCAGCAAGCGCAGAAATCCCATGCCTTGAAAGGTTAGAATTCCGTTACTATAACAGATTCTCCACCTGCTTTAGACCAGCAAAACAGTCACTGAATGAACATTCATTTCAGGAAATTCCGGACTCGGAGGCATCAATTTTCCCACGCCCGGCCAAACATATATTGAACACCTCCGCCGCTTGCGGCGGAGAAATTGATCAAGAAGGCTGCCAGATGGCGACTAACACTCGATCCGACGCTCAGACGGTGAAAGTTGCTTCCCCGGAAATGCCCGCCGCTCGGGATTCTGCATCTCACCTCGCTGCGGCAGTTCTGGCCACACATCTATGCACAAATTCAAAGCGATCCGGAAGGTCGCAGTCCTGGGCGCCGGCACCATGGGTGCGCGAATCGCGGCGCAGGTGGCGAATGCGGGTTTTCCCTGCGTATTGCTCGACGTGGTCCCCCCCGGCACTGCCGCCTCGGCCGATAAAGCGGTCAAAAACAAGATCGTCGCCTCAGGGTTCGAGGCAGCAAAAAAATCCAAGCCCGCCGCCTTCATGGATCCGGCGTTCGCATCGCTGGTCACCATCGGGAACTTTGACGATGACATGAAGCTCATCGCCGACTGCGATTGGGTGATCGAAGCCGTTGCCGAGGACCTCGGGATCAAGCGCGCGCTGCTTAAAAAAGTGGAAGCGGTGCGGAAACCGGGATCGATCATCACCACCAACACCAGCGGCTTGCCTGTGGCAACCATTGCGGAAGGCTTTTCTGACGATCTGCGCAAGAACTGGTTCGGCACGCACTTCTTCAACCCGCCGCGCTACATGCGATTGCTGGAGATCATCCCCACGCCGGAGGCCGACCCCGAAGCCATCGAGCGGGTGAGCCACTTCTGTGACGCATGGCTGGGGAAGGGAATCGTCGTCGCCAAGGACACGCCCAACTTTATCGCCAACCGCATCGGAACATTCTCCGTGATGAACGTGATGCGAGTGATGCAGGAGATGGACTTCTCCATCGAAGATGTGGATGCGCTGACTGGCTCCGCCGTCGGCTGGCCGAAGTCCGCAACTTTCCGCACCATTGATATGGTTGGGCTCGATATTCTTGGCCATGTGGTCGGCAATATGACCAAGAATGCGAGCGACGAGCGCGCCGACCTCAAGCTACCCGCCTTCTATGCGGCCATGCTTTCGCGCAAGATGCTCGGCGACAAAGTGAAAGGCGGTTTCTACAAGAAACAGAAGGGCGCGAGCGGAGAAGAAGAGCGCCTCGGACTGGATTGGAAGACGCTCGAATATCGTCCCCGGCAAAAGGGCAGATTCCCTGCGCTGGAGGCGAAGAACGTTGAGAAACTGGACGAGCGCCTGCGCATGCTGCTCAGCGGCGATCCCGCCAAAGACAAAGCTGCGGCGTTCTACTGGTCAGTACTCTCCGACTTATGGACCTATGCGGCGAGCCGCATTCCTGAGATCTCTGACACCATTGTCGAGATCGACCGGGCGATGAAGCTGGGCTTTAACTGGGAGAAAGGTCCCTTTGAACTTTGGGACGCAGCCGGCGTGGAACAAACCGTGGCGCGGATGAGAAAAGAAGGTAAGCCGGTCGCCGCAAACCTTGAGACTCTGCTCGCCGCGGGCAAGAAGACCTGGTACGTTGACGATCCCAAAGCTCCGAGCGGCCGCGCATACTTTGACTTGGTGAGCCGCGAATACAAGCCGGTGGAAGAGGCGCAGGGCGTTTGGTCGGTCGAGGTAGTCAAAAAGTCCAAGCCCGGCGCGGAGGTCAAGCGCAATCCCGGCGCTTCGCTTATCGATCTGGGAGACGGCATCGGCTGCATCGAGTTCCATAGCAAGATGAACTCGCTCGGCGCGGACATCGTGCAGTTCATCACCCAGACGCTTAAGCCCGGTACCCCTTACGCGGAGAATTTTGACGGCTTCGTTCTCTATAGTGATGCGCCCAATTTTTCTGTCGGCGCTAACATTATGGCACTGCTGCTTGCCGTGCAGGAGCAGGAGTGGGATGAGGTCGATCTCGCGATCAAGGGATTCCAGAACATGACGCAGGCGATCAAGTTCTGTCAGAAGCCGGTGGTAAGCGCACCTTTTGGGATGTGCCTGGGCGGCGGCGCAGAGATCAGTCTGCACGCCGCGGCGCGCAATCCGCACGCCGAACTTTATATGGGATTGGTAGAAGTAGGGGTCGGATTGTTGCCCGGCGGCGGAGGATGCAAAGAGATGACTCTTCGCGCGGTGGATGCGGCGCAATCCATCCGCCGGGATGGCCGCGGTGAGTCGGTCGAACTCATGGAAGCGATGAAAAAGGCTTTTGAGGTCGTTGCTATGGCAAAAGTGTCCTCTTCCGCCGCGGAAGCCCGCACTCTTGATTTTTTGGATAACGGCGACCGCATCACCATGAATCGTGATCGTGTCCTCACGGACGCAAAAGCTCGCGCGCTCGAACTGGCGCAAGCGGGCTACAAGACGCCGATCATGCGCACTGACATCCCTGCCCCGGGCGAAAGCATCCTGGCCACGCTAAGATTGGGCGTTCATCTGATGCGGCAAGGCGAATTCATAACCGATCACGAAGTGAAGATCGGTACCAAAGTGGCAGAGACTTTATGTGGCGGCAACGTCACACCGGGCACATTGGTGAGCGAGCAGTATCTGCTCGATCTTGAGCGCGAGAATTTCAAGTTCCTCTGTGGCGAGAAGAAGACCCAGGAACGTATCGCTTACACGTTGAAGACCGGGAAGCCGCTGAGGAACTGATTGGACGAGTTCCGATGAAAAAATTCCTGGTGATCGTTGAAAAGTCTTCGACCGGATGGGAAGCTTATGCTCCAGATCTACCGGGAGTGGGTGTGGTCGGGAAGAGTGTGGAAATCGTTAAACGACTTATCAAAGAAGCGATCGAGTTTCACATTGAGAGCCTCCGTGAACACGGTGAAGAAGTTCCTGAGCCCACCACTTCGACTACATATGTGGAAGTCGCTTTCTGATTCATTTGATTTTCTCCGCGACTCAGCGTCTCCGCGGTGAAAAGGATTTTTGGAGCAACCCATGCGTGAAGTAGTCATCGCAAGCGCCGTCCGCACACCAGTCGGCAAGGCATACAAAGGAACGTTGCGCGCCACTCGGCCGGACGATCTCGCCTCGGTCGCCATCCAGGGCGCTCTTGAGCGCGTGCCGCAACTCGATCCCAAAGAGATTGAAGACGTCATCCTCGGCTGCGCCATGCCCGAAGCCGAGCAGGGGATGAACGTCGCGCGCATCGCCAGCCTGCGCTCCGGGCTTCCTGTAGAAGTCAGCGGCATGACCATCAACCGTTTCTGCGCCTCCGGGTTGCAGGCGATCGCGCTTGCTGCCGATCGCATCCGCAGCGGCGCCTGTGACGCCATCGTTGCCGGCGGAACGGAATCCATGACCATGATCCCCATGGGCGGGCACAAAGTGAGTTGCAATCCCTGGCTGGTGGATCACTATCCGGATGCATATCTATCGATGGGCTTGACCGCTGAGCGTTTGGCGCAGCGTTTCAACATCTCCCGCGAACAAGCGGACGAGTTCTCGCTGGACAGCCACAAGAAGGCGCTCGCTGCCATCGCATCCGGAAAGTTTGACGATGAGATCGTTTCCGTCCCCGTCTCCTTCACCACGCCGAACGGCAGCAAGCCCAAACGCACTGAGATCACTTTCAAGGTCGACGAGGGCCCGCGCGCTGAGACCACCCTGGAGGCCCTGGCTGGACTTAAACCTGCATTCCACGCGAAGGGCAGCGTGACCGCAGGAAATTCGTCGCAGATGTCAGACGGCGCAGCCGCAGCGGTCATCCTGTCGGCGGAAAAGGCGCAGCAGCTTGGCATTCAGCCGCTCGCTCGCTTCGTTGCCTTTGCAACGGCGGGTTACAAGCCGGAAGAGATGGGACTCGGCCCTGTGTATGCAATCCCAAAATTGTTGAAGATAGCCGGGCTCACACTCGACGACATTGATGTCTTCGAATTGAATGAGGCGTTCGCGGCGCAATCGCTGGCAGTGATCAAGGAAGCGGGCCTACAAAAGCATTACGACGAAGGCCGCATCAATCCCAACGGCGGCGCGGTCGCGCTCGGCCATCCGCTGGGATGCACCGGCGCAAAGCTTACCGCCAGCATCATACGAGAGCTGAAACGACGTGGCGGCAAATACGGCGTAGTGACGATGTGCGTGGGCGGCGGCATGGGCGCCGCTGGTTTGATTGAAAATTTGAACTAACCGCGGAGACACGAAGACACCGAGAGAAACAAGATGAGCATTCTTCGTGCCTCAGTGTCTCAGTGGTGAAAAAGAGGAATCATGGCTACAGCACTTGTCCCCAAAAACAAGGTCCTCGGCGGCAGCTTTCTGATCGAGGAGCGCACTCCGGAGGAAATATTCACTCCGGAAGATTTTTCTGACGAGCATCGCCAGATCGCGCAGACGGCGGAAGAGTTCGCCAACAATGAGATCGTGCCGAACATCGAGAAGATCGAGCACAAGGAGTTCCAGGTCTCCCGCGACCTGATCAAAAAAGCCAGCGAGATCGGACTTGCGAACGTGGACGTGCCTGAGCAGTATGGAGGCTCGGACATGGATCGCATCAGCTCCTGCATCATCGCCGAGAAACTTGCCGTCTCCGGCAGCTTCAGCGTGACCTGGGGCGCGCATGTGGGCATTGGAACGCTCCCTATCGTTTACTTTGGGACCCCCGCGCAGAAGCAGCAGTATCTTCCCAAACTTGCCAGCGGGGAGTGGGTGGGGGCCTATGCGCTGTCAGAAAGCAGCTCCGCCTCTGACGCGATGAATGCTCGTACCAGGGCGGTGCTCTCTCCAGATGGCAAGCACTACATCCTCAATGGCGAGAAGATGTGGATCACCAACGCAAGTTTTGCAGATGTGTATATCGTCTTCGCCAAGATCGATGGCGAGAAGTTTTCCGCATTCATTGTGGAGCGCACTTTTCCCGGCTTCAGCGTGGGAGCGGAAGAGAAGAAGCTCGGCATCCGCGGATCATCCACCGCTCCGCTTATCCTCAACGACTGTCAGGTCCCGGTTGAGAACCTTCTCGGCGAGATCGGCAAAGGGCACGTCATCGCATTCAACATCCTGAATATCGGCCGCTTCAAACTTGGCGCAGGCGTTGTAGGCGGGGCGCGTTACGCCATGCACAATGCCATGAAGTATGCCAAAGACCGCAAGGCGTTCGGCAAGAGCCTGACTGAATTCGGCCTGATCAAGGAAAAACTCGCAGACATGATGGTGGGTGTTTATGTTGGGGAGTCGCTCGCCTATCGCACCGTGGGCATGATCGAGGATGCGCTCGCAGATGTGGATAAGAGCGCGCCGGATGCGTCCACCCAGATCCGCAAGGGCATTGAAGAGTATGCGATCGAATGCTCCATCGCCAAGGTTTGGGGCTCGGAGATGTTGGACCACGTGGTGGATGAGGTGGTGCAGATCTATGGCGGCTATGGTTTTGTAGAAGAGTATCCGGCAGAGCGCGCTTATCGTGATTCGCGAGTGAACCGTATCTTTGAAGGCACCAATGAGATCAATCGCATGATCATCACCGGGTTTTTGATGAAGCGTGCCATGAGCAACCAGCTTCCGCTGATGCCCGCCATCAAGCAGTTGATGGATGACGTGCTCGCCGGGCCACAGATCGGCGAGCCGCTGGAAGGGGCGCTCGCTGCTGAGCGCACCATTGTTGCCAACGCAAAACGCGCAGGATTGATGGCGGCGGGTATTGCCACGCAGAAGTTCATGATGACGCTGCAGGACCAGCAGGAGGTGATGGCTGCCATCGCGGACATGGTGATTGAGGGCTTTGCCATGGAATCGGCGGTGCTGCGCACGCAAAAGCTGATCGCTGCTCGCGGCGAAGACGCTTGTGGGCTCGCGATCTCAATGACCCAGGTCTACATCTCTGAAGCGATGCCAAAGATAGAAGCAGCAGCCAGAAAAGTGGTGGCTGCCTGTGGCGAGGGTGACACCCTTCGCACCCAAATGGCGATCCTGCGCCGCCTGTTCAAGTATGAGCCTTTCGATGTGATCGGCGCACGGCAGCGTATCTCTGATCGCCTGGTTGAGGCAGGTAAGTACACCATCCAGTGATTTGTAATTTGTGATTTGTGATTTGCAATGTAATTCTGATTTGCAATTTGTGATTTCTGATTTGCAATCCGAACCCGGCACGAATGGTGCCGGGTCTTTTAATTCATGCAGCCTGTGCGGAACAAGGGCACCCGCCTTCAGGCGGGTGAAAACTTCCCCAACCAAGCAGGGCTTTAGCCTGGAACTTCACAGGCGCGTAGCGCCGGAATTCGTTAGCCCAGCGCCTAAGCGCTGGGTCAGCTCATCAAAGATTAGAAGCGCCGTAGGCGCGACACTTCACTTCACCTGCTTCCATTGGGAAAGCAACGCGTTGAGTCGCCTGAAAACCTCAGTAGCCACCGCTTGCTGCTGCATCGTCGGCGCGGCATCTGCGCCGTCGATTGCTACCAGCAGGTTTCCCAACGATCCGTTGATCGTGGAAAAGCCCGATGCGGGATCGCCGAAGAACCCTTGATCCTCGTCGCCTGAAAGCTTTGCCAGTTGTTTCGCCAATGCCGAATCGGCTGGAACCCGTTTACGTGCCGCGCTCACAGCTTCTGATGCAGCAAATGATCTCTCCATCGCCTCTGAGATCTGTTGCTCCAGTGCAAACTGCCGCTCAATGTCAGCGGGCGCGGTCTTGACTCGCGGATCCAGCTTCACCAACAGTGGTTGGATGAGTGTCTTGCCATTTGCTGTCAGCCGCACTGAGTATTGTCCCGGTGGAACCAGGGCTCCCAGCGGTTCGCGCGGCGTGTCGCCATAGATCGCGGAGATAGGGAACTCATGCTGCAGGGCCTGTGGGGGTGCCAGCCGCATGTCCCAAACAAAGCGATGCATGCCTGCGGTCGCCGGCAATGCCCGGAAGGGACGGATCCAATATTTGGGAACATTAGGCTCCGGTGTAATGGGCGAGGCTTGATCGTCACTCGAATATTTGCGCAACACTTTTCCCGCGGCGTTCAGGATCTCAAGCGTGACCGGAGTGGACGCAGCTTTCAGCGTGTAATCAATGATGGCTCCATTCGGAGGGTTCTTCCCGGCGGAGATCTCCGGCGGCAGCGGCGTATCCGTCCACTGGTCCCTGCGCAGGCGATAAGCCGCTTGCGGCCTGAATAGGAACGCAGCTGCTGAGGTCGACTGCGGATTCATCTGCCTTAGCGGGGTTACGTCATCCAGGATCCAGAATCCCCGGCCATGCGTGCCGATCACCAGGTCATCTTGATGCACCACCAGGTCGCGAACCGAAGTCACCGGCAGATTGAGCCGAAGTGGCTGCCAGCTCTCGCCGTCATTCAGCGAGTAGTAGACCGTGCTCTCGGTTCCGGCATAGAGCAAACCCTTGCGTTCCGGATCTTCGCGCACCACATTCACGGGAGCGTCAGCAGGCAGGCCGGCGGTGATCTTCTGCCAACTCTTGCCGCCATCATGCGTGCGATAGATCAGCGGCGTAAGGTCATCCAGGCGGAAGCGCGAGACAGACGCATACGCGGACTGCTCATCAAAATGGGACGCCTCGACCTGCGAAACCTTGCTCCATGCAGTCAGCTCCGGCGGAGTCACGTTTTGCCAGCTCTTTCCCCCGTTGCGCGTCACCTGGATCAAGCCGTCACTGGTACCCACCCAAATGGTGTTCACATCTTTCCACGAAGGCCCAATGCTGTAGATCACCCCACGATGTTTGGTCTTGTCCGCTGCCGCCATCTCTCCCAGGTTTACAGGCACGCCCGGATCCGGCCGCGTCAGGTCAGGACTGATCACATCCCAGCTGTTGCCTCCATTGGTGGTCTTTAACAAGACTTGCGATGCCAGATACAGAGTATGCGGATCAGCGTGCGCGAAGATGATCGCAGCAGTGCGGTCGTAACGATATTTGCCGCTCCGCAGCACATGCGGAGATACATCGCGGAACTCACCCGTCGCCTGATTGAAGACCGTGCCTTTGCCGCCATAGATCAGCTTCGGATTCAGCGGGTCGGGTGCCGCATAAGCGTATTCATCAATGCCCACCGGATGCCACTCGCGAAAGGTGATCTCCCCATAATCGCTCCGGCTGGCCACGCCGGCGCTGCCACTCTCCTGTTGCCCGCCATACGCCCAATAGGGAAAACGATTGTCCGTCGCCACATGGTACATCTGCGCCGTGGGCTGGTTGTACCAGGAGCTCCAGGTATTGCCGCCATTCACCGTAATGGTCGCGCCCTGGTCGCTGGCGATCGCCATGATCTCCGGTTTTTCAGGATTGATCCAGATGGTGTGGTAATCGTCACCGCCCGGAGCGCCCTTGATCGCGGTGAACGTCTTGCCCCCATCCTCTGAGCGGTAGGTGGAGGTGTTCGCGACGTACACCACATCCTTATTGCGCGGATCCACGGTCACCCCCGCAAAGTCATCCCCACGCCCGGTCACGCGGCCCTCACTGTTCATCAGCGTCCAACTCTCTCCGGCGTCGTCTGAACGATAGATTCCCGTGCCCTTCGCCGCCGTCACCCAACCATAGAGCCGAGAGGGATCACTCTGCGCCACCGCCAACCCGATCCTTCCCAGCGACTCCGCCACTCCAGGTAATCCCTTGGTGAGCTGCGTCCAATTCTCGCCACCGTCCGTAGACTTGTAGAGCCCCGAGCTTTTGCCGGTGTATCCGTTGTCATATTCCCAGGGGCCTTGCCGTGCAGACCACATGTGCACATAAACGGTATTGGGATTTTTTGGATCTAACACCACTTGCACTGCGCCGGTGTTCTCGTCCTTGTAAAGGATTTTCTTCCAGATCTTTCCCCCATCCAGCGTGCGATACAGGCCGCGCTCTTCATTCGCGCCATAGGGATGTCCCAGGACCGCAACAAATACGCGATCTGGATTTTTGGGATCGATCGCCATCCCACCGATCTGGCGGCCATCCGCGAGCCCAAGATGCGCCCAGGTCTTTCCCCCATCGGTGGATTTGTAGATACCATTGCCCACCGCGAGATCGGGGCGCTGCAAACCCTCACCGCTGCCCACATAAATGACCTCTGGATTCGACGGCGAAACCACCAAAGCGCCCACGGATCCGGTCGATTGATCATCGAAGATGGGTGCCCAGTTTTGCCCGTAGTCGGTGGTCTTCCATACTCCGCCATTCACCGCCGCCATATAGAAAACATTCGGCTGGCTGGGGACGCCGGAGATCGCCACCGTGCGCCCGCCACGGAAGGGACCGATCATCCGCCACTGCGACTCCTGAAACGCCGCGGCAGCCATCTTGGAAGATCCAGGATCCGGCTCGATAGCTCTCTTTGCCGGATCTTGTGCCAAGGCGGTTGCGGTTAGAACAAACAAGCAGATCAATGCGCGGAATGATGGGATCACTGGAAGTGCCTCCGGAACGCAATATCCTACCAGCGCACAGGGTCGACGCGCAGCCTTCACACCGCTGCCTCATCAAATCTTCTCTGAATGCTGACCGTTGAATGCTGAGTGCTGAAAGGGGCTTCAGAGCTTAACGGTGGAAGAGCGGGGCTTTAGCCCCGCGAAACAGCTTTTAAAAAAATGGGGCTTTATCCACGTCGCGAAAAGCGGTCGCGACCCATACATTCTTCCCTGAATGCTGAATGCTGAGTGCTGAAAGGCCTTCAGAGCTTAAGGGTGGAAGAGCGGCGCTTAAAGCCCCGGGACGTACACTGCCCTACAATCTGCAATTGTCATTCTGAGGAGCGGAGCGACGAAGAATCCGGTGGAAGAGCGGGGCTTCAGCCCCGCGAAACAGCTTTTAAAAAATTGGGGCTTCAGCCCCGGCGCGACAAGCGGTCGCGACCCATCCATTCTTCCCTGAATGCTGACTGCTGACTGCTGCTCAATAATCCACGCTCACCAGGTATAACCCACGCGCGGGCGCGGTGCCTCCCGCCAGCGATCGGTCCTTGGCTGCCAGGATGCGCGGGATATCTTCCACCGTGAGCGTCCCCCGGCCAACCATTAAAAATGTTCCTACTAGATTCCTGATCATATGGTGAAGAAATCCGCTCCCGCATACCTCATAGATCAGTTCCTCGCCCTCTCGCCGCCAGGCGGAGGAGAAGATGGTTCGTAGGTTGGAGGCAGCTTCCTCTGATTCCCGCATGGCTTTATCCGGGTCGGCAACCGCAAAGGACGTAAAGTCATGCTCGCCGATCACTCTGGCGGCGGCGCTCATGACCGCGGCTTCGTCTAGAGGATACGGATAGTGATACACATGGTTCGCCAGAAATGGGGAACAGAGCGCGCCCCGATAGGTGCGATATCGGTATGTCTTCGCCTTCGCCGAACGTCGCGCATGGAAATCTGCGGCAACCTCCTCCACAAACAAAACCCGGATCGCCCTCGGCAGATTGTGATTCAGGGCGCGCAGTAGATTTTCAGCGGGGATCGGCGACTCCATGTTGATGCTCGCCACCTGCGCCAGCGCGTGAACGCCTGCATCCGTGCGCCCGGATCCCTGCGGCAGAATATCCTCTCCGGTGACGCGGCGGAGAGACTCCTTGAGCGTGCCTTGGATGCTGGTGCGTCCCGGCTGCACCTGCCATCCGCAGAACGGAGCGCCATCATAGGCAAGCGTGATTTTCAGATTTCTTTTTGTCGTCACCGGCTCGCGCCCTTACCTGCGGCAAGAACATCAAAACGCGTGCTTTATACTACAGGCACTTTTTGCATCCATAGGCATCGCCCACCCCCCCGGTTTGTGGCCAGCCGGGTGGAACTAATCTGCAAAGCCGTGCGTATACAGATTCAACCCAAGAGGTCGGCACAACTTTGTTGACCAATTGGGGTAACAGCAGTCTTACTGTTTCACTCTTCCAGGCATTGATATTTGGAGTTGGAGAAAGCGATGCACAATTTGCGCAAGTTCAAGGAACTCAGCCGCACCGCGGTGGCTGCTCTCATGATCGCAGCCGTTCCTATGGCAGGTTTCGCACAGAACGCGCCGGCAACGCCGCCGCCCGACGCGCCCCAGGCAAACACCTCCGCGCCACGCACCATCATTCGGCATGATTACAGCCGGGAGAAACGACATTTCCCCAACCCCATTGCGCCGTATATGGCGCAGTCGGTGCCGGAACCTGCTTTTACCAACACCCCGCGCATTGATTCATTGATCCGCGACAGCCAATTAATGCTCTCGCTTGATGACGCCATCGCGCTGGCGCTTGAGAACAATCTGGATCTTGCCATCGCCCGTTATAACCTTGCGATCGCGGACACAGACGTGCTTCGCTCCAAGAGCGGCAGCAGTATTCGCGGTGTAGCCACCGGCCTGGTGCAGGGCACCCCCGGCGGCGGACAAGGTGGCTTCGGCACGGGAGCCTCCGGCGCGGGCGCGGGCGGTACTTCCAGCGGCGCAGGCGGCGCAGGCAGCGGCTCCAGCGGCCTGGTGCAATCCACCCTGGGTGCGGGCGGGCCCATCCCTCAATACGATCCTTCCATCGGCGGCACCATTGAGATCGAGCAGTCTGTGACCCCGCTGAGCAGCACCCGCATCACCGGAGTGCCGGTGCTCAACCAGCACACCACTCTGGCGAATTTTGCTTACAACCAGGGGTTTGCCACCGGGACCAGTCTTTCTGTGGGCTTGAATAACAATCGCCAAAGCAACAACAATCTCTTCAATGCATTAAATCCCACGTTGAACAGCAATTTTCGCGCGACCATCAGCCAGCATTTACTGCAGGGTTTTGGCTTAGATAACAACCTGCGCTTTATCCGCATCGCAAAAAATAACCGCCGCATCTCGGATTCCGCATTCCGCAACCAGGTGGTCTCCACCGTCTCCCAGATCCAGAACATCTACTGGGACCTGGTGAATGCCTATGAAGACGTGAAAGTGAAAGAGCGCTCGCTTGGCTTGGCGCAGCGCACCCGCTCTGACAATCAGAAGCAGGTGGAGATCGGCACCCTCGCGCCCATTGAGATCGTGCGCGCAGACGCTGAATCCGCCACTCGCAATCAGGACTTGATCATCTCCCGTACAAATCTCCAGCTCCAGCAGACGCTGATGAAGAATGCGATCTCCCGCAATCTGGATGATCCGCGGCTGGCAGCCATTCCCGTAGTCCCCACTGACATCATGAACGTGCCCTCCGATGAAGTATCGCCGTCAGTGGAAGAGCTGGTGAAGCAGGCGTTGGACTCTCGCCCTGAGATCGAACAGACACGCATTGACCTTGTGAACCGCGGCATCAGCAAACACGCGGCGCGCAATGCCTTATTGCCGACGGTTGACGTCTTTGGTTTTTACGGCGGGACGGGCCTTGGCGGGGTGCAGAATTCTGCGCTCACCTGCGGCACCACCGCCACCACCGGCTGCATCCCTCCCAATAGTTTTCCCAGCGGCTTTGGCAGCGCGTTCGGCAATCTCTTTGATTCATCCGCGCCGGATAAAGGCGCGGGAGTGAGTCTCTCGATCCCATTGCGTAATCGCGCGGCGCAGGCAGACCAGGTGCGCTCGGAACTCGAGTATCGCCAGGCACAGCTGCGCTTACAGCAGTTGCAGAACACCATCGGGATCGAGGTACGTAATGCCCAGTTCGCGCTGGCGCAGAACCGGGCCCGCGTGCAGGCAGCCACTGAAGGGCGCCGCCTGGCTGAGCAGTCACTCAATGCCGAACAGAAGAAGTATCAACTGGGCGCTTCCACCAACTTCAATGTGCTGCAAGCGCAACGCGATGTCTCGCAATCTGAGTCAAACGTCGTTGTCGCTATGTCAGCGTATGAGAAGTCGCGGGTGGAACTCGATCGCGTGACCGGGAATACCCTTGCCCGGCTCAATATCAAATTGCCGGACGCGCAGGTCGGCGTGGTCAATGAGATGCCCAGCGTCCCCGGCATCGAGCTGCGCAAGGACACAACCCCTACGCAGCAACAAAAGCAGCAGATGCAGCAGTTACCGCAGCAGCAGCAACCGCCCACGACGCAACCGCAACCCGAACCCACCACGCCGAAATAAGCCTCGGATTGTCGTTTCTGATTTCTGTTTATTCCTGATTTGGGTTTTTTCTGATTTGCGATTTTTCTGATTTGTGGTTTTTCAAAGCCCCGTCCACGCGGGGCTTTTACTTTTCGATCTTTGCAAAGAACCCGAGCAGTCAGGGCACGGCTTCAGCCGTGCCGCATCCCGATTTAAAGGATTTGGGGGCTTTAGCCCCTTTTTGTTTCGGCTAGCAAACGGCACCTTCTTCGAAGGGTTCGCTCCATAGCTCCGCAAGTCTCGTTTCAGCAAACAATCCTTCTATAAATGATAAGTGCTAAATGCTTATTGCTAACTACTAATGACTAACGACTGAAAGCCCATTACACTTGCGCTCCATGCGCCTCTCCGTCGCCATTATCACCTGCAATGAGGAAGCGAACATCGCGCGCACGCTAGAGAGCGTGAAATGGGCCGACGAGATTATCGTTGTTGACTCCGGCTCTAGCGACAACACTCGCGCTATCGCCGAATCCTTCGGCGCGAAGGTCTTCGTAGAAGAGTGGAAAGGCTTCGCCGCGCAGAAGAACTCCGGGCTCGACAAGTGCACGGGCGACTGGATCCTCAGCCTCGATGCCGATGAAGAGGTGAGCGTCGAATTAGCAGATTCTATCCGCGGCTATCTGAACGCGGTTGACGACCCCATTGGGGCTCTACGCTTCAACCGTCGTAACATGTTTCTGAAGAAATGGATTCGAAGAGGCGGGTTCTATCCCGATTCAAAAGTTCGTCTTTTCCGCGCCGGTGTCGCAGGCTTTGAGGCACGAGCAGTACACGAAGACCTGCAAATCTCGACTGCTTCAAAACTTGGTTCACTCAGGGGCGATCTCATCCACCACGCCTATCCCACGCTTACCAGCTACATCGAGCATATGAATCGATACTCCTCGCTCGGCGCGGAGATGGTTGTTGAGAAGGGCAAGGCCGGATTCAGCTTTCTCAACATCGTGATTCGGCCGCTCGCCACTTTCATCTACAACTACATCTTCCGCTTGGGCTTCCTCGACGGCAGGGAAGGGCTCCTCCTGCACCTCTACCACTCGGTGTATGTGAGCTGGAAGTATGCCAAAGCCTGGGAGCTCAGCCGGAAACAATAGTGTGTTTGGTAGAAGAACGGTGCTTCAGCCCCAGAAACATAGCCCCGGAAAACATAGAGAGCGGCCAGCACCGGGATGCTGGCCACTCAATGCTAAGTGCTAAACGCTGATTTTACCCGACCCGACAGTTTTACCCGACCCGACGAATGTCGTCGTCACTTCTGTCGATCCGCTCTACGCGCTCCGTTTTTTTGACCACGGTGCGATCGCCGCGTGACATCAGTCCAATGATCACGATCAATGCCAAGGCGCCCAGAATGATCCAGGTCCACGGCAAGCCTCCGCTGCGACTCTCGGCAGCGCGTGTGTCGCTGTTCATCGGGACCGGCTTGCCATCTGCATTGCTGGTCGCCGCCTGTCCGTTGTTGTCATTCGCCGGGGTCGCCGCGTTGCCATTCTGGTCAGTGGCGGCTCCGGAGACGGATCCGTTCTGATCCGCCGGGGTCGCGCTCTTGCCGGATGGCTGGGCGCTGCTGGTATCGCCCTGCGAATTGGTAGAACTTGGCTGCGCGCCGCTCTGGTCCGTGGATGACGGAGCCGTGGAGGTGCCTTGACCCATCGCCATTCCTGTAGCCAAAACACACGTTGCTAGAGAAAGAAATATTCTCTTCATAATGCTGGTGCCTCCCGTTTCTGATTTCTAACTCAGTAGGAGAGGCTGGGAGTGGCGGGCGTTGCCAAACGAGGCTAAAGTTCGCGGTACTCCGGGTGCGAATCACCGTCTCCGAAGGGTACCCCCCTCCCCCCTCATCCTGGCTAAATATTTGAAAGCAAAGGGACGAAAAGTGAAGTTGGTCTGCAAAAATTTGAAAATAAAGCAGTTGCAGCTAAAAATTTGAAAATAGAGGACTTACAAGCCAGCGCAGGAGTAAATACGTTTATCTTTAAGATAACATAATCTCATACGATTATAGCTTACATAGATCCAATGAGTCAATCAGAATTTGCGAACTGAGGGAGAATGCGATAGGCTAAAGCTGCGTTAGAAACTCTGTACGTGTTTGAGCAGCATCCTGCTTCACAGCGCTTCCTGCCCAGTACTACTCCGAGACTTCCAGCGTAACTTCAACAAAGGAAATATGTATCACCATGGAACAAGGAACAGTTAAGTGGTTCAACGACGCTAAAGGATTTGGTTTCATCACCCGTCAGAGTGGCGAAGACGTCTTCGTGCATTTCTCGGCTATCCAATCGAACGGATTCCGTTCATTGCAAGAAGGCCAGGCGGTTTCGTTTAACGTCGTGAAGGGCCCCAAGGGCTGGCAGGCAGAGAACGTCCAGGCTGTCTAACTAGCAAGATCAATCAAAAAGGCGACCCTCGGGTCGCCTTTTTCTGTGGTATCAAGTTTAGAAGATGCAGGTACCCGGCTTTTTGCGCCGTCCCTGGCGGGACTCGGTCGGGCACTGTCTGCTAACCCGGCACTCACGTGCCGGGCTACGTAATTTCGTCGCTGCGCGACTAGAGGCAGTTTTAAGTTTTCCGCCTCTGTCTCAATTCGAGTCGAGAGGATGCGGATTCCCCCGACTCCGAAGCCGCGGGGGTACAGCAATCGGAGCAGTCCTCGCGGAGCAGGTGTTTGACCTGTTCGTGGATGAGGTCACGGATCTCGCGGACTCGCTCCCGCTGCTGACCTTTGGGGTCGGGTATCTGCCAATCAACCACACGCAAACCGGGAACGTAAGGGCAGCTTTCCCCGCAACCCATAGTTACAAGCACATTTGCCTCTTTTGCCAGTTCGGCAGTAAGTTTTTGCGGTTGTGCTGCACTGAGGTCAATTCCAATCTCGCTCATAGCGGCGGCAACTTCCGGATGAACGTGGGCGGCGGGGGAGGTGCCGGCTGAGATGGCGCGGCATCCAGAAGTGGCATAGAGGTTAAAGAACGCCGCCGCCATCTGAGAGCGCCCGGCATTGTGGATGCAAGCAAAGATGTATGTCTTCATGGCGAAATGTGCTTGCGCTTGATGTGGCATGATCACGTCCTGGGCCCGCTGCGGGAGATTGGGCAGCAGCCAGCGGAATAGCGCCGTTGCGCTGAAGGCGCCGGCGAACTGAGCAACGATGAATCCCGGCGCGTCCTGCGGTCGTATGCCTGCGAAGCTATCCGAGAACGCGCGAGCAATGGTGACTGCGGGATTAGCGAAAGAAGTGGAAGCAGTGAACCAGTATGCGGCGGTGATGTAAGCGGCAACGGCAAAAGGAGTGGTGTTGCTGTTGCTGCGGTTACGCGAGCATCCCCAGATGACAGCCATAAGACCGAAGGTGGCGATGAATTCGCTGAAGATTTGCGCGCCGCCGGAGCGGACGTGCCGCGAAAGCGAGAAGAGCTGAGCGGAGAACATGAGGTGGGCGATCGCCGTGCCGAAAAGGCCACCCGCGATCTGAGCACCGGTATAAAGAGCAGCGTCTCGGCGGCGAAGGCCCCCAACAAGGGCATCGCAGAGACTTACGGCGGGATTGAAATGCGCACCGGAGATGCTACCGAAGGTGAGGATCAGCGCGAGCAAAGCCGCGCCGGTGGCAATGGTATTGGCAAGAAGCGCGAGAGCGACGTTGCCGCCGGAGAGCCGCTCCGCCATGATCCCAGAGCCGATGACGGCAGCCACGAGAAAAGTTGTGCCAAGGAGTTCAGCGGCAAGGCGTTTAAAGAGGGATTCGAACATCGGAATGAAGTTTAGAGCGATGAGCACACGGTGTCGAGTTTCCCAATCGGACGAACATGAGGATTGCTGCCTGCGAGCGCATCTCTTATCATGAAGTGTTTGGCAGATCGGCAAGGGGACCCACTATGGCGCCAGAAAAGAAGACTGACTCGAACCTGATCGAGAGCCCCATCGCGGACGTTTTTGACGGTCGCACACCCTCGGATGCTGAGAAACAGTGGGCAGAGAAGACCCTGGCACCGGCTTTAGAAAAGGGTGGCGAGCGTGCCATTGGCGCGCCCACCGGCGTGAATGTGGATGAGCACGGCAATGCGCAGTTCACCACTATCTCTGGCATGCCCATCCGGCGGCTCTATACCAAGGCCGACTTGCCCGCGGATTGGGACCAGAATCTAGACCAGTACACCAACTATCCCGGCCAGGCGCCTTATACCCGCGGCATCCATGCCACCGGCTATCGCGGCAAGCTCTGGACGATGCGCCAGTTCGCGGGCTTCTCCTCCCCGGAAGATACCAACCTGCGCTACAAGTATCTGCTGGCGCACGGTGGCGGCGGCCTCTCCGTCGCTTTCGATCTCCCCACCTTGATGGGCTATGACTCCGATCACGCCGCCAGTGAGGGCGAGGTAGGCAAGTGCGGCGTGGCCATCGATTCGCTCGAAGACATGGAGATACTCTTCGCAGGCATCGATCTGGAAAAGACCACCGTCTCCATGACTATCAATTCGCCGGCATCAGTGCTGTGGGCGATGTACCTGGTGGTGGCGGAAAAGCAGGGTGCGGATTGGAAGAAGATCTCCGGAACCATTCAGAATGACATTCTGAAGGAGTACATCGCGCAGAAGGAATACATCTATCCTCCGGCGCCGAGCATGCGCCTGGTGATCGACACTTTTGAGTTCGGCACTCACCACACGCCCAGGTTCAACACCATTTCTATCAGCGGATACCACATCCGGGAAGCGGGATCGACGGCGCTCCAGGAACTGGCATTCACCATCTATGACGGCGTGGAATACGTGGAATGGGCGCTGCGTCGGGGATTGAAAGTGGACGACTTCGGCCCGCGTCTCAGCTTCTTCTTCAACTCGCACAGTGACTTTTTTGAAGAGATCGCCAAGTTTCGCGCCTCGCGGAAGATCTGGTATCGCCTGATGAAAGATCGCTTCGGCGCCAAGAACCAGCGCACTTTGCTGATGCGCTTTCATACTCAGACCGCCGGCGTCTCGCTGACGGCGCAGCAGCCCATGAACAACATCGCACGCGTCGCATTGCAGGCGCTGGCGGCGGTGATGGGTGGCACGCAGTCATTGCACACCGACTCCTACGATGAGGCGCTGGCGTTGCCGACCGAGCAAGCAGCGCGCATCGCGCTGCGCACCCAGCAGGTGATCGCATATGAATCCGGCGCGGCGCAGACCGTGGATCCGTTGGGCGGATCGTACTTCGTCGAGCGGCTAACGCTGGACATGGAAAAGGGCGCATTCGACTACTTCGAAAAACTCGATGCCATGGGCGGCATGGTCAACGCCATCGAGCGTGGCTATCCGCAGAAGGAGATCGCGGAGGCGTCATATCAATATCAGCGCGCGGTCGAGGCGAAGGAAAAGATCATCGTCGGCGTGAATGACTTCCAGGTGGAGGAGAGTTCGCAACACATCCTCTACATCGGGGATGAGGTTCAGGTCCACCAAAGCCAAAAGCTGAAGAAGCTGAAAGCACGGCGCAAGGATGCAGACGTTCGCCGCACGCTCGATGCGCTAAAGAAAGTGGCAGCGCAGGAGCCGGTGGTGAAAGCCGACGGCAAACTTTCAGACGCCAATACCATGCCGTATATCATCGAATGCGTGCGCGCTTATTGCACCGTGGGCGAGATCTGCGAAGCGCTACGCGAGGTGTATGGTACGTATGAAGAAGTGAGCGTTACGTAAAGTCAGGGAACAGAGAACAGAGACGTAAAACGAGCTGGCTTCTAGCTGCTTCAACTGAGGAAAGTAGTATCACCGTGGAAGAACAAGCTTGCTGGCTTCAACTGACAGTGGTATTACCGTAGAAGAGCCGGGCTTTAGCCCAGCGTCAGGCGTCACAGATCAAGGGGCTTTAGCCCCGGAGGAACGAATGAAGCCACTTGGAATCCTGGGAGTCATCCTCATCGTGCTGGGAATCGCATCATTCTTCGTAGGCATTCCGCGCTCGGAGAACCACGGCGTAAAGGTGGGCGATGCCTCCATCGGCATACAGACTCGCACCACCGAACGGGCTCCGATGGCACTCTCAGTGGCGCTCATCGTCGGCGGAGCGGTGCTGGCGGTGGCGGGCAGCCGCAAGGGATAGGCACCCGCGGGCAATACTCCAATAGGGCTCCCTCGCTTCCACCCCAACAAGCTGGCGCTCGGCGGCGACCCCGGTTCGCTCGGGATGTTTAAAAAGACTGTTAAAATAGTCGCAACAGCGGCAGCCCGCCTTTCGAGGCGCTTCAGCCTCGCGTTCTAATAAAAAATCATGATCTCTGTTTCCAATGTATCCATGCGCTATGGCGCAAAGGTCCTCTTTGAGGACGTCTCCACCGCCTTCACCCCGGGCAAGCGCTATGGCCTGACCGGGCCGAACGGCGCGGGCAAATCCACGTTCATGAAGCTGCTGACGGGCGAGCTTGATCCGCAAAAAGGGTCGGTGGTGCGACCACGCAAGTTTGGCGTGCTCAGCCAGGACCAGTTCGCCTTTGACCAGTTCCGGGTGATCGACACCGTGATCATGGGAAACAAGCGGCTGTGGGATGCCATCGCCGTGCGTGACAAGATCTACGAGAAGCCGGAGATGACCAACGAAGATGGCATGAAGCTGGGCGAGCTTGAAGCCATTGTGGGCGAAGAGGATGGATACACCGCGGAGACTGACGCCGCGATCCTGCTGCAAGGTCTGGATATTCCGGACGAGCTGCATGAACGCAGCATGAGCGAGCTGCAAGGCGGACAAAAGCTGCGTGTGCTGCTGGCGCAGGCATTGTTCGGACATCCCCAGGCGCTGCTGCTGGACGAGCCCACCAACCATTTGGATCTGGATTCTATCCATTGGCTGCAGAAGTTCTTGAATGACTATGACGGGGTGCTGATCGCGATCTCGCATGATCGCAATTTCCTGAACAGCATCTGCACCCACACCGCTGACATCGATTATCAAACCATCATCACCTACACCGGCACGTACGACGAGATGGTGCTGGCGAAGATGCAGATCCGTTCGCAGATCGAGGGGCAGAACGCGCAGCGCGAGAAAAAGATCGCGCAATTGAATGACTTTATCGCGCGATTCTCCGCCGGCACGCGGTCCAGCCAGGTGCAGTCTCGGCGCAAGGAGGTGGAGCGACTTCAGGTCTCGGACCTCGCGCGGTCGAACATCGCACGCCCCTTCATCAAGTTTGAACAAAAGCGACCGTCAGGAAAGCATGTGCTGGAGATCGATGGCCTGAGCAAATCCTATGGCGATAACGATGTATTACGCGGGATCTCAGCAACGGTTTCGCGTGGCGAAAAGATCGGCTTGATCGGCCGTAACGGCATGGGCAAGACCACGTTGTTTCATGCCTTGCTGGCGAATTCTCCCACGATCGCTGAGAGTGAGCTGCGCAAGAGCAGTGGATACGACGGGTCGTTCATGGATGCCGGTAAGGTCTTCTGGGGGCACGAAGCCGCGGTCGCGTTCTTCCCGCAAGATCACTCCGCCATGATCGAGAAGGGTTACACCATCCTCGATTGGCTGCACCAGTTCGATCCTGGCGCTTCGAATGAAGAGATCCGCGGCTTGCTGGGGCAAATGCTCTTCCAGAAAGAAGATGCATTGAAGAAGACGGACGTGCTCTCCGGCGGCGAAGCCGCGCGCCTGCTGTTCTGCAAGATGATGCTGCAGAAGCCGAACATCCTGGTCTTCGATGAGCCGACGAATCACTTAGACCTTGAATCCATCAATGCGCTCAACATCGCGCTGCAGCGTTACACCGGAACGGTGTTGCTGGCGACGCATGATCATGACCTGATCGACGAGGTAGCCACGCGCATCTGGCACTTTGAGAGTGATCACACGCTCACTGACTTTAAGGGCGTATATGCCGATTACGAGCCCGCCTATGCTTAGCAGCGTGAGCGGCATCTGACCCACTGATGACCCACTGCTGATCCACTGCGCTGGATCCTCCGAGCTTAAGCAATCGGCCGCGGGTTATAAAGAGCCACGATTTACAATCCCAACATGTCCCCAAGACCAAAGCGCTCGCTATTATTCCTTGTCGCAATCTCATTGACCTCAACATTCGGAAGCGCCCAGGGGCGCCACTTTGCGGAGCCGACAAGATTCTCACCCGACCTGACACGGCAGGTATTGCAGCTTGAACACGCTGCACTCCATAGCGATTACGCCTATCTCCAGGTGGCGCATCTGACTGAGAACATCGGTCCCAGGCTCACTGGATCCGCACAGGCAGCCAAGGCGGTGGAATATGTTGCTCAGGAGTTGCGTCATTTGGGCCTTGATGTGAAGACAGAAGCGGTGATGGTGCCGCATTGGGTGCGAGGCGCGGAAGCAGCCTCATTGGTCGCATGGCCGGGGATGGCGGAGGGAACGCAGCAGAAGATGGTTGTGACCGCGCTGGGTGGCAGCACGGCTACGCCAGCGGAGGGCGTGACCGCGGAGGTGGTGGTAGCAAATAGCTTTGACGAACTGACCGCGCTTGGCGCGGACAAGGTCAAAGGAAAGATCGTATTGTTCAACGCCGGGTATGACAAACGTCTAGCGGAGATCGGGATCGGCGAGGCGGAGTATGGGAATGCAGTGATCTATCGCGCGATCGGCGCGAGCGCGGCGGCCAAGCTGGGTGCTGTGGCCAGCGTGATCCGCTCGGTGGGCAGCACGGAATTTCGGCTGCCCCATACCGGTGCGCTGAGTTATGCGGAGGACGCGCCGAAGATCCCGGCCGGCGCGGTGACGGCGGAAGATGCCGATACCATTTCTCATCTGGCGGCGCAGGGCGCGGTAAAGATGCATCTGACGCTCACTCCGCAGACGCTGCCTGACGTTCAGAGTTACAACGTGATCGCAGACCTGAAGGGAAGCGAGCATCCCGAGCAGGTGGTGATCGTCTCCGGCCACCTGGATTCGTGGGACTTGGGAACCGGCGCGATCGACGATGCCGCCGGGGTGGCGGTGGCGATGCAGACCGCGCAACTCCTAAAGCAGATGAAGTTAACTCCCAAACGGACGATCCGGGTGATCGCCTGGATGAATGAGGAGAACGGATCGCGGGGATCGCTGGGTTATTTCGCTGACCACAAGAACGATATCCAAAATCATGTGGCGGCGATCGAAAGTGACCTTGGGGCCGGCCATCCGGCGGGGTTCCTGATGCACGTGCCACAGGCGGCCGCTGACATGCTGGCGCCTTTCACGGGATTGCTTGCGGATTCGGGGGCGATCCTGATGCACAACGGGCCGGACGCGCCGGGCGCGGACATTACTCCGCTTGATGCAGCCGGAGTCCCCACTTTTGGGATCTGGCAGGACAGCCGCACTTATTTCCATTACCACCACACTCCGGCGGATACGCTCGATAAGATCGTACCGCGCGAGTTGCAGGAGAATGCTGCGGCGATGGCGGGCTTGGCGTGGACGCTGGCAAATATCCCACAGGCGTTGCCGCATAATCCGGTAGCCAGTGGACAGTAGCCAGTAGTCAGGGAACAGGGAACAGGGGACAGAGAACAGAGGATAGAGAACGGGGAAATGGGCCAGCGAGGAATCTGCTGTCGCATTTTTTTAATTGTCATTCTGAGCGAAGCGAAGAATCCATTTGAGCGGCACGGAAGGCAACCCAAGGGCACCCGACTTTAGTCGGGTGAAAAGCTGCAAATGCGAAGGGCTTTAGCCCTGGACCGGCTTCAGATAAACAGCTCTTCCTCGCTTCTTGAGGCATCCGAGTGCGGGCGGCCGCGGCGGTTCAAATAAAACCCGATTGCAGCGGATAGTCCCTGAAGCATCCCAGTCACCTTGGTGATGGGCGCAACGGTCACATGTTGCACCACGGCAGTGGTTTTATCGATGGTGTTGAGGGTACGGCTCAGCATCTCATCCACGCGAATGATCTGTAGCCGGGTGCGATCGACTACATCGCTGACAGCCATATCCAAACGTTGCGCCTGGGCCCTGACCGTGGAACTGGTCTCAGCCAGATTTGACGTGATAAGACGCAGTTTAGGTGCGGTGTCATCCAAGATTGCGCGCGCCTGATCCAGCAGCGGCAGCGCGCGGCTCTCGATCTGCTTCAGTATGCCTTCCATGCGCTCGCTCGATCTCTTAGCGGTCACATACAGGCCAAAGAGTATCCCGGCCTGAATAGCGATGGCGATGAACGTCAATATGACGAATATCAGCAGCAGAGTGTCATGCATAAATTGAGCGTCTCACAAGCAAGCTCCGGGCGGGAGTGCCCCGCCCGGCACTGCGAAACTACGTAGTCTTCTTCTCGGCCGCCGCGGTGGTCTCGCGGAATGCCTGGCGTCCGGCGTCAATGGCGGAATTGATCTGCTCGCGCTGGCGAGAGACCACATCCTTGCCACGATCTACCCATCCAGTCACGTGCTCGCGGGCATCCTGGCTGCGCTGCGCCACATAATCAGTGCCTTCACGGGCGCTGCTGATGAGCTGATCGCGGGTCTCGCGACCTGACTTAGGCGCGTAAAGAATGCCAACCAAGGCTCCGAGTCCAAGGCCTGCCAAAAACCAACCAATACTGCTATTGCTGTCGTCTGACATGAACAGCCCTCCTGAGGGAAATCACTGGGATGCTAACAGAGATGGCTTCGAGCTACCAATCCCGCGGGGTTAGATGCAGAAGAAGCAGTACCCGATACCTGGTACCTGGTTTCCAGCCAAGACGATTTTAAGGCTGCGCTCCCAGGCGTTGCATGAACCGGATGATGGATTCGATTCCGCGGTAGAAGTTGGGAATATGGAACTTCTCATTGGGAGCGTGAAGATTATCGTCCGGCAGGCCAAAGCCCATCATCACGCTGGGGATCTTCAGGTGCTTAGCGAACTCGGCGACGATGGGGATCGACCCGCCGGAGCGGATAAACACCGTATCTTTCTGGAAGACCTCTCGCATGGCTTCCGTAGCGGCCTTTACGAAGGGATTGTCCGTGGGAATGATGATGGGGTCACCCATGCTCAGGATGCGGACTTCCAGCTTGATGCCGCGGGGCACAAGTGACTTCACATAGTCAGTATATTTACGGGCGATATCCTCCGGCGTCATCTCCGGAACGATGCGCATTGAGACCTTCGCCGTGGCTTTGGATGGAATCACGGTTTTGGCGCCGGCGCCGGTGAAGCCTCCGGGCATGCCATGGACTTCCAGAGTCGGCCGCGCCCAAGTGCGTTCCTGGACAGAAAAGCCGGGTTCGCCGGTCAATTCGATAGAGCCAACTTCTTTTTGCCGGTAGCGATCCTCATTGAACGGCAGCGACTTCCAGGCTTTGAGTTCATCGTCACTCGGCTTGACTACCTTGTCATAGAAGCCGGGTATAAGGACTTTGCCATTCTCATCTTTCAGTTTGGCAATGATCTGGCACAACGCGATGAAGGGATTGGGCGCTGCGCCGCCGAACATCCCGGAGTGCAGATCCACGGCAGGGCCGACCGCCTCGAGTTCCGTGTAGATCAGCCCGCGAAGGCCTACACACAGGGTAGGAAGGTCGGGAGCAAACATCTCAGTATCGGAGACCAGCGCAAAATCCGACCTCAGACGATGAGGGTTCTCTTTCACATAGCGGGCAATGGATTCGCCGCCAACCTCTTCTTCGCCTTCAATCAGCACTCGAACATTGATCGGCAGCTTAGCGTCGCCTGCTTTCATGAGCGACTCAAGCGCCTTTAAGTGCATGTACATCTGCCCTTTGTCGTCGACAGCGCCGCGGGCATAAATGTTGTTATTGCGAATGGTGGGCTCGAAGGGCGGCGTGACCCATTGGTCGAGCGGATCCGGCGGCTGTACGTCATAGTGTCCGTAGCTGAGCACCGTCGGCTTGCCGGTGGCGTGCAGCCAATCGGCATAGACCAGCGGATGGCCGCCCAGGTCGATCAATTCGACGTTCTCCATGCCAATGGATCGCAACTGGTCGGCGACAAATTGCGCCGCCCGGCGAACGTCATTCTTATGTTGGGGAAGGGTGCTGACGCTGGGAATGCGCAGCAAATCCTGCAGTTCGTTTAAAAATCTGTCTTGGTTGTTTTGCGCGTATGCGACCGCATTCGACGACATGCTTCCGGGGATGCTCCTGAGGATAGATGCGAACACCCGAGTATACATTGCGAATTACTGGGCTAATCTGTCGGGTGAAAAAGCGTCGAGGTCGAAAGCTGAACTTTCATTGCGGACCGATGATCCAATGATCTTGGCCGTGATTGGCGCAAGCAGAATGCCGTTGCGGTAGTGCCCCGTGGCGAGAAAATAACCGGAGACCGCTGTGCTTCCGATGATGGGCAGGCCGTCAGGGGTGCCGGGCCGGAGCCCAGTCCAGACTTCGTGGATGCGAGCCTCACTCAATGCAGGTACCAGATCCATGGCAGATCGATAGAGACGCTGAATCGTCTCGGGGTCAATGTGCTTGTCAAAGCCGGCGTCTTCCACGGTGGCGCCGATGAGGATGCGGCCACCGGTGCGTGGAACAATATAGACCTCAGGCGCGCGGATGGTGTTGCGCAGCAGATCAGGCGGAGCGATCACGTCCAGCATGTGTCCTTTGACCGGCTTGATGGGCAAGGGCAATGGAGAAATCTCTCCCGCCCAAGCGCCCGCGCAATTGATGGCCGTGGCCGTTAAGTAGTGCGTACGCTCGGTGTGCACGCCGGCGATGCGGCCATTCTCGACTTCAAGCTTGCGGACAGCGCTTCCGTGCGCAATGTGGATGCCTTTCAACCGGGCGGCGGCAACCAGCGCGTGCATCAGCTCGCGTGGATCGACACTCGCGTCAGGGAGAAGAAATGCCGAGCGTCCTGCGAGTGAAAGAGCGGGCTCGCGGCGCTCCACGTCAGCGGGATCCAGCGCCGGGCAACCCAACTGTTGGGATGTGTGCGTGACATGCCGGGAGTCACGAATGAGAAGAGTGCCCGGGCGATAATCGATCTTCGCATCTGAGTGTTCCTGCAACGATTGAATAAACTCGGGATACATCCTTTCGCTGGCGAAAGCGATTTTACGAAGTTCCTGTGGCGTCTCCGGGTCCCGGGCGGAGAGCATGCCCGCAGCGGCGTGAGTGGCTTCTCGCCCCGGTTCAGAAGAATCTATGAGCAATACGCTGGCGCCGGAGCGGTGTAGTTCAAGTGCGACAGAGACCCCGATGATCCCAGCGCCGCAGACGATGACGTCCCAACTCTTCACGCTAAGAATTGTAGAAGGGATTGCAAAAGGGATTGTAAAAGGAAGCCGGTCTAGTGCCCGGCGCTTTGGGCGATGCCGGTGTTCCCGGCGACGGCATTTGCCGGCTGGCGATCCACCAGCTTCGAAGTGACTACCAGGCGCTCCGGAGCGGGACCGATGTAATACGTGGGATAGCAGGTGATCAAAGTGAGTTGGGCGTCCGCGGTCTGTTTCAATACAGAGAGATCTTCAGGGTTCACGATCTTTTTTCCCACCACCTCAAAACTCATAAGTTCGCCATTGCGCTGCACCGTCATCCGGTCGCCTTTTTGCAATTCATATATGTGCCGAAAGAAAGTGTCACGATGCGCGGTGATCACGGAATTGCCGGGCTCACCCGGAAGCGCGGTGGTGGTAATGCGTCCGGGACCGATCTTAAGTTGTTTATTACCCGCGCCTTCCACCACGATGGCGTCCACGTTGATCTTGGGGATCAACAAACGCGTAAGGCCATCATCCGATTTGGCGCGAGCACTTTTGTCCGCCGAAGGTGAGTTCTGCTGCTCCCATATCTGGGTAAGCCGCTTCTGCTCGCTGTACATGCCGTAATACTGCAGGCTGACATAGACCAACAAAACCACGCCGGCAACGATGAAAAGTTGCGGCAGGTGTTTTTTCCAAGCTGGCTTCAAGGGGATCATAAGCAAAGGCGGGCACACCGCCACTCTGTGAATTGGATGCGTAAATCCAGAGTACCGCCGCCCGATTTCTCTCAGGTCCAGTCAGCAACCAAGAAAGAGGAGAGCAGCAGGCGCCCGGCGACTATTTATCGCCCAGCAGGTGCCCGAGCTTCTCTTTTTTGGTCTGGAGATAGCGCTCAGTCAGCGCATGGGGCGCTATCTCCGCAGGGACGCGTTCGACCACCTTCACGCCCGCTCGTTCGAGGGCGGCAACTTTATCGGGATTATTTGAGAGCAGGCGCACGGCTTTCACGCCAAGTTCGCGCAGCATCAGAGCGGGAAGTTCGAATTCGCGGTGATCGGCCTTAAAACCGAGTTGTTCGTTAGCTTCTACGGTATCCAGTCCCTGGTCCTGCAGGGCATAGGCCTGGAGCTTCGCCATCAAGCCGATGCCGCGTCCTTCTTGTTGTTCATAGATCAGGACGCCGGCGCCCGCGGCGGCGACCATAGAGAGCGCCATCTCAAGCTGTTGGCGGCAATCACAGCGCAATGAACCGAAGACATCGCCAGTCAGGCACTGCGAGTGGACGCGCACCAGAGGCGGCTCCGAGTGGATATCACCCAGCACCAAAGCGACCGCTTCCTCCACCCGACGGTCATCCGCGCCCCGGCCTTCAAAGCCCAAGATACGAAAGTGTCCCCAGCGTGTGGGGAAGTCTGCTTCCGCAACTTTGCTCACCTGAGTGGGATTGATCACTGCGGTCATTATATTCAATGGTTAAATAGCTATAGTGGATCACAAAGTCATCCTGGTAACGTTGCTGGTAAAACTGGGCGTTGCCGCCGCGGTTTCAAGTGCCTTGGTGCGCTCGTGGGAGTTCCACTCCCGGCTCTTCCACGAGGAAGGTCGCTCCCTGCGCGACACCATCATCATTGCCATCGCAGTATCGGTACCCTACGGGCTGGGAGTGCAGGTGCGGTACCTGGTGAAGAACTTCCAGGCCGCCGACATGAGTTTTGAAGCCGTGGTGGTATTGGGAGCGATCGCCGGGCCCCTTGCTGGAGTGATCGGCGGCGGACTGATGTCGATCCCAGCGATCGTGCATGGCGAGTGGATGACGCTCCCGTTCAATCTTCTGGTGGGCTTCATCGCCGGCCTGCTGCGGGAGATGGCGGAACGCATCGCCGATAAAGAAGACATCTGGTCATTCTCGCCGTTCATCGATCTCACCATTTTTCGCTGGATCAAGCGCAATATCCCTCGTCCCCGGATGGATTGGCAGATCGCTTTCTTTGTAGTGATCCTGGCGCTCCAGCTTTTGCGCATGCAGCTGTCAATCACTTTTCCCCATGCGATCTTTGCGATCACCAGCTCACAGCCGTGGATATTCCTCGCCATCTGCGGGACCACGGTGATGTGCGTCGGGATCCAGCTCAAGATATGGAACAACACGCGCATCGAGTTAAAACTTGAGGAGCAAACGCGATTGCTTCTGCAAGCCAGGCTGGATGCCCTGCAGAGCCAGATCAATCCTCATTTTCTTTTCAATACTTTGAATTCCGTATCATCTTTGGTGCGATTGGATCCGGACACCGCTCGAGATGTGATCGTAAAGCTGTCCAAGATACTGCGCTCGTTGCTACGCAAACATGACGCATTTTGCGACCTTCGCGAAGAGATGGATTTTATTGACGACTATCTCGACATCGAGGTGATCAGATTTGGCGCGGACAAGCTGCACGTGCACAAAGACCTGGATTCGGACACGCTTGATTGCATTGTGCCCAGCATGATCCTGCAGCCACTGGTGGAGAACTCCATCAAGCACGGGTTGGCGCCCAAGGTGGATGGTGGCAGCATCACGCTGCGCAGTCGCCTGGAAGGCGAGAAGTTGATGATCCAGATCCAGGATGACGGCGTGGGCATGGGCGCCAGCGGACAGTTCGAGGCCCCGGAAAACAGCCGCGACGCGTGGCAATCCGGAGTGGGCATGACCAATGTGGCTGAACGATTGAAGGTGCTCTACGGTGATGCCGGGCGGATGACCATGACCACGCCATCCGATGGTGAAGGCACGCTGATCACGATCGAATTACCGCTGGTGGAACCCGACCTGGCGCGGTCAGCCGCAGACAGGATCTATAGTGAGCGTTCCAGGACGCGAGCATAAAACGCTTCATACTTGGCAATGATGAGCGAGGCGCAAAAGCGGCTTTGTGCCTCATACCGCGCCAGTTCGCCCATCTCGTGCAGGCGCTTGTCGTCGGAAAGCAAGCCAATGGCATAGCCGGACATGGTGTCAATGTCGCCCACCTCCGCCAGATAGCCGGTCTTCCCGTTCTCGATCAACTCCGGCACCCCGCCCACATTCGTCGAGATGGCCGGCACCTTGCACGCCATTCCCTCAAGCGCGGCCAGCCCAAACGATTCCAGCTCAGAAGGCATGAGCATCACGTCAGCCAGGGGCAGGATGTTCTGCACGTGTTCATGCTTGCCCAGGAAATGCACGCGCTCGCGAATACCCTTGCGCTTTGCCATCCATTCCGCGGCGGAGCGGTCTGGACCGTCCCCCACCATCAAGAGGCGCGCAGGGATCTTCTTCTGTACCCGATCAAAGATCTCGATCACATCCAATACCCGCTTCACGGGACGAAAGTTGGAGAGATGGATCAGCACCCTTTCATCCGCATCGGCATAGAGTGAGCGGTCCTCTTTCTGCTTATTGTCTCGGGTGTAGAGGTCGCAGTTCACAAAGTTATAGATCACCTCAATGGAGCGTTGCACTTCAAACTCTTTGATGGTGCGCTCATAAAGGTATTTTGAGATGGCAGTCACGCCGTCACTCTGGTCGATAGAAAAACGCGTGATCGGCAGATAGGAGCGGTCGAGCCCGACCAGAGTGATGTCTGTCCCGTGCAGCGTGGTCACGAAGGGAAGGTTGCGCTTCGAGCCGTTGCGCGCCGTGGCCAGCATCTGTTTCGCCAGCAGCGCACTCACCGAATGGGGAATGGCGTAGTGGACATGCAGCAGATCAAGCTGGTAGATCTCCGCCACTTCAGCCATGCGGGTGGCCAGCGCCAGATCGTAAGGCGGATATTGGAAGAGGGGATACTGCGAGACCGTGACTTCGTGATAGTGGATCCGGGGATGAAGCTCAGTGAGGCGGATAGGCTGGGAGTAGGTGATGAAATGGATCTCATGCCCGCGGTTGGCGAGTTCGATGCCGAGCTCGGTGGCAACCACGCCACTTCCGCCATACGTTGGATAACACGTGATACCGATCTTCATCGCCGCCTCAACCTTCCATTCGATGTGCGCAGGCACATCCCGATTCAAACATTCAGGTCGCCGAAGTTGATGAGTTCCACACCATGCCGCCGGAGGGAGTCCAGCGTTGCCGGCGCGGTGAGGACATGAAGCTCTTGCACGCGCGATGCCCGCAGGCGGGTACGGATATCGCCGAGTTCGGCGTCGCAGTATCCGGGATGGCAGACAAACTCCCATGTTCCGTCTGGCAGGTTGGAGATGATGTCGTTGAATAAGGATTGATCAAGATGCCCGGTGGCGGTGATTCCGAGGGTGCCGTCCGTGGTCTGCATTCCGGCTGCTTCCACTTGCTGCCGGAATTGCCGGGCGAATGGCCGAAGCACCATCAACTGGGAGGCGCGTGTCCAGAGCTTAGGCCGCCTGATGAAGCGAGTGACGCGGAGTTCCATTGCAGGCGCATAGGGATTGCGCACCGCGCGGATGCCAGATTCGCGCGCAGCCCGCAGCAGCGGACGAAGGACCCGCGGAAACATGTGCGTGTGCTTGTGAGTGTCGAAGTGGCTGAGGCGGATCCCCGCCGAAGCGATCTTCTCAAACTGCGCCATGGCTTCGCGGTAGATCTCATCTTGATTCAGTTGCCCCAGAAGCGCGCGCCGCGCGAATGCCGCGATTCCCGCCACGAAGCGATCTGTCCCGATCGCCAGCAGGGAAGGTGTGGCTGCTGCTCCGGCGAGTGGTTCGCCATCCACTAGAACGATGTGCGCGCCCACGGCGAGCTTGGGATTCGCCTTTGAAAAAGCCACCGCTTCAGAAAACTTCAGCGAGTTCGCCATCAATGTTGCCGAGGTCACGGTGCCGGCCTGGCAACATTCCAGGATGGCGCGGTTGACGCCGCTGGTGATGCCGAAATCGTCTGCGTTGATGATGAGGCGGGACACGCGGGCAGGATAGCACTCAGCATGCAACAAAAGACCGCACAGTGTGGCTGTGCGGTTTGATCCTTGAATCCCCGGGATGAATCTCTAGATGGATCTCTATCAGGCCCGCAATGCTTCCTTGGTCTTGGGAGCAGGATCGCCAAGGTAGGTCTTGATCTTATCCAGCAGCTCAGGGAAGAGATTTTCTTTTTGCAACACAGTGAGTTTCTTATCGTCATTCTCTGCGATAGGGCCGTACCCGGTCACAATGATCACCGGAGTCGCGGGGCTCTTCTCGTGCACCTTTTTAGCGAGTTCCAACCCGTTCATGCCGTCCATGCGGAAGTCAGTGACCATCAGGTCAAAGGATTCGTTATCAAACTTGGCGAGCGCATCATTGGCGTTATAGGCGCTGACCGCGCGGTATCCCTGCATCTCCAGGATCTCGCAACTCAGGCGAGCGAGTACCTCATGGTCATCGACAAAAAGTATGGATTTCACGGATAGAGCCTCCGGTGCGGGCGGTGCTGCGCTTCGGGTATTCAGACTTCCCAGCTACTTTGTTTCTCTGCCAGGGTGAATGGATGCCTGCGCAGAGGGAAATATACACCTCCCGCCCCTGGCAATGCATCCTTTGAGGCCCAAGCGAAGCCCCGCCTCCTCTTGTATACGTTTGACGTCGATTTGGGGCTTGAATATACTCGGTGAGTACCGACGGGCATGGGAAGGGATTCAACCGCTTCTAACCATGGGTGCGAATTCTAACCATGGGTGCGAACCCGATAAGCTTTGTTCGTCCCTGGAACCCAGGTCGGGCGGTTAGCTCAGCTGGTTAGAGCGCCTGCCTTACAAGCAGGAGGTCCACGGTTCGAGCCCGTGACTGCCCACCATCTGTACTATTGGAACTGTTGGAACTATTAGAGCAACAACTTCTGCGGGTGACGCTGCCGGAAGAGCAACAAAGCGCAAGCCACCCATGGCGGCGCGAAAATGCGCAGGACGATCGGTCAGGCGCATACGCTTCCCAAGCGAAGCGGGGACGTAGTTCAGTTGGTTAGAACGCTGCCCTGTCACGGCAGAGGTCGCGGGTTCGAGTCCCGTCGTCCCCGCCATATTTTTTGGCGCGAGAACGGAAAGCCGAGATGCACGGTCTTGGGTGACGTTCGCACGCTGAAGACAAAAACTGTCGCACGACAGGCTGCTGACCGGATCCGCATGCGGATCAACCGGCAGTCAGGCGTTTCGGCGAGACCAACAATCGGCATGGTTGCAGAACACTACAAGGCGAACGGACAAGAAGTCGTTCAAGATCGGCGCGGTTGTCTCTTACCACTAGGTCTACTTCGCGAAGATGCTCGACTCGACAAACTTCTGCGGGGCTGCATCCTCACAGCCGATGCGAGCCCGGTTTGAGGAGGACATGACGGATGCCTAATTATGGAATGCTACCCTTTAGGATGCTTTGCTTGCCCTGCCAACCCAGAAAACCAGGGGCCAGCGGTGTGGTTGAGCAACCCACAGCAACTGGCGCAGGCTCGCTAGCAAGGGACCCGATCGATCCTGCAGAATGCAAATCCACGCATTGTGAGCGGCACCACTTCGAGTTTCCCTTTCGCGGTGAAGTTCCTCGCGGTGTTTTCCGGCTAATGCTGATCCTGGAGAAAAGCGGGAATCCGCCCAGGAAAAGCGCCAGCGCCTGCTGACTGAAACTCACGGTCGCTGTAGAACCTGAGGTCGCGTTTAAGTGCGTTCAAGGGGATATCATTTCCCGCCTGCCGCACGAGAGACTCCATAATGCTTCTCGCAGTTTTTGGTACGTCTCCAAGAGATATTACTTTGGCGTGTGAGATAGCTCTTTTGATAGCTTCAACAGTTGTGTCCTTTCGGCTTCGATGCGGGCTTTCTCCAAGTGTCTGCGTAACTGCACATAGAATCCTGCAGCGGAATCGCCTGGGGACCATAAGAACCTTTCCCTGTTGATTGATTTTTGCTCCCCGCTCGCATGTCTTAGTATAAAAGCCGCCAGCTTTCGATCTTTGTGCGCCAAACATACGGAGACCGCACGGCACACATTCTCCGAGTCGCGGACTGATCCCTTAAGAAAGGTATCGACTGTGACTCTCCACGATTTCATTGCACGAATTCCGTCTGACGTTAAAGAGAAATCCCTCCGTCCACGCTTCCCAGGTTTACTTTTCAAAACCAAACCAGCATCCAACATTCGTCGTAGCGCGGGGATGCTAGCGCCTAACGAGATTCCGCCATGTTGTTGCATAGAATAAGAGGTAGCTGAACCACTTTCGATGAGAATCAAAAGGTATAGATCGAGCAGGGATACTTGAGCATCTGACATGGCCACGAGTGTAATTGAGACGGCATATGGCGAATAGTCGATCATGGAAGTCTCACGCCAGTGGTTCTGCGCTCCCCTCCAACTCTAAGTGGATCGGAGAATTGTAGCCATATTGTGCAAACTACATCAGCGCAGGAAGTAAGATTAAGTCGTGCTTTTTTGACCACGGACATTGGATAAAACGGCATTTTTCCATCGCCCCACTCGGTCGCGAATTTTGGACAAGGGATTTGAGCCGAGCGCGATCCTCATTAAGAACTCCAAGCACGACTCTTTGGGAGATACCATGCTCCGGCGAAGACGCATCCAGCCGGTATCGTCATCATTGAGCCCTTCTCTAGTGCTGAAAGCAATTCGATAATGTCGCGCGACAGCGGTCATAACACGCTGGTCATGCTCCCCGTATGGGTAAGCGAAGGCGATGATGGGGCTAAGAAGAATTTCTTCGAGTGCTGCTTTGCTAGTCACAAGCTCCCCCTCCAACTCCGCGTCAGCGAGCATAGTTAATTCAAAATGGGTGCAGCTGTGCTTAAGGGTGTAGACGAATTGTAGCTACTTCTCTATTCAAAAACATTCAAGCTCTACAATGAGTTTGAAAATCGCTACAAATGACACATCTCAGAGCCACAAATTTGAAGGTTTGATTCCTTCCGCGCCCACTACTTGATCGTCAGATGTGCCTACTTAATTGAAGTGATTGCGAATGCCGGCTGAGCCGCGCACTTGACTAATACAACGAACGCCCCAGAAAAGTTCTCAAATCGTCTGCTAGGGCCGACCAATCTTTCAAGCAGTTGAAGCGCTCTTCTGGAATGTTGTCTAACAGAGATATAGACGTTTTTGTAGATAGTCGTCAAGTACGCGAATCTTTCTAGAAACAGAACATCGGACTCTTAATCACCAGGTTGAAGGTTTGATCCCTTCCGCGCTCACACTATCCTCATGCTTTATTTGCGTTGATTAGATTTTAGTTCGGCCTACCTTACCAACCCCTGCAAATCATATTGAAGGCGTCTTTCAGTGCATTTGTGCTCGTCTTGGGCAACCATAAAATCCCACCTTTGTGGGATTGTGCTCGCAGCACGAACTCAGTACTCTAGGGCCGCACTTCATTAAAGAATCTCGGTTTCCTGAGTGCTTTTCAGGCACTCCTGCTGTTGGTTTGGACATTTTCCGGACCTGCTGCTGATTACTTTGGATCTGAGAAAACTCTGGAGCACAAATGAAAAAGCGGCTCATTATTTTCTGGAGCGTCCTTTGCTTCACGACTACTTGCTCTAAAACCTACGCAAGCGAGCTTCCCTCCGCACAAAGCGTGCTTGCCCGCTGTGGCGGCCAGTTCGCGGGTTCCGCGCCCGCCTTTAATTATTACGCCGAGGGGACCCTCACCGCTGGCGATACGCGCCGCGATTCTGGTGCTGTACTCTACCAAATCAAAGGCATCGACAAATTCCGCGCCGAGTTCAACTTTAGCAGCGGACAAGAATCAACCATTGTGAATCGCGGGGTCGGACACCGCGTCCACGGGAATGTAAGGTCCAAGCAAGCGGCTTGGATCACAGACTACTTTTTGCCGGAAGTGGTTCCGCAGCTTTTTTGCACAGAGAATCTGGGGCCAAACCTTAAGGCTACGTCTGTGGGACTGGAAAGTGTCTCAGGCAGATCAGTCGTCCGCATAGCCATCCATCGCAAAGCGACCGGAAGACCGACCGATGACATCGACTATCTAGCTTCCGAAGTCGACCTCTTCATTGACGCCGACAGTTTTCAGGTACTAAAGATCAAAACCTGGGCGTTTTCCCCGGAGACCCCTGATAACCGCTCAGTGTTTGAGATTTTCCTCAGCGACTACCGCGATGTGAATGGGATCTTATTGCCATTCCATATCAGCCATTACAGCAACGGGCAGAAACTCGATGATGTTGTGCTGAACTCCGTTCGTACCGATCAACCGCTAAGCGATTCGCTTTTCGAATAGGACAGCAATCATGAGCACAAAGATCGCTCTCACACTCCTTCTGTCGGTTTCGTCTTGGAGTCTAGCCCAGGATGAGACGCCTCTCAAGATCACCAATCAGAACCGCAGCGGAGACCTTCCGTTCTCTTTGAGCATTGGGACTGAGGTGGAACATGTCGACGTGTCGAGCGGCACCCTTACGGTAAAAATCCCAGTCGCTTCCTTCAAAGGTCGCGGTATGGACTTTAGTTACGGGTTGCGATTCACTTCTGGTTTCTGGGTTACCGCCGTTAGGCAATATCCCAATACGCCCTCTTACCAGCAATTCGCATTTGAGCTCAGAAACGGAGTTGTGGCGGGTCCGGGGTGGGAGACGACGGAACCATATCTCACTTGGATCAATGCAAAAGGATCATGCGGCACTTACGAAGTTGGCGGGCGGTGGCTCGGCACCGGTGAACCAGTCAGCTATTTCCAGGAGCATAGCCACTACCTTTATCACGACGAAGGAGGCGGTAAACATCTACTCGCAGTGCGCGCTGGAAGCGGCCTTTGTGACAATGGCGGTTACACCATACAAGACTTTAACGGTCCCGATTTGAGCGGGGCTGGCATGCACGCAACAATTGCGGAGATTTCAACTACCCCTGCCGTAATTCTCTCAAACGGCGCACAAACCGCTTGGCCGCAAACGAGTGGCGGCTATGGCATCAGTAGCAACGTTCCTTACAACTACATCGGCAATCTTATGGTGCTTGGGCGTAATGAGGACTCTAATGGAAACACGCTAACCTCTTCGCCGGGCGGACAAGACACGCTTGGCAGAGTTCTCTTGACGAGCAATGTAACTGCGAACCCTTTTACTTACACGATCAAAGACGCGAATGGCATAGATCGTACTTACAGCGTCAATATCGGTTCGCTCTCATACTCGACCACATTCAATGCGACGGGCCCCTATGGAGCGATTGTTGAAGCGACAGGCACGACAACGGTCATTAACTCCATCGTTCTTCCAAACGGACAACAGTATTCTTTCCAGTACGAGAGCGGTAGTTTTCTTGGCTTGACTCGGATCGATCTGCCGACCGGCGGCTACATCACTTACGGCTGGTCTACATTGGCGGATCAGGATCATCCGCAACGATATGTCAGCAGTCGCGACGTGCACGTGGGCGGACAAACATATACCTGGACCATATCGCGTACCTGTCAAGCAACGGCAGGCGATCCGTGCGACCAAATTCAAACTACAGTCACGGATCCGTTAAATAACCAAACGGCCTATGTGACCAAATCCGGCGCCATTGCTCAGGCCAGGGTGTATGCCGGCTCCGCGACCGGCACCCCGCTGCGCCAGTATGACGTCACATATGACAGCTATGACGATCCGATCAATGACCAACCCGAAGCGCGCGATATGCGCAAAGTCACCACAACCCTTGAAAATGGAATCGTCTCAGAAAAGCAATTCGATCCGGAGCCACCCACCTCTTATAGCTGGCAGGATTGCGACAGTGGCGATTTAAATCAGTGTGCTTATCTGCAAGCAAATAACCAGATCACGTACACCAACTACACAACCACTCGCGGCAACGTGGCTGAGATGCGCGAATACGATTACGGACAAGGAACTCCGGGTGCACTTATAAAGCGCGTATCCAGCAGCTATTTGCACGCAACAAATTCAACATACCTAAATGCAAACATTGTCGACAAGATCACCAAGATCGAAGTCTTTGATGCTGCAGGCGTCTCAAAGGCTAAAACGCTTTTTGACTATGACAACAACGGCCAATCGACGCTGGTCGACAACAACGGAGTATCGATCAGCAGCTATCCAGTAAACACCCCGTCCGTCCCTGGACACGATTATTCCAAGTACAGCACCAGCAATCTGGTTCGAGGGAATGTCACACACGTCAAAAAGTGGCTCACCGACACTACTTATCTAACGACCATCTACGGCTACGACGACCTTGGCAATATCCTGACCGTCACCGATCCACGGAACTATCGAACAACTTATTCGTACGTGGATAACTGGCCAGCCGGAAGCAGCGCCTGTCTGCCGGCATCCGATTCACGCGCATTCGTCACAACCGTGACAAATGCGTTAAATCAACAGATCAATGTCAAGCGGTATCCCTGTACAGGCGCTGTGCAATCCCACCAGAACGCGAACGACATCGCAAATAGTCGAGCGGGAACAAGCTATACGTTTGACTTGATGGGCCGTCCAAGCACGCAATCGTTCTCGGACGGAGGATTCTCAAGTGTCACCTACAACGACTTCTCTCTGCCTCTTTCCAGTACTACAACCCAGAAGTTGCGGTCGGATAATACCGGACCCCTTGTGACCACATCCATCGTTGATGACCTGGGGCGAGTGAAACAAGCGCAATTAACCTCCGACCCCCAAGGCACAGCTTTCGTTGATACGACATATGACGCGTTGGGACGCGTCGCCACGGTCACAAATCCCTATCGCAGTACATCTGACGGTACTTACGGAGTAACCAAGAACGTTTATGACGCGCTCGGCCGGTTGTGTAAAGCGGTGCCCGCGGACAATGTGTCAGACACGGCAACCTCCTGTTCATCCACTGTGAATACTGCTTCCACTTTTTATTCGGGAAACAGCACTACGGTCACCGACCCAGCGGGCAAGCAGCGTCGAAGTTTTTCTGATGCGCTGGGTCGCCTGGTTGAAGTGGATGAACCTGGCTTAATCCCGTCCGGTGGAAGTGCAGGCACTCCGGCCACGGGAAGCACTGGAAGCGTGACTTGGAGTGGCACAGAACAAAATGCAATTGTGCAGACCCAAAATGCCAGCCCGGGCAGGGGTTCAGTCACCATCTCTGGAACAGAGCAGTCAACCTTCGATCCTGACATCATCTGCCCAAATACCAATCCAAACTGCAGCACCATTTGGGATACGGGCACAGTGCAGATCGCGGTGAATGGCCTCAGTAAGACAGTGACCTACGGACAAAATTCTACCTCCGTCGGTTTGGCCTCGAGTCTAGCTTCCGCTTTCAATAGTGATGCAACTTCTGCGGTGACCGCGGCGGTGAGCGGCAGCGCGATCACCTTTACCGCGAAGCAAAGCGGGACCGCGACCAACTACTCGCTTTCAAGTTCGTCTGCCACAAGCAAGCCTACGTGGTTCTCCAATGCGTCCTTCGTGACGACCCCATCGGGTAACGCTTTAACTGGTGGGGTGAACGCGGTCACATCGACTGTTTATGACACCGGCAATGCGACCATCACAGTCGG
This sequence comes from Terriglobales bacterium, assembly GCA_038254775.1. Classification (GTDB taxonomy): domain Bacteria; phylum Acidobacteriota; class Terriglobia; order Terriglobales; family Acidobacteriaceae; genus JBBSFV01. The sequence continues at coordinate 1,655 of JBBSFV010000001.1, read as the reverse complement.
CAGCAGCACCAAAAGCGTGTCTTGGGGACAGAACAGTACCACCGCTTCCATTGCTTCGGCTTTGGCGTCTGCATTCAACGGTGACGCCGCCGCTCCTGTTAGCGCATCGTCCAGCTCCGGTACTGTCTCTTTTAGCAGCAAGACCAGCGGAGCAGCCACGAACTACAGCCTTTCTTCTTCACGCAGCTATGACTCATCGCATTTCAGTAGCTCCTCCTTCAGTTCGTCCAATTCCGCAGCCACAATGACCGGCGGCACAGATGGGACTCCAGCCGTTCCTGCCACCAACACGTGGTCCTTGAGTACTCCATACATTACGAAGTATGTCTATGACGTGTTGGGAAACCCCAATTGCGTGGAGCAGCAAGGGAACGTTACTGGCACGGGATGCTCATCTCCGGAATCCAGTGACGCTTTAAGCGCTTGGCGCGTCCGGCGTTTTACCTATGACGCGCTCTCCAGACTGATCACCAGCAAGAACCCAGAAACTGGAAAGGTTTGCTACGGCATTTGGAGCGGATCTTCGTGCATCAATGGATACGACCCCAATGGCAATCTTCTCAAGAAGACAGATGCTCGCAACATCACCACTACGTATGCCTACGACGCATTGGATCGGCTGACGGACAAAACCTACTCGAACAATGATCCCGCCATCCATTACGGCTTTGACGCCAGCTCGATCTTAGGAACTTCTGCGGACAATGGCATAGGACGTCGCACCAGCATGACGGATGCCTCCGGCAGCAGCGCATGGAATTACGATTCCATGGGCCGCGTCCTCACCTCGCGCAAGACCTTTACCGGCCTGGGGTTAAAAAACATCGCCACCTCTTACAATCCCGATGGTTCCGTCCAGAGCATCACCTATCCCAGCGGAATGGTAGTGAGCTATGCCTATGACGCGGCTGGCCGGCTTGTCTCCGCCATCGACGGCGCCGGCAACAAGTATCTAAGTGCGGCAACCTACTGGCCGCACGGCGCTTTGATGGCGGGTAAGCGCGGGCAATCGGCAACCTATGCGGGGATCGATCTCGACGACAAATACAACAGCCGGTTGCAACCCATCTGGCTGAAGGCGACGAACGCCGCAGGCACCGCGCTGCTGAGCCTGAGTTATGACTTCGGCTTCGGCGCCGCCGACAATGGCAACGTTCTCGGCATCACCAATAACCGCAACTCCGCGCGCAGCGCCGCCTTCACCTATGACGGCCTCAACCGCATCGCAGCGGCCTATACACCGAACGCGAATACCTGGGGCAATACGTTCAGCATTGACGCATGGGGCAATCTCAACAAGATGCTGCCCTATCTCACCATGCCGCTGGCGCAGAATTTTGACCAGACCAGCAACAGCCTGAACCGCATCGTTGACTTCTGCTATGACGCGGCGGGCAACTATAACGCCCTAAGTAATTGCGCGGGCGGTTATCCCTATGACGCGGAATCGCGCATCACCCAGGCCGCCGGCGTGGCCTATACCTATGACGGCGACGGCGTGCGGGTGAAGAAGTTGAACGGCACGCTCTACTGGGGAGCCTCATTCACCGCAGGGCCGATCGCGGAGAGCGACTTGGGCGGGACCATCCAGCGCGAGTTCATCTTCGTCAATGGCAAACGTATCGCTCGTCGCGACGCCAGCGGCGCGATCCATT